>CAWDTC010000021.1:0-115114 GCA_963805045.1 Candidatus Aminicenantota bacterium
CCGCGGTCGCGCGGTCGGATGAGCATCGAGCGCTCCCAGAAGGTGGCCGGAGGGGGTCGAACCCGAGGGAGGTGAAGAACCGCTCCGCCGTCCGCACCATGTCGGTCGGGGAGAGACCCCGCTGGGCGAGGAGCGCCGTGAGGTCCATCCCTGTCGGGGTCGACGGCGGAACGAGGAGCGGGAGCGTCCCCTCCCACGACTGCGCCCACATGTTCCCGAGCAGGTGCGCCGGGATCGGGCCCTGCGTCGGGACCCGGTCCCCACCATAATGCTCGAGCAGCCGGCGTCGGACGTAGGCGTGCAGAGACCGGTAGAGCGGCTCGACCTCCGACCACAGTCGGTCGACCTCCTGGGCGAACGCGACCGGGTCCATGTCGTACTTGGAACGCCACATCGCTCCCGTGTCCGCGAACCCGAGCTCGGTGGCGCCGCGATTGGCGAGCTCGACGTACCGGACGAAATCGGGCCGGATGGCCCGGCCGATGCTGTGCCATCCCGCCCATACCTCTTCGAGCAACGACGCGTCCCGGCTCTCGAGGAGGATCCGGGAGAGACCCTGGAGCTCGAGCGGCTCCGGCGAGGACCGCGGGGCGAAGCGGCCCTTCGAGTAGATCCCCGCATCGCCGTCACCCGGCGGGAAAGCTCCTCGGACTCGGGTGGGGCTACGAGCACCGCTGGGCGGGCATCCTCGAGCGCGACGGCCCGGACGTCCTCCTCTACCACGCCCGGACCGAAGAGCGGGAGTGGGGGCTCAGCGAAAGGGCCGTCCGGCCCGAGGGGACGGTCGTCCTGACGGAGAAGGACGCGCCGGGGCGGCCGGAGCTCCGTGTCCATTACGTCCTGCGGCTCGAAGGCGAGCTCATCTTCGACGTCTCCGTCCAGGGCTTCAAGGTCCCGGTCGGCGCCTCGCCGGACCGCGTCGACCTCGACCTCCCCGCCTCGAGGGGGCACGGCGGGGCCGCGGCCGGCGGCTACGACGATTTTGTGACCGGGGGGACGAACCGCATCGCCCTGGGCGCGGACGCGTTGGACAAGAAGACCGTCGAAAAGCCGTTCGCCTGGGCGTGGAAGCGCGAGCGCTGGGTCGCCGCGGCCTCCGGGACGACGGTCCGGCTGTCCGGCGCGCACAAGGTCAGCGGGACCGTCACGCTCATCCGCCACGATTGATTCAGGCACGGGGGTGGAACTGGTCGTAGACGCGGCGCAGCCGCTCGCGGCTGACGTGCGTGTAGATCTGCGTCGTCGTGATCTGGCTGTGGCCGAGCATGAGCTGGACCGAGCGGAGGTCGGCGCCGCGCTCGAGGAGGTGGGTGGCGAAGGAGTGGCGGAGGATGTGCGGGCTGATCTTCGCGCCGAGCCCGGCCTTCCCGGCGTAGCGCTTGAGGGCTTTCCAAAACCCCTGGCGCGTGAACCCGCGGCCGCGCCGGGTCAGGAACAGGAACGGGCTCGGCCCGGACTCGAAACGGGGCCGGACCTCGCCGAGGTAGCGTCCGACGCGGTCGCAGGCCGCCCGGCCCAGGGGGACGATGCGCTCCTTGCCGCCCTTGCCCCGGCAGATGAGGAACCCGTCGTCGAGGTTGAGGTCCGGCGGCTTGAGGCCCACGAGCTCCGAGACGCGCAGGCCGGACCCGTAGAGGACCTCGAGCATGGCCCGGTCGCGGACCCCCTGCGGCGTCTTCTCGTCCGGCGCGCCGAGGAGGGCCTCGACCTCCCTGACCGTCAGGACCTTGGGCAGCGAGAGCCACGTCGAAGGCGAGGTCAGCTCCGAGGCCGGGTCCTTCTTGGCGAAGCCGCTCAGGACGAGGAACCGGAAGAACGAGCGGAGGGCGGAGATCCGCCGGGCCATCGACCTCGCCGACAGTCCCGCCCGGCTCTCGGCATGGACGAAGCGGACGAGGTCCTCTTCCCGGGCCGAGGCCCAGGCGATCCTCTCCCGCTTGAGGAAGCCCAGGAAGCTGGCCGAGGTCGCGGCCGTAGGACTGGATGGTGTTCAGGGCCAGGCCCTTCTCGACGGCCAGGTATTCGAGGTAGAGGCGGAGGGCGTCCTCGGCGGAGGCGGCGGGGGCCTTCATGTGAAGAACGGGTTGGAGAGCTTCTCTTCCTCCACGGTCGTCCACGGGCCGTGGCCGGGCAGGACGACCGTCTCTCCCGGCAGGACGAAGAGCCTCTCCCGGATCGACTTGTCCAGGTCCTTCCAGGAGCCGCCCTCGAGGTCGGTCCGGCCGACGCCGCCGCAGAAGAGGGTGTCGCCCGAAAAGAGGACGCCCGTCCCGAGGAAACCGACGCTCCCCGGCGTGTGTCCGGGCGTGTGGATGACGCGGAGCGCCTCGCCGCCGACGGCGATCTCGTCCCCGTCGACGAGGAGCCGGTCCGGGGGGGGCGAGTCCCGCGCCCCGAGCAGGAGGCTCATCTCGACGTAATCCGGGGCCTTGAGCATGGGCGCGTCCGCGGAATGAAGGTAGATCGGGACGCCGTACTTCTCCTTCATGTCGCGGTTGGCGCCGATGTGGTCGAGATGTCCGTGCGTGTTGAGGACGAGGGCGGGTTTGAGCTCGAGGCCGGCCACGGCGGCGAAGATCTTGCCGGGCTCGGCGCCGGGGTCGATGATGGCGCAGGCGCGCGAGGCCTCGCAGTAGAAGAGGTAGCAGTTCGTTTCGATCTCTCCCCCGAGCGCTCCGACGACGACGATCTCGTAGGCCATTCCCGAACCCGCGCCCCATCATAATGCGAACGCTCGCGGAGAGTCAAGGAACCCCCCGCCGGGCAAAGAGGGACAGTCCCCTGCGGGGACAGTCCCTATTTATTATCGGAAGCGAATCCCCTATAATCCGGAGCGTGGATGTCTTCGTCACCCCGGAAGCGGCCCGCGACCTCGAGGCCCTGATCCTCCTCCGCCCCCGGGCGTCCGCCTGGGGCCTCCTCCTCGGACACAAGCGGGGCCGCCGCGTCTTCGTCGAGAGGTTCTTCCCGGCCGGGACGGCGGACGCCCTGCCGGCGCCCGGCCGCCTCGACGAGCTCGACCGCTCGCTCGGCCGGCGGCTGGTCGGCTTTTACGCCGTCCGCCCGGCCGCGTCCTTCAAAAAGTCGCTCCTCGCGCCCTACTGCTACGGCCGGCTTTTCTTCGACGTCCGTCCGGCAAAGGCCGGGCCGGGCCTCAGGCCCTACGCCGTCGCGTTCGACGGGGCCTTCTCGCTCGCCCCGGTCCGCCTCGCGCCCGGACCGAAAGGGGAAAAACCATGAGCGAACGCCTGACCCCGGCCGAGGAGCGGTCGCTCCTCGAACTCGCCCGCCGCGCCCTCGACCATTATTTCAAGACGGGCGAGACGCTGCGGCCGACGACCGACGACCCGAAGCTCCGCGAGAAACGGGGCGCCTTCGTGACGCTGAAGATGGGCGACGAGCTCCGCGGCTGCATCGGCTATCCCCTGCCCTACAAGCCGCTGGCCGAGGCCGTGGTCGAGATGGCCGTGGCCGCCGCCAGCCAGGATTTCCGCTTCGAGCCGCTGACGCCCGAAGAGATGGCCCGGACTGAGGATCGAGATCTCCGTCCTCGGGCTTGCCCGAGCCGGTCCGAGGACCCGAAGGAGGTCGAGGTCGGCCGCCACGGGATCATCGTCTCCAAGGGGCCGAACCGGGGACTCCTCCTGCCGCAGGTCCCCGTCGAGCACGGCTGGGACCGGGAGACCTACCTCCGCCACGGCTGCCTGAAGGCCGGGACTCGGCCCGGACGAGTGGAAAAAGGGCGCGAAAATCGAGGTCTTCACCGCCCAGGTCTTCTCCGAGCCGGAATAGGACCCGCCGCTACTTCGTCTTCCCCTTGAGCTTGGCCAGCTCGGCCCGGGCCTGGTCCTTCAGGACGTCGTCCTTCGACGTCGTCTTGGGCAGGTCGATGGCCTTCTGGAACTCCTGGGCGGCCAGGTCGTACTTCTTGAGCGAGACGTAGGTCAGCCCGAGCTCCAGGCGGTGGTTGACGAAGTCCGGCTTCATGCTCCACGGCCTTCTTCAGGTATTGCTCCGATTCCGCGAACGACCCCTTGGGAATGGAGCCGTAGAGGATGCTGCCGAAGAACCTCTTGGCGCCGCCGATCTCGGCGATCCGGCGGTGCCAGCGTCCGAGGGCGTGGTAGGCCAGGTCGTTCGTCGGGTCGAGGGCGATGGCCTTGTCGATCTCGGCCTTGACCTGCTTGGAGCCGTCGACCTGCTCCTTCTGGCCGAGCATGAGGAGCTTCTTGCCCGAGGGCGGCGGCGACCTGGAAATGGCCCCAGGTATCGTTGGGGTTCGCCGCCACGGCCTTCAGGGCGTAGCTCGTGCCGTCCGTGTAGAGCTTCTGCTGTTGCTGAGTCGCGGCCTTGTCGGTCGCGGTGATGACGTCGGCGATGTCGACGCAGGCCCGCGAAGCCTTCCACAGGGCCTCATAGTTCTGCGGCTCGACCTTGAGCGCCTCCTGATAGTGTTCGAGCGCCTTCTGGTCGTCAAACCGGGCGTAGGCCTCGTCGCCCGCCTTGATGTGGTCGGCGGCGGTCTGCCCGTAGCCGAGGACGGCCAGGGCAACGATAAGAATCCCCAGGAACAGGCTTTTTTTCATGATTCCCTCCGTGCGCTATTACCTTGCCTCGATTCCCCCCCAAAAGTCAAGGACGCCGCCCGGGACAGGACCTGTCCAGGGCCGGACGGGTGGCCAGAATCAGCGCCGTCTGAAGCAATGGCCGGAACGTCTACGCGGTCGTGCAAGCACCTGGAGGCCACCCGCATCCGAAAGCGTGGTCGCCCCGAAAGCCCCCGTGGAGGGGGACCCGGCGGGATTTCCGACGGGGGAACCGGGACAGGTTCCCGGGCCGGGGGATAAGGGGGACCCCGGTGCCACCGAACCGGGGACGCACACGGAAGAACCCCTCCGACCTTAAACCGGCGCCTGTGTTATAATTGCCCCATGAAACGCGGCTGGCCCGTCGTCCTCGGCGCGTTGCTCCTGGCCGGGGCGGCCTTCCCGGCGACCCCGGACGAGGCGGCGGCCAACCTGGAAAAGGCCCTGCGGGGCCTGCGCACGCTCCAGGCCAGGTTCGAGCAATCCTACTATTCCGTGTCGGTCACGAAGCCCCTCCGCGAGCGGGGCGACCTCTTCCTCCAGAAGCCCGACCACATGCGCTGGCAGTACCGCTCCCCGCAGGAGAAGGTCTTCCTCTATGGCGGCGGCATCCTCCAGGTCTACCTGGCCGAGGACAGGCAGCTCACCCGGAGCCTGGTCCGGCCCGAGGCCTACGACTCCGACATCGTCGGCATCTTCCTCGCCTCGAAGTCCTTCCGCGACCTCTACGTCATCGAGGACACGCGTTTCCCGACCGACACGGGCCGCGTCCGCCAGATCAGGCTGACGCCGAAGGAGGAGGGGGACTACTCCCACCTCCTCCTCGAGATCGACGACCGGACGTGGCTTCCCCGGCGGGCCATCTTCCTCGAGTGGGCCGGGAGCAAGCGCGAGTTCCTCTTCACCGACGTCCGGACGAACGTCAAGCTCCCCGCCAAGACGTTCGAGCTCAAGGTCCCGGCGGGTTGCGAGGTCATCGATGAGACGGGGACGGTCAAGCGCTAAACCTTCCCGCGCCGGGGCCGTATAACCCTGCGAGGGCCGGACGCCGCCCATGACCGATGACAGCGCGCTCGTCCGCCGGGCCCTCGAGGGAGACCGGAAGGCGTTCGAGATGATCGTCCGAAAGTACCAGCAGCCGCTGGTCAATTACCTCGGCCGGATGACCGGGGAGCGGGAGTCGGCCCTCGACTTCGCGCAGGACGTCTTCGTCAAGGCGTACGCCTCGCTCGGGACGTACCGGCCGTCCTTCAAGTTCAGCACCTGGCTGTTCAAGATCGCCTCGAACCACCTCATCGACCACTGGCGGAAGAAGAAGCTGCCCGAGGTCTCGCTCGACCGGCCCTTCCCGGACGACGAGGACCGGGAGGGGCTTCAGGTCGAGGACCGCGGGCCGTCCGTGGCCCGCGGGTACGAGCTAGCCGAACTCCGGGCGAGGGTCGAGGAAGCCCTCGGCCGTCTCCCGCGGGCCTTCAGGGAGCTCTTCGTCCTGAGGCACGTCAGCGAGTTCTCGTACGAGGAGATCGCCGAGATCAAGCGCCTGCCCGTGGGCACGGTCAAGAACCGCGTCTTCCAGGCCAAGGAAATGCTCCGCCGCGAACTCGAGGCGCCCCGATGAGCTGCCCCCGCCCCGACCGCATGGACCTCTACCTCGAGGGAGAGCCTGGAGGGCGCGGAACGCGCCGAGTTCGAGGCCCACCTCGCCGCCTGCCCGGCTTGCCGCCTGGAGCTCGAGGACCGCCGCCTCCTCGACCTCGCCGTCTCCACCTTGCCCCCGGTCGAAGTCCCGGACGGTTTCGCCGCGGCCGTCATGGCCCGGCTGCCGGGGGCGCGCCGGAGGGGCGTCGGCCGCCTCCTGGCCGCACTGGCGGGGGTGGCCGCCGTCCTGGGAGCGCTCCTGGGCTACTATTTGGCCACGGGGACGGGTCTGGCCGGTTTCCTGGGCGCCGGTTGGCGAGCCGGGGCCTTATGCTGTTCGGCCTGGTCGTGCGGCTCGCCGCCAAGGGCTTCGAGGCCCTCCGCGTCCTCGTCGGCCTCGTCGGGGACCTCGGGCCGGCCCTCGTCCACGGCTTCGGCATCCTTCCGCCGCTCCTCAAGGCGGAGATCGCCGGCGCCGGCCTCGTCTTCGGCCTGACCGTGTTCGGACTGGCCGTTTTCGGCGTCAGGAAAATCGGTCGCCCTCGGAGGAAGAACATGAGGAAAACATCCTTCACCCCCGCCCTCCTCGCCCTGGCCGTCCTTTTCGGCCTCGGCGTCCCGCTGGCCGCGTTCCAGGGCCTGGCCATCCAGAAGGACGTCACCGTGGCCCAGGGGGAATCGCAGGACAACGTCTTCATCATCGGCGGCAACGCCGTCATCGACGGCAAGGTCCGCCAGAGCGTCGTCGCCATCGGCGGCACGATCACGGTCAGCGGCGAGGTCGGCGACTCCGTCGTCGGCATCGGCTCGCGGATCGTCGTCAAGTCCACGGCCGTCGTCCGGCGCGACGTCGTCTCCATCGGCGGGACCCTGGAGAAGGAGCCCGGCTGCTCGATCCAGGGCGATACGATCTACGTCAAGGGCTCCGAGATCGGCGCAAAGACTCTTCGGCAGGGGGCTGGCCCAGGGCTTCCTCTCCCTGTCCTTCCTCCCCGTCGTCCTCATCCTCAAGCTCGTCCTGGCCATCGGCTGGCTGGTCCTGGCCGTCGTCGGCGCCGCCGCCTTCCCGAAGCCCATCGCCTTCGCGAGCGGCGAGCTCCGGAAGTCCTTCTGGCCGTCCTTCGCCGTCGGCTTCCTCGCCCTCGTCGCCTTCTTCGGCCTGGCCATCTTCGCCGCGCTCCTGAGCGTCGTCCTCATCGGCATCCCGGTCCTCTTCGCCCTCGTCACGGCGGCCCTCGTCATCAAGGTCTTCGGCCGGATCATCGTCTTCGCGTTCCTGGGCGAGAGCCTCCTCCGCGCCTTCGGCTCCAAGTCGTTCTCGACCATGGGCGCCGTCCTCGCCGGCATACTCCTCGTGACTCTCGTCGGGTTCCTGCCGGTCATCGGCTTCTTCTTCGCCGTCGTCATCAACATGGCCGGCTGGGGCATCGCCATCCGCACGAAATTCGGCACGACGGCCAACATGTTCCAGAGGATGCCGCCGCCCGCGCCCCCCGCGGCGCCTGCCGCCTAAAGAACTTCCCGAGCCCGCTCCAGAGGGGAATTCACAGAGGGACTGCCCCTTTCGTCCAGACGGGTTCTGTATTGGACCGTCACCAGGTGCGGTGGGGCCAAGGCCGGGGGATAAGGACGACTCCGGCACCGTGAGGGCCGAAGGGGAATGGCTGGAACGTCATGTGCGGCTTAGCGCAAGCCGCACTCTGGAGTGGAAGCCATCCCCGAGGCCCGATGCGGGTCGAGGCCACGGCAGGTGGCGACAAGGCCGTCCGAAAGCCCCCGTTTGGAGGGGGACCGGCAGGGAGCGGAGTCTTCGGAGCGACCGATAAAAGCGCGGCGGAGCGGCTCGGAGCCGCGCTTTTAGGAAAGATCTTAAAAGAGTCGGAAATCTTCCAGATTGGGGGGATAAGGACGGCCTTGGCGCCGCCTTGCCTTTCGACACGCCGGGGCAGGGCCCGTCCGGCCTGATCTGAGGGTGCCGGGGCTAGCGCTCGAGGATCTCTTTTTCCTTGGCCGTGGCCAGCTCCTCGACCTTGGCCGTCGTCTCGTCGACGAGCTTCTGGAGCTGCTCGAGGCCCTGGAACTTGTCGTCCTCGGTGATCTCCTTTTCCTTCTCGAGCTCCTCGATGAACTCCTTGGTCTCGCGGCGCATGTTGCGGAGGGCCGTCTTCTCGTCCTCGAGCATCCGGCCGATGCGCTTGGCGATCTCGCGGCGGCGCTCCTCGTCGAGGGGCGGGATGGGGACGCGGAGGACCTTGCCGTCGTTGAGCGGGTTGAAGCCGAACTCCGAGCCCCGGATGGCCTTGTCGAGCGCCTCGAGCAGCGCCGGGTCGTAGGGCTGGACGACGATGAGCGTCGGCTCGGGGACCTTGAGGGTGGCCACCTGGTTGACCGGCGTGGGCACGCCGTAGTAGCTGACCTTGATCTCCTCGAAGATGGCGATGTTGGCCCGGCCCGTCCTGAGCATGCCCAGCTCCTTGCGGAAATGGTCGCCCGAGGCCTTCATCTTCTTTTCGAGGTCCTTCAGAACGTCTTTGACCATGACGTTCCCCTCTCGTTCAATAGACCTTCGTGCCGATCGGCCTCGCCGCAGACGGCCCGGCGGATGTTGTCCTTGCCGTTGAGGTCGAAGACGACGATCGGCATGGTCGTTGTCCCGGCAGAGGGAGATGGCCGTGGCGTCCATGACCCTCAGCCCCTTCTTGAGGACGTCGAGGTAGCGGATGGCCTTGAACCTCCTGGCCTTCGGGTCGATCATCGGGTCGGCGCGTGTAGACGCCGTCGACCTTGGTCGCCTTGAGGATGACCTCGGCGTTGATCTCCAGGGCCCGCAGGGCCGCCGCCGTGTCGGTCGTGAAGAAGGGGCTGCCGATGCCGGCCGAGAAGATGACGACCCGGCCCTTCTCCAGGTGGCGGATGGCGCGCCGCCGGATGAACGGCTCGGCGAGGGAGCGGATCTCGATGGCCGAGATGTGGCGGGTGTCGACGCCCTCCTTCTCCAGGGCGTCCTGGAGGGCGATGCCGTTGATGACCGTGGCCAGCATGCCCATCTGGTCGGCCGAGGCCTGGTCGATGCCG
Source organism: Candidatus Aminicenantota bacterium (assembly GCA_963805045.1). GTDB lineage: Bacteria > Acidobacteriota > Aminicenantia > Aminicenantales > Saccharicenantaceae > DATKJS01. Next base: position 9,300 of record CAWDTC010000021.1, read on the forward strand.
ACCTTGGTCCCCCGGACGCCGCGGAAGATGTTGCCGCCGCCGATCATGATGGCGACCTGCGACGCCCAGGTCGCGGACGTCCTTGATGTCCCGGGCGATGGCCAGGGCCCGGTCGAAGTCGATGCCGTAGGACTGGTCGCCGAGGAGGGATTCGCCGGAGAGCTTCAGGAGGATCCTCTTGTACACCGGCTTGGCCATGGGCGCGGCCCTCCTCTCAGTCGGTCCCGGGACCGGCGGTCACTCCTGTCCGATCTCGAAGCGGGCGAACCGTCCGACCTTGATGTTCTCGCCGATCTTGGCGACGAGCTGGGCGATGAGCTCGCGGACCTTGATCTTGTCCTCGCTGATGTACGGCTGGTCGAGGAGGCAGACCTCCTCGAAGAACTTGACGAGCTTGCCCTCGACGATCTTCTCCATGATCTCGGGCGGCTTCTTCATGTCGCCGAGCTGGGCCCGGATGATCTCCTTCTCCTTGGCGACGATGTGCGGCGGGACGTCGGCGGCGGCGATCGTAGCGGGGCTTGGCCGCGGCGATCTGCATGGCGAGCTCCTTGACCAGCTCCTGGAACTCGGCGTTCCGGGCGACGAAGTCGGATTCGCAGTTGACCTCGACCAGGACGCCGATCCGGCCGTTCGTGTGGATGTAGGAGCCGACCAGGCCTTCCTTGGCGGCCCGGGTGGCCTTGGCCTCGGCCCGGGCATAGCCCTTCTTGCGCAGGATCTCGATGGCCTTGTCCATGTCGCAGCCGGACTCGTCGAGGGCAGCCTTGCACTCCATCACTCCGATGCCGGTCCGCTCGCGCAGCTCTTTGACCTTTTCCGCCGTGATTTCCATGGTTCGCTCCTTGGCCGCCGGGGTCACTTCCGGCCGGCTCACTTCTCTTCGGTCTCTTCGGTCCCCTCTTCGGACGCTTCCGCGGGCCCGCCTTCCGCCGGCCCGGCCGCGCCTTTCTTCTGTTCGAGCAGCTCCTTGCTGATCCGGTTCTTCTTGCCCTCGACGATCGACTCCGCGACCTTCGAGACGAACAGCTCGATGGCCCGCACGGCGTCGTCGTTCCCCGGGATGGGGTAGTTGACGGCCTCGGGGTCGCCGTTGGTGTCGACGACGGCCACGATCGGGATGCCCATCTTCTGGGCCTCCTTGATGGCGATGTCCTCCTTCGAGGAGTCGATGATGAACAGGGCGCCCGGCAGCTCGCTCATCGTCTTGAGGCCGCCCAGGTTCTTCTGGAGCTTGCGGTAGACCTTCTCGAGCTTGGACTGCTCCTTCTTGGCCAGGAGGTCCCAGCGGCCGTCCTCCTTCATCTCCTCGAGCTCCTTGAGCTTGTCGACGCTCGTCCGGACGACGGCGAAGTTCGTCAGCAGGCCGCCGAGCCAGCGCTGGTTGACGTAGGACGACTCGCACTTCGTGGCGTAGTCGCGGACGATGTCCTGGGCCTGCTTCTTCGTCCCGACGAAGAGGATCGTCTTGCCCTCCTCGGCCAGGCCCCGGATGAAGTTCAGGGCCTCCTTGAAGTTCTTGATCGTCTTCTGCAGGTCGACGATGTAGATGCCGTTGCGCTGCCCGAAGATGTATTCCTTCATCTTGGGGTTCCAGCGCTTCGTCTGGTGGCCGAAATGGACACCCGCCTCCAACAGTTCCTTCATTGTCACAGAAACCAACTCGAGCCTCCCCTTCTTCTCTCTCCGCGAAGTTAGCGCTTATGGTACTGCGGAGCCTTGCGGGCGCCCAGCAACCCATACTTCTTGCGTTCCTTGACCCGGGCGTCGCGCGTCAGCAGGCTGGCCTGCTTGAGGACGGGCTTGAGCTCCCGGTTGAACTCGATCAGGGCCCGGGCGATGCCGAGCCGGATGGCCTCGGCCTGCCCCTTGGCCCCGCCGCCGCTGACGCGGAGGAAGATGTCGAACTTGTTGTCCGTCTCCGTGAGGAGCAGCGGCTGCCGGATGATCGTCCGGTAGGGTTCCAGCCGGAAGTAGTCCGCGAACGGCCGCGGCCGCTTGTTGACGTAGAGCGTGATATCGCCCTTGCCGGAGCGCAGGAAGACGCGGGCGATCGACGATTTCCGTTTTCCCGTGCCGTAGTACTGGATGAGACTCATGGGGCCTCCTAGATCGGGTATTGCCGGGGGTTCTGGGCCTCGTGGGGGTGGTGCGGCCCGCGGTAGACCTTGAGCTTCTTGTAGATGGACCGGCCGAGCTTGCCCTTGGGGATCATCCCCCAGACCGCCCTCTTGATGACCTCTTCCGGCTTCCGCTCGAGAAGGTCCTTGAGCGTCTCCTCCTTGAGGCCGCCGGGGTACTGGGAGTGCGTATAATAGGTCTTCTGGTCGAGCTTCCGGCCCGTGACCCTGATTTTTTCGGCGTTGATGACGACGACGAAGTCGCCCGTGTCGAGGTGGCTCGTGAACTGGGGCTTCTTTTTGCCCCGGATGAGGTCGGCGATCTCGGTCGCCAGGCGGCCGAGGACCTTGCCCTCGGCGTCGACGAGCCACCATGTCTTCTCGATATCTTCCTTTTTTGGAATAAACGTCCTCATGGGTCTCTAACCTTTAAACAGAGATTAAGTGATTCAATAAAATACTAAATCGGGAGGAAAATGTCAACTTACGCGGCCCTCGGCGCCCGCCGCCGGACCGCGGCCAGGATCAGGCCGACCCCGGTCAGGAACCCCCCGATATGGGCGAACCAGGCGATGCCCCCGCCCATTCGGTCGGGATCAGGTCGTCTTCTTCAGCTCTTCCTCGAGCTTCTTGCGCGCCGCGATCCTCTTTCTGAGGTCTTGGAACTTGTCGATGGCCTTGTCGGCCTCGGCGATGTAGCGGGCCTCTTTCTCCGGCTCGAGCTTCGACAGCGTGCTCCGGTAGAGAACGCTCAGATAGGCGTAGGGCTCGGGATAGTTCGGGTCGATGGAGATGGCCTTCTCGAGGGTCTTCAGGCACTCGTTGGCGGTCGCGATCCTCTGCTCGGCCGGGATGAACTGGAAGCGGTACGACCGGGACCACTGATTGATGCCCAGGGCCAGCCAGGCCTCGGCAGAGTTGGGCTGGAGGCCGATGATCCGGTTCCGGTACTCGGCGGCCGTCTCGAAGTACTTCAGCAGGACGTTCGGCTCCGAGGCCTGGAGGGACTCGAGGTAGCTGGCCATGTAGGCGTAGCCCTGGGGGTTCTCCGGGTCGGCCTCGATCCGGCGGAGGTACATGGATTCGGCCTTCTGGGCGATCTCCTTCTTCTCCCCGGCGTAGCGCTTGTAGAACTCGGCCAGGACGTAGTAGTTGCTCATGTTGGCCGGCTCGAGCTCGAGGATCCGGAGGTAGAGCTTCTCGGCCTTGGGGAAGTCCCTGAGCTTGTCGTACATGTCGCCCAGGGAATAGATGATGTCCTTGTTGTTGGGCTCGATCTCGAGGGCCTTGTTGAGGGCGTCGATGGCCTTGTTCTTCTTGTCGAGGTTCTCGGCGGCGTTGACGCCGGGCTTGTAGAGCTGCTTGTAGCTCTCCCCGAGGAAGCGGTAGGCCTGGGTCATGCCCGGGTTGCTCTTGAGCGTCAGCTCGTACTCGGCGATGGCCTTGCGGAACTGGTTCTCGGTGAAGAAGCGGTTGGCCTTGGAGAAATGGTAGTTCGCCGAGAGCTTGGAGACGCTCAGGTCCCCGCAGGCGGCGAACGTCAGCACGAGGGCGATCGCGGTCACGGCGAGGACGGCACCGTTTATCCTGTGACGAAACATCCTGACCTCCTTAAGTTCTCGGCATCACTCCGTCGTGGCGAGAGAGGACTAAAGAGAATTTATAACGGAACGGCCGCCTAAAGTCAAGGAAAAAACGGCCTTCGGACCCCTCAGCGGGACCGGACGAAGAGGCGGAGCGGGGTTCCCTCGAAGCCGAAGGCCCGGCGCAGCTCCTCGAGGAAATACTTCTCGTAGGACGGGGCGAGCGGCCCGCCGCTTCCCGTGAAGAGGATGAAGGTCGGCGGCAGCACGCCCTTCTGGGTCATGTAGCGGAGCTTGGCCCTGGCCCCGCTCTTCAGCCGGGGCGGGTGGGCCTCCGCGACCCTGGCCAGGAAATCGTTGAGCTTCGATGTTTCGACCCGCCGCGAGGCGGCGGCGTGGACCTTCTCGGCCAGGTCCAGGATCTTCGCCACCCGCTGGCCGGTCGCGGCCGAGGTGAAGACGAGCGGGGCGTAGCCGACGAAGGCGAGCTTCCGGTAGACGGCCTCGCGGAAAACGTCCGGGTCGACGGCCCTCGTGTCGACGAGGTCCCACTTGTTGAGGGCCAGGACGAGGGGCTTGCCGGAGTCTTGGGCCAGCTGGGCGATGTGGGCGTCCTGGCGGGTCGGGAACTCGCGGACGTCGAGGACGAGGCAGATGACGTCGGCGTCCCGGATGTTCGCCCGGGCCCGGATGATGCCGGCCTTCTCCCGGCTGTCCCGCGTCGCGGCGAGCTTGCGGATGCCGGCCGTGTCGACCAGGCAGAACGCCTTCCCGTCGCGGACGACGACCGTGTCGGTGCTGTCGCGGGTCGTGCCGGGGACCTCGTCGACCAGCAGCCGCTCCTCGCCGACGAGGCGGTTGACGATCGAGGACTTGCCGACGTTGGCCCGGCCGACGATGGCCACCCGCAGGGGCGCCGCGACCTCTTCGCCCGCGCCCGCCTCGGGCAGGACCGAGGCCAGGGCCTCCTCGAGGAGCCCGATGTTGCGCTTGTGCTCGGCCGAGACGAACAGGACGTCCCTCTCCCCCAGCCGGTAATACTCGGCCGTGCCCGTCTCCTCCTGGAGCGGGGAGTCGAACTTGTTGACGACGAGGAGGACGGGCTTGCCGAGCTTCTTGAGCGAGCGGAAGAGCTCCTCCTCGGCCGGGGCGATGTCGCGCTTGCCGTCGAGGACGAAGAGGATGACGTCGGCCGCCTCGGCCTCCCGCCAGGCCCGGGCCCGGACCTTCTCGCTGAGCGGCTCGTCGGCGACGCCGAAGAGCCCGCCGGTGTCGACGAGGAGGAAGCTCCGGCCGCCGGCCGCGCAGGGGGCGGCCAGGCTGTCCCGCGTCATGCCGGGCTCGGAGTGGACGAGGGACCTCTTCCGGCCCAGGATGCGGTTGAAAAGAGTGGACTTGCCGACGTTCGGGAAACCGACGATGACGACCCGGGGGAGGTTCTTCACGGCCGGCCCCGCCCTACTTCGCCACGATGGAGTAGTCGGGGAGGAAGGCCTGGGTGAGGTCGATGTGGCCGCCGAGCGTCTCCTTCTCCGCGCCCTCGACGAGGATGGCCACCTTCTTGACCGCCTTGAAGTTCGCGGCCAGCGTGTCGACGACGGCGTAGACGGCGGCGAGCTCGGAGGTCGAGCCGTAGGAGAACTTCTCCATGATCTCGCGGCCGAAGTCGACGTAGGCCGTGCCTTCCTTGGTGATGAAGACCTGCCGGACGCGCGTCTCGGGCGGCAGGGGCGAGACGAGCCCGCCCGTCGAGCCCTTGACGAGCTCGGCCAGCGTCCGCTCGGCCTCGTCGGCGGGCGAGGGCCCGGCGGCGATCTCGCGCGATTCGCCGTGGAGGAAGTCGTCGGCGTCGGAGAGGAAGTAGAGGGTCACGGAGCGGCGGGCGGACGGCTCGGCGGCCTGCGCGGGCGCCGGGGCCGGCGCCTTGGCCTCGCGGACCTCGGCCAGCCGCCGGACCTTCTCCCGCTCGCCGCCGGTGAAGAAGACGATGGCCAGGACGGCCAGGACGACGAGGAGCCCGGCCAGGACGAGGGCCGGCCCCCAGTTCCTCTTGGGCTTCGTTCCGTTGGTTTCGTTGGCCATCGGCGGTCACGGGTAGAGCTGGAGGTATTTCGAGAGGCCGCGGTAAATGGCCTCGGCGACGCTCGCCTGGAACTCGTCCGACGCCAGCTTCTTCTCCTCGTCGGGGTTCGAGATGAAGGCGGCCTCGATGAGGACGGCCGGGCAGGCGACGCCGGTCAGGACCTTGAACGGCGCCTGCTTGATGCCGCGGTTCCGGGTGCCGAGGAGCGAGTTCAGCTCGGCCTGGATGAGGTCGGCCAGCTGGCTGCTCTGGCGGATGTAGGCGGCCTGGGCCATGTCCCAGAGGATCATCTTGACGTCGTCCTCGCTCGTGCGGTCGGCGTGCTCCTCGATCCGCGAGCCGTTGTTCTCGAGGTAGGCCAGCCGCCGCGTCTCCTCGTCCGGGGTCGGCCCGCTGCTCAGGAAGAAGGTCTCCGAGCCCTCGGCCGCCTTCTGCCGGGAGCCGTTCGTGTGGATGCTGATGAAGAGGTCGGCCTTGACGTTGTTGGCCACCGCCGCCCGGCTCTCGACGGGGACGTCGATGTCCTTGTCCCGGGTCAGGACGACCTGGAAGGCCATGTTCTTCTCGATGAGGGCCTTGAGCTTGAGGGCGATGGACAGGGTGATGTCCTTCTCGAGGTGGCCGAGCTTGCCCTTGGCTCCGACCTCCATGCCGCCGTGGCCGGGGTCGATGACGACCGTGCGGAGCTTTTTGGCCTCGGTCGGAGGCGGCGCGCCGGCGGTTCCCGAAGCCCGGGCCGGGCGGCCGGGGAGGAGCATGGCGAGGAGGAGCAGGGCGGCCAGGCAGACGGCCGGGGCGGGACGGGGCGTTCTATCCATCGGTCTGTTCCATAGAGTCAAAATGGTGGAGGCGGCGGGAATCGAACCCGCGTCCGAAGGCATTCGACAGCGAGTGCCTACATGCTTATCCTCTTCGGACGTCTCGTCCCGCGGCTCCCGAAGAGGAAGAGGACCGCGGGACCAACCCCGAAGTTGTTTCGCTCGCCGGCCTCAGGGTTGAACCGGTCCGCTATCCTGCTTGGTCGACGCTCCCGAAACCCCGCAGGAGAGGGCGCCGGGAACGGCGTGCCTTTCTATCAGGCCGCGACTGCTAAAGGTTCTGCAGTTAATTGTTTCCACCGGTTTAACGAGGATGGGTGGGACCTCGGCATGCCACTCGTGCCTCATTACCTCCGTCGAGACCAATTCGCCCCCACGCTCCTTTCGGATCGTCTTGGGAGCCGTCTTCATTATAGGGGCCGCCTGCCGGGGTGTCAACCGGAGCTGCGGCCGCCGCTCCTGACGGGGCCCGCAGGGAACGGCCGGCGGGCGTGCGGTCAAAGGCCCGCTTTTCTCCGGAAATACGGGAGGCCCGCGACCGACCTGAGAAGGGCGGCCGTCGGGGCGCACCGCATTGGGGCGGTGGTCAGCCGATTCTTCCAGCCGGGGATGCAGATGACCTTCCGGCGCCCGAGCCCCCGGAGAGAGGTCCGAACGACGTCCCGTGCGTCCATCCACATGAAACCGGGGATGCGGGACTTGTCCATCTTGATAACGCCGTGGAATTCTGTGTGGGTCAGGCCGGGGCAGAGGGCCTGCATCCGGACACCCGTGCCCGCCAGCTCGTACTGGAGGTTCACGGAGAAGCCGACCAGGAACGCCTTGACGGCGCTGTAGACCGGCCCGGACAGGGGCGAAAAGGCGGCGACCGAGGCCACGTTGATGATCCATCCCCGCCGGCGGAGGACCATGCCGTCGAGGGCGGCCCGGGCCAGGCGGACGGGCGCGGCCGCCTGGACCTGGATCATGGAGAGATAGCTTTCGACGTCCGTTCTCGAAAACGGCCCCGGGCTCCCGGCGCCGGCGTTGTTGACGAGGAGGTCGAGGGTCTCGAGCCCGGCGATCCGGTCGGCGACGCGGTCCACGCCCTCGCGCCCGGAGAGGTCGGCGGCGAGGACTTCGACGCTCACCCCATGGCGGTCGCGGAGCTCGGCGGCCAGGGCTTCCAGCCGCTCCCGACGGCGCGCGACGAGGACGAGAGAGCTGCCGCCCGCGGCCAGCTGCCGGGCGAACTCCGCCCCCAGCCCGGCCGAGGCGCCGGTGACGAGGGCTGTGCGGATGTTGAGTTTCAGCATGTGGTCCCTTTCCGGATCAGGCCGTCCTCATTAATTCCGGATATTTCCCAAAAGCGCGCCCTCGAGTCGCTCGGCCGCGCTTTTGCCGGTCACTCCGCTCGCTCCGCTCCCTGCCGCTCCCCGCCGCTCCCTGCCGGACCCCAGGTCCAGTAATAGGCGACGTAGGCGAAAAAGCGGTTCGGTCCGTGGAGGTCGCGGCCGGCGGAGGCCATCAGAATCTGCCCTTTCCCGACGGCGAGGAGCGCGCCCAGGTTGACCCCCGTTTCGCCCGTCTGGCCGACAGCCGACGGGGTATGGCCCAGGAGCTCGGCGCCCACGGTCAGCGACTTGGAAAGGTCGCGCTGCGCCTCCCAACCGAACATCCAGTAATCCCTGTTGCCAGCGCCGGGGTTGATCCAGTAACCGCCCCCGCCGTAGGTCGTCCAGGCGCCCCAGCTCTTCTGCAGCCAGACCGGCAGGAAGGCCTGGACATGGCCGGCTCCGAGGCCGCGGCCCTGGCTGCCCGCGGGCAATTCGACGTGGGGGAAGATCCCGACCTGGGGCCGGGACGGGGTTTCGCTCACGAAACGGAACTTCGCCCCGAGCTCGATGTCGCCCGGGCCGTATTGAAAGGGCAGCCCTTTCGGCTTCGAATAGGCCATGGGCAGGATCAGGTGGAGTTGGAGGTTCGGGAAGGCGCCGTAATTGGCCTCGGCGTGCGGCAGGGTGCCCGAGAGGGACGCGGCAGTGACGAAATGCTGGGAAGCGAGGTAGAACTCCCAGTTATGAAGGTCCACGGGGACGGGGTCGTCGGTAAAGAAGGGCGGGCCGGCCGCCGAGGTCCCGGGGAGGAAAGCGGCGACGGCGGCGGAGACCAAGATCTGGAAGAGCCTTCTCTTCATCGTTCCCGTTCCCCTTTCCATCGGCCCGCGGATTATAGCCGGGCTCCCCGAGAGCTGTCAAACGAGCCCTTACGGGTAATCCTCGCCCTTGCCCAGGACGGCGTGGACCTTCGGCATCCATTCCCGGATGGGGATCTTCTGCGGGCATTTCTCCTCGCAGGCGCCGCATTGGACGCAGGCGGAGGCGCGTTCGTCCTCGGTCAGGAAGCGGGCGTAGAGGAGCCGGCTCGTCCCCGGGTCCTCGTGGATGCGGCCGTCGTTATAGAGGGCGAAATTGCGCGGGATGTTGACCCCGTTCGGGCAGGGCAGGCAGTAGCCACACTGGGTGCAAGGGATGGGCGTCGTTCCGAGGTACGCGCGGCGGACGAGGGCGATCAGTCTCGTGCTCGGCGGGCGTCATGGACCCGGCCGAGGCCTCCTCCGCGGCGCGGAGGTTCGCCTCGACCTCGGTCATCCGGCCCATGCCGCTCAGGACGACGGCCACCTCCGGCTGGTCCCAGACCCAGCGCAGGGCCCACTCGGCCGGCGATCGCTTCGGTTCGGAGGCCTCGAAGATCTCCCGCACGGCGCGGGGCGGCCGGGCCAGCCGCCCGCCGAACAGGGGCTCCATGGCGACAATGGCCAGGCCTTTCGCCGCGGCGTACCTCACGCCCTCGGTCCCGGCCTGGTTCTCCGTGTCCATGTAGTTGTACTGGACCTGGCAGAACGTCCAGCCGCCGTAGCCGTCGACGATCGTCTTGAAGACGTCGAGCCGGTCGTGGAACGAGAACCCCAGGGCGCCGACGCGCCCGTCCCCGACCGCGGCCTCGGCCCTGGCGAGGATGCCGAGGTCGAGGACCGACCGCCAGCGCGGCTCGCTCAGGGCGTGGAGGAGGTAGAAGTCGATGCGGTCCGTGCCGAGCCTCTTCAATTGCTGGTCGAGATAGACGTCGAAGTCCTCGGCCCGCTTGAGGAGCCAGACCGGGGACTTCGTGGCCAGGCGGACTTTCTTCCGGTACCCGTCCTTCAGCGCCTCGCCGGCCACGGCCTCGCTCGCGCCGTTGTGATAAGGGTAGGCCGTGTCGATGTAGTTGACGCCCCGGTCGACGGCGGCGCGGATCATCCGGACCGTCGCCTCCCTGTCGACCTTCTCGCTCTGCGGCGCGCCGTCGAGCGTCGGCAGCCGCATGCAGCCGAATCCGAGGACGGAGGCCCGCCAGTCGAGCCGGCCGAATTTCCGATACTGCATGGATCGATCTCCTCGCTCCATTATACAGGAGCGCGGTCGGGGCCGCGTTGAGAGTGGGCCGGCGGGGGTTGTCCTTGGGACAGATCGACAGGAGGGAGATGGGCGTGGCGGGCGAACGTTCCCCCGACGAAAGGGACCTTCCGGCCGGCCTCCTCGAACGGCTGGAGGGCTAGCGGCCCGCGGCCGGGCGGCCGTCGAGCCGGCCGCGGAGGACGGTGATCGAGGCCCGCGGCAGCGCGTACTCCCGTTCCGGCCCACCCGAGAGACGCGTCCTCGCCTCGGGACCGTCGGGGTCCGCCCGGCCATTCGGCCCGTCGGCGTGCCACTCGTACTGGCCGAGGCCGAAGGTGACCGCGTCGACCGGCCCGGAAAAATGGCGTTCGGCGCCCGACCCCGCGTCGCGGAAAACGACCCTCACCGGGCGGGCATTCTCGCGGTCCTTGTTGACGAGGAGGAGCGACCATTGGCCGTCGGGCCGCTCGAGGGCGTAGGCCGTGACGAGGACGTTGCCGGAGGCGTCGCGCGCGTCGCTCTCCGCGCGAAAGACGCGGTGCGGCGCGTCCACGGGCTGGACCCACTCGCGGGCGAGGAGCCGCGACGCGAAATACTGGGCGGTGTACCCCTTCACCCGGAAGTCCGCGTCGACGTCGAGGAGCCCGAACGTGCCCCATGAGTTGTTGCAGCCGGGATGGAGCATGGACGGGACATAGTGGAAGAAATAGCTTTCCGCGCCGCCGGCGGTGAAAAAGGCCCCGGTGTAGTCGGCGAGCCAGAGGCCGCCCATGATGTCGACGAACGTCTCGCCGGTCTGCCAGGAGAGGTTGAGCTCGGTGACGTACATCGGCACGTCGGGCGGCAGCCCGTCCTCGTGCCACACCCGGATGATGTCCGTGATCAGCCGCGGCTCGTTATAGAGGTCGCTCCACGACGTGTTGCACGGGTCGTACGGGTAGTGCTCGAAGGAGAAAAAAGCCAGGTCCGAGAGCCGGCCGCGGGCCTTGAGATAATCGATGAACCGCCCCAGCCAGGAGACGCGCCCGGCCTCGTCCGGCCAGACCTCGATGTCGCTGTTGACCCCCTGGAAGGCCGGCCCGCCCAGCTTCAGGCGCGGGTCGACGCGGTGGATGGCGTCGGCGAACTGGACGTAGAGCGCGGCGTAGTCTTCGGGGAGCATGTACTGGCCGTCGGCCTCCTCCCCCATCTCGACGCAGGCGACGGGATAGCCGCGCTTCTCGACGTAGGCGATCTCCGCCGCCGCGTCCTCGGGCGTCGAGTAGATCACGGCCACGGGGATCATGGCCGGCAGGCCGCGCGTGACACCGCAGGTGTAGAAGAAATCGAGGCCGACCTGGTCGCCGAGCTTCTCGTCGAGGTCCGAGGCCTCGTGCCACGGGTCGACCGAGGAGCAGAGCGTCGCCGTCTGCGTCCCGTCGGGTGCGTGACGAACGAGGTCCTGGAGCCGGCCGTCGGCGGCGAGCGTCCCCGCCTCGATCTCCCGGATGGCGTAGCCGGCCGAGTCGCGGCGGTCGGCCGGGCCGGACGCGCCGCAGGTCCCCGACGACTCCGTCATCCAGATGCGGAGGTACCTCGCCGCGACCGGCGCCGTCGAGAGGCGCAGGGTGACGCGGCCGCCGCGGCCGTCGGCGACGCTCCCGAGGGGGAAGGTCTGCCAGACGCCCTTGGTCGGGGCGTTGACCGGGCTCGCCTCGCCCGTCCAGAACTGGACCCGGTAGGCCCGCGCGTAGGGCTCGGCCCAGGCGATACCGACGGCCTCGACCGAGCGCTTCTCGCCGAGGTCGACCGTGACCCACTGCGGATGGAGGGCGTCGTCCTCGCCGGTGAAGGCCCGCGTCAGGTAGGGGTTGCTCTTCCAGTAGGTCCCGAGGTCGCCGTCCGTCAGGCGGGAAAAACCGCGCTCCGTGCCGCTGTTCCGGGTGAAGCCGCGGCGCGGCAGAGGGTAGGCGTACGAGTGGCGGATCGGCTCCTGCCCGGGCGCCGCCTCGCCGACGAAATAGCCGCGGCCGGCCGGGTCGCTCCACGTCCCGCGCGGGTTCCAGTGCCAGGCCTCGACGAAGAGCTCCGTGTTCTGGCGGTAAGTCACGGGCTGCCAGCCCGCCGAGAGGATCTGCCGGAGGAAGGGCCCGGTGAGGACCTTGTCGGCGACACCGGTCCCCAGCCGGTCGACGCCGGCGCCGAACGCCCGGAGGGGGCTGAAGGTGTTGACGGCGCGGGACGGCGCGGCGTCGACGACGACCGTCGCGGCGCCCTTACGGGCCGGGGCGTCGGCGGCGGAGAGGAGCGCGGCCGCTCCGCAGAGGGCGAGGGCCTTGAGGATGCGCGGGCTCGGGGACATGGGACCTCCTCGGGACGCGGGGATGGGACGGAACGATGGTAGGACAGGCCGGCGGAGCTTGTCAAACGGCGGCGGTCTTGGGCCGTTTGCTACAATGGAAGCGGGGAGAACATGAAACTCCTTAGGCTCCGGACGCGTCTTTCGGCCGGCCTCGCCGCGGCGGCCGCTCTCGCCATCCTCGCCGGCTGCGGGGCGAAGTCCCGGCCCGGAGATCGCGCGGTGGGCCGCGCGGCGGGGGAAAAACCGGCGGCCGCGGCCGCTCCGACGAGCGGCTCCCGGTCCTACTGGGTCACGGCCGAGGGCCCGAACGCGAAGGCCGGCGTCCTCCGGGCCGTGCTCGCCGCCGCCGATACCCAAGGCCTGGACCCGAAGGACTACGCCGTGGACGAGATCGGCCGTCTCTGGGAGATGAAGGACGCCGGGAGCCTGGCCCGCCTGGAGGCGCTTCTCACGACGGCGCTCGGGAACTACTCCTCCGACATGACCGAGGGCCGTCACCAGCCGCGGGATTTCGACGCCCAGGCCTTCCCCACGGCGTGCGATTGCGAGATCGACCGGCCGGCGACACTCGAGCGGGCGCTGGCCGCTCCAGACCTAGGGACGTTCCTCGAAAGCCTGGCGCCGCCCTTCGACGAGTACCGGGCGCTCCGCGAGAAGCTGGCCGAGTACCGGGCCCTCGCCGCCCGCAACGGCTGGCCCGTCGTCCCGCCGGGCGAGAAGCTCAAGCCCGGGGACAGGGATCCCCGGGTAGGAGCGGTCCGCCGCCGCCTGGCCGTGACCGGCGAATGGCCGGCCGCCGACCCGGCGGACGACGACGCTTTCGACGGGGCCCTCGCCGCGGCGGTCATGCGCTTCCAGCGGCATCACGGCCTCGACCCCGACGGCGTCGTCGGGCCGGGGACACTCGCCGCCTTCGACGTCCCGGTCGAGGACCGCATCCGGCAGCTCATCGTCAACATGGAGACGTGGCGCTGGGTCGGGCGCGACCGCGGCGACTGGTGGATCACGGTCAACATCCCGAGCTTCCGCCTGACGGCCGTGAGGGGAGGCAAGGTCGAGATGTCCATGCCGGTCGTCGTCGGCGACGAGGCCCACATGACCCCGGTCTTCAGCGACCGCATCCGGTATGTCGAGTTCAACCCGTACTGGAACGTGCCCGTCAGCATCGCCAGGAAGGAGTTCCTGCCCAAGCTGCGGAAGGACCCGGCTTACCTCAAGAAGCAGCACATCCGGGTGTTCGAGGGATGGGAGTCCGGCGCCGAGGCGATCGATTCGACGGCCGTCGACTGGACGGCGGTCTCGCCCGACGACATGGGTCGCTACCGCCTGAGACAGGACCCGGGGCCGGACAACGCCCTGGGGCACTTCGCCTTCGCCTTCCCGAACGCCTTCGGCGTCTACCTCCACGACACCCCGGCCCTCGGCCTGTTCGAACTCCCCAGGCGGACCTTCAGCCACGGCTGCATCCGCGTCGCCCACGCCCACGAACTCGCGGCCTACGTCCTCGGCGGAGAGGAGAAGGGCTGGACCCAGGCGAAGCTCGACGAGATGCTCGCGACCGGGGAGAACCGGAGCGTGACCCTCGAGCGGCCGCTCCCGGTCTACATCCTCTACAACACCGCCGTCGTCGACCGCGAGGACGGCGCCATATCCTTCTTCAGCGACGTCTACGGCCGCGACGCCCTGCTCGAGAAGGCGATCTTCGAGCCGAGGCGCTGACGGACGACAAAAGATGAGGAAGGTGCCGCGCCAATGACAGGGTCGACAGGGAGGGCCGGGGCGCGCGCCGTCCTCGTGGCCGCGGCTTTCCTCCTGGCCCGCGCCGCCGCGGCCCAGACCGTGATCACGGTCCCGCCGGAGCCGGAGCGGGCGCTCTCGTTCTTCAACACCCACAACGGGGAGCGCCTGAGAGTCGTCTACAAGCGCGGGGCGAACTACCTCCAGTCCGCCTTGGACGATATCAAGCACGTCCTGCGCGACCCGTTCACGAACGAGGAGACCCCGATCGACCCGGCCCTGCTGGATTTCCTCTACGACCTCCTCCAGAAGGTCGGCTACCGGGGCGAGGTCGAGGTCGTGTGCGGTTTCCGGTGCGTCGAGACGAACACCCGCCTCCACAACCAGTCGAGCGGCGTCGTCCTCGCCAGCCAGCACACCAAGGGCCGGGCCCTGGACTTCCGGCTGCGGGGATTCGATACGCGCAAGCTCTACGAGGTCGCCAAGTCCATGAAGCGCGGCGGGACCGGCTACTACAAGGCCTCGGATTTCATCCACATCGACACGGGGCCCGTCCGCTTCTGGTGAGCCCCGCCGTCGCCCCGGGACCGGGGATCCGGGTCCCGAAGCCACCCTCACGGCCGGTAACGCCCCTGCCGCTCGACCAGCTCGGCGACGCGGCGGACGCGGCGCTCGAGCCCGTCGGGAGGGACCTGGTCGGCGACGCCCAGCACGTATCGCGGCCGCGACGTCATGACTTCGATGACGTGCCTGACGTGCCGGTCGAACTCCCGGTCCGGAACCTTGTCCGTGAAATAGGCCCCGGGCAGGCCGCCCCAGAGGATGGTGGAGCCGTTCCCGCTCCGCGCGGCCCAACGCTCGACCTCGAGGTCGCCGGCCGGGGCCGGCGTCATGGCCTCAACGAAGGTGAACCCGGCGGCGCAGACCTGGCGGAGAAGGCCTCTCAGGGTCCCGTCCATGTGGACGCAGGAGACCTTGCCCGCTTCCCGGATGCGCGCCGCCCAGGCCTCGTGGTAGCCGCGCATGAACATCTCGTAGAATCTCGGCCCGACGACCTCGGAGGAGAGGTTCTCGGGGATCATCAGGACCTCGGCCGGGCTCGCGAGGGCGATCCCGGCGGCCCGGTCGTGGGCTCGGCGCGCCGCGGCCAGCGTCCCGGTCAGCGCGTCGGGGTCGTCGGCGAAGATCTCGGTCACGGCCACGATGCCAGCGTCGAGAGCGACCATCTGCATGAAGGGGGTCTTGGGGAGGTAGCAGAGGACGACACCCGCTCCGCCGACCTGGCGCCGCCTCGTTTCGGCGAAAGCGTAGTCGGGCTCGTAGCGGGTGTTATCGAAAAGCCAACGGTAGGCGTCGAGGTCGGCGGCGGACTTGACCAGCCGCTCGGTCGGGGCCTCGGAGTACGACTCGGGAAGCCACGTCCAGGCCTCGGTCAGGACACCGCGTGGCGTCTCGATCTTCCGGCGCCGGGTGTCGCCCTCACGCCACTCGGCGACGCGGCAGTTCTCGACGACCGTCCGGAACGGGAAATAGCCCTGGAGATAGAAGCCGACGCCGAGCGCGCGATGCCAGTCGATGTATGCGTCGCTCTCCTTGAAGCTCGCGGGCTTGAGGCCGCGGATGATGAGCGAGGTCGCCCAGTAGTCGAGGTCCCCGAACCACGGCAGACGGTCGGGCGTGCCGCCGGCGAGGAGGGTCAGGACGCGCTCACGCTCGGTCATCGCGCTCCGTCCGGGCCGGGCCCTCGCCCTATTTCCGGCCTTTGAAGAGCGTCCAGGCATGGCCCTTCATGTCCTTGAGGTATTTCTCCTGCCAGCGGTACTCCGGATGCTTGGCCAGGAAGGGCGCGGCGAGGAAGTCCTCGCCGCAGGGGTGGCCCATCCGGCCCCAGAACTTCATGTCCTTGGCCAGGGCCGCGCTCGTCACCTTGCCCTGGACCGCGCCGGCCGGGCAGTACGGGCCCCAGGAGACCGGCCAGCCCTTCGGGTCGTTCTCGATGTGGCCGCAGAGGACGCTGGCGTTCGAAGCCTTCGCCCCCGTGCTCGCGTCGACGTGGTCCCCCTCGAACGCCTTGCCGAGCTCGGCGTCGATGCGGCCCTTGTTCTCGGCCATGAGCTTCTCCCAGCGCGCCTTGCGGACGAGCGTCCCCTGGGCCGTGTCCTTGGGGTCGAACGTCGTCTCCTCGGCGATGAGCTTCGCGTCGAGCGGGAAATTCGAGCCGATGAAATAGCCGTCGTTGGTCCGCCAGACGCGATGGTTCTTGAGCCCGAGCTCGAGGCGGGCGATCTCGTTCGTCTTGATGTCGCCGACGAGCCAGTCGTTGGCGTAGGCGCCGTTGCCGTCCGTGGTCATGATGCGGACGAAGTCGTCGATCGAGGCGGCGTACTGGGCGGCCTTGCGGGCCCGGGCGAACTCCGGGACGCCGTCCTCCCGGAAGCCCTTGAACTTGTCGATCGTCGTCTCGGTGTAGACGAGACCGGCGCCGTTGACGACGAAATCGTCGCCGCTGTGGATGTAGCCGGGGAGGGCGTCCATCATCATCCGGAAGCCTTTCTCCGGCCGGATGTCGAGGACGACGTTCCAGCGCTCGCCGACGATGTAGTCGACCCAGTTGTTGTGGCCCATGACGATCCGGCCGTCCGCGGTGAAGCTGCCGGTGGCGATGAACGCGCTGCAGCTGCCGGGGGCGCGGCTGACGCCCGGGCCGGTCTTGAGCTTGTCTTCGAGATAGGGGACGTAGTAGGAGGCGAGCTCGAGCCAGCCGTTGAGGGCGGCGAGGTCGAACTTGTCGAAGGGACTCGAGGGGAGCCGCGCGTGGAGCCCCTCGGCGATGCCCTCGATCTCGTCGCGGTATTCGGGGTCGAGCTTGGGCCAGAACATGCGGCCGGCGGCCTCGCGGAAGAAGGCCCAGTCGTGCTTGGTCGAGCCCTTGACGAGGACGGCCAGGGCGCGGAGCGTTTCGTCGATCTCGGGGGCGAGGAGCCAGCCGTGCTGGAAGCCGATCGTCCCGCGGCTGGCCCGCGAGCCGGACGTGGATCCAGCCGTTAACGTCCTCGCGCGTCGCCGTGCCGAGGCGGGGGTCGAGTGCGCTCCGTCCGCGGGCCGGGGGCGCGGCGGCGAGGACGACGATGGCGGCGGCCCCGGCCAGGACGGCGACGGCCGGGAGCTTACTGCGCTTCTTCATGTCCATGTTTCCACTCCCATCTTTTTCGCTGGGCTCTTGCCCGTCGCCCATTCTAGTGTTTTATCGGGGCGGCGGCAACGCCCCGCCGCGGCCGGGCGTTCGGGTCCCCGGGGGCGCTGCGCGAAACCTTCCCGCCCTCCGCCGCGTCTCTTAATCAAGAAGGGGTCAGGTCTACTTTCTTGCAGAAAAACTGCAAGAAAGTAGACCTGACCCCTTCTGAAACGCTGACGCGGGGCGGCAGGTTTGACCCTGTCCGCCAAGCGGGCGTAGGATAACGCCCGGATGACGGTGGGCCGGAAGACGGCCCCGCCAAGGAGGTTTCCATGAAGAGGGATCGCGCCCTGCTCCTCATCGTGATGGCCGCGCTCGTGGCACTGCCGCTTGTCATGCCGGCCCAGGCGGCCACGGACCAGCCGAAACAGCCGGCGGTCGCGGCCAAGCGGGTGCCGACGGTCGAGGACCTCATGGCCCTCAAGTCGGCCGGCTCGCCTCGGCATCTCGCCCGACGGGACGAAGGTCGCCTACACCGTGACCGAGACGGACTTCGACCAGGACGCCTATGTCACCCAGATCTGGCTGGCCGACGTCGCCACGGGCGATTGTCTCCAGCTGACCCGCGGCAAGAAATCCTCCACCGGCCCCGACTGGTCGCCCGACGGCCGCTGGCTGGCCTTCACCTCGAGCCGCGCCGACGACAAGTCCCAGCTCTTCGTCATCAACCCGGTCGCGGGCGAGGCCATCCAGCTCACGAAGAGCGAGACCGGCGTCAACGGATACGCCTGGTCGCCCGACGGGAAGACCATCGCCTTCACCGCGACCGACCCCGAGTCCAAGGAAGCGAAGGACCGCAAGGACTATTACGGCGATTACGAGGTCGTGCGCGAGGAATACCGCTTCACGCACCTCTGGACGGTCGACGTCGCCGAGGCCCTCAAGGCGCCGCAGGCGGGGCGCCGCCGCACCTCGGGCAAGGACTGGACGGTGGTCGGTTTCGACTGGTCGCCGGACGGGGCGAAGATCGCCTTCAGCGCCACCGTCAACTCCGACCTCATCAACGGCGGCACGTCCGACATCTACGTCCTCGACCTCGCCGGCGACACCGTGAAGAAGATCGTGTCCCAGCCCGGCCCGGACAACAGCCCTGTCTGGTCGCCCGACGGCCGCTCCATCCTCTTCTCGAGCGCCATGGGCAGGACGGACTACTTCGCCAGGAACTCGCGCCTGGCCGTCGTTCGCGGCCGAGGGCGGCCCCGTCCGCTCGCTGACCGACGCCTTCGACGAGAGCCTCTACGGCGGGGAATGGACGGCCGACGGGATCTACTTCAGCGCCGCCCAGGGGATGGCCTACCATCTCTTCCGGCTCGACCCGGCCACGCGTGCCATCACGCGCGTCACGGCCCCCGACGACGTCATGGCCAACGCCTTCTCTTTCTCCAAGGACGGGAAGCGGATGGCCTTCATGTCCGCGTCGCCGACGACCCTGAACGAGGTCTGCGTTTCGGGATTCCCGTTCAGGCCCCGGACGCTGACGCGCATGACGGACCAGGCGGCGCCGTTTGTCCTCGGCACGCGCGAGATCATCTCCTGGAAAAGCAAGGACGGGACGGCGATCGAGGGGGTCCTCATCAAGCCGGCCGACTTCGACCCGGCCAAGAAATACGCCCTGCTCTGCGTCATCCACGGCGGGCCGACGGGCACGGACCGTCCGGCGCTCCTCTCGCCGGACGCCCGCTACTATCCGTCCGACATCTGGGCGGCGCGCGGCGCCCTGATCCTGAAGGTCAACTACCGGGGAAGCGCCGGGTACGGCGAGAAGTTCCGGATGCTCAACTATCCGGAACCTCGGCGTCGGCGACGCGTGGGACGTCCTCTCGGGCGTCGACTTCCTGGTCAAGAAAGGCTGGGTCGACCCGGCCCGCGTCGGCTGCATGGGCTGGAGCCAGGGCGGCTACATCTCGGCCTTCCTGACGACCTCGAGCCGGGCCTTCAAGGCCATTTCCGTCGGGGCCGGGATCTCGGACTGGGCCACTTATTACTACAACACCGACATCACACCGTTCACGATCAACTACCTCGGCGCCGACCCGGCCACGGACCCGCAGATCTACGCCAAGACGTCGCCCATGACCTACATCAAGAACGCGGCGACGCCGACCCTCATCCAGCACGGCGAGAACGACCGGCGCGTCCCCATCCCCAACGGCTACGAGCTGCGGCAGGGGCTCGACGGACCGCGGCGTGCCGGTGGAGATGGTCGTCTACAAGGGGTTCGGCCACGGCATCAGCAAGCCCAAGGCCATGCGGGCCGTGATGCAGCACAACCTGGCCTGGTTCGGCCACTACATCTTCGGCGACCCGAAGCCCGACCTGGCCGCGCCGCCGCTCCCGGCGAAGGAGGCCCGTCCGGCGCGTTGACAGGCTTTGACTTCCGAGAGTAACATTGACTTTTCGGACGACTCTCGGAAGATGAAGCTCAAGCGCCTGGGAAGCATCAGGGCCAAGACGACCGCCCTCATCGTCGTCCTTCTCGTCGCGACAACCCTCGTCTCCTACTTCCTCACGGTCCGCATCATGAACGCCCAGGTCACGGACAAGATCATCCGGACGGTCGAGTCCCTGGGCCGGAGCGTCGCCCCGGCGGCCGGCTTCCTCATCGGCGCCAAGGACCTCCTCGGGCTCGACTACATGGTCTTCCAGATCAAGGCCAAGAACCCCGACGTCAAATCCATCGGCGTCCTCGGGCCTGGCCGGACGGTCCTCGTCCACAGCGACATCAAGGAGCGGGGCCGGACGGTCGAGCCGGCGGCCGGCGTCGTCCTGAAGCGCGGCGACGACGGGACCGTCGTGCGCAGGGTCCCCCTCGCCTCCGGCGACCTCATCGAGATCGAGAGCCCGGTCACGTTCATGAACAAGGACCTCGGCTCGGTCGTCCTCAGCGTCGACGGCTCCGTCCTGTCCACGGCCCTCGGCGCGGCCCGGCGCAGGATCGTCTGGCTCTTCGCCGTCATCCTCGCCCTCGGCGCCGGGAGCGGCATCCTGCTCTCCTCGAGCCTGACGCGACCGATCAAGGAGCTGACGACCGGCGTCGAGAGGCTCAAGCAGGGAGAGACGCGGCGGCCGCTCCGGGTCTTTTCCCAGGACGAGCTCGGCCGCCTGACGTCGAGCTTCAACGAGATGACGAATCTCATCGCGACCCAGCGGGGCAAGCTGAGCCAATACGCCCACGACCTCGAGGAAGCCTACATCTCGACCGTCCGGGTCGTGGCCGCGGCCATCGACGCCCGCGATTCCTACACGCTCGGGCACTCGACGCGCGTCGCCGAGCTGGCCGTCGCCCTCGCCCGGGCCGTCGGCTGGGCGGGCCCGGAGGTCGAGGACCTCGAGATCGCCTGCCTCTTCCACGACGTCGGCAAGATCAAGATCCCGGACTCCATCCTCCACAAGGCCGGCCGGCTCGATCCGGCCGAGTGGAAGGAGATGCAGAACCACGCCGAATACGGCGCCGAGATCCTGGGCAAGGCGCCCTCGCTCGCGAAGTTCATCCCGGCCGTCCGCCACCACCACGAGTGGTACGACGGGACCGGCTACCCCGACCGCCTGAAGGGCCGCGACATCCCCCTCGCCGCGGCCATGATCTCGCTCGCCGACGCCTACGACGCCATGACCTCGGACCGGCCGTACCGCGACGCTATGACGAGCGGGAAGGCCCTCGAAACGATCAAGGGAGCACGGCGGGAGGCAATTCCACCCCGAACTCGTTCCGGTCTTCATCGACCTCGTCGGGCGGCAGGGGCCTCCGGAAGGGACGGCGGCCGGTGCGTAAGCCCGGACGCGGGCCCGCGGCGAGCGGCCTGAAGGCCGCCGCCGTCCTCATCGGCCTTCTCTTCGCGGCCTGCTCGGCGGCGGGGCCGAAGCCGAGGGACACGGTGTCTGCCGAGGCCGGGAAGTTCCTGGCCGCCGGGGATTTCGAGAAGGCCATCGTCGCCTTCGAAGCGCCCCTGAAGAGGAAGCCCCGCGACAAGCGGCTGGCCGCCGACTTCGCCAGGACGGTCGAGGGCGTTAAGAGGGCCGCCGACGGCACCTTCGCCCGGGGGGATTACGGACAGGCGGCGAGGATCTATCGCATCCTGCTCGACCATGAGGGCGATTTCCGTCCGGTCGCCGCGGCGCTCACCTTCGACAGGAAGCGTCTCGAGACCGCGGCGCGGAGCTGCCGCGTCGCCGCCGTCGACGGCGAGGCCCGCCAGGAGATGAAGGTCGGAGAATACGCCAAGGCCATCGAGCTCTACGCCACGGCCCTCAAGGAACTTCCCGGGGACGTCGACCTCGCAGCGAGGTCCCAGAAGGCCGTCGGGGAGGTCAAGGCCATCGGCGACGTCGCCCTGGCCGGGAAGGATTATGCCCAGGCCGGCCGGGTCCACGCCCTGCTCCTCAAGGAACTCGGCCGCTTCGAGGCGCTCGGCCCGGGCCCCGGTTTCTCGCGCCAGGACCTGGCGAAGGCGCTCGCAGCGAGCCGGGACGGCCTGACCAAGGCCGGCCTCGAGGCCTACCGGAAGGGGGACCTGGCCGCGGCCATCGCCGCGTGGGAGTCGCTCCTGGCCTTCGACCCGGACAACGCCGAGATCCGGAAGGCCGTCGAAACGGCCAGGGTCCAGCTCGACGCCATCAAGAAGAAATAATCCGGCTGGCGGCCGCCGCTCAGAAAGTGAATGAGACGCCCACCTGGGCGCTGAGGAGGTTCGTCCTCGATTCCCTGTAGAAGTAGGTGAAGTCTCCCCTGTCGGAGTCGTAGACGATGGAGTCCTCCCGGAGATACTGGGCCCGGCCGCCGCAGAGATAGCGGACCTTGAGGTCCAGCCAGATCTCCGTGGACCGGCTCCCGCCCGCCGTCCGGCGGCCGCCCCCGAGATGGATGTCCATGCCGGCCCCGCCGCCGGCGCAGAACGTGAAATCGTCGAAGTTCGTACTGGACGCGATCTCGTCGTATGGGTATTCGGTTCCGCTGATGGACGTTTGCGTGTAGAGGTAGCTGCCGCCGGCCAGCGCCTCGAGGAAGGGCCTGACCCGGCCGTGCAAGGGCTGGCACTTGAGATAAAGAAGCCCCTGGATGACGTTGTTGCTGGTCTCCACCCGGACCTCGAGGGGGATGGTGCCGCTGAGGTTCTCGTCGTGGGTCCTGTCGCCGTAGTTCATGAAATAGAAATCGAACCCATAAGTGAATGGGGAGCGTCCGATCCTGTGACCCAGGAAACCGTCGATGCTCCAGCCGATCTGTCCGAGGTTGTTCCGGAAGGCGCCCATGGGAAAGGCTGCGCCCCCGGTCAGGCCGAACTCCCATCTTACCGGGGCCCCGGCAGGATTCGTGTCCTGGCCGCCGAGGGCTGTGACCGCAGCGAGAAGGACCGCCGCGGCGGCGGCCAGGACCTTCGATGCCGACTTCTTGATCCGACCGGTGGTTCTCATCGGCAACCTCCCGTCGCTCTCTCCGATTCCGCCCATAAGATAGGCAAAAGCGGTCCCGGAGTTGTCAACGTTCTGTCAAGAAATCGTCAAGAGTCGCTGGAAAGGCGGCCGCCGGCCTTTGCGGACCGGCGGGAGAACACTCCCGGCCTTGTGCTATACTTGGGGCCGTTCAGGGAGGAAGGGAAATGAAGCACGACAACGTTATCATCGGACGAAAAGGGAGATCCGCGCTCGTCGTCTTGGCCTTCGCGGCGCTCACGGCCGTCGTCGCCGGCCTCGCCGCGGGCGCCGGTGTCGGCGGTCAACAACGTGCCACGGACCCCCGGGCCGCCCGCGACCAGAACTCCCCGGCCGTCTTCATCCGCCCGGCGCGCGTCTTCGACGCCGAGGACGGCAAGACCCACGAGGGCTGGGTCGTCCTGGTCAAGGGCGAGAGGATCGCGGCCGTCGGCCCCGCGGCCGAGCATCGCGGTCCCGGCCGGGACGCACGGACGATCGACCTCCCCGGCATGACCCTCCTGCCCGGGCTCATGGACATCCACTCCCACATCTTCCTCCATCCCTACAACGAGACGCTCTGGAACGACCAGGTCCTGAAGGAGCCCCTCGCCTACCGGACGATCGAGGCCGTGCGCCACTGCGAGGCACGCTCCTGGCGGGCTTCACCCTCCTCCGCGACCTCGGCACCGAGGGCGCGGGCTACGCCGACGTCTCGGTCCAGCGCGCCATCCGCGAGGGCCTGATCCCCGGGCCGCGCCTGCTCGTGGCCACGCTGGCCATCGTCGCCACCGCCAGCTACGGGCCGGGGCCGGCCGGCTTCGCCCCGGACCTCGTCCTGCCCAAGGGCGGCCAGGAGGCGAGCGGCACGGCCGAGGTCATCAAGGCCGTCCGCGAGCAGGTCGGCCACGGCGCCGACTGGGTCAAGGTCTACGCCGATTACCGCCACGGCGTCGGCGGGACCGTGCCGACCTTCAGCGAGGAGGAGCTGCGGGCGCTCGTGGCCGAGGCCCGCTCCGCGGGCCGGCCCGTATCCGCCCACGCCACGACCGCGGAGGGGATGCGCCGGGCGGCCGTCGCCGGCGTCGACACGATCGAGCACGGCTACGGCGGCACGGAGGAGGTCTTCCGGCTGATGGCGGAGCAGGGGGTCGCCTATCTCCCCACCCTGACGGCCGAGGAAGCCTACGCGGAATATTTCGAGGGATACAAGCCGGGGCAGCCGCCGACGGCCGGGATGGAGCAGGCCCTCCACGCCTTCAAGCTCGCCCTGGCGGCCGGCGTGACGATCGGGCTCGGCAGCGACGTCGGCGTCTTCGCCCACGGCACGAACTATCGCGAGCTCGAGTGGATGGTCCGCGGCGGCATGACGCCCGCCGCAGGCGCTCCTGGCGGCGACGGCGGTGAACGCCAAGATCATCCGCATGCAGGACCGAGCTCGGCCGCGTCCGGGCCGGCCTTCTGGCCGACCTCGTCGCCGTGCCGGGCGACCCCACGGCGGACATCCAGGCCGTCCGCGACGTCCGCTTCGTCATGAAGGGCGGCGTCGTTTACAAATCTCCCTCGGGGACGGAGGCGCGAACGGCCGCCTCCCGGCCCCGCTGAAAGGCGGAAACCCGATGAGCAAGAGCGCGAACCTCGTGAAAAGGACTTACCTCGCGGCGGCGGTCGCCGCCCTTCTCGTGACCTGGACCGGCGCCGCGGCGGGCCCGGACGACCCCCTCGCCCGCGGCTTCCTCGACCCGCCGGACGGGGCCAGGCCCCGCGTCTGGTGGCACTGGATGAACGGCAACGTGACGCAGGAGGGGATCCGGGCCGACCTGGCCTGGATGAAGCGGGCCGGGATCGCCGGGTTCCAGAACTTCGACGCCGGGCTCGAAACACCGCAGGTCGTCGGGAAGCGCCTCGTCTTCATGACGCCCGAGTGGAAGGAGGCCTTCAAGACCGCCGCGACGCTGGCCGACCAGCTGGGCCTGGAGATGGCCATCGCCGGCTCGCCGGGCTGGAGCGAGAGCGGCGGGCCGTGGGTCACGCCCGCCCAGGCCATGAAGAAGTACGTCTGGAGCGAGACGCGCCTCGAAGGCGGCCGTCCGTTCTCGGGCAAGCTCCCCAAGCCGCCGTCGACGACGGGCGCCTACCAGAACGAGGGCGGAAGGCACGAGGGCTACATGGAGGGCAGCAAGGCGGCGCCGCCGGAGTTCTACGCCGACAGCGCCGTCGTCGCCTACCGCGCGCCGGCAGAGCGACCGGACCCTGGCCGAGCTCGGGGCCAAGGTCACCTCGAGCGGCGGGACGTTCGACGTGGCCGCGCTCACCGACGGCGACCTCTCCCGGACATCGCTCCTGCCGGCCGCGGCGCCGGGCCAAAGGGCCTGGGTCCAGTACGAATTCGCCTCGCCCGCGACCTTCCGCGGGCTGACCGTGAGCGCGGAGTCCGGAGAAGCCTTGGACGCCGACGGGACCGTGCTCGAGTCGAGCGGCGACGGGACGGCCTTTAAGGCGATCGCGCCTGTCCCGGACGGCGCCCGGACGATCGCCTTCGCCCCGGCCACGGCCCGCTTCTTCCGCGTCAGCTTCCGGACGCCGGGAGCCGCAGGCGCGGACAGCCCAAACCGCGCCGGCCCGGCCGGCGTCCGCATCGCCGAGCTCGTCCTCCATCCGGCGGCGACCGTCAACCGCTTCCAGGACAAGGCCGCCTTCTCGGCCGCCTCGGGCCTCTACGACATGGCCACCCCCGCCGCGCCGGCCGCCGATCGCCGTCCGCAAGGCCGACGTCGTCGACCTGACGGCCAAGATGCGGGCCGACGGCACGCTCGACTGGACGCCGCCCGCCGGCCGCTGGGTCGTCCTCCGCCTCGGCTATTCCCTGACCGGCGCCCGCAACTCCCCGGCCTCCCCGGAAGCCACCGGCCTCGAGGTCGACAAGCTCAGCCGGGCCCACGTCAGGTCGTACTTCGAGCATTACCTCGACCTCTACAAGGACACCGTCGGCCCGCTCATGGGCCGCCGCGGCCTCCAGTACGTCATCACCGACAGCTGGGAGGCCGGGGTCGCCAACTGGACCGACGACATGCTGGCCGAGTTCGCCAAGCGCCGCGGCTACGACATGCGGCCCTGGCTGCCGGTCCTCGCCGGCCGGGTCGTCGAGAGCGCCGAGACGAGCGACCGCTTCCTCTGGGATTTCCGGCGGACGCTCTGCGACCTCGTCGCCGAGGACCACTACGACCAGCTGACGACGATCCTCCACGCGCGCGGCATGGGCCGCTACAGCGAATCGCACGAGTCCGGCCGCGCCTTCATCGCCGACGGCATGGAGGTCAAGCGCGGCGCCGACGTGCCGATGAGCGCCATGTGGATCGACGCGCCCGACCGGCCCAGCCGCGGCGGCGACGCCGACGTCCGCGAGTCGGCCTCGGTCGCCCACATCTACGGCCAGAACCTGGTCGCGGCCGAATCCCTGACCGCCTACCGCAACGCCTGGCAGTACTCCCCCGAAACGCTGAAGTCGACGGCCGACCGCCTGCATGGCCAACGGCCTGAACCGGTTCGTCATCCACACCTCGGTCCACCAGCCCGTCGACGACAAGATCCCGGGCCTCGGGCTCGGGCCCTTCGGCCAGTGGTTCACGCGGCACGAGACGTGGGCCGAGCTGGCCAGGCCCTGGACGACCTACCTCGCGCGCAGCTCCTACATGCTCCAGCAGGGCAAGTTCGCGGCCGATATCCTCTATTTCTACGGCGAGGACTCGAACATCACGGCCCTTTTCCTCGGCGACAGCTGCCCGACGATCCCGGCCGGCTACAACTTCGACTTCGTCAACGCCGACGCGCTCGACGAATCGCGCTGACGGTGGCCGACGGGAAGATCACGACCGCGACCGGCATGAGCTACCGCCTGCTCGGCGCTCGATCCGGCAACAGCCGGCACATGTCGCTCGCCGTGCTGCGGAAGATCCGCGACCTGGTCGAAGCCGGCGCCGTGGTCGTCGGGCCCCAAGCCCGTCGACAGCCCCAGCCTGGCCGACGACCAGGCGGAGTTCCGCGTCCATCGCCGATAAGCTCTGGGGCGGCGGCGAGAGCTGGGCAAGGGCAAGGTGTACGGCGGCCGGACGATCGCCCAGGCGCTCGCAGGCCCTCGGTGTCGCGCCCGATTTCGAATACACGAAGCCGCGGCAGGACACGAGCCTCAAGTTCGTCCACCGCCGGCTCGACGACGGCGACGTCTACTGGGTCAGCAACACGAACATCCGCGCCGAAGTCGTCGAGGCGACCTTCCGCATGGAGGGGAAGGCCCCCGAGCTCTGGCACGCCGGACACGGGGCCGATCGAGCCCGCTGCCTACAGCATCGCCGGCGGCCGCACGACCGTGCCGCTCGCGCCTCGAGCCGCGGGACGCCGTGTTCGTCGTCTTCCGGAAGGCGGCCGGCGGCGCCGTCGCGGACGCTGCCGCGTCCGGCCGAAGCCGCTCTCGCGAGCCTCACCGGCGCCTGGGACGTCGCCTTCCAGGCCGGCCGGGGCGCGCCCGGCCGCGATCAGCGCTCGACGCCCTGGGCTCGTGGAGCGACAGCGCCGACGCCGGGCGTGAAGTACTTCTCCGGAACGGCGACATACACCAAGACGATCCAGGCGCCGGCGGAGTGGTTCAAGGCCGGGCGCGAAGCTGTGGCTCGACCTGGGCGACGTGAAGAATATCGCCGAGGTCTCGGTCAACGGCAAGCCGCTCGGCATCTTCTGGAAGACGCCGTTCCGCGTGGACGTGACGTCGGCCCTCAAGCCGGGCGCCAACACCCTGGAGATCAAGGTCACCAACCTCTGGGTCAACCGCCTGATCGGCGACTCAGCAGCCCGGCGTCGCGAAGAAATACACCTACACGGCGGTCGCAGTTCTACCGCGCCGACTCGCCCCTGCTCCCCTCGGGCCTCCTCGGCCCTGTCAGGGTCGTGAGGATCGAGTAGGCATCGTTCGTCAGAGCGTTCCGGTGGCGCCGCGGACCTGGGCGGCGGCGTTGATATTTCCGGGGGCGTCACATACAATGAACCCGGAATGTCCTCGCCGAACGACGCGCCGGCTTCTCTTGCCCGTGAGGCCCCGGAAAGCGACAGAGTCGTCTGGGCGCTTAAGGAGCGTGTCAAGGAGCTGACGGCCCTGCACGGAGCCGCGGGCATCCTCGAAGACGCCGGAAAAGCGCCGGCCGTCATCCTGAGGGAGATCGCCGCACTCCTGCCTCCGGCCTGGCAGTATCCGGAGATCACCGCCGCCAGGATCAGGCTCGGACCCGTCGAGACCGAGACGCCCGGTTTCACCCGCACCCCCTGGTCGCAGAGCGCGTCGTTCTCCGCGGGGGAGGGAGCCGAGGGCCTGATCGAGGTCGTTTACCTCGCGGAAAAGCCGGAAATCTTCGAGGGACCTTTCCTCAAAGAAGAGCGGGCGCTCATTCAATCGCTGGCCCAGATGCTGGCCTCGTATTTCGAACGGCAGGCGGCCGAAGAGAAGGTCAGGAATGCGTACGCGGACCTGGAGCGTCAGGTCCGGGACCGGACGGCCGACCTCGAGCGGTCGAACGAGATGCTCCGGGAGGAGATCTCCGAGCGTCTGAGGGCGGAGGAGGCGATCCGGCATTCGCAGGCCCAGCTGAGGCGTCTGGCGTCGGAGCTGACGCTCGCGGAGGAACGCGAGCGCCGGGTCATCGCCGGGAATCTCCACGATCACATCGGCCAGGCGTTGGCCGTCGTCCGGGCGCGCCTCCGCGAGATCCAGAGCAGCGCCATGTTCAGCGGCATGGAGAAGGGCATCGAGGAGACGCTCAAGCTTCTGGACCAGACCATCCAGAGCACGCGGACGCTGACCTTCGACATCAGCCCCCCCGTGCTCTACGACCTGGGCCTCGAACCGGCCTTGGACTGGCTCTGCCGGCAATTCCATAAAAAGCACGGGCTGCGCGCGCAGATGACGTCCGAAGGGTCTGTGACGGCCGTCCCCGACGGCATCCAGATCACGCTTTTCCGGTCGGTCCAGGAACTCCTCTTGAACGCGGCCAAGCATGCCGGCGCTTCGTCCGTTCGGGTCCACCTCGCCAGGCTCCCGGGGGGCTCAGGGTCGAGGTGCGGGACGACGGCCGCGGTTTCGACGCCTCCCTCGCGGATCGCGGCGCTGGCCGATCATGGAGGGTTCGGATTGTTCAGCATCAGGGAGCGGCTGCGGGTCCTCGGCGGCGCTCTGGACATCTCCTCTTCGCCGGGCCGCGGGGCCGCGTTCACGCTGACCGTCCCCCTCGCCGGAGAAGGCGAGCCCGGAGGGAGTCCATGATCGCGCGGATCCTCATCGCCGACGATCACAAGATCGTCCTGGACGGGCTGCGCAGCCTTCTCGAAAAGAACGCCGCCGTCAAGGTCGTCGGTCAGGCGTCCGACGGACTGTCCGCGGTCCGGCTGGCCGCGGACCTCGCCCCGGACCTCGTCATCATGGACATTTCGCTGCCGGGTCTGAACGGCATCGATGCCACCCGCCGGATCCTGGGGGCAAATCCCCGGGTGAAGGTCATCGCCCTCTCCATGCACAAGGACGGCCGCTACATCGCCGAAGCGCTCAAGGGCGGCGCGATGGGCTATTTATTGAAGGAATCGGCCTTCGACGAGCTCGCCGCCGCCATCCGGGCCGTGATGGAAGGACAGTGCTATCTGAGCGCATCCATCACCGACCTCGTGATCAAGGACTACATCCGGCATCTGGAGGAATCGGGCTCGGGCGTCTTCACGGTCCTGACCGCCCGGGAGCGGCGAGGTCCTCCAGTCCCTCTCCGAAGGCCTCTCGACAAAGGGGATCGCGGCCCGCCTGGGGGTCAGCGTCAAGACCGTGGAAACCTACCGGGCCCAGATCATGGAGAAGCTCGACATCCACAGCGTGGCCGAGCTGACCAAGTACGCCATCCGCGAGGGCCTGACCTCCCTTTAGCCGGGACCCGGCCGCCGGCGCCCGCTGCGGCCCTCAGGTTTTTCGAAGCCGGAACCTCCCTTTTCCCCGATTGCGAGCCCGTCCTCCCCGGCCCTATATTCCTGATCACGGCCCTCGGCGACCGGCCGCATCTTTCGAGGAGGTGTTCGGGATGTTCGACACCGGCAACACGGGTTTCATGCTTCTCGCGACCAGCCTGGTCATGCTCATGACCCCGGGCTTGGCCTTCTTCTACGGCGGCCTCGTGGGCCGCAAGAACGTGCTGGCGATCATGATCCAGAGCTTCCTGTCCATGGGCTGGACCTCGGTCATCTGGTTCACGGTCGGCTACTCCATGTGCTTCTCCGGCGACGTCGGCGGCATCATCGGCAACCTCGACAATGGCCTTCCTGCACGGCGTGACGCCTGACACGGTCTTCTCGCCCACCAACAACATCCCGCTCTTCGTGTTCATCGCCTATCAGATGATGTTCGCGATCATCACCCCGGCCCTGATCACGGGCGCCTTCACCAACCGGGTCCGCTTCACGGCCTACATGGTGTTCCTGACGGTCTGGCTGCTCTTTGTCTATTTCCCGTCCGTCCACATGATCTGGGGGAGAGGGCTTCTCCAGAGATGGGGCGTCCTGGACTTCGCCGGGGGGATCGTCGTCCATGCGATCGCGGGCATGGCGGCTTTGGCCGCCGTCTTTTTCGTCGGCCGCCGCAAGGTCAGCGAGAAGGGCCCCCACAGCATTCCCCTCGTCGCTCTCGGCACCGGCCTTCTCTGGTTCGGCTGGTACGGATTCAATGCCGGCAGCGAGCTCCACGTCGACCAGATCACCTCCCTGGCGTTCCTCAACACGGATACAGCCGCTTCGTTCGCCGCCGTCACCTGGCTGCTCATGGCCTGGATCTTTGAGAAAAAGCCCAAATTCCTCGGATTGCTGACGGGTTCGATCGCCGGCCTGGCGACCATCACCCCGGCCGCAGGCTACGTCACGGTCCCCGTCTCGGCCCTCATCGGGATCGTGGCCGGGATGGTCTGCTACGCGGCGATCTCCTGGAAGAACAAGATGGGCTGGGACGACGCTCTGGATGTTTGGGGGGTCCACGGAGTCGGAGGCACCCTCGGCATCCTGCTCCTCGGGATCTTCGCCACGATGAAGGTCAACCCGGCCGGGGCCAACGGCCTGCTCTTGGGCGGAACGTCCTTCTTCCTCAAGCAGGCCGCGGCCGTGTTCGGTTTCGGCGCCTATGCGTTCGCGTTCACGTATGCCGCGCTGTACCTGATCAACAAGGTCACGAAGGTCCGCATCACGGCCGAAGAGGAGAACATGGGTCTTGACACAGTCCTCCACGGCGAAGAGGCGTACCTGCCCGATTGATGCCCGGCCCGGCAACGGAGAAGGGCATGAGGAGCGGACCCGTGAGGATGTCTGTCCGGATGGGCGCCGCAGGCCTGGCGCTTCTATCGGCGTTCGCGCTGACGGCTTCGCTTTCCGGAGACCCGCTCCCGGCGGCGGTCACGGGAAGCGCTTCCCTCGGCGCCTTCAACCGCTACGTCTTCCGCGGCTACCGCCTCGGCCGGGACAGCCTCGTTCTCGAGCCTTCGCTCACGGTCTCCTACCAGGGATTTTCGGCCACGTTTTGGGGCAACATCGACACGAGGGAAACGGCCACGGCCTGTTTCGTTCCGGACAGGCCCGGCAGGATGAGCTTCGATGAAACCGACCTGACGCTTTCCTACGCGCGCAGCGTGGGAAAGATCGGCCTGACGGCCGGCTTCATCTATTATGGAACGAAGTTCACGGCCGAGACGCAGGAGCTTTATGTCGGCGCCAGCCTGGACGTCCCGGGAAAGCCCACGCTGACGGTCTTCCGGGACATCGATTCCTATCCGGGGACCTATTTCCTGTTATCCCTGGCTCACTCCGTGCCCCTGAAAAAGAAGGTCACGCTGGATCTTGGCGCTTCGGCCGCCTACTTCTCGGGCTCGGCCGACTATTGGCGGACCTACCTGGCGAGCGCCGGAGGCTATGTGGGGAAAAAATACCAGGCCTTCCATGACGGAACACTCAAGGCCGCTCTGGCCTTCCCGCTCGGGAAGACGCTCGGACTCCAGGCCGGAGCGCAGTTCATTTTCCCGCTCTCGGCGGCGGCCGCGAGGACGGTCGACGGTCACTCGTCCAACATCAACGGCTATCTCGCGCCTGTCCTGGTTGTCGGGACGACGCTGACGTTCGGATTCTGAGACCCTCTCCGCGGGCCGAAGCGTCCCCCCTCCGTCCGGAGCGGGCGCGCGACTCGCCGGGACGTATCGGAGGCCGGGCCGTCAGTCGAGGACGAGGACGCGGAGCCTGGAGCCGTCGGGGCCGCCGAGGTAGACGCGCTCGACCGCCTTCTCGAAGTCCGAGGCTTTCGCCTTGGGGATGTCCAGGAACTTCTGCGGGTTGCGGTCCGTCAGCGGGAACCATGAGCTCTGGACCTGGACCATGATGCGATGGCCCGCCCGGAAGGTGTGGAAGACGTCGGGCATGGCGAACTCGATCTTCTCCCGCCGGCCGGGCACGAACGGCTCCGGCTTCTCCATGCTGTGGCGGAACTTGCCGCGGAACGGCTCGCCGCGAACGAGCTGCTGGTAGCCGGCCATGGGCACGGCCGCCGGGCTCGGCTCCGGGTTCGGGTAATCGTCCGGGTAGACGTCGATGAGCTTGACGTCGAAATCCGAGTCCGTGCCCGACGTGGAGACGGCGAGGGCCGGCGAGAGCGGGCCGGCGATCGTGACGTCGTCGGTCGAGCGGCTCGGTCTCATAGACGAGGACGTCGGTGCGGCGCGAGGCGAAGCGCTGGTCCTCGCTCATGTAGTCGCCGGGCATGCCCGAGCCCGATGCGGCCGATGACCGGCACCGGCTTGGCCGGGTCGCTGACGTACTCATCGAAGGCGCCCGCCGCGGCCGCCGAGGGCTCGAAGGAGAGCTTGCCGCCGGGGCAGAAATACAGGGACTTCTCCCGGGCCTCGCGGGGCGGCCAGGCGTCGAATCGCCGCCATTCGTTGACGCCGGTGGCGAAGAGCCAGGCCTTGGGGACGGACCGTCCTTCGTCCGCCTCAGGCCGTCGCCGTGGCCCTTGAGGTGCTCGACGAAGAACGGGAGCTCGATCGATTCGCGGAAGAACTCCCCGGTCTTCGAGCCGAAGCTGAGGTTTCCGAGCCGGTCGCCGTCCATGCCCGCCCAGCCGCCGTGCGGCCAGGGCCCCATGACAAGCGTGTCCGGCGCGACGGGGCCGTTCTTCTCCAGGGCCTTGAAGAGTTTGAGCGGGCCGGCGAGGTCCTCGGCGTCGAACCAGCCGCCGACGAAGAGGACGGCCGGCTTGATGTCCTTCATGTATCGGCGCGAGCGCGCGGGACTGCCAGAACTCGTCGTAGTTCGGGTGGTCGAGGTTGACGTCCCAGTACGGGTTCTTCCCCTTGAAATACTTCTCGTTGCTCGTCTGGAGCGGCCCCATCCGCAGGTAGAAGGCGTAAGCGTCGGGCGTGCCGAGGTCGAAGCGGCTCGACCACACGGGGACGGCCGGGCCGCCCTCGCGCGGCCAGAACATCCTGTAGAACCCGAAGTTCGCGGCCAGGTAGAAGGCGCCGTTGTGGAAGGCGTCGTCGCCGTTCCCGACATCGCCCATGGGCGCCTGCGGCGAGACCGCCTTGAGGGCGGGGTGGGCGCCGATCAGGGCGAAGGCGGCGTAGAAGCCCGGGTAGGAGATGCCCCAGATGCCGACCCGGCCGTTGTTTCCGGGGACGTGTTTGACGAGCCAGTCGACGGTGTCGTAGGTGTCCGTGCTTTCGTCGGTGTCCGCCGGGCCGGAGAAATGCGTCTTGTGGAACGGGACGTCGACGAACTCGCCCTCGGACATGCAGCGGCCGCGGACGTCCTGGTAGACGAAGATGAAGCCCTCCTTCTCCGCGGCCTCGGAGGGGCCGATGACGGAGCGGTAGTTGTCGATGCCGTAGGGCGCGACGGAATAGGGCGTCCGCTCCATCAGGATGGGATAGGGCTGGCTCGCGTCCTTCGGCACGTAGACCGTGG
Source organism: Candidatus Aminicenantota bacterium (assembly GCA_963805045.1). Taxonomy (GTDB): domain Bacteria; phylum Acidobacteriota; class Aminicenantia; order Aminicenantales; family Saccharicenantaceae; genus DATKJS01. Next base: position 43,055 of record CAWDTC010000021.1, read on the forward strand.
TGAAGAGTTTGACCCCGTCGCGCATGGGGATGCGGAAGTCGTGCTTGGTGTAGTGCGCTCGGGTGTACTCGAGCTGCTTTCGGGCGAGCTCGCTGTCGCCCCGTCCCTGGCCGAAGGCGAGAGCGCCGAGGGCGAGGACCGCAACAAGTCCCAGGGCCAGCGCGGCGCGCAGACCGCGGAAAGTCCGGCGGAGATCCCGGCCCGTCTCGAATGGGAGTTAGCAAGGTCGGTCATTGGCAAGCCTCCTCGATCGTTCGGGCGTGGAGGAGTCGGGGGCACGAAGAAGTCGCGGACACGTACCTGTGTGTCCCCCGGACCCACAGGTACGTGTCCCCTCCTGACTCATGTCGCGTCCGACTGCCTTCAGCAGCTATTTCACCTCGACGATGCCCTTGAGGGCGTCCTTGTGGACCATGAAGTCCATCATCTTCAGCTTGACGTAGTCTTCCGTCAGAAAGTAGTAGCCCTTCGGCTCGGCGTTGAAGGAGCTCGACCCGGAATCCTTGATGAGGAACCAGTTGCCGCCCTTCGTCTCCTTGTAGCCGATGAGATGGATGCCGTGGTCGTCGGTCGTCGCGCCGTTCGCTGAAGCGGAACTGGCGGGCCGTAATCGTCGATGTACTCGGGCGGGATGTCGAAGGTCGGGACCATGAAGACCTTCTTCTCGGCGTTCTTCCCCGGCTCGGAGATGTCCCCGCCGAGGCTCGCGGAGATAGCCGTGGGCCAGGGCGTTCTTCAGGATCTTCATGAAGGTCGCCAGCGGCACGTTGAGGTAGTCCTTGCTGTGCCACCAGTTGTCCGGGACCTCGTACTCGACCCTGCGGGCCGAACGGCTGCTGCATGTAGGAGACGACGTCGACGTAATCGTCGGGATCGATCTGTGAGGTAATCCTTAAGGTAGCTCTGGCGGCGTGTACTCCCTGCCCTCGACCGTGAACCGGGCCGGCGGCTCGCCCAGGTAGTGGTCGAGGATGGCCCGACGGTCTGCGACCGCCTCCTCCTCGTTCCAGGCGTTCGCCGCCTTGAGGTGTCGAGATAGGACTGGACCTCGGCGATGAGCTTCGAGTGGTCGTGGAACTTCTGGCCGGGCTGGAGGCCGGAATAGACGCTCCAGGGCACGCAGCCGTAGATCTTCCAGTCGCGCGTCACGGCGTTGGCCTCGGAGCCCTCGGCCACGGCCGAGTCGCCCGCGCTCGCGGACGAACCGCTTGGCCCGCTCCAGGTACTCGCCGTAGACGGTGTACATCTCGGAGAGGCGGACCTTCTTCCCGTGGAGCCGGTAGACCTCGGACTCGAAGAACGAGATGGTCGAGAAGCACCAGCAGGTGTTGGTCGCGCCCTGGGAGGTCGGGGGGTTGTGCCAGACGGGGTTGAAGCCCTCGAGGGTCTTGGGTGCCTCGAACCCGGCGAGGTCGACGACGAAGGCCTTGCGGCGGGGCCGGCTTCTTCTTTCCGAATTCTTCGGTCGATTTCTGGATCTCGTCCCAGAAGGCGTTCTTGGGCTCGACGAACGTGCCCTTGTCCTTCCTCTTTTCCGGCTTGTCCTGGGCCAGGACGAAGGCCGGGACGAGGAGAATGGCGACGAGGATGCACCAGAATGTCTTCGGCGATTTGCTCATGGGTCTCTCCTTGGCTATCGCGCCCGCTCCGGGCGGCGGCCGTCGGTCCGAACAGATTCGCAATATAGACCGGGCCGCACGGCGCTGTCAAACCGGGCGGGCGCGGAGGAGCACGCCACCCGCCGGTCCTTGAGCCGGCCGTTCGCTACTTCTTCAGCAGCTCCTTGACCGCGGCCTCGATCTGCTGGTCCCGGCCGGCGCTCATGACGTCGGGGTCGTTCTTGACCTTGATGTCGGGCTCGAGCTGGTTGTTCTCGCAGAGCTTTCCGTCCGGCGTCCGCCAGCCGCCCTGGGGGATGCCGAAGACGAGGTCCGGGTCGATCTGCGCCTCCCACCAGACGAAGGTCCCCGTGCCCGGCACGGGCATGCCCAGCGTTTTGCCGATGTCCCGGAGCTTGTACTCGACCGGGAAGAGGTGGGCGTCGGAGTAGTTGCATTCGCCCATCAGGACGATCGAGGGCTTGATCCACTTGCCGTCGGGCTCGTAGCCGACGAGCTGGCCGCGCGGCACGATGTCGAAGACCTTCTTGCCGGCCAGGAAGTCGGACAGCTGGTCGTGGAGGTTGCCGCCGCCGTTGAAGCGCGTGTCGACGATCAGGGCCTCCTTGTCGACGCCCAGGCCCAGGACCTCCTCGACGACCGTCCGCATGCTCGGCGTCGCCCATGCTCCGGACGTGGACGTAGCCGATCCGGCCGCCGGAGAGCCGGTCGACCTCGGCCCGCCGGGCCTTGACCCAGCGCTGGTAGAGGAGAGCGCTCTCCTGGCCGAGCGTGATCGGCTTGACGGCCTCCTCCCAGCGCTTCTGGGTGGCCGGGTCGTAGACGGAGAGCAGGGTCAGCTGGCCGGCCTTCCGGTTGAGGAGCCTGTAGTGGTCGACCGTGCCGTCGAGGGCCTGGCCGTCGATCTTCTCGATGACGTGCCCGGCCCGGATCTTGAGGGACGGCCTTGTCGAGCGGGCCGCCGCTCAGGACCTCCGCGACCTTCAGCCCGGGGCCGGCGAAATCGTAATCCAGGAACACGCCGAGCGAGGCCGTGGCGTCGCCCGAGGGCCCGCGCCGCCGGTAAAAGCGGCAGCCGGTATGGGAGCCGTTGAGCTCGCCCAGCATCTCGCTGACCATCTCGGCGAAGTCGTAGTTGTTGTTGATGTAGGGCAGGAACTTGCTGGTAGACGCCGTAATAATAATCCCAGTCGGCGCCGAACAGGTCGGCGACCAGGAACTTCTGCTTGATCTGCGCGCCACATGTGGTCGAACATGTAGGCCTTCTCGGCCGGCCTGGTCGAGGGCCATCTCGCCGCCGATGGCGACCGGCTCCGATCTTGCCGCTCTCGGGATCGACCTTGGTGACCTTGCCGTCGGCCAGCGACGAAGAGGGCCTTGCCGTCGGCCGAAAGCTCCATGCCGCGCGTTCGGGCGCCCAGCTTGGCGAAGAGCTTGGTCTCCTTCGTCCGGAGCTCGGTCACCCACAGGTCGTAGCCCTTCTCGAACCGGGCCAGGTAGAAGAGCTTGTCGCCGGTCTTGGTCAGGGCCATGTCGGCGATGTCGGCGGAGTTGATGGTCAGGCGGACCTTGCGGTCGGTCGAGGCCCTCGAACTCGATGACGATGTCCTTTTTCGGCTCTTCCTTCTTCACCGCCGGCTTGCCCTTGGCCTCCTTGGCCGCGTCCTTGTCCGCCTTGTCCTTCTCCTCCTTGGCCTTGTCCTCCTGCTCCTTGACGCAGGGCGTAGTCGACCTTGGACAGTCGGAACCGGTCGTAGGCCTCGCGGGTGAAGAACATGCCGTAGACGTCCATGGGTCACCGAGTTCCGCCGGCCAGGTTGACCGCGCCCTCGCGGGTGCGACCCGAAGTAGGTCATCGTCCCGTCCATGCCCCAGCGGCGGGTCGATGTTGCCGAAGCCGCTCTGGGTCAGGTTGATGACCTTGCCCTTGCCGTCGCTCGAGACGAGGCCGACCTGCGGCGTGAACAGGCGCACGATAGCCGAACTGGACGAGGAACCACTTGCCGTCCGGGCTCCAGCGGTAGTTCTGGTCGCCGTCGGAATAGGAATAGTTGCATTCGGCCGGCAGGATCGTCCGGGTCTGCTTCGTGGCCAGGTTGATGACCTTGAGGACGACCCGGTTCTCGAGGTAGGCGACCTCCTTGCCGTCGGGCGAGAAGGCCGGCTGGAACTCCTCGGCGGGCGTGGCCACGACCGGCTCCTCCTTGAGGACGGTCGAGGCGTAGAAATACGGCTCTTCCTTGCGCACGATCGAGGTCATGTAGACGTTCCAGTTGTTGTCCCGCTCGGCGGCGTAGACGAGGCTCCGGCCGTCGGGGCTGAAGCTCACGCTGCGCTCCTGCCAGGGGGTGTTGGTGATGCGCTTGGTGACGCCGCCCTCGACGCTGCCGACGAAGACCTCGCCGCGGAAGACGTAGGCGATCTCCTTGCCGTTCGGGGAAAGCCGCATCTCGGTGATGCCGCCCTGGACGGGCACGGTCCGCTGGAGGACCTGGCCGCCGTCCTCGGCGATCCGGACCTCGACCCTGCGCGGGGAGCGGCGCCGGCGGCCAGGGTGTAGATCTCGCCGTCATAGCCGAAGCACAGGACGCCGGTCGCGGAGCGCGTCAGGAAGCGGACGGGGTTCTTGGTGAACGAGGTCACGGCCGTCGACTGGTCCGGATGGCTCAGAGCGAGCTCCGGTAGACGTTGAACGAGCCGCTCTGCTCGCTCAGGTAGTAGAAATCGTCGCCGTTCGCGTCGAAGACGGGGTTGCGGTCCTCGCCGGCGAAGGTCGTGAGCTGCGTGTTCTTTTTCGTCTTGAGGTCATAGACCCAGATGTCGCGGGTCACGGAGGAGGTGTGGTGCTTGCGCCAGTTGTCCTCGTAGCCCTTCTGGTCGTGGTAGATGATCTTGTCGCCGGCCGGGTTGACCGTGGCCGCGATGGCCGGCTGGGTCAGGACGAGCGCGGCTTCGCCGCCCTTGACGGGGACGCTGTAGAGCTCGGGGAAGACGCCCATGGGAAACTGGACGTTCGTCACCAGGTCCTGGTGGCTCGAGCTGAAGAGGATGCTCTTGTCGTCGGCCGTGAAGCTCGAGGGGATGTCGTCGGCCGAATGATAGGTCAGGCGCGTGGCCTCCCCGCCCGCGGCCGGCATGACGAAGACGTCGAAGTTGCCGTACCGGTCGGAGGCGAAGGCGACGAGCTTGCCGTCGTGGCTCCAGACCGGCGAATAGTCGTAGGCATCGCCGATGGTCAGCGGGACGGCCTGGCCGCCCGAGGCGGGGACGCGATAGATATGGCCCTTGTAGCAGAAGAGGATGGTCTGCCCGTCGGGGGAGATGGCCGGATAGCGGAGCCAGAGCGGCCGCTCCTGGGCCACGAGCGGGACGACGCTCCCCAGGCAGACGGCGAGAAGGAGAAGGGCAAGGACGGGTTTCGAGACGCGGGCGGCGAAAGACATCATGGGTTCCTCCGGGGCGATGAAATGGGATCGTGCGCAGGCATGCTGTTAGTATATACGCAACGAGGGGACTTTTCGTTGACAGGCCGACGGCCGATCTTCTAATCCGTCGGATCTCGCCGGGCGTCAGCACCGCCGGTCACCGGCACGCTGTTCAGCGCGAAAATGTCCGCGCCGTCGAACACCCGGGGTTTCGGCGCGGGTCCGGGCGGAGCGGCTGCAGGAGCCGAACGCGAGCCCGTTCGCTTTAGTGCCACGCGGTACGCAAGGATAAAGTGCATCCGTCCATCGTCGACCCCCTGGGAGCCATTTCCGCCTGGCTTCCAGGCGGACGCGGTCCCGACGAGCTCGTCCTCGGCCCATCGCAAGTCGAGGACGACGCTATGGGGAAGTCTCGCGGCATCCCCGTCGCCGAGAGGACCCGGGAAAGAGACGAGGAGCTGCCCGGGCGCGCGGGGAACGAACGCTGGCACCTCGCGCACGGGCCGTGACGGCGACGCCGGGTCGCCGACGCGGGCCGTTAGCTCCCCGGTGACCGACTTGACCAGGGTCAAAGTGACGGCATTGTCGAGCGTCCGGATCTCGCCCGAATATGTGCCGGCCGGAAGATCGAATGACGGAGGCGCCGGCGCCGCGCTCCGGTCAGCCACGGGGCTTTTCGGAGCCGCGTAGCCTGGGACCATGGCCCGGATCGTTTCTTCGGTCACCTCGTTGATGAACTCGGTGTCGTACACGTTCATGAGCACGGCGACCGCGATATCCTCGGACGGGATGAAGCTTCAGCATGGCGCTGGCGCCCGACCAGCCTCCCTCGTGCCAGACCGTCCGAACGCCGCCAGCGGTTCCTTCGAAGAACCAGCCCAGTCCATAGGATTCGTTTCCGCTGCCTTTATGCGCGGCGCCGTCCTTTTCCGTCTGCATTCGGTCGATCGTGCCATCGTCGAGGATCGGCCGCTGGTCCCCGAGGTGGTCCTTGAGATGGAACATCCCGAAGCGGACGAGGTCGTGAACGCTTGCATAGGCGTGTCGCGGCGCCCGGCGTGTCCGCACCAATGGAATGGGAGGCCCCTGCCTCGGTTGTCGTATGTCGACGGTGAGGTTCTTCTGCCGGTCCGGAGGTCCGGCTCGAACACCGTGCCGGCCATGCCAAGAGGGTTGAAGACCTCCTCGGTCATGAATGCGCCGAGGGATTTCCCGAGACCCGGGCGATGACGTCCCCGATCATGGCATACCCCAGGTTCGCGTAGACGAACTCCTCGCCGGGCGGCCGGACGATGATGGCGAAGCGCCGGATGGTCTCCTCGAGCGGCCGCGGCCTGTCGGGCTCGTCCGCATAGAAGTAGTTGAAATGCTGGGGGAGGCCCGCCGTGTGATGGAGGAGCCGCCGGAGGGTGACATCCTTGGCTAGCCCTTCGTATACGGTCAATTGGCCCGGGCCGATATAGCGCTCGACCGGGGCGTCGAGGTCGACCTTTCCCACCCGCGCAAGGACAAGGAGCGCGGTCGCGGTCATCGCTTTCGTGACCGAGGCCAGGGAGTAGACGGTGTTCGGCGAGGCCTTGACGTGCTTCTCGCGGTCCGCCCACCCGAAGGAGCGCTCCCAGATGACCCGGCCTTTCCGGGCGACGGCGATGGAGACGGACGGGATCTTCCTTTGTTCAAGTCCGGACGAGATCAGTGCGCAGACCTTCGCGAATGACTCGTCGCCGGACAACCCGCCGAAGGCCGCGACCTGTTGTTGAGCACGGAGACCTCCGGGGGCGCGGCCGATGGCCGTTAGGAGGACGCTTGCCGAGAAAGAAATGGCCACGATCGTCAGGCCAAGGCTCGTCGGCTTCATTGGTCCACCTCGAAATGGGCACTCCGGCTATCATATTCGTATACGTAGGCGGGCCCATGATGGTTGACATGACAGGAGCCCGCCCGTGGCGTCCGCAGCGGAGGGGTCCGCACCGCCGGACGAACGGGGCGCCGCTGCGGGGGCCCAGGACGCGCCGGCCCGGGGCGGAAACCAACTCCTCAGTCTTGACGGGCCTTCTGCGGCGTTCCCGGAAGCGGGTTTTCGTTCCACATCTCCCAGACGCATTTCCACGCCCCGTCGGGCTGGCGGACGAAGGCCATCAGCCACTTGAGGTCGTACGGGATGGGCTTGCCCCCGCTCCTCGGGGTCGTGGCGCCCGTGTCGCGGCCTCGCGCCACGGCCAGATCGCCCGACACGCGGATGTCCTCGACGACGCTCGTCTCGACGTGCTCGATGTTCAACTTGTCGTCTCTTAGATACGATCGCAGGAGCGCATCCTTCCCTATGATGGCGGGGACCCCGGGCGCCATGAGGACCCCGTCTTCCGTGTAGAAAACGGACATCAGCCGGTCGAAGTCGCGGGCGTTGTAGAGCCGGGCCCATTCGTCGACGAGCGTCTTGACGGCGGCGACATCGGCCTCGACGGTCGGCTTGCCTCCCTCAGCCGGTTCCGGAACGTGGCTTCGGCAGGCGAAGGCGATACAGAGCAGAAGGCCCAGCGGAATGCAGAAAACGCGCTTCATCTTGCTCCCCTCCTGTCGGCGGCTATCGTTCCATCCCCGCCTCCCCGTTTTGAGATCAGCGGTCAACCGTCCGTTCGTTTCCTCAACTGCCGGGCCCATAGCGTCAGCCAAAGAGCCACCAATGCCAGGAACCAAACCACGAACTTCAAGACCGCTATGGCCCAGAACCACACCGTCTGGACGAAAGACCAAGTCGTGCCCGGCCCCCACGAGGACAACACCCATGCGGGACGAGCGGACATGACCAGCGGGTACATGATCCACAGAATCAGAATGAACCCGACGTCGACCAGCAGGGCCCACCACGCCGCGACAGCCGCGGCCCTGACGCGCTTCTCAAAAACATCGTTCATTGAGAGCCTCCTATCTCCGAGCCCTTGACTCCCTTGCCCTCAAACGAAGTCTGCCAAGTCCCGTCCTTCTCATACTCGCACTTCACTGAAAGGGACTTCCCGCCGGCACCGAAGTTCCATGTGTTGCGCCATCTCTGGACTTTTCCGTCGGGAAAATGCGTCGAACCGTTCTCTATGCAGATTCTCTCACTTATGAATGTCGCCGTCGAAGTAAGCCAACTTCCATCGTCGTTATAGCCATGAGTGGCACAGGTCTTTTTGGCGGGGTCATATCCGGTAATGACCATGCTGTTTTGCTCGGTCCCTTGAGCTCTCCACGTGGTGAGGATTCGAAGGAAGAAGCCTCCCAGTATCCGTTGACCTTTGAGGGTCCAATAAACCTTAGCCGCAGACCCCGATAGCGTGTCCTTGCCTTCGCCTTGGATAATCCAGTCCCCGGCCCACGCGTCGAGGATCTTATACTCTGGACCCGGTTGGACAGCCCTGGTTTGAGCTTGGACGGTGATGCCCGAGACCAGAATGACCAGACAAATGGAAGAGCAATGAGCTCTCATGCCCCCTCCGATAATAGTGCAGTGACTCAACCTATAGCACCGCATCCGGGCAGAGTCAATTACGTCGTACCTGACCTGTCCTGGAATTCAGGAGGGGCTTCTGCCCCGAAATGCTCCTCAGAAATGTCCTAAGTGGTATTAATCTCCCCTACCCCTCTTAGGCAGCCAAGAGGGGTTCCGGATGAGGTTGGCATTTCAAGAAACAAAGTTGCCTTCACCCTTTGATTAAATCTTAACCCCCCTGCCCCCCTCTGTAATTAGGGGGGGGCTCGTGGAAGGCAACTTTGACAGTGGTCTGGCGGGGCCGACGAGACTCGAACTCGCGACCTCCGGCGTGACAGGCCGGCGTTCTAACCAGCTGAACTACGACCCCGCTCGAGGGCTGGCCTATTATAGAGAATCGGCCCCGGACTTTCAAGCGCAGCGCCCCGGGCACCGCGTGCGTCGACGCCACCCGGCTCAATCCGCCGGGCAGGAATGGGTTTCGCAGCCCGGCTCGTCGGCGACCTCGGGCTGGAACGTCGTGTGGAGGATGCCGAACCGCTTGGAGACGGCTGCGTCCGCGTCCCGGATGACCCGTTGGACGTTGCATTCCTTGGCGATCTTCAGGTGCGCGCTCAGCGAGACAAACCCCGAGGTGATGGTCCAGACATGGAGGTCGTGGACGCCGGCGACCCCGGGGACCCCGGCCAGGGCCCGCTCGACGGCCGCGACGTCCAGACCCGCCGGCGCCTGCTCCATGAAGATCCCGAAGGCCTCCCGGATGAGCCGCCAGGCCCCCCACAGGATGAGGACGCAGACGGCGACGCTGACGATGGGATCCCAGACCGAAGAGCCGGTGAGCTTGATAAGGAGGGCGGCGGCCAGCACGCCGACGCTGCCGAGGGCGTCGGCCACGACATGGAGGAAGGCGCCCCGGACGTTGAGGCTGTGCTCCCGGCCGCGGGCGAGGACGACCCCGACGATGATGTTGGCGGCCAGCCCGAGCGCCGCGACGGCCATCATCAGGCCGCTCCGGATTTCCGTCGGCGCGCGGAAGCGCCGGATGGCCTCGTACCCGATGACCCCGGCGACGGCCCACAGGGCGAGGCCGTTGAGGGAAGCGGCGAAGATCTCGAACCGGCGCCAGCCGAACGTCCTGCGGCTCGTCTTGGGGCGATCCGAGAGCCAGAAGGCGAACAGGCTCAGCCCGAGGGCGCCAACGTCGGTCAGCATGTGCCCGGCGTCGGCGAGGAGGGCCAGGCTCCCGCTGAGGAACCCGCCGGCCGCCTCGGCCAGCATCACGGCCGCGGTCACGGCCAGGGCGATCTTCAGGGGAGTCTTCTGCGCGCTCCGGTCGTGGGAAGGGCCGATCACGCTCACCGGGTCATTCGCCAAGTCGCTCTCCTCGAGGCCCGACGGCCTCGCGATAGAGGATAGCCCGGACCCCGGCGCCAAGTCAATTCGCGGCTCCGGAGCGGGGGGCCTCCGACCGCCGGGCTTCCCTGTTTGCCGCGCCTCCCCGGAAGGTTTATACTATCTACAGGGATTCGAACCAATCCATCATCCATATCAGGGGAGGCAAAACGTGGCAAGTCTAACAAAAATGGAGAAATTCAGGGCCAAGATCGACATCGAGATGGACCATGTCAGGGCCCGGCTCATCGACCTCAGGGCCCAGGCCGGCAAGCTCGAGCTCAAGGCCCGGGAGGAGCTCGACAAGTCGCTCGACACCCTGGATAAGGCCCAGGGCGACCTCAAGGTCAAGCTCGACAATTGGACCAAGGCCGGGGCGGAATCGGGCAAGGAGCTGGCCAAGGGGATCAAGAGCTCGGCCAAGGAGCTCCGGAAGGGGATCAAGCAGGCCTATAAGAAGCTGCCCTGACGGCGGCTAACGGGCGCCCGCCGCATCCGGTCCAGAGTGAGAAAAACGGGCCGCGCGGGCGTCTCTTCCTGATGAGGTCCCAAAAACCGCATGGCGGCCTCAACCCGCCGGAGGTTCGGGGGCGGGGCACTCCCGGCCTCCGGCACCTTCACATCTTCTCCAGCGCCGCGATCCGCTCCTCGATGGGCGGGTGGGTGCTGAAGAGCCGGTTGACGGCGCCCCTTGACGTTCTTGAGCGGGTTGACGATGTAGAGGTGCGCCGTGGCCTTGTTGGCCGCTTCGAGCGGCTCGGTGTCGGCGGAGATCTTGCGCAGGGCCGAGGCCAGGCCCGCCGGGTAGCGGGTCAGCATCGCTCCGCTCGCGTCGGCCAGGAACTCCCGCTTCCGCGAGACGGCGAGCTGGATGATGGTCGCGACGAGCGGCGAGAGGACGGCCAGGGCCAAGCCGACGAGGACGAGGATGCCGCCCGCGCCGCCGCGCCCGTCCCGGCCGCCGCGCCGCCGCCCCCCGCCCCAAAAGAAGCTCCGCAGCATCCAGTCGCTGAGGAGTGCGACGACGCCGGCCATGACCACGACGACCGTCTGGAGCCGGATGTCGTAGTTCTTGATGTGCGACATCTCGTGGGCCACGACCCCTTCGAGCTCGGCCCGGTCGAGCTTCTGGAGGATGCCGGTCGTGACGCAGATCGCGGCGTTCTGCGGGTTGCGGCCGGTGGCGAAGGCGTTCGGCGCCGTGTCGTCGATGACATAGCAGCGGGGCGTCGGGACGCCCGCGGCGATGGCCAGCCCCTCGACGACGTTATAGAGGTAGGGGTACTCCTCCTTCGTCACGGGGCGGGCCTGGCTGATGGCCAGGACGACCTTGTCGCTCGAGTAGTAGCCGGCGGCGGCCATGGCCATGGAGACGACGACGGCCAGGACGAGGCCGCCTTTCCCCCACCCGGTCAGGTATTCGAAGAACCAGGTCAGGAGGAAGATGAAGGCCGTGAAGAACAGGACGAGAGCGGCCGACTTCCACTTGTTGCGCGAGATCTGCTCGTACATGGCGAAGAAGAAAGACGGGGACACGCACCCGGGCACGTGTCCCCCGATGCTCAGGCTTAGAAGCTCACCTTAACCGGGCCGCGGGCGACCTGTTCCTCGACCTGGAAGTAATCGCGGGGCTTGAAGTTGAACATGTTGGCGATGATGTTCGAGGGGAAGACCTGCTGGGCCATGTTGAACTTCATGGCCGTGTCGTTGTAGAACTGCCGGGCGTAGGCGACCTTGCCCTCGGTCCCGGCCAGCTCCTCCTGGAGCATCAGGAAGTTCTGGTTGGCCTTGAGGTCGGGGTAGTTCTCGGCCACGGCGAAGAGGGACTTCAGGGCCCCGGAGAGGACGTTCTCCGCCTGGGACTGGTCCTTGACCGTCTGGGCGTTGACGGCCGCCGCCCGGGCCTCGGTCACGTTCTGGAAGACCGAGCTTTCGTGCTTGGCGTAGCCCTTGACCGTCTCGACGAGGTTCGGGATGAGGTCGTAGCGCCGCCGGAGCTGGACGTCGACCTGGGACCAGGCGTTGTCGCAGCGGTTGCGGTACGTCACCAGCCGGTTGTACATCCCGATGGCGATGAAGGCGACGACCACGATGATGAGGAGAAGAAATGCGAGTGCACCCATGCGTCTCTCCTTAGGAAACCTTCGTTCCGACCTGAATCAACACTTAGGATAAGGGCGGGGGGCGCAAAAAGCAAGCTCTCGATCAGCGGCTGCGGTAAACGACGGCCTCGCGGATGGCGACTTTCTTTCCCGTCGACCGCGGGTCGGCGTCGGCGCGCGGCACGATGCGGACGGTGTGCGTCCCCTGCTCGAGCCCGTAGATGTGCCAAAGGGAGGAGTCGAACGTCCGGGGCACGATGTAGCAGTCCATGTCGCGCGCTTTCTTGCCGTCGACATAGACATCGGCCCGGCCGCCCTCCTGGTCGAGGACACCCTGGATGGAAACGGCCGACCCGGTGAAGGTCAGCACGGCCTCGGCGCCGGCACCCGAGGTCGCCATCCCGACGACGTCCTGCTTCTTGTCGCCTCCCATCAGGGGCTTCCAGCCGTCCTTCCAGGCCCAGGCCGGGTCCTTGAAGCCGAGGCGGCGGTCCGGCACTCCCATCGTCCACTGCTCGAGCTTGGCGGGGAGAGGCGCCTCCGCCGGGACCGTGACCGCGGTCTCCGTGACCTTCCCTCCCGCCGCTTCGACGACCTTAAGCGCGCGGGCCAGCGTCGCCCGACTGATGTCGTTGAAGGAGGAGCGCGTGTACTCGAACTTAACGTCGGCGAGCGCCGGGATGCCGGATTTCCAGAGGTCGGGGATGGCCGCGTAGCCGAGGATGACGCCCAGGACGCCGCCGGCGCTCGACGGGTTGCAGTCGGAATCCTGGCCGCAGCGGGCCGCGATCTCGATCGTCTTCCCGAAGTCCTTGCCGCCGTAGAGCAGGCCGATGGCGACGTAGCCCCCGTTGATCTTGGCGTCGATGTTGAACGGGTCGAGGGCGCCGTCCGGGCAGGACTCGTTCTTGTCCCACTTGTCCTCGACGAGCCGCCAGGTCTTCTTCCAGTCGACGGGGTCCTGAGCGCTCCAGTCGAGGACGTCCCGGATGAGCCGGGCATATTCGCTCTCGGCCGGGAGAGAGGCCCAGCCGGCCTCGACGACCTTGCGCACGTCCGTCTCGAAGAAGGCCGCCGCGTACATGCCGGTGAGAAAGACCCCGCCGTAGAGGCCGTCGCCGTAGTTCATGACCCGGCCGACGCGGTCGCTGTACGCGCTCGCCTCGCGGGGCAGCCCCGGGCACATCAGGCCGATGAAGTCGGCCTCGATCTGGAAGTCGATGTCGTTGGCGTGGATATTGTAGCGCGGGTCCCCCGAGAGCGGGGCCTTGAGGCCCAGGTTGAGCAGGCGCCTGGCCGCGGCGTTGGCGTGCCAGAGCCCGTACTGGCTGACCTTGAAGGCCTCGCCGAACTCCTCGGTCGTGGCCTCGAGGCCGAGCCGGTCCATCGTCTCCGACATGGTCATCCCGACGTAGAGGTCGTCCTGGTGGATGGCGTTCTCCACCCGCTCGGGCTTCCAGGGCGGGAGCTCCGATTCGTTGATCCGGCCGTTCGAGCCGAACTCGGTCGGGGCGCCGAAGGAGACGCCGATCATCTTCCCCGCCCAGCCGCCGCGGATCTTGTCCTCGAGGACACTCCTCGCGATCGTCCGCGTGCCGGGTTTCGCGGACGGGGCGCAGGCGACCCCGGCAGCCACGGCGCAGACGAGAATGGACAGGGCGGTGAAAACGAAGGACCGATCCGGGTTTCTCATGGATTCCCCCAATTTGGATAAAATGGGGACACAATACTCATTTCCGATTTAAACCCATCCCCCTCCTGGGGAAGAACTGGGACCGAAATTCGGAAATGAGTATTGTGTCCCCGAATTGTATGTCACCGAATTGTCACCAGCGGTCGGTGCGGAACGGGGACGCCGGCAGGCCCTCCTTGTTGGCCAGGTTGGGGACGGCGACCTGGCTCCAGCCGAGCCGGACGGCCGCGGGCGCGGCGACGCGCGGGCTCCGGACGACGACCGTGTCCCCCGAGATCTCCGCTTCGGCTCGGTAGAAGATGTGGTCGTCGCCGGCGACCTCGAACCAGGTCGGCGGCTGCCCGTCGTTCGTGACGAGCCCTCCCCCGACGTGGTCGAAAGAGATCCGCGCCCTGTCCCCCTCGACCGTCATGGACTTGAAGAGCGGGCCGGAATAGACGAGGCCCTTTTCGCCGTAGGTCTTGGCCCGCGCCCAGAGGGCGAGCCGCTCGGCCACGTCCTTCTTGTCGGCGGGATGGATATCCGTGAGGTTCGTGATGTCGGAGACGACGGCCATGCCCGTGTTCGCAAGGCGCAGGACGTTCGTCTGGGCCTCCCAGAGGAGAGGCAGCCGGTAGGCGTCGGGGACCGGGCTGCCTTTCATGTTCTTGTCGTAGCCGTAAGTGAAGGGCGCGATCTCGACGTAATAGAACGGGAAGTCGCCGAGCTTCCAGACTTCGCGCCAGCCGCGGATGAGCGCCTCCATCTTCTTCTCGTAGAGGAGGCCGTCGTTGCGGTTGTTCTCGCCCTGGTACCAGATCGCGCCGCGGATCGCGAACGGCGTCAGGGCGTGGATCATGGCGTTGTAGAGGGTCGTCGGCGCCTGGGGACTCTCATAGGGATCTTTCGGGTCAATGTCGGGCAGGGGCGGGATTTCAGCCTTGGCCTTGAGGGCTTTCTGGACATCGCGGATCCACGCCTCCCAAACCGGCAGGGCTTTTTCGAGCTCTTTGCGGTAATCCTCGTACTTGGCCATCTGCTTGTCGAGGAGAGGCTTGGTCTCGGGCACGGCGGCGAAACCGGCCGGCGGCGTCCACGGCTCGATGTCCGTCCCGCCCCATGCCGACTCGATCACGCCGACGGGCACGCCGAGCTTCTCGTGGAGCTCGAGCCCGTAGAAATAGGCCACGGCGGAAAAGCCGCGGGCCGAGGCGGGCGACGAAACGGCCCACTTGGCGTCGACGTCGTCCTTGGGCCGGTCGGAGGTGTGTTTCGGCACCTGGAACAGGCGCAGGCCGGGATGGTCTGCCTTCATGATCTCCGGTGTCGTGTTCGCCAGCCACTCCAGGGCGAACTCCATGTTCGACTGGCCGGAGCACAGCCAGACCTCGCCGACGAGGATGTCCTTGACCGCGACCTCGGGTCCCTTCTCGCCGCGGACGGCCATTTCGAGGGCCGCTCCGCCGGCCTTGAGCGGGTCGAAGACGACCTGCCACCTGCCGTCGGCGGCCGAGGCCCGGGCCTTCCGCTCCGCGCCGGCCAGGCGGACGGTGACCTGCTCGTTCTTCGCGGCCCAGCCCCAGACGTTGACGGGCTGTCCCTGTTGGATGACCATGTGGTCGCCGATGACGGCCGGGAGCCTGACGTCGGCCGAGAGGGCCGGGGCGAGCGCGGCCGAGACGATCGCCGTTAAAGCCGCGACGGTGAGCCATTTCCCTCGAGTGGTCATGCGTGACGCCTCCTTGTCGTTGGTCGTTGGACGCTCGCGAAAGAGGCGGATTCAAAGGTCGTCCCCCGGCAATTAGAATTCGTAAACTGAAGGTCAGGCCGAGAGCGGGCGAGACGCCCAGGCTCCAGCGGCGCGCGGACGGGGCCGGCGCAGCTTCCCCCTTCCCCTGCTCGAACTTGGCCTCGTAGTCCTTCAGGTCCCGGACGGCGCGCATGGGCTGGGTGAAGATGTTGAGAAGAGAGATGGCCTCGCCCCCGGCAAAGTTGACCAGGGCGTTGCCCCAGGATTGTTTGAAGGCGGCCTTGAGCACGAGCGCGCCCGCGGCGTTGGCGCCGAGATTCAGGAGGTGCGTACCGAGGCTTCGACCGTTGATCTCCTGGCGGGCGCAGTCGCGGAGCATCTTCTCCGCCCGCTCGAACTTGGCCCGGCGCTCCTCCGGGCTCGACTCCGGCACGGCGCGCAGCTCGCCCGGGACGAGGGCCGGCTTGAACGGGTTGATGACTAGGCTGCCGACCCCGAGCAGGAGGGTCGCTCCGCCGACGAGCATGCCCTCGGCGGATTCCCGGTCCGCGACGAGTTCGGGCCCTTCGTACTTCGTATCGTACCAGCCGGACGCGGCCACGATGCCGCTGGCAAGCGAGCTGACCGAGTAGGCGCCGAGCCAGCCATAGAACCACGTTTCGGCGCGCGGGCGTCCGGCCTCGAGGGCGGTCTCGATAAAGGCCAGCCGCTCCTTGACCTGATCATCCGAGAGCGCCGTCGCCTGCGCCCGGACAGCGGCCGGAGCGACGAGGGACAGGATGAGGGCGACGGCCAGACCCGCGCCCAAGGACTTGCCAAGCCGATGCTTCATGGGAACCCCCTGAGGACGCTCAAGAATCATGGCCGCGGGCGGGCGAGTCTTCCTGGCTATCGGGCCGGCGCCGGCGCTGACCATCAGGATTGACAATAGGGCAGGTCCGCCGGCCTGTCAAGGTCCAGTTCATGGCCGCCTTCGCCTACGACGCGGCCATGAGCGACGCGCGCGTGCCGCGCAAATCGCTCAAATAAGGGAAAAACGGCCACGTTCCGGTTGACACCCCGCGACGCCGCGTGCTAAGATGAAAAACCCCCGAGAGGGGGAAATTCATATATCTAAAAGGAGGTTGTGCTTCATGGCTACGTTGAAAGAGAAATTTGCGGCCAAGATGGGCCCGATGAAGGAACGGGTCCAAAAGCTCAACAAGGAATTCGGCGACGTCAATGTTTCGAGCGTCAACGTCGGCCAGGTCGTCGGCGGCGCCCGCGACATCATCTCGATGCTCTGGGACGTGTCGCTCCTCGACAAGTTCGAGGGCATCCGCTTCCGCGGCTTCTCCATCCCCGAGCTCCGCGAGAAGCTGCCCAAGGCCCCCGGCGGCACCGAGCCCCTGCCCGAGGGCATCTTCTATCTCCTCCTCCTCGGCGAGGTCCCGACGGCCGCGGACTGCGCCGCCGTGACCGAGGAATGGCAGAAGCGGAGCGTCCTGCCCCAGTATCTCATCGACGTCATGAACGCCATCCCCAAGGACACGCACCCGATGACCCAGTTCTCGCTGGCCATCCTGCAGCTCCAGCGGGAATCGGTCTTCGCCCAGCGCTACAAGGAGAAGATGCCCAAGAGCCAGTACTGGGACGCGACGTACGAGGACGCCATGAACCTCATCGCCAAGCTCCCGAACATCGCCGCCTACATCTTCCGGCGGACCTACATGGGCGGCAAGCACATCGCCCCCGACCCGAAGCTCGACTGGGGCGGCAACCTGGCCCACATGCTCGGCGTCAGCAACGACCCCGCCTTCAAGGAGCTCATGCGGCTCTACCTCTGCATCCACAGCGACCACGAGGGCGGCAACGTCTCGGCCCACACGACGCACCTCGTCGGCTCGGCCCTGTCCGACGCCTACTACTCCCTGTCGGCCGGCATGGACGGCCTGGCGGGCCCGCTCCACGGCCTGGCCAACCAGGAAGTCCTGGGCTGGATCATGTACCTGATGAAGGACCTCGGCGGCGTCCCGACCAAGGAGCAGCTCGAGAAGTACATGTGGGACACCCTGAACGGCGGCCGGGTCATCCCGGGCTACGGGCACGCCGTCCTGCGCAAGACCGACCCCCGCTACGTCGCCCAGCGCGAGTTCGCCCTCAAGCACATGCCGGACTACGACCTGTTCAAGGTCGTCAGCCTGGTCTACGAGGTCGCCCCGGACGTCCTGACGAAGCACGGCAAGACCAAGAACCCGTGGCCGAACGTCGACGCCCACTCCGGCGTCCTTCTCTACTACTACGGCGCCACCGAGTTCGACTTCTACACCGTGTTCTTCGGCGTGTCCCGCGCCCTCGGCGTCCTGGCCCAGCTTGTCTGGGACCGCGCCCTCGGCCTGCCGATCGAGCGGCCGAAGTCCGTCACCACCGAGTGGCTCGAGAACTTCATCAAGGAACACCCCCCCGCACCGAAGCCGTAAGCGCCGTTCCTCAAGCGGAAGCTCAAGGGCCGCCGTCCCCCGCGGGCGGCGGCCCTTTTTTGTCCGGCCCGCCCGGCCCTCACTCCTCCGACATGTGCGGGTAAAAGGGGTCTCGCGGCGGGAGGAAGTTCTCCTTGACGGCCTGCGGACTCGTCCACCGCAGCAGGTTGAAGTAGCCGCCGGCCTTGTCGTTGGTGCCGCTCATCCGGCCGCCCCCGAACGGCTGCTGGCCGACGACGGCGCCCGTCGGCTTGTCATTGATGTAGATGTTCCCGGCGGCCTGGGACAGGCGGTCGAGGGCGAGCCGGATCGTGGCCCGGTCCTTGCCGAAGACCGAGCCGGTCAGGGCGTAGGGGCTCGTCTCGTCGACCAGGGCCAGGGTCGCCTCGAACCGGCTGTCGTCGTAGACATAGACGGTCAACACGGGGCCGAAGATCTCCTCCACCATCCCCCGGAACTTCGGGTTCGTGGCCCGGATGACGGTCGGGCGGATGAAGTAGCCGACGCGGTCGTCGCACTCCCCGCCGAGGACGACCTCCGCCTCGGAGGAGGCGCGTGCGTCGGCGATGTAGGTGGCGACCTTCCCGAACGCCGCCCGGTCGATGACGGCGCCCATGAAGGTCCGGAAGTCGCGGACGTCGCCGACCCGCGCGCGCGCCGCCATCTTCGACAGCCGGGCCAGGACGCCCGGCCACGAGGACCCGGGAATGTAGGCCCGACTGGCCGCCGAGCACTTCTGCCCCTGGTACTCGAAGGCGCCGCGGAACAGGGCCGTCGCCAGCTCGTCGGGGTCGGCGTCCGGACAGGCCAGGATGAAGTCCTTGCCGCCCGTCTCGCCGACGAGGCGCGGGTAGTTCCGGTAGACTCCGCGGCCGAGATTCCCGGCCACCCGCGTCCAGATGCCCGTGAACGTCGCCGTCGAGCCGGTGAAATGGACCCCGGCCAGGTCCCGGTGGTCGATGACGGGGTCGGCGATCTCCGCGCCGCTCCCGGGGACCATGTTGATGACCCCGTCGGGCAGGCCGGCCTCGAGGAGGACCTTCATGAGATAGTGGGCGCTGAGGACGGCAGAACTCGCCGGCTTCCAGACGACGGTGTTCCCCATCATGGCCGGCGCGGTCGGCAGGTTGCCGCCGATGGAGGTGAAGTTGAACGGGGCGATGGCGAAAACGAAACCGTCGAGAGGCCGGTACTCCAGCTTGTTCCAGCTCCCCGGCGGGTTGACCTCGGGCTGGCCGGAGTAGATCCGGCAGACGTAGGAGACGTTGAACCTCAGGTAATCCGTGAGCTCGCAGGCCGCGTCGATCTCGGCCTGGAAGACGGTCTTGCTCTGGCCGAGCATGGTGGCCGCGTTCATCGCGTAGCGGTAAGGGACCGGCGAGAAGGTCGGCGGCCTTGAGGAAGACGGCGGCCCGGTCCTCCCACGGCAGGCGCTGCCAGGCGCTCTTGGCCGCGGCGGCGGCCCCGATGGCGCGGGCGGCCGCGTCGGGGCCGCCCAGGTGATAGACGCCGAGGACGCGGGAGTGCTCGTGGGGGCAGACGATGCGCCCCGTCCTCCCCGAACGGAATTCCGCGCCGCCGATGACCATCGGGACCTCGACGGGGTTCTCGGCCTGTCTCCCGAGCTCCTCCTTTAGGAGGCGCTTGTCTTCCGAGTCCGGCCCGTAATCGCGGACCTTCTCGTTGACCGGATGAGGCGTGACGAATCGTCCGGACGGCATCGGACCCCTCCTTCGACTGCTATTTCCAACTATACTCTGTTTCCCGGGCCCGCCAAAGATCCGCCGCGCGCCGTGCGGCGCGATCACCGACCGGTTCCGTCGGCCGCCGGATATGCTATATTGTTTTTCCGGAAAACGCCCGCAAGGAGAGAAGACCATGGAACATCGGATCGGCCTTATCGGCTGCGGCACCGTCGGCCAGGGGCTTCTCGAGATCCTGGATAAAGAAGAGGGATTTCCTCAGGGACGCCTGCGGCTTCGAGGCCCGGGTCGTGGCCATCTCGGACAAGATCAAGGGCGGCCTCCTCGTCCCGGAGGGGATCGACATCCCAGCCGTCCTCGGCGTCCTCGGCCGCGGCGGGAACCTCGCCGAATACCCCAAGGCGAAGCCCGGCCAGGCCCAGCCTCTCGACCCGCTGGACATGATCGAGAAGACGGACGCCGACATCATCGCCGAGCTGACCTACACGAACATCGAGACCGGCGAGCCCGCGACGAGCTACATCAAGAAGGCCCTGCGCACGGGCAAGCACGTCGTCACATCGAACAAGGGCCCGGCGGCCCTCCACTACCGCGAGCTCCAGGACCTGGCCCGAAAGAACGGCCTCCAGTTCCGGATCGAGGGCACGGTCATGAGCGGGACACCCGTCTTCCACCTCGCCGAGGGCGGCCTGGCCGGCAACGAGGTCCGCGAGGTCAAGGGCATCCTCAACGGGACGACGAACTTCATCCTGACCAAGATGGAGACCGAGGGCATGGACTACGCCGACGCCCTCAAGCTCGCCCAGAAGCTCGGCTACGCCGAGGCCGACCCCACGGCCGACGTCGAGGGCTTCGACGCCCTGGCCAAGATCGTCATCCTCTCGAACGTCCTCATGGGCGGGTCGGTCAAGACGTCGGACGTGGCGCGCCAGGGCATCTCGAAGATCGGCCTGGCCGACGTCAGGGCCGCCGCGAAGGAGGGCTTCCGCTACAAGCTCATCGCCCAGGCCAAGAAGGGGGCGGGCGGGGTCGTGGCCAGCGTTTCACCCCAGAAACTCCCGGTCTCCGACCCGCTGGCGGGCGTCATGGGCGCCCAGAACGCCCTGAGCTTCGAAACGGACCTCATGGGCAAGGTCACGATCCAGGGGGCCGGCGCCGGCAAGACCGAGACGGGCTTCTCGATCCTGTCCGACATGCTGGCCATCAATCGCTGCCGCTGAAGCTTGACTCGGCGCCCCGTTCCTTTATATGCTAAGGCCTAACGAACACCGTGTCATGCGGTTCGCCTTGAAATCTCTTCCTGAATCCCTCGCCCCCGACACGTCCGTCCGTTAATTGGAGGACCCATGAGCTCCGCCCCGAAATATTCCGCCGGCGTCATGAGATACGTCGAGGCCGCGAAGAAGCTCCTGGCCGAGCGGGACGCCGCGCTGGTCCGGATGAAGGCGATGCGGTTCGATACCATCGCCGTCCACGGGCTCTACACCGTCGAGGAAGCGCTCGCCAGGAACCAGGGGGCCGTCATCGAGCCCCTCTACCTCTCCGCCTCCCAGGCCTACGCCGATTCCGACGAGCTCGAGGCGGCCCTGGCCTACCTCGTCCCGACCTGGTGCTACACGCGGATCGCCAACCCGACGACCTATTACCTCGAGTGGGTCCTGGCCCTGCTCGAAGGATATCGGACGGGATACGACACGTCGTGCTGCGTCACGGCCTCGGGCATGGGCGCGATCATGTCGGCCGTCGACCCGCTCCTCGTCAAGCAGAAGCAAGGGCCCGAACGGATCAACTTCGTCTCCTGCATCCAGGTCTACGGCGGCACGTTCCAGCATTTCTCCATCCGCAAGATGCAGGAGCGCGGCATCGAGTGCCGCTGGGTCGAGCACCCCTGGGATATCGAGGACTGGAAATCGAAGATCGACGAGGACACCCGCTTCCTCTACATGGAGATGCCCTCGAACCCCCAGCAGTCCTTCGCCGACGTCAAGGCCCTGGCCGACCTGGCCCATTCGTGGGAGGTCCCGCTCGTCATCGACGCCACCTGCGCGACGCCCGCCCTCATGCGGCCCATCGCCTACGGCGCCGACATCGTCGTCCACTCGCTGACGAAGTCGATCACGTCCGGCGGGTTCGCCATCGGCGGCGCCCTCATCAGCCGCAAGCCGATCACGACCAAGGTCAAGAACGACCATCCCCTGTTCAAGGAGAGCTACGCCGAATACGTGAAATTCCTGCCCTACAGGGACAACGGGCCGGCCGCCTCACCCGTCAACGCGATCTTCGCCCTCAACGACCTGCGGACCCTGCGCTCGAAGATGGACGTCGTCAGCCAGAATTGCCAGACCGTCGCCGAGTTCCTGGCGAAGCACCCCAGGGTCTACCAGGTCGATTACCTCGGGCCTGCCCAGCTTTCATCTCCACGAGCATCGCCAGGAAGTACATGAAGCTCGTGGACTCCGACGACGGGCAGGGCGGCGAGGTCAACCGCTACGGGCACCTGATGAGCTTCCGCGTCGACGGCCCGCCGGAGAACGCCCGCAAGGTCTTCGACAGCTTCAAGATGATCTACAGGGCCACGGACCTGGGCCGGATCAAGAGCGTGGCCACGATCCCCGCGATCTCGACCCATCAGCAGCAGGGGGAGGAAGCCCGGAAGGCGGCCGACGTCCCGCCCCAGCTCATCCGCCTCTGCGTCGGCGCGGAACATCCCGACGACGTCATCGCCGACCTCGACCAGGCGCTGAACTCCCTCAAATGAGACGGGGCGCGGAACGAGGCGCCCGAGGGAACAACCACGGGAGAGACTCAAATGCCGGACAGCAAGCCGATCAGAGCGGGATACCGGGGGACATGGGCCTGGGTCGACCTCACCAACCGCACCGTCCGCCTGACGGAAGCCGACCCGGACCTCTGCCGGGACTATGTCGGCGGCCGGGGCCTCCAGGCCCGCCTTCTCTCCGACAAGCTCAAGCCGGGCGCTCCCCTCAAGGACCCGCTCGGCCCCGGCGAACCGCATCGTCATCGGCAGCGCCGCCGCCAATGACACCGCCATCCCGACGGCCGGCCGCGGCTCCTGCTCCTTCTTCGGCACGATGACCCGCTCGCCCGAGCCCGCCGGCTGGGCGCCGGGCACGCAAGCCGCTCTACGGAATGGTCACGCATTCGAGCGCCGGCGGGCTCTTCCACAACATGCTCAAGCGGGCCGGCATCGACCAGCTCATCATCGACGGACGGGCCGACCGCGCGGTCCGGATCGAGGCCGTCGAGGGCGCCGTCCGCATCGTCGACGCGGAGGACTCCCTCTTCCAGACGGTCGGAGGCCGGTCCGTCCCCCGGCCGGCCTCCGAGATCACGGACGAGCTCTCGCGCAAGCTCAAGGGCTCGTCGACCCTCTGCGTCGGCCCGGCCGGCTGGAACCTTGTCGATTACGCCTGCCTCACCGCGGATTACCACCGGAATTTCGGCCGCGGCGGCGCCGGCGCCGTTTTCGGCTCCAAGAATCTCGTCGCCGTCACGGCCGCGGGGAAGGACCCCGTTGCCTACGCCGACCCCGAGGGTTTCAAGAAGCTCGGCGCGGAGATCGACCGCATCGTCAAGGCCTCGGTCGACGACCCGGCCCGGACGGCCTCGTTCCGGCCGACGACGGGAACGACCTGGTGGCTCGACCGGGCCTTCAACGGCCGCTACCTGGGCGTCAAGGGCGGTTACCTTCCCTGGCACAACTTCGACGAGGGCTCTTTCGACGCCGCCGACTACGCTCGCGTTTCGACGGACGCTTTCCTCGAGATCGCCGGCAAGCACAACGTCTGCAACAAGTGCCGGCACGTCTTCTGCACCCGCTCGGCCCGGGTCGAGTCCGGGCCCTACGCGGGCGAGGGCGTCCGCCCCGAGTTCGAGACGATCGCCCTCTGGATCAACTGCTGCATCCTCGACCGGGACGCCATCTTCCACATGAACTATCTCTGCAACGAGCTCGGCGTCGACACCATGACTTTCGGCAGCGTCATGGCCGGGGCCATGGAGATGTCGGAGAAGGGCCTCCTCGAAAAATACGGCAGCCGCCTGCGGTTCGGCGACGCGCCGGAGATGGTCCAGGCCCTGAAGGACATCGCCTACGCCGCGACCGACCTCGGGCGGCTCCTTGGGCATCACACCGACCGCGTCATCAGCGAGGCGGCGGGCCGCGCCGGCGCGGGTGCTGCCGGTGACCTCGCCTATTGCGCGACAACGGCCCGCGGCGGGCTCGGCTACGCCGGCATCAACCCCAAGTCCTTCCCCGGCATGTTCGCGGCCTACGGCACCTCCAACCGCGGCCGCGGCGACCACACCTACGCCTGGACGATCCAGGCCGAGGAGGGCGGGCTCAAGGACGCCCGCGACCTCGCCGCCTACGTGGCCGAGGGCCAGGCCGGCAAGGCCCTCGTCGATTCATTGGGCCTGTGCGACTTCTTCACCGGCGACGTCACCGCCGAGCCGTTCCTGTCCCTCTACCGCGCCCTCACCGGAATCGATTACACCGCCGAGTCCCTGAAGGCGTGCGGCCGCCGCATCTACGCTCTCGAGCGGCGGATGAACAACACCCAGGGCCGCGACCGGGCCTACGACGCCTACGTGCCGCCGAAGCTCAAGGTCCCGATGAGCCGCGGCGCCCATCAGGGCCGGGCGGTCGACGAATCCTTCTACAACTCCGTCCTCGACGCCTATTACGACGCCTGGGGCTGGTCGCGCGACGGGCTCGTCCCGGCCGAAGAGGGCTGAAGGGGAATGGCCGGAACGTCATGTGCGGTTTAGCGCAAACCGCACTCTGGAGTGGAGGCCATCCCCGAGGTCCCTCGGGTTCCTAGGGCGGTGCCAAGGCCGTCCGGCAGGGAACGGAGTCTTCGTAGTGACCGGCAAAAGCGCGGCCGAGCGGCTCGAGGCCGCGCTTTTGGGAAATGTTCGGATAAAGAGGACCTGCCCGCTCTATCCGTATTCTTCTCAGAAGTACGGCTCTGAGTCACGCCGCCGTACTTCTGATGGTCGCTCCTCAGAATCCGCTCCCAGCCAGAGGGGGACCCGGCGGGATTTACGACGGGGGAACCGGGACAGGTTCCCGGGGCCGGGGGATAAGGACGGCCTTGGCGCCGCCGGGGAACATCCGAAGAAAGAGGGCGTCGGTTGAATTCTCCCCTGAGTTCCCTTAGAATCGGGCCGTGGAGAAGATCCGCATCCGCGGCGGCCCCGGCTTCCGGCTGAAGGGCGAGGTCCGGGCGAGCGGCGCCAAGAACGCCGTCCTGCCGGCCATCGCCGCCGGCCTCCTGACGGGCGAGGAGGTCCGCCTGCGGAACGTGCCGCGGGTCAAGGACGTCCACACCATCCTCACCCTCGTCGCCGGCCTCGGCGGGACGTTCACGCTCCAGGACGACGCAGTCTCCCTGCGCGTGCCGCGGCTCGTCTCCGACGAGGCCCCCTACGAGCTCGTCCGGGCCATGCGCGCCTCCATCCTCGTCCTCGGGCCGCTCCTGGCGCGCTTCGGCAAGGCGGCCGTGGCCCTGCCCGGCGGCTGCGCCATCGGGTCCCGTCCGGTCGACCTCCACATCGCCGGGCTGGAGAAGCTCGGGGCGAAGATCTCCCTCGAGCACGGCTACATCCAGGCTCGGGCCGACCGGCTCCGCGGCGCCGTCATCGAATTCGAGAGGAAGACGGTCACCGGCACGGAGAACCTGCTCATGGCCGCGACCCTGGCCAAGGGCGAGACCGTCCTGCGGAACTGCGCCCTCGAGCCCGAGGTCGGCGACCTCGCCGTCCTCCTCAACAAGATGGGGGCGAAGATCGAGGGGCTCGGCGAGGAGACCCTCCGCGTCCAGGGCGTCCGGGAGCTCGGCGGGGCGGAGCACGACATCATCCCCGACCGCATCGAGACCGGGACCTTCCTCATCGCCGGCGCCCTGACCGGCGGCGACGTCCTCGTCACGGGGGCCGAGCCGGGCCACGTCGGCGCGATCATCGACAAGCTCCGCGCTTCGGGCGCGGCGGTCGAGCCCGAGGGCGCGCACGCCATCCGCGTCGTCGGCCGCCGCGAGATCAAGGCCCAGGACATCACGACCTCGCCCTACCCCGGCTTCCCGACGGACATGCAGGCCCAGTTCATGGTCCTCATGACCCAGGCGAACGGGACGTCCATCATCACCGAGACGATCTTCGACCGGCGCTTCTCGCACGTCAACGAGCTCGCTCCGGCTCGGCGCCTCGATCGAGGTCCAGGGCGACAAGGCCGTCGTCCGGGGCAGGACGCCGCTCTCCGGCGCCGAGGTCACGGCGACCGACCTGCGGGCCTCGGCCTCCCTCGTCCTGGCCGGCCTCGTCGCCGGCGGCGAGACCGTCCTCAGCGAGCTCGACCACCTCGACCGGGGCTACGAGCGGATCGAGGAGAAGCTCCGCGGCCTCGGCGCGTCCATCGAGCGGTTCGAAGCCTAGGAGGGACCATGGACGACTGCCTCTTCTGCCGCATCGTGAAAAAGGAGATCCCGGCGAAGATCGTCTACGAGGACGAGAAGTTCGTCGCCTTCGAGGACATCCGGCCCCAGGCGCCGGTCCACGTCCTGCATCATCCCCAAGACAGCACTTCGCCTCGCTCAACGAGGCGCCCGAGGGGGCCGAGGCCCTGCTCGGCGAGGCCCTCCTGCGGGCCCGCGAGATCGCCCGGGCCAAGGGCGTCGGGACGAGCGGCTACCGGATCGTCCTCAACACCGCCCGCGACTCCGGCCAGGAGGTCTTCCACATCCACTTCCACCTCCTCGGCGGCCGCCGGATGACCTGGCCGCCGGGCTGAGCGGGGGCGCGGAGACCGCCGCGTCACATGGCCTACCTCATCGACGGGAACAACCTCCTCGGCCGCGTCGCGCCCGAGGAGCTGCGGCAGAGGTCCGGCCGCGATACCCTCGTCGTGCAAGCTCCTCGCCTTCCAGAGGGTCACGCACACGCGCATCCATCTCGTCTTCGACGGCAACCCCGAGCGGGAGCGGAGCGAGGTCCCCGTCAACCCGAAGTTCACCATCCTCTACCCCGGCGAGGGGCAGACGGCCGACGACGTCATCGAGGACGTCGTGCGGCGGCTGACCGACCGGAGGCGGTTCTTCGTCGTCAGCTCCGACCGCGCCGTCCGGGAGTTCGCCAAGGAGAACGGCGTCGCGGCCGTGACCTCGGAGGAGTTCGCGAAGGACCTCAAGGCGGCGCTCAAGGAGCGGAGAAAGCAGAAGGAGATGGAGAAGCACGTCAGGAACCCTTCCCCGCTCGAGGTCGACCTCTGGGACGAGGTCTTCAAGGCCAAGCCATGAACACGTTCTCCGTCGTCGGCGCCGGGCGGCTGGGCACGTCGCTCGCGCCGGGCCCTGACCCGCAGGGGGTGGGGCCTCGAGGCCCTCGTCGACCGCGACCCGGCCGCGGCCCGGGAGGCGCGCCGCATCGTCGGCCGCGGGCACGCGGGCACGGACATCCGGCGGGCGGCGGCCCGCGGCGCCGGCGTCGTCTTCGTCTGCGTCCCCGACGACGCCGTGGAGACAGTCGCGCGGGCGCTCGCCCGGTCGGGCGCGGACTGGGCCGGCCGGACCGTCTTCCACACGAGCGGCCTGCTCCCGGCCGCCGCCCTGGAGCCGCTGCGACGCCGGGGCGCCCGCGTCGCCTCGCTCCATCCCGTCCAGTCGTTCCCGGTAAGGGCGGGCGGCCCGCGCCTCTTCCGCGGCATCGTCTGGGCCGTCGAGGGCGACGCCGAAGCCGTCCGGCTGGGCGCGAGGATCGCCCGCTCGCTCGGCGGCCGGGCCATCCGGCTGAGCGCGGACGCCAAGCCCCTCTACCACGCCGCGTGCTGTATCGCTTCGAACTTTCTCGTCGCCCTCGAAGCGGCCGCGGCGGGCCTGCTCCGCGATGCGGGCGTCGGCCGGGCCACGGCGGCCCGGGCCCTCTTCCCTCTCGTCCAAGGAACTTTACGGAACGTAAAGGAACTTGGCTGGGCGAAGGCCCTCACCGGGCCGGTGGCGCGGGGGGATGTCCGGACGGTCCGCCGCCATCTCGAGGCCCTGGCCGGCCGGCCGCTCGAGGACGGGATCTACCGGGCCTTGGCGCGGCAGGCCCTGGCGCTCGTCGAGCCGGGCCAGGTCCCGGCCGCGAACGTCAGAGCATTGAGGCGGTCGCTGGGAGGTAAACGACCTCCTCTTCGAGCCGCACGCCGGACGTCGCGAAGACCCGCTCCTTGAGCTCCCGGGCCAGGGCGAGGACGTCGCGCGCCCGGGCGTTCCCCGTGTTGATGAGGAAATTGCAGTGGCCCTCGTAGACGGCCGCGCCGCCGACCCTCATGCCGCGCGCGCCCGCCTGCTCGAGGAGCCGCCCGGCGGCGACCCGCCGGCCGTCCGGCGAGCAGGGGTTCTTGAAGAAGCTCCCGGCGCAGGCCGTGCCCCAGGGGGGATGCTTGGCCCGCCGCTCGTCCATGTGCTCGCGGACCTTCGCCTCCGAGGCCTTGCGATCGCCGGGCTCGGCCCTGACGACGGCCCGCAGGACGAGGCCGTGGTCGCGCTGGAGGGAGGAGCGCCTGTAGCCGAAGGCCAGGTCCGCCGCGGTCCGCCGTTCCTCGCCGCCGTCCGGACGGAGGAGGACGGCCTCTTCGAGGACGTCGCCGATGCTCCGGCCGAAGGCACCGGCGTTGCTGAAGAGGGCCCCGCCCACGGTGCCCGGGATGCCGGCCAGGAACTCGAGCCCGGAGAGGCCGCCGGCCAGGGCCTGCTGAAGCAGCGACGAGAGCGCCGTGCCCGACGAGGCCGTGATGCGGCCCTCCGCGCGGGAGAGCTCCTCGACCTTGTTCCGCACGACGAGCCCCCGGTAGCCCTCGTCGTCGAAGAGGATATTGGTAGCCGCCGCCGATGACATAGAAGGGGAATCTCTCACGGACGGCGAGCCCGGCGGCCCTCTTGAGCTGGTCTTCCGTGCGGGCTTCGAAGAAAAGGTCGGCCGGGCCGCCGATCTTGAAGCTCGAGAACCGGTCGAGTGTCGCGCCCTCCGGGATGGGTGCGCCTACGGTCTCGGCGAGGAGGCTCCGGAACTTCTGGGTCGTCGTCATTTCCTGTATTATAGAGGAAGGCCGCCGGCGAAGTAAAACGGGGTGTCCACGGCAAAGGACGGACGGCAAAATATGCAGGGACAGTTTTCCCCGGGACGACGGTCCAGCCCAGGGTCTGAAGGGACGGTGTCCCCATTATTAGCTCTTGGCACGCGGATTGCTACTAAGAGAACGTGTGAGGCATGATATTGACAATTCCCAAGATAGTCGTTATGATTCAACAAATTTTGGAGAGAGGTTGAGCATGAAAAGAACCATCGGCATCACGGTGCCCCTGTTATTTCTGTTAACGGCCGGGTTCCTCGCCGCCCAGACCCCGGACGAGGAATACCTCAAGGCGATGCAGATCAAGGACCCCTGCCAGCAGGCCCAGGCACTCGACGCCTATATCACGAATTTCGCAGGTAAGGGCGGTCAGTACGACAATTACGCCTACGCCTATTATTGCCTTTCCGGCTGCGCGTCGAAGAGCGTCGACAAGGCCGTCGCCTACGGCGAAAAGGCCCTGACCATGCCCGGCACGGACAACGACACGAAGCTCAAGATCATCTTCACCATCCCGCAGCTCTACGCCGGAGCGGGCCAGATGGACAAGGCCAAGGCGGCCGCCCAGAAGATCATCGACATCGGCAAGGCCGAGCGGCCGACCCCACGGGAGCCAAGCTCCAGGCCTCCGGTTACGTCCTCCTCGGCCAGTTCGCGGAGAAGGCCGGCGACTACGGCGCCGCCGCCAACTCCTACATCACCGCCTACGGCATCCTCAAGGACCCGGGCATCAAGAAGCTCCTCGACGGCCTCGCCAACACCCTCTACAAGAACCAGAGGTACGCCGACGCCGAGCAGGTCTTCCGCCAGTTCTACGCTTCCGACAAGGGCCCGGACAGCGCCAGCCTGCTGGCCCAGACCCTGTACAAAGAGGGCAAGGTCGACGAGGCCCTCTCGGTCTACAGGGAAGCCTACGCCCGAAAGAAGACCGGCAGCCTGGCCCAGAACATCGCCATCATCCTCAACAACGAGGCCAAGACCAAGCCCGCCGTCAGGCCCCAGGCCATCGACGCCCTCATCGAGGCCGGCCTCCTCACCCCGCCTCAGCAGAAGAGCTATTTTCAGGCCGCCTTCAACCTCTACGTCAGCAACAATCCCGACCTGGCCGACATCAACGCCAAGATCCAGGAGCACAACAAGGCCATCGAGGACCTGACCAAGACCTACAACGACCGCTACGGCACGAAGAGCGAGGACGATCTCACGGGCGCCGAGAAGGTCTCGATGAAGAAGCTGACCAACGCCATCGAGGCGGAGAAGGCGGCCATCGAGCAGATCAAGGCCTCGCAATCGGGCGTCCGGGAGAAGTTCAACCAGCTCGTGGCCCAGGCCAGGAACCGGCTGGGCAAGTAAGACCGCCGCGCGGCCCGGCCGCGGGACGCGGATTCTCCGGGGTCGGAGGGAAAGGGTGACGTCCTCTCTGTCCGCCAGGCAGGCGAAGGCCCGGGCCGAGAAACTCCGGCGCGAGATCGTCCACCACGAGAAGAAATACTACGTCGACAACGACCCCCAGATCTCCGACGCCGAGTTCGACCGGCTCATGCGCGAGCTCAGGGAGATCGAGGGCCGGTTCCCCGCCCTCGTCACCCCCGAGTCCCCGACCCAGCGCGTCGGCGAGAAGCCGGTCGAGGGGTTCGCCACCGTCGCCCACCGGACGCCGATGCTCAGCATCGACAACGTCTACGACGAGGGCGAGCTCCGCGAGTTCGGAGAGCGCGTCTCGAAGCTCCTCCCCGGCCAGGCCGTCACGTACGTCGCCGAGCTCAAGATCGACGGGCTCAGCATCTCCATCCTCTACCGCGACGGCCGCTTTGCCCGGGCCGTGACCCGCGGCGACGGCGTCCGCGGCGACGACGTCACGGCCAACGTCAAGACCCTGCGGTCGCTGCCCCTCGTCATCGACGACCGCCGGGAGGTCGAGGTCCGCGGCGAGGTCTACCTCCCCTTCGAATCCTTCCGGGCCCTCAACCGCGAGCGCGAGGAGGCCGGCGAGCCGCTCTTCGCCAACGCCCGCAACGCCGCCGCGGGATCCCTGCGCCTCCTCGACCCGCGCCTCGTGGCCTCGCGGAAGCTGAGCGTCTTCCTCTACTACCTCTTCACCGACGGGCGGGAGGAGCCGACCCAGTGGGAGGCCCTGCGGAGGATGAAGCGCCTCGGTTTCCGGACCAACCCCCATTCGCGCCTCTGCCGGACGCTCGACGAGGGCCTGGCCTATTTCCGGGAATGGACGGAGAAGCGCGACCGCCTCGACTACGACGCCGACGGCATCGTCCTCAAGGTCAACTCGGCCGCCCAGCGGGAGGCCCTGGGGTTCACGGCCAAGTCGCCGCGCTGGGCCGCGGCCTTCAAGTTCCCGGCGCGCCAGGCGACGACCCGGGTCAGGGACATCGTCGTCCAGGTCGGGCGGACCGGCGCCCTGACGCCCGTGGCCGTGCTCGAGCCGGTCAAGCTCTCCGGGACGACGATCAGCCGCTCGACCCTCCACAACGAGGAGGAGCTCCGGCGCAAGGACGTCCGCGTCGGCGACCACGTCCTCATCGAGCGCAGCGGCGACGTCATCCCCCAGGTCGTCTCGGTCATGAAGGAGCGCCGGACCGGCCGCGAGAAGCCGTTCGCCTGGCCCTCGAAGTGCCCGGTCTGCGGCTCGGCCGTGTTCCGGCCCGAGGGCGAGGTCATCTCGCGCTGCGTCAACCCGTCCTGCCCGGCCCGGGTCCGCGAGTCCGTCCTCCATTTCGCCTCGCGGCGGGCCATGGACATCGACGGCCTCGGCGAGGCCCTCGTCGACCAGCTCCTCGCCGCGGGACTCGTCCGCTCCCTCCCGGACCTCTACCGTCTCGACCGCGGGCGCCTCGTCGCCCTCGAACGGATGGGCGAGAAGAGCGCCGACAACCTCCTCGGCGAGATCGCCGCGTCGAAGGGGCGGGACCTCGACCGGCTCGTCTTCGCCCTCGGCATCCGCCACGTCGGGGAGAGGACGGCCCAGGCCCTGGCCGGCCGCTTCCGGACGCTCGAGGCCCTGGCCGCCGCGTCCGAGGACGAGCTGACGGAGATCGCCGACGTCGGGCCCAAGGTCGCCGAGAGCATCCGCTTCTTCTTCTCCCAGCCGGAGAACAGGGAGCTCGTCCGGCGGCTCGCCGAGGCGGGGCTGAACCTGGCCGCCAAGGACAGGCGGGGCGCGGCGCGGCCGCTGGCGGGCCAGGTCTTCGTCATCACCGGCACCCTGTCGTGCTGCACGCGGGACGAGGCCCGGGAGAGGCTCGAGGCCCTGGGCGCGGAGGTCGGCTCCTCGGTGACCCGGAAAACGACTTGCCTCGTCGCCGGGGAGGAGCCCGGCTCCAAGCTCGACAAGGCCAGGGAGCTCGGCGTCAAGGTCGTCGGGGAAAAGGAGTTCCTGAAGATCGACCGGCGGCGGGTGATCACTTCTTCTTCGCCTTGGCCTTCTTCTTCGCGCCGAAGAAATCCATCGACAGCAGGCCCTGGAGCCCCTTCTTCTTCTTCAGGCCGATGCCGAGGTCGGCCAGCTCCTGCCGGGCCTTGGCGTGCTCCGGGTCGGCCTCCAGGGCCTTCTCGAACTGCCGGATGGCCTTGGTCTGCAGGCCCTCGGCCTTGTAGAGGACGCCGAGCCCGACGTAGCCCTCGGGATTCCAGGGCTCGAGATCGATGGCCTTGATGAAATCCCCCTCCGCCTTGCGGACGTAGCTCGGGATGCGGGATTCGGCCATGGCCAGGAGGAGCCAGTAATCGGCCTTGTCCCGCCTGAAGCGCACGGCCTCTTCGAGGTAGGTCACGGCGTCGTCGAAGCGGTCCGTGCCGAAGAGGGTCTTGCCCTGGCGGAACTTGATCTCGGCCTTCTTGACGGAGTCCTGGGCCTCCTCCTGCTCCCCCGTCTGGGCCCCGGAGTCGTAGGCCGCCCGCTTCTCCTTGTTGCTGAGGACGCGGTAGGCGTTGGTGATGGCGTCGAAGACCTCGTCGATCTGGCCCTTGTAGTCCGCGGACGCCTTGCGGTCGAAGCGGTCGGGGTGGAAGCGGCGGGCCATCTGGAAGTAGGCCTTCTTGATGTCCTCCTCCGTGGCCGAGCGGGCGACATCGAGGAGCTGGTAGAAGTTCTTTTGGGGCATGGCCGCGCGGAAGGCGAGGACCTCGGAGATCTCGACGGGCACCCGGCCCCCGGCGGCCGGCGGCGCCGCGGCGGCGGACTTCGGCTCCTCGCCCGCCTTGAGGTCGACGAGGTCCAGGCAGTAGAAGAGGTAGAGGCTCTTCCAGAAGAAGTCCGGCGGCGAGGTCAGCGTCCGCAGGACGGTCTCGGCCGTGTCGCGGCCGCTGATGCGGTCCAGGATCTCCTTCTCGTCCGGGGTCAGGAGGTAGGCGAACGACTTGCGCTTCAGGAAGGGGACCTGCTGGGCCAGGAAGGTCTTGACGGCCGGGTTCGGCTGCATGCGCCGGATGCCGTACTCAATGATGAAGGGGATGCTGATCTTGGATTCGGCGGCCTGGGTGGTCGCGTCCTCGCGTTCCTGGAAGGCGATCTCGGCGTCGAAGTAGGGGAAGACGTTGAGGGTCGTCTCGCGGAGCTGGTAGGTCAGGGCGTCCGAGAGGTCCTGCTCGGAGATGACGCCGCGGCTCCGCAGGACCTCGCCGATGTTCTGGTTGGGCTCGACGAACTCGTCCATGGTCGCGTGGGCGTCCTTGGAGATCCGCTCGAGCTTGTAGAGGACCTCGCCCAGCCGCTCGTCCGCAACGTTCGTCTTGACCTGGATGAGCGTCCCCTTCTGGAAGAAGAAGTACTTCAGGACCTCGCCCCGCTTGTAGACGAGGCGGCCGGTCCGCTTGTTGAAATAAATGTCCCGCAGGCTGAGCGCGATATGAGTCATGGCCAAGAGGAGCCCTTCAATCCGAGACCGATAGACAGACTATAGTCAAAACGCGGCGAAATATCAACCCGACGCGCCGCCGGGAGGCGCCGCGAGTTTAGTCCGCGGGGGGCGGGCCGGATTGAAAACGTCTCCCGTTTATGGTAGTTGTGGGGCATGAAGGTCGCCCTGGCGCAGATCGCTCCCGTCCTCGGGGACGTCGAGCGGAACCTCGAGACCCACCTGGAGCTCATGGACAAGGCCCGCCGGGCCAAGGTCGACCTCCTCGTCTTCCCCGAGCTGAGCCTGACCGGCTACACCCTCAAGGACCTGGCCGGGGACGTCGCCCTCGACCCCGCCTCCGACCGCCGCTTCCGCCGGATCGTCGACCGGAGCCGCGGCCTGTCGGTCGTCCTCGGCTTCATGGAGGAGAGCCCCGCGGCCCGGGGCCTGTTCTACAACGCCGCCGCCTTCGTCTCCGGCGGAAAGCTCCTCCATGTCCACCGCAAGGTCTTCCTGCCGACGAACGGGCTGTTCGAGGAGGCCAAGTTCTTCGCCCAGGGCCGCGATTTCCGCGTCTTCCCGACCCCCTTCGGCCGCGTCGGCCTGCTCATCTGCCGGGATTTCCTTCACTACGGCGCGAGCTACGTCCTGTATTCGGGCGGCGCCGACATGATCATCACCATCTCGGCCGCGCCCGGCCGCGGCGTCGCCGGGGCCGACGACGGCTTCGAAACGAGCCGGATGTGGGAGCTCATGGGCGAGGCCGTGTCCTATTTCTCGACGGCCTTCGTCCTCTACGCGAACCGGGTCGGCTTCGAGGACGGCGTGTCGTTCGCCGGCGGCTCGTTCATCTACGGTCCGTCCGGCCGCCTCCTGGCCCGGGCGGCCTATCTCGACCCCGACTTCCTCGTCCACCGCGTGGACCTCACGGCCGTCCGCGAGGCCCGGACGCGCTGGCTCTTCCGGCGCGACGAGAGGCCCGAGGTCATCCTCCGCTCGCTCGAGAGGGTCGTCCGTGCCGTTGACGATTAACCCCGTCTTCACGGAGAAGGTCCTCGTCCGCTTCATCCGCGAAGAGCTCGGCAAGCACGGCTTCCGAAAGGCGGTCCTGGGCCTTTCCGGCGGGCTCGATTCCTCGGTCTGCGCCGCCCTCGCCGTCCGGGCCCTCGGAGCCGCGCAACGTCCTCGGGCTGATCATGCCCTACGGCGACTCCTTCCCCGCCGACGTCCGGGACGCCGAGAAGGTCGCCCGCAAGTTCGGCTTCCGGACGCGGACGGTCGACATCGCGCCGCAGGTCGACGCTTACTTCGCCGCCCACCCGACCCGCAACCGCGTGCTCCGCGGCAACAAGATGGCCCGCGAGCGGATGTCCATCCTCTACGACTGGTCGGCCCGCGAGAAGGCCCTCATCCTGGGCACGAGCAACAAGACGGAGCTGCTCATCGGCTACGGCACGGTCCACGGCGACATGGCCTGCGCCGTCAACCCCATGGGCGATCTTTACAAGACCCAGGTCCGGGAGCTCGCCCGCCACCTCGGCCTGCCGGCCTGCGTCGTCCGGACAAGGCCCCCACGGCCGGCCTGTGGTCCGGCCAGACCGACGAGGCGGAGATCGGGATGACCTACGGCGAGCTCGACCGCATCCTCGAGAGCCTCGTCGAGGGCCGGCGGACGGTCGCGGAGACGATCCGGGCGGGCTTCGCGCCGGCCAAGGTCCGGCGCGTCGCGGCCCTCGTCCGGGGCTCGGAGTTCAAGAGGAAGATGCCGCCGATCGCCAAGATCTCCTCCCGCTCCGTCGGGCCACGATTTCCTCTATCCCTACGACTGGGGCAAGTAGGCCGTGAGCGGATCGGGCGCCGGGACGGCGCCGAAAGGTCGCCTGTTCATCGTCGCGACGCCCATCGGCAACCTCGAAGACATCACCCTCCGCGCCCTCCGCGTCCTCGGCGAAGTCGACGGCCATCGCCTGCGAGGACACCCGCCAGACGGTCAAGCTCCTCAACCGGTACGGGCTGAAGAAGCGGCTCATCAGCTATTTCCATCCGCGCGAGGGCCGGAAGGTCCCGGAGATCATCGGCCTGCTCGAGGCGGGCAGGACGTCGCCCTCGTCTCGGACGCCGGGACGCCGGGCATCTCCGACCCGGGATTCCCGCTCATCCGCGAGGCGCTCAGGGAAGGGCATCCCGGTCGTGCCGCTCCCCGGGCCTTCGGCCGTGGCGGCGGCCCTCTCCGCCGCGGGCCTGCCGACCCACCGCTTCCTCTTCGCCGGCTTTCCGCCGCCGAAAAAGGAGGGCGCTGCGCAAGCTCCTCGCCTCGCTCGGCGAGGAAGAGGCGACGCTCGTTTTCTATCTCCCGACCCGGCGGGTCCGGGAATTCCTGGAGGCCGTCCGTTCGGTCTTGGGCGAGAGGCGGGTCGTCATCGCCCGGGAGCTGACGAAGGTCCATGAGGAGTTCATGCGCGGCATGGTCGGGGAGCTCTTGGAAGGGCTAGGGGACCGTGTGCTCAAGGGGGAGGCGACGGTCCTGGTCGAGGGGAAGACCTAAGATGTCTGGTCAGCCATTGGAACGATATTTTTTTCTCCATTACTTGACAAATATGTGCTCATATATTATATTGATGTTACGCTAAGATAATAAAAGGAGGTCATTATGGCTATCATCAAATGGGATCCCTACAGGGATATCGTCACGCTCAGGGACAGGATGAACCGCCTCTTTGAGGACATGCCCACGCTCCGCGGCGAGGAGAAGGACCTAGCCGCCAGCGCCTGGGCGCCGGCCGTCGACATCTACGAAACGGAGAACGAGGTCGTCCTGACGGCCGAGATCCCCGGGGTCGACGAGAAGGACATCGAGATCAAGGTCGAGGACGACACCCTGACCATTCGGGGCGAGCGGAAGTTCGAGAAGGAGACGAAAGAAGAGAACTTCCATCGCATCGAGCGCGCGTACGGGTCGTTCTTCAGGTCGTTCGCCCTGCCCTCGTACGTCGACCACGACAAGATCGAGGCCGAGCACGAGAACGGCGTCCTGCAGATCCGGATGCCGAAGAAGGCGGAGCTCAAGCCGCGGAAGGTCAAGATCGTGAAGCCGGCCGCGCCGGCCGAAAAGCCGAAGAAGTAAGGGCCCCGGCGCCGACTCGAGAAAGGCGGTCCCCCGGCCAGGGGGGCCGCCTTTTTTTTAGGCCTGGGCCAGCGTCAGGGCGCGGACCTCTCTCGCCCCCGCCCGCTTCAAGACCAGGCCGCACTCGCCGAGCGTCGAGCCGGTCGTGAACACGTCGTCGACAAGGACGAGGACCCGGCCCTCGACGCGCGCCCGCCGCCTGACCCTGTAGGCCCCGCGAGCATTGGCCTCCCGGCCGGCCGCCTCGAGCGAGGCCTGCGGCGGGACGTTGCGGACCTTGACCAGCGCGTTGTCGACGACCGCAAGCCCCCGGATCCGGGCCAGCTCGCGGGCCAGCACCTGCGACTGGTTGAAGCCTCGCTCCCGCTTTCTTTTCGCGTGGAGCGGCACCGGAACGAGGCCGTCCGCTCCCATCCAAAGCCCCTCCTCCGCCTCGAGCGCCGCCGCGGCGAAGCGCGCCAGGGGACGGCCCAGGGCCGAGACGCGGCCGTACTTGAAGAGGAGGATGAGGTCCCTGAGGACGCCGTCGTACCGGCCGCAGGACCTGTGGACCGTGTACGGCGGGACGCGCTCGAGGCAGCGCCCGCAGAGGTGGTCCCCACCGGCGCCCTCGAAGAACCGGCCGCAGCACAGGCAAGCCGGACCCCGGCGGGGGGCCAGGGCCTCCCAGCACTCCCGGCAGACGACTTTCTCCCCGGGCCGGCCGAGCGGGCGGGAGCAGAGGCGGCAGAACGAAGGGAAGACGAGGAGTTCGACATGGCGGGCCAGGGACGCGGCCCGGGCCCGCAGCCCGGCCCTCATTGGCCTCTCAATTCCTCCTCGGCCTTCTCTTGGCAGTTGATGCAATACGGCGTCCAGGGGATGGCCTCGATCCTCTTGCGGCCGATCTCCTGGCGGCAGAGCTGGCAGACGCCGAATTCGTCGCGGTCGAGGCGCCGGATGGCCTCGTCGATGAGGAGGAGCTGCTCGCGGTCCGCGTCCGACAGGCTCAGAAGGAATTCCTTCGTGTATGACGTCTCCGCCTTGTCCACGACATCCTGGGCGACGTTGGCCTCCATTTCCTTGCTCTCCGTGGTCAGCTCGTTGAGCTTCCGGAGGATCGTCTCCTTCTTGTCGAGGAGCTTCTTCCGGAACTCCTCCCTTTCCTTCTTGTTCATTTTCTTTCCCACTGTCCACTCCCTCACTTCGCGTAATGTCGGCCCCGGATGATCGTCAGGGCCCGGTAGACCTGCTCGAGCAGCACGACGCGGCACAGCTCGTGGGAGAAGGTCAGCCGCGACAGCGACAGCCGCAGGTCGGCCCTCTCCGCGATCCTCTCGGCCAGGCCGAGGAATCCGCCGACGACGAACACGGGCGGGCGCGCCGTGTCCTCGGCCCGGGCCCGGAGGAACCGGGCGAATTCGCCGGACGCCATTTCCTTCCCATCGTCAAGAAGGCAGATACTATAAACACCTTCGAGGTGTTTTTCAAGGCCCCGCGCCTCCGTTTCCATGACCTTGTCCGGCGACCTCTCGCCGAGCCCCCGGGCCTCGCGTGTCTCGACGATCTCGATCTGGGCCATGGTCCTGATCCGGCCGGCATAGAAGTCCAGGAGCCCGCGCATCTCGGGGCTCTTGGTCTTTCCCGGCCAGAGGAATTTCAGGCGCATCGCCGAAAATGCCCATAAACAATAATGATTCGACGGCGCGTTGTCAACTGGAAAAGCGCGGAAAAAGAGGGGGCACGTACCTGCGGTACATGTCCCCTCTTTAATAATTCAAGCGCGGAGCGTCCCCCCACAGCTTCTCGAGCGAGAAGTGGTCGCGCGCCTTGGGCGAGAAGACATGGACGATGAAGGAGCCGTAGTCGAGGAGGACCCACTCGCCGGTCTCGCGGCCCTCGACGCTGAGGGACCTCAGCCCGGCCGCTCTCATCTCGGCCTCGACGCCGTCGGCGATGGCCGAGTTCTGCCGGGAGGAGTTCCCCTGCATGATGAGGAAGTAGTCCGTGAACGAGGACAGGTCCGAGAGGTCGAGGACGCAGAGGCCCTCCGCCTTCTTGGCCAGGCAGGCCTCGACGGCCAGCCGGACCTCCCGGGCCAGGTTCCGCTTGGTGAATGTCTTTCTTTTTTCTTGGGACATGGTTCCTACCGGTCCGTATAGAGTTGGTGGTCCCGGATGTAGTCGGCGACGGCCGCCGGGACGAGGCCGTCCGGACGCTCTCCCCTCCCGACGCGCTCCCGGATGTCGGTGGCGGAGATGTCGAGCGCCTCGATGGGCAGGAGGAAGACGCCGTAGCACGCGAGGAGTTCCTCGTCCACGGGCCCGCCTTCCGGGACGCGGCAGGTCCGGTCGCTCAGCCGGCCGGCGAGGACCCCGGCCGCTGCGGCGAGGTCGAAGCCCGGCCTGGAAGTGACGATGAAGAGGCTCTCGGCGATGACACGCTCGTATTCGTGCCACGTCCCGATCTCGAGGAACGCGTCGACGCCGAGGATGAAGAGGACCCAGGCGCCCGGATAGGCCCCCCGGACCTTCGCCAGGGTCACGACCGAATAGGACCTCCCCGGCGACTCGACTTCGAGGGGCGAGACGACGAAGCCCTCGTGGTCCCGGCAGGCGAGCTCGACCATGCGGAACCGGTCGGCGGCCGGGGCGAGGTCCGGGGAGGCCTTGTGCGGCGGGATATCGGAGGGGACGAAGAGGACCCGGTCGAGGCCGAAGGCCGCCCGGACGTCGGCCGCAGCCTTGAGATGGCCGAAATGGACGGGGTTGAACGTGCCGCCGAACAGCCCGACCCGCTCCCTCACCCCGGCCCTCCCGCGCCGGCCTCCTCGAGGCGCTCGAGCGTCTCGGCCATGGCCCGGACGAGAGGCCTGAGCCCCTCGCCCTTGAGGGCGGAAACGGCGAAGAAGGGCATCTTTCTCCGGCCGGCAAGGCGCCGGAGCCCGACGAGCCGGGACTTGTCCCGGCCGAGGAGGTCGACCTTGTTGGCGGCGACGATCATGGTCCGCCGGGCGAGCCGGGGGTCGAAGGACGCGAGCTCCCCCATGACGACATCGAAATCGTGGACGGGGTCGCGCTCCGTGTACGGCGAGACGTCGACGACGTGGACGAGGACCCGGGTCCGCTCGATGTGCCGCAGGAACCGGTCGCCGAGCCCCTGGCCGAGGTGGGCGCCCTCGATGAGCCCGGGGATGTCGGCGACGATGAAGCTCTTCATCGCCCCCGCGTCCACGACGCCGAGGTTGGGCGTCAGGGTCGTGAACGGGTAATCCGCGATGAGCGGCCGCGCCGCCGAGATCTTCGAGATGAGCGTCGACTTGCCGGCGTTGGGGAAGCCGACGAGGCCGACGTCGGCGATGAGCTTGAGTTCGAGGGAGATCTCCTTCTCCTCCCCCGGCCGCCCGGGCTCCCACTCGCGGGGGGCCTGGTGGGTCGCGGTGGCGTAGGAGGCATTGCCGCGGCCGCCCTTGCCGCCCTTGGCCGCCGTGAAGGACAGGCCCGGTCGGGCGAAATCGAACAGGACCTCGCCCGCTGCGGCGTCCTTGACGACCGTCCCGACCGGCACGGGGAGCCGCATCTCCGCGCCGCGGGCGCCGGTGCGGTTGCCGCCCTCTCCGGGCGCCCCGTTCCGGGCCCGGAGGAGCGGGTGGAAGCGGAAATAGGACAGGGAATGGGCGCTCGCGTCCGAGACGAAGACAACGCTCCCCCCGTGGCCGCCGTGGCCGCCGTCCGGCCCTCCCCGGGGGACCTTGGCCTCGCGCCTGAAGCTGACGCAGCCGTCCCCGCCGCGGCCGGCCTTGAGCTTGACCTGGACCTGGTCAACGAACATAGGACGCCCCGGCGGTCAGGAGTGGAGCGGTGTCACGGGAAGCGGGCGGCGTGAGGGAATCGGGCGCTTTGATGTCGGCCTCAGGCGGGCAGAACGGAAACGACCGTGTTCCCCTTCCCCTTGTCGACGAAACGGACGACGCCCGTGATCATGGCGAAGAGCGTGTCGTCCTTGCCGCGCCCGACGTTCAGCCCGGGCTTGATGGGCGTCCCCCTCTGGCGGACAAGGATCGAGCCCGCGTTGACCTTCTGGCCGCCGTGGCGCTTGACGCCGAGCCGCTGGCCGCTGCTGTCCCTCCCGTTCCGCGCGCCGCCGCCTGCCTTCTTGTGGGCCATGGGTCACTCCTTCGCCGCTTTCTTCGGCTTCGCGGCCGGCTTGGCGCCCGCCGTCTTCTTGCCGACGGTCCTGGCCTGGGGGGCCTGGGTCGTCTTCTTGGCCGGTTTCCTGGGCTTTCCGGCCGGCTTCTTGGCCGGAGCCTCCGCCTTGACCGGGGCCTTGGGCTCGGCCTTCGGCGCCGGAGCCGCGGCCGGGGCGGGCTTCGCCTCGGGCGCTTCCTCGGCCGGGGCCTGGCTTTTATCGGGGTAGATGCCCTCGACGCGGATCCGGGTCAGCTGCTGGCGGTGGCCGCGGGTCCGGCGGTACTGCTTCCTTCTCTTCTTCTTGAAAACGAGGACCTTCTCGTCCTTGTAGAGCTCGAGGACCTCGGCCCGGACCAGGGCGTCCTCGAGAACGGGCGTGCCGAGGAGGACGTTCCCGCCGTCCTCCTCGATGAGGAGGACCTGGCCGAAGCTGACCTTCCGGCCGGCCTCGGCCTCGAGCTTCTCGACCGAGAGGACGTCGCCCGGCTTGACGCGATATTGTTTTCCGCCTGTCAGGATCACTGCGTGCATCGGTTGTACCCTTGTCGAGAGATGAAAATCGGAACGTCAAATTTAGCATACGGCCCGGCCAAAGTCAAATTCGATATGACGCCGGCGCGGCTTGACACGGGACCGCCTTTTCCCTACGCTGGGGTCGCGGCCCGCCCCTCGCGGCGCCGGACGGGCGGTTAGCTCAGCGGCAGAGTATCGGTCTTACAAACCGGGGGTCGCAGGTTCGAACCCTGCACCGCCCACCACCGGTCTTCCCAGGCATCAGGAAGCTCTTGACTTTGCCGG
Source organism: Candidatus Aminicenantota bacterium (assembly GCA_963805045.1). GTDB lineage: Bacteria > Acidobacteriota > Aminicenantia > Aminicenantales > Saccharicenantaceae > DATKJS01. The sequence goes on from CAWDTC010000021.1 coordinate 84,726, forward strand.
AAAATCTGTTCTATATCTTTCCTCATAGAGATCCTGATGAGAGCCGTGCGGGCCGGGGTCCGCGCGGCGGCGTTCAGAAGAGGAGGAGGTGTCATGAGAGCGAAGAGTGTTGTTCTCGTCGCCGCCCTGCTCCTGGCGCTCGTTTCCTGGGGCCTCGCCCAATCCAAGGAAACGGGAGCCATCCAGGGGACGGTGACCGACCAGGACAAGGCCCCCTTGCCCGGCGTCACGGTGACCATCTCGAGCCCCAAGATGATGGGCACGCGGAGCGCGGTCACGAACGCCTCGGGCGGCTTCCGGTTCCCGGCCCTGCCGCCGGGGACCTATGAGGCCAAGGTCGAGCTCCAGGGCTTCAAGACCTACATCCAGCAGAACATTCGTCTGGAAACGACCATGAGCCTGAGCCTCGAGATCGTCATGACCCCGAGCACCATCGAGGAGAAGATCACGGTCGTGGCCAAGTCGCCGACGGTCGACGTCAAGTCCTCCGAGACGGCCTCGGTCACCCTGAGCGACGAGATCCTGCGGAACATCCCCTACAGCCAGTTCACGGCCGACATCGTCAACCTGGCCCCCGGGGTCACGAACAACGTCGCCTACGGCGCCTCGCAGGACACGGGCATCGCCTATTCCATGGACGGCGTCAACGTCGCCGACCCGGAGGCGGGCTCGGCCTGGGTCTTCCTCGACCACAACATCATCGAGGAGGCCAAGGTCATGGGCGTCGGCCTGCCGGCCGAATACGGGAACTTCACCGGCGTCATCTTCAACCTCATCACCAAATCCGGCGGCAACAACTTCTCCGGCCACATGGAGGTCGATTTCCAGGGCAAGAAAGGGGATTTCCCGAAGGGCCTCTGGCAGACGGACAACAACCAGGCCTTCATCAACGATTTCCCCGACCTGACCTCGCCCCTCTCGAAGCTCTTCGACGCCGACGTCCACCTCGGCGGGCCGATCAAGAAGGACAAGCTCTGGTTCTATGTCGGGCTCCAATGGTACCGGACCCAGGACTACCCGACGGGGTTCCCTGCCGCCGTCGACTACAAGCAGCCCCACTCCTTCTTCAAGCTGTCCGCGCAGCCCTCGCCCTCGACGCCGATGACCCTGTCGGTCGAGGTCGACACCTATAACGGCGTCAACCGGGACGGCAGCGCCACGGTCCTACCGGAAGCGACGGTGACGCAGAAGTCGCCCGAGGTCGTGGCCAACTTCACCCTGACCCACATCTTCAACCCCAAGACCTTCATCGACGTCAAGGCCGCCTACTTCTGGGGGTATTATTACCTCGAGCCGGCGCAGGGACGCGATGTCAACTCCCATTTCAACATCACCGATAACCTGCTCACGACCAATGCCATGCTATTATTATCAGGCCGACCGCGACCGCATCCAGGCCAACATCAGCCTGACCCACTACGCCGAGGACTTCATCAAGGGCAACCACGACTTCAAGTTCGGCGTCGAGGTCGAACGGTCGCACGCCCGCAGCCGCTACGGCTTCACGGGCGCGAACCACATGTACTACATCGACTATCCGGGGTACTATTCCGCCGGGCCGCAGGGCCAGTACCTGGCCTACCAGTACACCGGGTACGACAAGAACACGAGCTACATCCGGGCCGAGGCCTTCGCCCAGGACGCGTGGCAGCTCACCAAGCGCTTCAACCTCAACGTCGGCCTGCGCTTCAGCCACAACTGGGGCTTCGTCAAGGGCGTCAGCGGCTCTATTTACCAGACGACGCGCCTCGCGCCGCGGGTCGGCTTCACCTTCGACATCCTCGGCGACAAGACGACGATCCTCAAGGCCCACTACGGCCAGTTCACCGAGGCCATGCTGACGGCAGAGATCGACATGCTCAACCCGACCTCGGCCTTCAGCGACTACATCCGGTATTACTTGGGACAACGAAGCCGGCCAGTACGTGGCCGTTCGACACGACGCCCGCACCGACCTACCACCTCGCCGACGGCATCAAGCACCCCTACATGGAACAGTTCACGGTCAGCGTCGAGCGGGAGCTGTTCAAGGACGCCTCGGTCTCGGTCACCGGAATTTGGCGGTCGTGGCATGATTTCCTCTTCCACTACGACCGGGCCACGACCTGGGACCCCGTCACCTTCTACATCTCCGAGCTCGCCGATCAGCCGGTCACGGTCTACGACCGGACCTCGGCCAGCGACGCGCACGACCTCTGGATCCAGAACACCGTCCCCGGAGAGAACCCGGCTCAGAAATACTGGGGCCTCGAGTTCCTGTTCAACAAGCGCTTCTCCAACAGGTGGCAGGTGCTGGCCTCCTACGTCTACTCCCACGCCACCGGAACGCTGAATAACAGCTTCGGCTCGGGCCTCGGCTGGGCGGGCAGCGTCGACAACCCCAATATGTGGGTCAACGCCAGCGGCACCTTAGTCAACGACCCGACGCACATGATCAAGGTCCAGGGGACCTACGTCCTGCCCTGGGGCATCTACTTCAACGCCTATTTCCAGGGCATCACCGGGAACGCCTGGACGACGACCTACCGGTCGTCCTACCTCACCCAGGGCCGGGCGGTCGTCTTCATCGAGCCGCGCGGGTCGCACCACTATCCGATGGCCAAGACGCTCGACATCCGGCTCGAGAAGACCTTCCTGATGGCCAAGAAGTACCGGCTGGGGTTGATGCTCGACGTCTTCAACCTCTTCAACGACCACACCATCACGTCGTGGGGGACGCGCTACGGCAACGGCGCCGACTGGATCCCGGACGAGTACCCGTCGACCGATGGGCACGACCTCTACGGCATCATCAACCCGCGCCAGGCCCGGGTCGGCATCCGGCTCATCTTCTGATCCTAGAGGCGCGGACGGGCTTCGCAGTCACTCGCGGGGCGGCGGGCGGTCCCGCCGCCCCGTTTTTTTGGGCGGCGTGCCGTCCGCGCGAGCGATCAACGGCAGAACCGACAGGGGTTCGGCCCCCGGGACGATTCCTTTCCCGCTATGCCGTAGGGAGGCCGGGGGCGGGCGCACGGAAAGAGGGGAGAGGGATGGACGCGCCGACCGTACAGAGGACAGGCGGAGGCCGCTGGCTGGTCGTTCTGTCCGTCGTCCTGGCCCTGGCCGGGATGGCCGGCTTCTACCTCCTCTTCCTCCGGCATCTCACCGTCTATTGGCTCATCCTGGCCCCCGTCATCCTCGCCCTCTACGAGGTCCCGGCCGTCTTCGCCGTCTGGCTCTACAAGCGGCGGCGGAGGGGGGCCGGCGGGAGCGGAAGAGGAGAATGAGCCGTCAATCTTCGGTCAGGACGTGCGTTTCGTATTCGGCTTCGAGCCTGAGCTTGTGGGTCCGTTCCTGCCCGGCAAGGAACTCGAAGACTTTCCGGTGCGCCGCGAGTTCCGGCCTCCGGGCCAGGCCGGCGTAGAGATCTTCGGCCTTTTTCTCTTTCCGGGCCGCGAAAATAAGAAGTTCTTGAAACGTCATGTCGGGCGCGAGCGGCAAGTCCGCCAGGGCGTCCGTGAGCCCCAGATCCGGTACGGGAGCCGCGGCCGCTCCCTTGGGCGGAGCGACTTTTATTTTCTTCAGGAGGCGGCGGTGCTTCTCTTCTTCGCTCTTGAGCTCGAGGAGGAGGTCCCGCAGGCCCGGCGTCGCGGCCTGGGTGGCCATGCGGGCGTAGCCCCGGGCCGCCTCGACTTCCCGTTCAACGGCGAAAGCGAGGACATCGCTCATGCTCTCGAAACGGCGGTCAGACATTCCCGTACCTCCTTCCCATGATCGTGACCTGTGCCATATCAATGTACCATTCCTAAAGCGAAATCTTCAAGCTCCGGCGAGATCCCCTTCCCCGACTCCCCCTCCTGTGGCGGGCAAGGGGTGTCGGCGGCCCCAAATAATCGTTGACAAGTTTTCCGAGGATTCAGTAAGTTATGTCATTAGTGACGCAACACGAGGGAACGGCGGGGCCGGTCAAACAGGAGCCATGAGCCCTGCCTGTCCCCTTTCCTAAGGAGTCGGAGATGACATCGGAGCGGACCGCCGTAGAACTCGTGGTCTCCAAGCACCACGGCCGGAAGAGGTCCCTGATCCCCATCCTCCAAGACCTCCAAGAGCGCTGCCGATGGCTTTCGCCCGAAATCCTCGACGAGGTCGCGGCTGTGCTTTGCCTCCCCGCGGCCCACGTGTGGAGCGTCGCCACTTTCTACAGATCGTTCAGCCTGGAACCGCGCGGGCGGCATCGCTGCACGGTCTGCATGGGCACGGCCTGCCACGTCCGGGGGGGCGGCCGTTCTGGAGCATTTCGAGCGCAAGCTCGGCATCCGCGCCGGAGAGACGTCGGCCGACGGAGAGTACACGCTCGAGCGGGTCAACTGCCTGGGCGCCTGCGCCCTGGCCCCGCTGGCCATCGTCGACGGGCGGTATTATGGACAGATGACCGAGATCAAGGCCGACGCGGATCTTGGGGACGTTGAGGGAGGGGAAGGAAAAGGCCTAAGGGAAGCCCGTGGAACACCATCGGATCCACCTCCTTGTCTGCGCCGGGACCGCGTGCGTATCCTGCGGGGCCTTCGAGCTCAAGGAGGCCCTGGAGAAGGAAGTCGCGCGGCGAAAGCTCCAGGACGAGGTCCTCGTCGTCACGACGGCGTGCCAGGGGTTCTGCGAGAGAGGGCCGATCCTCATGGTCCATCCGGACGGCGTTTATTATCAGCGCCTGAAGGTCGAGGACGTGCCCTTTCTGGTCGAAGAGCATCTCGTCAAGGGACGTCCGGTTGAAAAGTTTGTGTACGTCCCGCCGGCAGAAAAATCCTCCGTCCCCAAGATGGCGGACATCGAGTTCTTCAAGCACCAGAGGCTCATCGTCCTGCGCAACCGGGGACGCCTCGACCCCGAGAAGATCGAGGAATACATCGCCTGCGACGGCTACGAGGGCATGGCCAAGGCCTTGACGGCGATGACCCCGGCCGGGATCATCGCCGAGGTCGCGGCCGCCGGCCTCCGCGGCCGCGGCGGCGCCGGCTTCCCCACAGGCAAGAAATGGGCCCTCTGCCAGCAGGCGCAGGCGGCGCCGAAATACCTGATCTGCAACGGCGACGAGGGCGACCCGGGCGCCTTCATGGACCGGTCAGTCCTCGAGGCCGACCCGCACGCGGTCATCGAGGGGATGGTCATCGGGGCCAAGGCGATCGGGGCGGCCATGGGCTTCGTCTATATCCGCGACGAATACCCCCTGGCGGTCAGGCGGATGGGCATGGCCATCCAGCAGGCGAAGGACTACGGCCTGCTTGGCGAGGACATCCTCGGGTCGGGCTTCACCTTCGACCTCGAGATCGTCCGGGGCGCCGGCGCGTTCGTCTCGGGCGAGGAGACCGCCCTCATCGCCTCGATCGAGGGCCAGCGCGCCTATCCGCGGCAGAGGCCGCCCTATCCTGCCCAGTCCGGCCTGTGGGGGAAGCCGACCGTGATCAACAACGTCGAGACGTGGGCCAACGTCCCCTCCATCATCCGCCGCGGCGCCGCCTGGTTCTCCGGCATGGGGACCGAGACGAGCAAGGGGACGAAGATCTTCTCGCTCGTCGGCAAGATCAACAACACCGGGCTCGTCGAGGTGCCGATGGGCATCCATCTGCGCGAGATCATCTACGGCATCGGCGGAGGGATCCCCGGCGGCCGGGAATTCAAGGCCATCCAGATCGGCGGCCCTTCCGGGGGCTGCATCCCCAAGGACCTCCTCGACCTCCCCGTCGATTACGAGAGCCTGACCAAGGCCGGGGCCATGATGGGCTCGGGCGGCATGATCGTCATGGACGAGGACACCTGCATGGTGGACATCGCCCTCTACTTCCTGCGTTTCATCGAGGAGGAATCCTGCGGGAAATGCGCCCCTTGCCGGATCGGCACGCGCCAGATGGCCGGGATCCTGGCCCGCATCGTCGCCGGCGAGGGCAGCGACGAGGACCTGAAGCGGCTCGAGGAGCTGGCCCTCGTCGTCAAGCCGGGATCGCTCTGCGGCCTCGGCCAGACGGCCCCCAATCCCGTCCTGTCCACGCTGCGGTATTTCCGGGACGAGTACCGGGCGCACATCACGGACCGCTGCTGCCCCGCCCTCGTCTGCAAGAACCTGATCACGTATTTCATCGAGCCGGAGAAATGCGTCGGCTGCCTCCTCTGCCTCAAGAATTGCCCGACCAAGGCGATCTCCGGGCGAGTCGAAAGAAGTCCACGTCATCGACCAGGCCCTCTGTATCAAGTGCGGGGCCTGTTTCAACGTCTGCCCGAAGAAGGTCCGGGCCGTCTCGAAATACACGGGAGAGAAGGGCCGGGCGCTCGCCGGCCGGGCCGGGAAACCCGTGAAGCCATGACCATCACCATCGACGGCCGGACGATCGCCTTCGAGGGGCGGCCCATGATCCTCGAGCTCGCCCGGGCCAACGGGATCGACATCCCTTCGCTCTGCGACCATCCCGTGCTCGAACCGTACGCCGCCTGCCGCCTCTGCCTGGTCGAGGTCAAGGGCCGCCGGGGCTATGTTCCGGCGTGCAGCACGGCCGCCGAGGAAGGCCTCGAGGTCCGGACGGCGACGCCGGAGCTCGCGGCCCTGCGGCGCGGGATCCTCGAGCTCATCCTGGCCGAACACCCCAACGCCTGCCTCATCTGCGCCGAAAAGAAATCCTGTGACGACTACAAGTCGACGATCCGCAAGACAGGCGAAGTCACCGGCTGCGTCCTCTGCCCGGCCAACGGACGCTGCGAGCTGCAGCGCGTCGCCGAGGCCGTCGGCGTCGAGCGCGTCCATTTCCCCTCCGCGCGGCGGAAGGGCGAGGTCCGGCGGGACGACCCGTTCATCGACCGGGACAACAGCCTCTGCATCCTCTGCGGCCGCTGCGTCCGCGTCTGCCACGAGGTGAGAGGGGCGACGGTCCTGACCTTCGTCTCCCGCGGCTCCGAGACCGTCGTCGACACGGCCATGAGCCGGCGTCTCGTCGAATCGGGCTGCCGCTTCTGCGGCGCCTGCGTCGACGTCTGCCCCACGGGCTCGCTCTCCGAGCGGGCCGTCCGTTACGTGGGCCTGCCCGATACGGAGAACCCGGCGCTCTGCCCGTTTTGCGGCCAGGGCTGCAGTCTGACGATCGGACTCAGGGACGGCCGGATCCTCGGCTCCGCCCCCGACCCGAACGGGGCCGCGAACTGCGGCCAGGCCTGCGTCAAGGGGAGGTTCCTGGTGAGAAGCGCCGTCGACCATCCACGCCGCCTTCTCCGGCCGATGGTCCGCAGGGAGGGCCGGCTCGAGGAGACGAGCTGGGACGAGGCATTGGCGGCCGCGGCGGGGCGGCTGGCTGACATGCCGGCCGGGACGTCCGCCGTGGCCATGTCCGCGCAGAGCTCCTGTGAGGACCTCTTCGTCCTCCAGCAGTTCGCCGCGGAGATCCTCGGCGCGGGAGCGTTCACGGCTCCCTGGAACGGTTCGGTGGCCGCCGCGCTTCGCGGTCTCGGCGGAGCGGCGCGGCCGGCGGTCCCCATGAACGTCCGGTTGTCCGATCTCGCGCGGCGCGGGCGCTGTCGTGAACTTCGGCGAGGACTTGCCCTTCACCCAGCCGATCGCGGGCGTCGAGGTCACTCGGGCGGTCTGGCACGGGGCCTCCCTCGTGAACGTCGCCCTCGAAGGCGCCCGGCCTTGCGGCCAGGCCTGCGTCGAGGTCGACCTCCCGTCGGGAGAAGTGACGAGATTCCTTTCGGTCCTGGCCGCGCTCGTCCTCAACCGCCGCGGCCGGGCCTCCGTCAAGGGCGCGGGAAGTGTCAAGTTCAAGGCCGGCCTGAAAGCGCTCGATCTGGCCGCAGCGCGCGCCGCGCTCGGGATCTCCGAGGAGAAACTCGCCGCGATCCCCCGGGCGCTCGAAACTCCCGGGCCGGTCTTCTTCCTCGTCGGACCCGCCTTCCTCAAGGCGGCCGGCGGGCGGAGCGGGCTGGCCGCCCTCTGGAACCTGGCCGTCCTCACGGGCGGTCGGGTCGTTCCGCTCGACCCCGAAGCCAACGTGCGCGGCGGACTCGAGATCTCCGCCGCGTTCCCGTCGAAGGCCGCCATGGCCGAGTCCCTGGTCGCGGCCGCCGCCGGGCGAGAGATCCGGGCCCTGTACATCGCGGGACCTTTCCCCAAGTTGGAGCCGGGCGCGGCCGAACTCGTCATCTTCCAAGGAAGCTATGACGCCGGGAACGCCGAAGCCGCCGACATCGTCTTCCCGGAGACGACGTCATTCGAATCGGAAGGGACCTTCGTCAACATCGAAGGCCGCTCCCAGCTCTCCCGCCGAGCCGTCGAGCCGCGGGGCGACGCCAGGCCCGGATGGGCGATCTTGGGGAGTTGGCCGCGAAGATGGGCCGGACGGATTTCGTCCCCTCCTCGGCCGCCGGCATCAGGAAGGACATCGCCCGCGCCGTTCCCGCCCTGGGCGGGCTGGCGGCGGACGCCGTCCCTCCGGAGGGCGTCTTCCTGGCCGAGGAGCCGAAGACGGCCGGATTCATCGCCGGAGGCAAGGAGGCTCCGGGCCGAGGCGCGGAGACGGCTCCGGCGCGGCGGGACCCGGATGATTACAAGGGTCTGAACCTGGCCCTTGAGACGAAGAGCCTGAGGCTCGTGCGAGGACGATGATGCCCAAGATCCTGGAGCGACGGCGCCTGGTGCCCAACTTGCACCTCATCGAGGTCCACGCCCCCGAGGTGGCCAGGAAATGCCGGCCCGGGCAGTTCGTCATCGTCATGCCCGACGAGAAGGGCGAGCGGATCCCTCTGTCGATCGCCGACTGGGACACGGAACGGGGCTCGGTCACGGCCGTCTTTCTCGTCGTCGGCACGACGACGCGGAAGCTCGCCGCGCTCGGCCCCGGCGCCGAGGTCCCCGTCTTCGTCGGCCCGCTGGGCCGTCCCTCCGAGATCGCCGCGTTCGGAACGGTCGTCCTGGCCGGCGGCTGCTTCGGCATCGGGGCCCTCTGGCCCGTGGCCCGGGCGCTCAAGGCGGCCGGGAACCGCGTCATCGCCCTCCTCGACGCCAAGGCGGACTATCTCGTCTACTGGAAGGACCGCTACCTCTCGGTCTGCGACAAGCTCCTGTTCTCGTCGCGGGACTATGCCCTCGGCTCGAAGGAGTTCGTGCCCGGGCCGCTCGCGGCGGTCCTCAAGGCCGAGGCGCCGGTGGCCCGGGTCATCGCCGTCGGCTGCACCTATCTCATGTACGCCAGCTCCCAGGCCACGCGTCCGCTGGGCATCAAGACGATCGTCAGCCTGAATCCGATCATGGTCGACGGGACGGGCATGTGCGGCGCCTGCCGCTGCACGGCGGCGGGCAAGACCAAGTTCGCCTGCGTCGACGGGCCGGACTTCGACGGCCACGAGGTGGACTGGGACGAGCTTTTCGCGCGGCGGAAATCCTACTTCGACGACGGAGGTCCGCTCGCTCTGCCAATGGGAGGAGCGCGAGCTCCCTTAGGACGAGGGACGAACAAGGCATGGCCGAGGACAAGAAGGAAAGAGCTGGCCCCGGAAGAAAAGGCACGGCTCCGGGCCGGGTTCGAGAAGGAATGGCGCAAGGAGCTCCGCAAGGTCGCTTCCGGTCAAAGGAGCGGATGAAGGGCGCCCGCCAGAAGATGCCGGAACGCCCGCCGGATGTCCGCAACCGCGATTTCAAGGAGGTCAACCTCGGCCTGACGCCGGAGATGGCCCAGGAGGAGGCCCGGCGCTGCCTCGACTGCGCCAATCCCCAGTGCGTCACCGGCTGCCCCGTGTCCATCGACATCCCGGGCTTCGTCAAGCTCATCGAGGCCGGGCGACTTCCTCGAGGCGGCCTGGAAGCTCAAGGAGACGAACTCGCTGCCGGCCATCTGCGGCCGCGTCTGCCCGCAGGAATCCCAGTGCGAGGAAGTCTGCACGCTCAAGAAGGCCACCGGGATTTCCGTGGCCATCGGCAACCTGGAGCGCTTCGCGGCCGACTTCGAGCGGGGCAGCGGCTCCCTGAAGATCCCGCCCCTGCCGCCGCCGACGGGAAAGAAAGCGGCCGTCATCGGGGCCGGGCCGGCGGGGCTGACGGTCGCGGGCGACCTGGCCAAGCTCGGCCACAAGGTCACGATCTTCGAGGCCCTCCACGAATCGGGCGGCGTCCTGATCTACGGCATCCCCGAGTTCCGGCTCCCCAAGGCCATCCTCAAGGCCGAGGTCGATTACCTGCAGGCGGCTCGGCGTCGAGATCCGGACGAGCTTCGTCGTCGGCCTGACCGCGACGATCGACGACCTGCGGGCCGACGGCTACGAAGCCTTCTTCATCGGCTCGGGCGCGGGACTGCCGAACTTCATGAAGATCCCCGGGCGAGAACCTGGTCGGCGTCTACTCGGCCAACGAATACCTGACGCGGGTCAACCTCATGCGGGCCTACGCATTTCCCGAGCTACGACACGCCGGTCTTCAAGGCCAGGACGGCGGCCGTCATCGGCGGCGGGAACGTCGCCATGGACTCCGTCCGCACGGCCAAGCGGCTGGGCGCCGAGCGGGCCGTCATCGTCTACCGCCGCTCGCGGACCGAGATGCCCGCCCGGATCGAGGAGATCCACCACGCCGAGGAGGAAGGGATCGAGTTCCAGCTCCTGACGACGCCCGTCCGCTACTTCGGGGACGAGCACGGACATGTCAGGGCCATGGAATGCCAGAAGATGGGGCTCGGCGAGCCCGACGCTTCGGGCCGGCGGCGCCCCGTCCCGATCGAGGGCTCGGAATACACGATGGAGGTCGACCTCGTCGTCTGCGCCATCGGCCAGAGCCCCAACCCGCTCATCCCCCAGACGACGCCCGGCCTCAAGGTCGGCAAATGGGGGAATGTCGAGGTCGACTGGACGACCATGGCGACCGAGCATCCCGGGCATCTATGCCGGCGGCGACATCGTCCGGGGCGGGGCGACGGTCATCCTGGCCATGGGAGACGCCCGGGCTCGCGGCCGCCGAGATCGACAGGTATCTTTGCCGCTGACCTCGGCCGAGGACCTGAACGACTTTTATAAAGATCCTCCGCCAGACGATATTCTTCCTTGATATCGGCAGGGACAGGGGGATCCCTCCCTGGCGATGTTCGAAGCGGTCCGGTGCCTTTCGAAGAAGGCGAACCCGTCCCCCGTCATCGAGCAAAAATCGTCCGACCCATATCTGGATACGGCAATATGGTTTTGCTCGTCTCAATGCATCAAACACCAATTGAAGTACGGTCATCATTTTCTCGATGAAAAACTGCCAGATAACAGTCGCTCAAGTAAGTCCTTCGAGCGCTCCCGCCACAGCAATCCGCAAGGGCCGACAGAACGAACATGTGCTCTTCGTTGGGCTTCAGCTTGCTTTTCTTCGTCCGTCGCGTCTGCCGTCGCTTTGACCATAGCGATGAACCCAATACGTTGTATGGGCCGCGACAGCAAGGAGCAACACCGATCAGGGTCAGGAGGATCCAGTCCGGAATCACCCACCGGGAGACGTTCAGCTTGACCCCCCACTTGAGTATCCCGAGCACCAACACGACGGCTCCGCATGCCTCCGCCAAGAACTTGATAAGCGCTCTCCAATAGCTCATCTTGACCTCTGGTCAATTGTCATGAGACGAGGCTCCTCCGGCCCATCTCACGCTGATCCCCTATGAAAAGCCTCTCGCCAAGACTGCCCCAGCCAACAACGGAGTTTCTTGGGCCTTGCACGCTCCCCTTAACGTATCAGCGAAGTGCCATGGCGTCAAGTCGCCAAGCGAACCGTCCGGCCGGAATTCGTTGTCATCTTCGCGCTACTTCTCTATCGTCTCCGGAGCGTCCTCCATTGACAAGAACCCATTCCCATTCAGGCATGTATCCCGAAACGGGCCGTTGACCGACCCGACTGATATTATCGATTCTCGTTAAGGCCCGGCACCGAAGGCCGTCAAAGAGGCTATCGACGACAAAATCCATGCTCCATTAGGCGTTAAGTCGGTTCCTCTCCGGCCGGGCTACCCAACGGCTACCCGTGGCATGCCGACGGGAACGCTTGCGCCTCAGGATGCTCGACACGTTCCCGCCTCTGGGCAGGCTTCAGAATATTATTGAACTGCCGGTTCTCCTCCTCCCGTTACCTCAAGCAGGGCGAAACGCATTCCTTGATTTTCCCGACCGGGTTTGCTATACATTTGTTGGGCCTTTTAGGAATCGTGCTTTTCCCCAAATTCTTCGCTTCAGAAAATGAACCGAGAATCAGAAGGAGGAATATGGTGGCTGATAAATCGTACAATCCATTTGAAATAGCCCAAGCTCAGTTCGACAGAGTGGCTGATCTTCTCGATTTGGACAAGGCGACCCGGGACTTGCTCCGTTATCCTCTGAGGGAATACCATTTCAGCATCCCCGTTCGCATGGACGACGGCAAGGTCCGGATATTCAGGGGGTTCAGGGTTCAGCATAACGATGCGCGCGGCCCCGGCAAAGGGGGAATCCGTTTCCATCCGATGGAAAATGTCGATATCGTTCGTGCCCTCGCGATGTGGATGACGTGGAAATGCGCGGTGGTCGATATCCCGTTGGGCGGAAGTAAAGGCGGCGTCGTGTGCGATCCGCACAATTTGAGCCCCCGAGAGCATGAACAGCTCTGCCGCGGCTGGGTCCGCCAGATCGCCAAGAATGTCGGTCCCCATTTGGATGTTCCGGCTCCCGATGTGATGACGAGCCCGCAACGATGCTGTGGATGCTCGATGAGTTCGAGACGATCCATGGCGGCAAGTATCCCGGTTTCATCACCGGCAAGCCGGTCAGCATCGGAGGCTCGCAAGGCCGGACGGAAGCGACCGGCTACGGAGTTGTCTTCACGCTCAGGGAAGCCCTCAAAGATCTGAATCTGAAGGCCGAACAGACTCAAGCCAGTGTCCAGGGATTTGGCAACGTGGCCCAATATGCGATTGAACTGTACCAGCGGATCGGCGGGACCGTGACCTGCGTTTCATGCTGGGATCAGGCAGATAAAAGGTCCTACAGCTATCGCAAGAAGCAAGGCGTCGGTCTCGAAGAGCTCTTGAAGATCACGGATGCCTTCGGCGGCATTGATCAAAGCGAAGGCCAGGGAGATCGGCTATGAAATACTGCCCGGCGAAGCCTGGATCGAACAGGACGTCGACATTCTCATCCCGGCCGCTATCGAGAATCAGATCACCGTCGAGAACGTCAACAAAATCGGCAAGCGCGTGAGGATCATTGCCGAAGGGGCCAATGGGCCGACCACACCCGAAGCCGACGCCGTGCTCAGGAGCGGGATATTTTCAGGATTCCGGACTTCCTGGCGAATGCCGGCGGCGTGACGTGCAGTTACTTTGAACAAGTCCAGAGCAACATGAATTATTACTGGGAGAAAGACGAAGTGCTGGCCAAGCTGGATGCCAAAATGACGGCGGCCTATATCGAGGTCCGGGAACTTTCAAGAAAAAAGAAACTGAATATGAGAGATGCCGCCTATGTCATCTCCATCAATCGGGTCGCTCAGGCATGCCGGGATCGTGGCTGGGTATAGCCATTCCGTCCCGGACAGATTATGCGGAACTTCAGCGATGCTTGATACAATCGAGACGAGGGGGCTCGAATTCAATGAACAAGCCAAATCAATGGCCATCGGGGGGGCATGACATCCAAGAGTTTCAGGGGGAGTTTTTCGATCCCAACCGACGCTTGACCTCGATCGGATCGGGCTCCATCGGCGCCAAGGCCAGCGGATTGGCCTTCATCGACGAGGTCTTGAAATCAAAGCTCAACTCCCAGGATTCCGGGCAGATTCAAGTCAGCATTCCTTCCTTGACGGTCATTCGCACCGATGTCTTCGATGCGTTCCTGAAGCGAAACGGCCTGACCGACATGGCCTATTCAGAATCGGCCAACGACGTGATCGCCCACGCTTTCCAAAAGGCCCTCTTGCCCGCCGAGATCCTCGGCGACTTGCGCGGCTGATCGAAAAAGTCCACACGCCGCTGGCCATCAGATCTTCCAGCATGCTGGAAGACGCGTTCAATCAGCCCTTCGCCGGCATTTATGTCACGAAGATGATCCCCAACAACCAGCCGAGCCCCGATGTCCGCTTTCAGAAGCTGATGGAAGCCATCAAGCTCGTCTACGCCTCCACGTTTTCAAAATCGGCCAAGGATTACCTCAAGGCGATCAGGCGTTCCCTGACGACGAAAAGATGGCCGTGATCATCCAGGAGGTGGTCGGTTTGCGTCATGCGGATCGTTTCTATCCGAACATCTCGGGCATAGCAAAATCGTACAATTTCTATCCTATCGGCCGCTCAAGGCCTGAAGATGGCATGGCCAGCCTGGCCTTGGGCTTGGGAAAAACGATCGTCGACGGCGGAACATGCTGGACTTACTCGCCGGCCTATCCCGGCATCAGCGCCCCGTGGCCTCGGCCGGCGAGCTCATGGAACAGACTCAAGACGAATTCTGGGCCATCAACATGGGAAAGCCCCCGGCCTATGACCCTCATTAAAGAAACCGAGTACATGGTGCAGTCGAATCTCTCCGATGCGGAGGCGGATGGCACGCTGAGCAACATCGCCTCGGTTTATGATGTCCAGGAGGACAGGATTTCCATGGGACTTGACCGCGAAGGGCCGAGGGTGCTCAACTTTGCCGGCTTGCTCGTCCTGAAAGGAGTTCCCTTGAATGACGTGATCAGTTCTCTCTTGAACATATCTCAACAGGCTCTCGGGGCGCCGGTGGAGATTGAATTTGCGGCGACGTTCAACCCCTCATCGTTTCGGATTTCTGCAGGTCAGACCGATGGTTGTGCCCGGCGACGAAATTGACATCGCTGAAGAAGAACTCAAAGGGGAAGACGTCTTCTTAGCGTCCAAAAATGTTTTGGGGAACGGGATCATCGAGACAATCCGGGACATCGTCTACGTCAAGCCGAAAGAGTTTGAAGCCAAGTACTCTCCGCGCATCGCTCTGGAATTGGAGACGGTGAACAGAGGACTTCTTGACAAAGGACGGCCTTACTTGCTCATTGGATTCGGCCGATGGGGGAGTTCCGATCCCTCGGCTGGGATACCGGTCGAATGGGGACAGGTCTGCGGCGCCAAGGTGATCGTGGAAGCGACCGGGCCGACGATGAAGGTCGAGCTGAGCCAAGGATCGCATTTTTTCCACAATCTCAGCAGTTTCGAAGTCTGCTATTTCTGTGTTCCGTATTCAGGTGAATATTCGATCAACTGGGAATGGCTAAGCCGGCAGAGGGGTGAACAGGAGACTCAGTTTATTCGCCATGTCGTCTTGCCGACCCCCTTGCAAGTTAAAGTCGACGGAAGAAGCGGCCGGGGCGTCATTCGCACGCCCCGATCTGCCTAAGGGAGACATCCATAAACATCATGGACAAATCCGTCGAGAACCTGCTCTACGCTCTCAAAGAGCGGGCCAAAGAGCTGAACTGTCTTTATGAAGTCGAAGGGCTCTTCAACAAGCCTGATGCGTCCCTAACGGCGATTCTGGAGGGAATCGTCCGTGCCATTCCGGCAGGATGGCAGTATCCGGACGTCTGCCAGGCAAGAATCACCTACGGCGATCACTCGTTTCAGTCGCCGAACTTCAAAGAGACACCGTGGGTTCAAAGCGCCAATATCACCGTCCAGGACGAAGTCGTCGGAAAAATAAGCGTCTATTATACCGAAGAGAGACCCCGCCGACGAAGGCCCGTTCTTGAGGGAAGAACGTAAGCTCATCGAGACCATTGCCGACCGCCTCGAACGCCGAATCTTCTTCGAGAGATCAAGGTCGTCTTCGAAAAGCAAACGGTTGGCAAGGAACGCGCGGTCAATGTTGGGTCGTCCTCGACCTGTTGAGAAGGACGGACTTGAAGCTCTTAACGCACGTGACCAGAAAGATGCTCAACTATCTGTCATGGTCCGGGATCGCGGAAGCCAACACGCTGTTGGAGAAGATCAGCCCCGCCTCGATGACGGATCAAGATGACGTTCTTCAGGGCATGAATCGGCCATCGCTGTCAGAGGCCGCCAACGACTCTGACGAATCTACGATGATATTTTCAGGATGGCGAACAGGTACTTGGGCGAGAAGGAAGTCTTGAACAGCATTCAGAAGTGGATCATGGAGGATCGCTCCAATTTTCTCGTCAAGGTCCTCGAGGATCCCGGTTCAACCCTGGCGCAGATCACCAATGCCATCGAGCGATTTCATCACCTGATCCCTCATGGCCTGAACCTGCCCTCCCCGAGGGAAAAGGGCTTCCGCGTCTCGCTCATTCGAAAGCTCCTCAACGACGATCTGCACTTCATCAATGTCGCGAAGAAGTATCTTGAGGTCGACGATTTCCATGATCTGTTGCACCATATCATCTTCCCGGCGGAGTCAGGGAAGACTCGGCGGCAAGGGCTCGGGCCTGTTTCTGGCGTCCCAGATCTTAAAAAAGTCTACAATGGACAATGAACCCTCCGCAAGATCAAAACCCCGAAGACCTGGTATCTCACCTCCGACGGCATCATGAATTTCATCAGCCATAACGACCTCGAAGAGATCGTGGAACAGAAGTACGAGGATATTGACGCGGGTACGGCAGGAATATCCGTATGTCGTCCATGTTTTCAAGAATTCCTCCCTGCCGCCGAAATCGTCAATGCGCTCTCGGTCGCGCTTGACGATCTCGGCGAGCGTCCTCTCATCGTCAGGAGCTCGAGCCTCCTGGAGGACCGCATCGGAACATCGTTCGCCGGCAAATACAAGAGCTTGTTCATCGCCAACCAGGGCAAAAACGGGAGAGGTTGCCGCGCTCATGGACGCCATTGCGGAAGTGTACGCATCGATCTTCAGCCCTGATCCCATCGAGTACCGGATTGAGCACGGCATGATCGATTTCAACGAGGAAATGGGCATCCTCATCCAGGAAGTCGTCGGGAAAAAAGTCGGCCATTATTTCATGCCGGCCTTTGCCGGAGTCGCCTTCTCTCGCAATGAATTCCGTTGGTCGCAGCGCATCCGAAGAGAAGATGGACTGGTGCGAATGGTGCCGGGATTGGGAACGCGCGCCGTCGATCGGTTCAGCGATGACTATCCGATTCTGGTCGCCCCGGGGCAGCCGAACCTCCGCGTAAATGTCACCATCGATGAAAAAATACACTACTCGCCGAAGAAGATCGATGTCATCAATTTCAGAGACGAATTCATTCGAGACCATCGAAATCCGAGAGCTTCTCAAGATGTACGGAGACGAATATCCGTTGATCCACCAGATCGGCTCCGTCTTTCGGAATGACCGGCTGGACCCGCTCGGACCACTAGGGACTGATTTCGAGAAGAGCCGTCGTCCTGACATTCGACGGCCTCATCAACAACACGCCGTTCATGGAGCAAATTCGCTCCATTCTCAAGGTTCTCGAAACCGAGCTGGGCAACTCCCGTTGATATCGAATTCGCCCATGACGGGACAAATCTGCATCTGCTGCAGTGCCGGCCGCAAAGTCACGCCAAAGCCTCTCAGCCGCCCGCAATTCCGAGGGACGTTCCGAAAGACAGAATCCTTTTCACGGCCAACCGGTATGTCACGAATGGGACCGTTTCGGGCATCACCCACATCGTTTACATCGATCCGCAAAGATACGGAGAACTGACGAACCGGGCCGATCTCCTGGCCGTGGGCCGGGCCGTGAGCAAGCTGAATCAAATCCTGCCGAAACGCCAGTTCATTCTCATGGGGCCCGGCCGCTGGGGCAGTCGAGGAGATATCAAACTTGGCGTGAGCGTTTCCTATTCGGATATCAACAATACGGCGATGATCATCGAAATCGCCCGGAAACAGAAAGACTACGTGCCCGAGCTCTCCTTCGGCACGCATTTCTTCCAGGACTTGGTTGAGGGCTCGATCCGTTACCTTCCCCTTTACCCGGATGACAGGGGAGTCGTGTTCAATGAGGAATTTCTTGCGAAATCAAAAAACATTCTGCCCGACCTTCTCCCGGAATATTCTTCTCTTTCCGACACCATTCGCGTGATCGAGCTGGCGGACTCTGCGGACGGTCAGGTCTTCCAGGTCCTCATGAACGGCGAGAGAGATGAGGCGGTCGCCATCTTGGGGAAATCCTCGGCGGAGACGACCATGGCCGCCGAAAAACCCCGGGAGAGGAACCCCAAGAAAAGAGAGACGACGCTCACTGGCGATGGCGCCTCAGCAGCGTCGAACATATTGCGGCCAGGATGGACGCTCAGCGGTTCGGCGTGAAGGCCTTCTATATCTTCGGGAGCACCAAAAACGCGACGGCGGGCCCTGAAAGCGATATCGACATCCTGATCCATTTCAACGGGACGGACACACAAAGGAAGGATCTGATGAGCTGGCTCGAAGGATGGAGCCTTTCTTTGAGTGAGGCCAATTACCTGCGGACCGGGCACAAAACGGACGGGTTGCTCGATATCCATATCGTGACGGATGAGGATATCCAGAGCAGGACCAGCTTTGCGACCAAGATCGGCGCCATCACGGACGCCCCCAGGTCGCTGCCGATGGGCAAGGACTTAAAAGAGCCGTCCGCGGGTCAGATAAGCTCTCTCGTCGAGGCTTCCAAGTCATCGAGCCTGAAGCGGACCAGCGCCAGTTCCGGGCCGTCGTGCGCGGCGGAAAAGAGATGGGTCCGGCCGATCTTGTCTTTCCAGGAACCGGTGATCCGAGCCGATTCGTGGACGTGTCCGTGAAGAGTCAAGAGCGGTCGATATGTTTCAATGAACCGTCGAACGCCAATGCTCCCGACGTGGAGATCCAGCGGCACATGATCGACCATCTGGCCGTCCAAGGCGGCCCGGTCGAGGTTGGTTTGATACGGGGGGCTGTGAAAGAGGAAGATCGCGCGAGAGAGATCGCCCCGTCCGACGAGGTGGTCAAGATCAGCCTTGATGGTGGCCTTTCTCAGGTCGGAATCCGGGACCGGGACCGAGCGCGTTCCCTCTTCCGGGCTGATGCAGTCCGGGTCGACATATCGCGAGACATCATAACGTTCCCAGTCTTTCAAGCTGAACGGCGTGGGCGGGACGCAGGCATAGCCGAAAACCGAGAATTCCGACAGCCGGACCCGGCGATGATGGATATATTCCCATAGGCCCCGCCGGCTTCCGGCCAGGATCGCCGCTTCCTCGGAGCGCGGGTCGTCGTTTCCCAGGATCAGAAAGACCCTGGGATAGTCCTTCCCGAGCGCCTTCTTCAATCGCGCGAATCTCGGCGCCAAGAAGTCCTTGACAAAATCGGGGAAAGCCTCATGCGTCGATGAGAGCGCGAGCAGATAGGATGGGAGGAGATCCCCTCCGAGGAACACCGCCCTCGGGCGCTCCTGTCTGATCGCCTGAAAAAGCTTCTCGTAACGATCGATGCGTCCGTGCAGGTCGGAGGCAAAGAAGCACGTCGATGGGTCAGAGGACCGATCGCCGGAGATCCTGTCGGAACCTCTTTTTCGCATGGAAGCATACTCGCCCGGGCCGCCGCCGGAGCCAATCGCCCGTGGCGAGTCCATTATAACTCAATCCCCGTGACGGAGGGCCCGTACCCCTTCTCCCATGCCGCGGCCTGCCCCCTCTCCTGCCCGGAAACGGCCTTGCGACGCCCCGGGCATTCTCGGGACAGGGCTTCGGAAAACTAAGACGTGGCGCCCCCGACGGGATTCGGACCCGTGTTGCCGCCTTGAAAGGGCGATGTCCTAGGCCTCTAGACGACAGGGGCGGAAGAGGAGAATGAGCCGTGCTGGACTCGAACCAGCGACACCCGGCTTAAAAGGCCGGTGCTCTCCCTCTGAGCTAACGGCCCGGAAAAGCGTTCTATTATACCGAACAGGGACAAGGAATCAACATGTCGCGAGGACGCCGTCCCCCCGCGGCCTCAGGCGACCGGCTCGAACCGGATGATGACCCACCGGCTCGGCAGCTTCTGCCCCGCGTCGGTCTTGACGTCGTACATCCGCATCGGCAGCTTGTAGTTCTTGACCGCGCCCTGCTTGGTCTTGATCTTGACCACGACGTCCTTGGAGTGGACGTTGCCGCTCAGGTCGCGGACACCGGCCAGCTCGCGGAGACCGAGCGAGAACAGCGTGATCTGTTCCTCCATCGAGGCGGCGTTCTTGGCGTCCGTGTAGGCCTTCTTGAACTCCTTCATCTTGCCGTACTCTTCGTCGTACTTGGCCTGGGTCTCGTCGACCTTCTTCTTGGCGATGGCCTTGGCCCCGGCCGTCCGGGCCAGGTCGAGCTCATCCTTGGCGTTGGCGAGGGCCGCGTCGGCGTCCATGGTCGGGCCGATCTGGCCGTCCTGGGCCTTCTTGGCCTCCATTTCCTTCTTGTTCAGGTCGGAGAGGGTGACGGGATCGGTCTTTTCCGGGCTGACGCTGACGATCTCCCAGGACGCGACTTCCCACTGGGCCGGCTCGAGGGCCATGGAGGCCATGGTTGAGTTGTCGTTCATCGTGACGGCGTTGAAATAACGGGACAGGAGCCCCTGTTCAGGGTTTGACGTGCAGCTTTGGACCGCGAAAAAGGCGATCAAGATCCCGAGAACGACGAGTGTCTGTTTTCTCATGAAGCCTCCTTCTTCGAGTATTCTCCGCAATATTCCTGGCCCCATCTTAACCTCATTCGGGAGGAAAAAGCAAGCCCTAAAATGCCGGTTGGAGGCCGGCCCGCCCTCAGGCGCCGCCTCGTCCGCCCCCTCCGCGGAGGCTTTGTTTGCCGCCCCGATTGTGCTAGACTACTACGTTCATCCGTGGGGGTAGAATCATGGACCACTTCAAAGACATCATCGCCAGGCACAAGAAGGACCCGGGACGCCTCCTGGACATCCTCGCCGACATCCAGGCCCGGGACGGCCGCGTCCCCGAAACGGCCGTGGCCGAGGTCGCCGGGGCCCTCAAGCTCTCCGAGGCCGACGTCCGCGGCGTCGTCACGTTCTATCACTTCTTCTCGCTCGCTTCGCGTGGACGCGCGGCCGTCTATCTGAACGACTCCATCACCTCGCGGATGAACGGCCGGACCGCCGTGGCCCGGGCCTTCGAGGAGGAGGCCGGCTGCCGCTTCGGCGAGGTCTCCGCCGACGGCCTCGTCGGGCTCTTCCCGACGTCCTGCATCGGCATGAACGACCAGGAGCCCTCGGCCATCGTCGGCGGTGTCGTCTTCACCTGCTCTGACTCCCGACAAGGCCCGGGCCATCGTCCGCGGCCTGCGGGCGGGCACACCCGCCCAAAGCCTCGTCGGGACCTACGGCGACGGCGCCAATCAGTCCGAGCTCGTCCGGGCCATGGTCTCGAACAACATCCGGAAGCGAGGGCCGGTCCTCTTCGGCCCGTTCGAATCCGGGTCCGCCGTCAAGGCGGCCCTCTCGATGCAGCCCGACATGGTCATCGACGAGATCAAGCGTTCGGGCCTCCTCGGCCGCGGCGGCGCGGGCTTCCCGACCGGCCTCAAGTGGGAGTTCTGCCGGAAGGAAAAAGGCGATCGCCACTACGTCGTCTGCAACGCCGACGAGGGCGAGCCCGGGACCTTCAAGGACCGGGTCATCCTGACCGAGCTGCCGCGCCTCCTCTTCGAGGGCATGGCCGTCGCCGGCTACGCCGTCGGCGCCCGCGAAGGGATCCTCTACCTCCGGGCCGAGTATTCCTACCTCAAGCCCTATCTCGAGTCGGTCCTCGAGGCCCTCCGCCGCGAACACGTCCTGGGCAGGAAGGTCGCCGGCTCGGCCGGCTTCGACTTCGACATCGCCATCAAGTCGGGCGCCGGCGCCTACGTCTGCGGCGAGGAATCGGCCCTCCTGGAATCGGCCGAGGGACAGAGGGGAGAGCCGCGCGACAGGCCGCCGTTCCCTGTCCAGTTTGGCTATCTCGGCCAGCCGACGACCGTCAACAACGTCGAGACGCTGGCCGCGGCCGCGCAGATCCTGGTCCACGGCGCCGCCTGGTTCACATCCTTCGGAATTGCCGAAATCGGCCGGCACGAAGCTCCTCAGCGTCTCCGGCGACTGCGCCGCTCCGGGCGTCTACGAGGTTGAGTTCGGCCTGACCGTCCAGGAGCTCTTGGACATGGCCGGGGCCAAGGACGTCCGGGCGGTCCAGGTCGGCGGGCCCTCCGGGACGTGCCTCTCGAGGTCCGGCTTCGGCCGGAGGATCAGCTTCACGGACCTGGCGACGGGCGGCTCCGTCATCGTCTTCGGACGGGACCGGGACATCTTCGAGGTCGTCGAGAACTTCATGGAGTTCTTCGTCGAGGAATCCTGCGGCTGGTGCACGCCCTGCCGGGCGGGGAACGTCCTCCTCAAGAGAAAGTTCGAAAAGGTCGTCGCCGGCCGGGGTGCCGTCCAGGACCTCAAGGACCTCGAGGACTGGGGGAAGCTCGTCAAGGCCACCAGCCGCTGCGGCCTCGGCCAGACCTCGCCCAACCCCATTCTGACGACGCTCCAGAACTTCCGCGAGCTCTACGAGGTGAAGATCCAGCAGGGAGTGGATTTCGTCCCCGATTTCGACCTCCGGACCGCGCTCCAGGACGGCTGCACCGCTGCCAACCGGCAGCCCGAGTGCAAGGAGTCCCTCCATGACTGAGATCCGCTTCACCATCGACGGCAAGGAGTGCCTGGCCAAGCCGGGCCAGACCATCGTCGAGGCCGCCAAGGCCAACGGCGTCTACATCCCCGTCCTCTGCCACTACGAGGGGCTCAAGCCCGTCGGCAGCTGCCGCGTCTGCACGGTCCGCGTCGGCGGGCGGTACATGGCCGCCTGCACCCAGCCTGTGACCGAGGGCATGGCCGTCGAGAACACGGCCCCGGACCTCGAGGACATGCGCCGCGCCCTCATCGAGATGCTCTTCGTCGAGGGCAACCACATGTGCCCGACCTGCGAGAAGAGCGGCAACTGCGAGCTCCAGGCCCTGGCCTACCGCTACCGGATCATGGCCCCGCGCTTCCCTTACCTGTTCCCCGTCCGAGAGCTCGACGCCTCGAGCCCGAAGATCATGCTCGAGCGCAACCGCTGCATCCAGTGCCTCCGCTGCGTCCGGGGCGTCCGGGCCAAGGACGGGCGGAAGGTCTTCGCCGCCCAGGACCGGACCGGCCGGGTGACGATCGAGGCGGACCGCGACCTCGCCGCCCGCCTCACCGATGCGGAGGCCCGCCGGGCCATGGATCGTCTGCCCCGTCGGCGCCATCCTGAAGAAGGAGGTCGGCTTCGCCGTGCCCATCGGGAAGCGCAAGTTCGATACGAAGCCCATCGGCAGCGACATCGAGGAAGGGCCCGCGAGGTGAGATCATGAGCAAGCCCATCATCGCCACCGCCTCCCTGGCCGGCTGCTTCGGCTGCCACATGTCGTTCCTCGACATCGACGACCGCATCCTCCAGCTCATCGAGCTCGTGGAGTTCGACAAGTCGCCCATCGACGACATCAAGAAGTTCACCCAGCCCGTGCGACATCGGCCTCATCGAGGGCGGCTGCTGCAACAGCGAGAACGTCCACGTCCTGCGGTCCTTCCGCAAGAACTGCCGACCCTGGTCTCGGTCGGCGAGTGCGCGATCATGGGCGGGCTGCCCGCCCTGCGCAACGGCATCCCGCTCAAGGAGTGCCTGGACGAGGCCTACCTGAACGGCCCGACCGTGGACCCGGACGGACCGGCTCATCCCGAACGACGCGGAGCTGCCGCTCATCCTGGACAGGGTCTATCCCTGCCACGAGATCGTCAAGATCGACACTTCCTCCCGGGCTGCCCGCCGTCGGCCGACCTCATCTGGGAGGCGCTGACGGCGCTCCTCCAGGGCCGGCCCCTGAACCTGCCTTACGAACCTCGTCAAGTACGACTGAAGGGTGAACAGACGCATGGCACGCAAGATCACCATCGAACCCGTCACGCGGGTCGAGGGCCACGGCAAGGTCACCATCCACCTCGACGACCAGGGCAAGGTCACCCAGTCCCGGCTCCACATCGTCGAGTTCCGCGGCTTCGAGCGGTTCGTCCAGGGCCGCCCCTACTGGGAGGTGCCGGTCCTGGTCCAGCGGCTGTGCGGCATCTGCCCGGTCAGCCACCACCTGGCCGCGGCCAAGGCCATGGACGTGGTCGTCGGCGCCGGCCCCGGGACGCCTGCACGCCGACGGCCGAGAAGATGCGCCGGCTCATGCACTACGGCCAGATCTTCCAGTCCCACGCCCTGCACTTCTTCCACCTCGCCTCGCCCGACCTGCTCTTCGGCATGGACGCCGACCCGGCCATCCGGAACGTCATCGGCGTCGTCGCCGAGAACCGGGACCTGGCCGTCCAGGGCGTGCTGATGCGCAAGTTCGGCCAGGAGGTCATCCAGGCCACGGCCGGCAAGAAGATCCACGGCACGGGCGCCATGCCCGGCGGGATCAACAAGAACCTGACGCCGGAGGAGCGGGACGCGCTTCCTCAAGGGCCCGGCCCCGCTCAACATCGACCAGATGATCGCCTGGTCCCAGGCCGCCCTCGATTTCTTCAAGGACTACCACCGGAAGAACAAGGAGGTCATCGACGGCTTCGCCGTCTTCCCCTCGAACCACCTCAGCCTGGTCCGCAAGGACGGCGCCCTGGACTTCTACCACGGCGTCCTGCGGGCCGTCGACGCCGACGGGCACAAGATCCTCGACGACGTGGACTACCAGGACTATCTCGAGTACATCGGCGAGGAGGTCCGGTCCTGGAGCTACATGAAGTTCCCCTACCTCCGGTCGCTCGGCAAGGCCGACGGCTGGTACCGGGTCGGCCCGCTGGCGCGGCTCAACACCTGCGACTTCATCCCCTCGCCCCTGGCCCAGAAGGAGTTCGAGGCCTACAAGGCCTACACGGACGGCAAGCCCAACAACATGTCCCTCCACACCCACTGGGCCCGGCTGATCGAGCTCCTCCACGCCGCCGAGGTGATCAAGGAGCTCCTCGACGACAAGGACCTGCAGGGGACGGAGCTGGTCAAGACGGGCAAGCGGGCGGCGCGAGGGCGTCGGCCTCATCGAGGCGCCGCGCGGCACCCTCTTCCACCACTACCGGGTCAACGCCGACGACCAGATCACCATGGCCAACCTGATCGTCTCGACGACGAACAACAACGAGCCCATGAACCGGGCCGTCCAGTGGGTCGCCGAGAACGCCCTCTCCGGAAAGCCGGAGATCACCGAAGGGCATGCTGAACCGGGTCGAGGTGGCCATCCGGGCCTACGACCCGTGCCTGAGCTGCGCCACCCACGCCCTCGGCCGGATGCCCCTCGAGGTCACGCTGTGCGACGCGAACGGCCACGTCCTCGAACGGAAGACCCGCTAGCCGGCCGGCGGGCGAAGGCGCGGCGGGTCCTCGTCGTCGGCATCGGCAACCCCGGCCGCGGCGACGACGGGCTGGGAGCGGCAGCCGTGGCGCGCCTGGAGCGCCGAGGGCTGCGGGGCGTGACCTGCGACGCCAACTACCAGCTCAACGTGGAGGACGCCCTGGCCTGCGCCGAGCACGACGCGGTCGTCTTCGTCGACGCCGCCCGGGGCCTGCGCGTCCCGTTCCGCTGGAGCGGGGTGCGGCCCGAGGCCGCGGCGCCGGCCCTGACTCACGCCTTGGGGCCGGGGGCCGTGCTCGGCCTATGCACCGCTCTCTACGGCCGGACGCCGGAGGCCCGCCTCCTGGCCATCCGGGGCCATCGCTGGGGCGTCGGCGAGGGACTGTCGCCCCGGGCCGCGGCCAACCTCGGCCGGGCCGTCCGCTCCCTGGAGGCGTTCCTGAAAGAAGGCGGGAAAGGAGCCTCGACCATGACCAGGAAGGACGTCCTTGTCCGGAGGGACCTCCTCGGCACGAACAAGGAGATCGCGGCCGGGATCCGGAAGGAGCTCCGGCACCGCGGCATCCTCGCGGTGAACCTCCTCAGCTCGCCCGGCTCGGGCAAGACGGCCCTGCTCGAAGCCCTGGCCGACCGGCTCAAGGGCCGCTACCGGATGGCCGTCGTCGAGGGCGACATCGAGACCGAGCGCGACGCCGAGCGCATCCGCGCCCGCGGCGTCCCGGCCTGGCAGATCACGACCGGCGGGGCCTGCCACCTCGAGGCCAAGATGGTCGGCAAGGTCCTCGCCGACGTCCCGGCCGCGATCGATTTTCTGTTCATCGAAAACGTCGGCAATCTCGTCTGCCCGGCCGGCTACGACCTCGGCGAGGGCCTCCGCTGCGTCCTCCTCTCCTCGCCGGAGGGGGACGACAAGCCGGCCAAGTACCCGCAGGCCTTCGCCACGGCCGACGTCCTCCTCCTGACCAAGGCCGACCTCATCCCCCTCCTGCCGTTCGACCCGGACCGGGCCGCGCGGGAGGCCCTGGCCATCAACCCGCGGCTCAAGGTCTTCCGCATCTCGGCGCTGCGGGGCGAGGGGATGGACGGGCTGGCGGCGTTCTTTGTCGAGGCCCTGGCCGCGGAGCGGGCCGCCCGTGCATGAGCTGTCCCTCGTCGCCGGGCTCTTCGAGATCCTCGAGGAGAAGGTCCGTGAGTTCGGGACCGCCCGCGTCACGGCCGTGACCGCGCGCAGAGCGCCGCGCGAATGCCGTTCAATTCCGCCAGCCGCGCCGCATACCAGTCTCTTTCTCCCGCTCCGATCCAGCCGACGGAGACGATCTGCCGCGGCTTGGGCCAAACGCAGCTCAAGGCGCGCGCGGTATTCGTGCCTTTCCCGGCGGGCACGGTCATGAGCAGCTCGGCGTCAAAGGTCGCGCCCGGTTTGAGCTGCCTGATGCGCACCACGCGGTCAATGCTCGGATGCAGGGCCAGGGTCAGGACGCGCATGAGCATAGAATCTCCCGATACAAGCCGGCGTATTCCGCGGCCATGCGCTCCACCGAAAACCTGCCCAGCGCCTCAGCGCGCGCAGCCGCGGCCAGCTCGGCGGCGCGCGCGGGGTCTTGCAGGAGCCTCAACATGGCTTCGGCCAAGTCCGCCTCCTGGCCCTTGGGGAAAACCAGGCCGGTCCGCTCATGCGCCACCAGTTCCGGCAAGACTGTCGGCGTCACTGACTATGACAGGCAGGCCGCAGGCCATCGCTTCCGCCACGCTCAGGCCGAAACCCTCCCAGGCCGAAGGCTGCACGTACAGGCTGGCCTGGCGCAGCAGGGCCGGCACGTCCTCGCACGAAACCCGCGAACTCCACGTTCCGCAGTTCGAGGCTGGCGCACAGGGCGCGCAAGCTTGCCGCTTCCGGCCCGGCGCCGGCAATGGTCAGCCGCGCCGCGGGCAAGCGGGCGTTCACCGTCTGCCAGGCGCGCAACAGCGTGGGAAAATCCTTCTGCGGATCAAGGCGGCCGATGGAGACCACCAGCGGCGCGGCAGGCGCTGACACGGGCGTCTGACTGCCGTGACAGGCGTCCGCGCCGGCGCGAAGCGGCTGAGGTCAATGCCATTCTCGATCACGCGGAAGAACTCGCGCGGCAGCCCGGTGCGCTCCTGTTGGAAACGCGCCACGGCGCGCGAGACGCACACTTCCGCGCGGGCGTAGCGCGCGGTCAGGCGGTCCAGAGCGAACTGCCAGGGCCGAAAGCGCCGTTCGGCCACGTGGACGGTGCTGAGGATGTGCAGGCCGCGGCGCGCTTCCCTCTCCAGCCGCGCATAGGCCAGGCGCGCGGCGAGGTTGGCATGGAAGAGATGCGAGTGCACGATCAGCGGCCTGCTGGCGGGAAACAGCCTCGCCAGGCCCGGGCGCAGGCCAGCGTCCTGCGGCGCGAAAGGCGCAGCCCGCGGACGGGAATCCCCGCCGCCGCCAGTTCCACGCCCGCGGGCGCGCGTTCGTCTTCGAGACAAACGACAGAAGCGCGGAAACCATGCGCGGGCAGGCGGCGGGCGAGTTCGACAACGATGCGTTCGGCCCCGGCGGGTTCCAGCACGGGCAGGACATAGATGACTTCCGTGTTGGCGCTCATGATCTGGTCTCAGCTTCAATTCTTTTGCTGGTTCACGCGGCGCGAAGCGTTCCCCTAAGCTACAACAAATCCATCATCGCCATTTCGGGATCTGGTGATTCAGGATTAGGCAACAAACGCTGGTTCTTGGTGTCTATCACGAAGTCGAGTCCCTCCAGCGGGATCTTGCCCAAGCAGGGCGGGCACCCGGCAGGCGCACTCGATGACCTCGACGATTACCAGGCGGTTCTGGACCTTGAGCCTGACCGGGTCATATACTTTGCGGGACACAACTTGGCCATCCCCCAAGCGCGTCCTGGACCGTGCGCGGGCCGTCAGACCGAGACGCTGAATGACGTCCTCGGCAGGACCAGCATTGTGGCGCCGGTATCCACAAGGGCGGTCATTGTCACACGCCTGATTTTTTCGGCCGGCAACAGACCTTCGTCGGCCATGGCTTGGTCTATGTCTATTGACGACCTCAATCTCAACCGCGACTCTGCCCATTTCTGTTGGGTCTCCCATGGTGCTGAACCTCCCAGAACATCCCACCTCCATGATACCACTTGCCTTGCCAACCGCGAAGTTCAATCGAAAATCGAAAATCGAAAATCGAAAATCCTTCTCGGCGCTTGCACTTTTCGCCAAAAGACCAACATTGTGGCGCAATGCGGCCTATCTTCCTATTTTCCCTGCCCCGCGCCGGCTCGACGCTGCTCCAGCGCATCCTGGGGGCGCATGCGGAGATTGCCACCGCGTCGGAACCCTGGCTGCTCCTGCCGCTGCTCTATACTCTCAAGAGCGCCAGGGCGCGCGCGCGGAATACGGCCACAGGCTCGCGGTCACCGCCATCGAGGACTTCTATGGCTTGCTCCCCCGCGGCAAGGCGGACTACCTGGCCGAAATACGGGAATTGGCGCTGCGCCTGTATGCCAAGGCCGCGCGGCGCGAGGCCCGCTATTTCCTGGACAAGACGCCGCGCTATCACCTCGTGGCCGGCGAGATAATCGGCCCTGTTCCCCGACGGCAAACACATTTTCCTCTGGCGCCATCCGCTGGCGATGCTTGGTTCGTACATGGAGTTCTTCGGGCAGGGCAAATGGAATCTGTACGGCTACCGCATGGACCTGTTCCGCGGCCTGGAGAACCTGCTCAGCGCCTACGGCCAGGCCAAGGAGAAGGTCCACGCCTTGCGGTATGAGGACTTGATCGCGGACCGCGAGGCCACGCTGCGCAAGCTCTTCGCCTATCTGGAACTGCCTTTCGACGCGCGGGTCGGAGAGGCCTTCAGCCAGGTGAAGTTGCAGGGCCGGCTGGGCGATTACGCCGGCTCCAAAACCTACAGCACCATCAGCGCCGAGCCGCTCGACAAATGGAAGAAAACGCTCCGCAACCCGCTGCGCAAGCGCTGGGCGCGCCGTTATCTTCAATGGATCGGCGACGAACGTCTGGCCCTCATGGGTTACCGGCTGGAAGCCGTTGCTGGCCGAGCTTGACGCCGTGCCTGTTTCCCCGCAGCGCCTGCTCTCCGACGCTGTGCGCATGACCTACGGCGCGCTATGGGCCGGAAGGCAGCAGATGCGGGAGTGAATACAACAAAGGCTACCAATGGCAGGATGGTAATAATGGGAATAGAATGCGGACCTATGGGTTCCCATCAGTCCCAATATGTCCCATTCTTCCCATCCTCCATCACTCTTGCGCAGTTGACGAAGATGCTGTCCTGTTGCAGCGCCTCGCCGGTCCGCGGATTCAAGAGCTGGTCCAGCGCTCCGGCATACCGGAATCCCCAGCCGCGAAGAAGCGCCAGGATATCCTCGAACAAGGCTTGGCCCTCGTATAACTGTTGGAAGGATGTCTCGACCAGCAGCACCTGCGCGCGTTTCACTGTCTGTTCGCCGCCGCGCAACACGCGGTCTTCGTATCCCTGGACGTCAATCTTCATCAACACGGGCCGCTGAGATCGAGCGTTGAGGCGAGGGCATCGAGCCGCTCGACAGGCACGCGGATTGTTTCCGCCGCGCGGTGTGAGGGAAGAGCCGCTTGTGCAGTTCCGCCATCTTGAGGCACGAAGAGGAAGGCGCGGAGGCGCTCCTCTCGAACGCCACCGTGCCGGACTGCTCGCCCAACGCGACGTTGAACGCGGCGAAGCCGGCCACGCCGCGCAGCCGCCGTTTCAACTGCTCGTAGCATTCCTGCTGCGGCTCAAAGGCATAGATCCTGGCCCGCGGGAGAACGGCGTTGATCGTCACGGAGAACAAGCCGGTGTGCGCGCCTATGTCCAGCACAGTGGCGATGCCCAGGCTGGTCAGCCACGGCTGGTTCAAGCTGTAATACGTTCCCAGGACGCCGCCATGCCGCCGCAGCTTCAGCAGCCGCGGGTTCTCAATCAGCCGCGCCAGGCCCATCAGGCGGGCCGCGATTCGAGTTGGCAGCGCCATGCTATGCCGCCTTATCCCCGCAGGGGGCGTTAATCGAAAATCCAAAATCGCTAACGTGTCGGTTCTGTCAG
>CAWDTC010000022.1:0-62789 GCA_963805045.1 Candidatus Aminicenantota bacterium
TGGTCCACGACCGGCTGTCCCAGGTCGACCTCCTCGACAGCGCGGCGAAGCTCCCCTCCGAACTCTCCGGGGGCATGCGCAAGCGGGGGGCCCTGGCCCGGGCCCTCGTGCTGGACCCCGCCGTCGTCCTCTGCGACGAGCCGTCCGGCGGGCTCGACCCCATCACCTCGAACCATCTCGACGACCTCATCCTCAAGATCAGGGAGACGTTCAGGACGACCTTCGTCGTCGTCACCCACGAGCTCCGCTCGATCGAGAGGATCGCGGACCGCGTCCTCGTCCTCCGGGAGGGACGGCTCCACTTTTCCGGAACCCTCGCGGAGGTCCTGGGCTCGGACGACGATTTCGTCCGGACATTCTTCCTCAGGAAGGCCGACCATGATGACGCATGAACAAAAGACGCGACTGGGCCTCTTTCTGGCGATCGCCACGGTCATCTTTCTCATCGTGCTGGGCTTCTTTCTGGTCCCCAAGCTCCGGGAGGCGGGGGACGTCTACTTCGTCAATTTCCGGGACACTTCCGTCAACGGCCTCTACGTCGGGTCGGCCGTCCGCTACCAGGGGGTCGACGTCGGCAAGGTCACGAGCATCAAGGTCAACCAGAAGGACCTCAGCTCCGTCCTCGTCCCATCAAGATCCAGAAGGGCTTCCCGATCAAGAGGGACACGACCGCCGTCCTGGCCCTGGCCGGCATCACCGGCATCCGCTTCATCGACCTCCAGGGAGGCACCAAGGACTCCGTCCGGCTGCCGCCGCGGGGCGAGATCCAGATGAGCCGCGGCCTGGAGGAAAAGGCCGGCGACATCGTGACCAACATCGATACGGCCGTCAACAGCTTCAACAACCTCCTCTCCCGCGAGAACCTGGACCGGATCAGGGGCTTCCTGGAAAAGGCGGAGAAGAGCTCGGCCATGATCTCCGAGGTCCTCGCCGCCAAGCGGGGGAAGCTCGAGAGCTCGTTCGACAACGTCGCCAAGGCCGCGGACGAGTTCGCCTCCGTGACCGAGAACCTCAAGAAGATCTCGACCAACGTCGGCGACATGAGCGAGAAGATCGTGGCCCGGTCGGAGGCGGCGGTCGACAACATCTCCAAGCGTTTCTCGGACGAGGAGATGGGCCGGCTCGTCCAGGACCTCCGGACGTTCCTCGACTCGACCTCGACGAGCATCAAGCGGATCGAGACGAGCCTCCTCGCCCAGGAGGACGACCTCAGGCTGGCCATTCGGAACCTGGGCGACGCCATGGAAAACCTGTCGAACCTCACCCGCCAGCTCTCGGAGGACCCGACCGCCCTGATCCGGCCGCGAAAGGACAAGAAGAAATGAGAAAAGCCGCGATCCTCATCCTGGTGGCCGTCCTGACGGGCGGGTGCGGGTCCGTGCACCCCAAGAGGTATTTCCAGATCCGGACGATCGGCACGGACGAGCCCGCCCTGCCCCGGGTCGGGCGCCGGGTTTGCGTCGAGCCGGCCGGCGTCGACGCCCCCTACGACGACACCCGCATCCTCTACCGCGTCGCGCCCTACGAGCTCAAGTATTACCCCTACGAGTTCTGGGTCGACCGGCCGGGCCGGCAGGTCGCGGCGGCCATGGCGGAGTTCCTGACGAAGATGAAGGTCTTCCCGGTCGTCGTCGCGGACAGGACGAAGGGGGAGCCGGAGATCTTTCTCCGGTCGCGGCTCCACGCCCTCGAGGAGATCGACGGCGCGGACATCTGGGAGGGCGGCTGGCCATGGACCTCGAATTCGTGGACGCCAAGACGGGGGCGCCCATCGTCGGCTGGAGCTTCGACCGGAAGGCGACGATGTTCAAGCACGAGGTCGGCGTCCTGCCGGCGGTCGTCTTCGAGGATCCTCGACGAGGAGCTGCGCAAGGCCGTCTGGGAGCTGGCCCGCGCCCTCGACAAGAAATAGCCTCTGGACTCTAGGGGCGGCCGTCGACCGGGTACTTCACGGCGCGGAACCGGAAATGGAAGGCCGCGAAGAGGATGGCTATGACGGGGAAGATGATGAGGCTGGCCTCGGCGCCCATCGGCCCGCCGGTCAGGAGCGCGGAGCCGCGCGTGACTGAATCCAGCAGGTGTCCCGCGATGGGCAGCCCGCCCTTGTTCCCCGTGTTCGGGAAGCCGAAGACGAACATCGCCCCGAAGTTGAACGTCCAGTGCCAGCCGATGGCGAACCAGAGGTTCCCCGTGCGGCGCACCGTCAGGCAGAAGAAGAGCGCGATGAGGGAGACGCTCAGGCCGTCGACCAGGGTCTCGTTGGGCTTCTGGGCGTAATGGAGATAGAAGCCGAAGAGCGCGGACAGGACGACCGCGGCCGGCCAGAAGCGGATGCCCGGAGGCCAGGGTGAAGAGCTCGTAGCCGCGGAAGACGAGCTCCTCCATGAGAGAGGCGAGGAGGAACGCCGCCGCCCAGAGGAGGGCCGCGACGAGGAGGTCCGTGCCCCTCACGGCAGACCGCGCACCGAATAGCCGCCGGCTAGGGCCATCACGCCGACGACGGTCCCGACCGTGGCCAGACCCCACAGCCCTCCCTCCCAGAAGAGCCGGCCGAAGGCCCCGCGCCGGGTGAGCCCGTAGTCCGAGAAACGGCGGCGCTCGATCTTCGCCATGAGGAGGACGCAGGCCGCGGCCGCCGACGAGCGATACCGCCTCGATCAGGATGAAGTTGGCCGCCGTCCAATCGGGGTCCTTTCCCACGATCGGGACAAGGATGAGCTTCATGACGACGCCGACAAGGATGAAGAAGGCGGCGTTGAAGATGAGGAGACGCCAGCCGGCCCGCAGGCCCCAGGGCCCGAAGAAGACCCTTTTCAGTCAGTCCCGGTTGATTCTGATCGGCCATGTCCAACCCCCTTCAGGCTTTTCTTTTCAGCCATTGGCGCTCGATCTCCTCGAGCGACTTGCCCTTGGTCTCGGGCAGGATGGAAGATCATGAAGACGAGGTCGAGGGCGCACATCACGGCGTAGAGCCAGAAGGCGGTCGAGGCGTTGAGCTTGTCGGAGATGACGGGGAAGGTCAGGGTCACGACGAAGTCGGCGAACCAGAGGATGAGCGTGGCCAGGCCCATGGCCGCGCCGCGCATCCGGATGGGGAAGATCTCGGCCATGACGACCCAGACGAGCGGCCCCATGGCCGAGGCGAAGAAGGCGATGTAGAGGAGGATGACGAAGAGCAGCGCCGACGGCGGCAGGAACTGGAACTTGAACGCCGCGCCCAGCAGGACGAGCGAGACGCCCATGCCGCCCGTGGCGACGAGGAGGAGCGGCCTGCGGCCGACCCGGTCGGCGAGGACGATGGCCACGACGGTGAAGAGCATGTTGGCGAAGCCGATGATCGTCGACTGGCCGATGGCCGACATCCGGCCGAACCCGGCGCTCTCGAAGATCCGCGGCGCGTAGTAGAGGATGGCGTTGATGCCGGTGATCTGCTGGAAGACGGCCAGGACGATGGCGATGAGGATGGGCCGCCGGAAGCCGGGCTTGAAGAGCTCGCGGAAGCGAGCCCTCCTCGAGGGCCAGGGTCTCCTTGATGCTCGCGGAGGCCGCGGGCGGCGGCCTCGGCCGTGTCGACCCGGGTCAGGACGCGCGCGCGCCTCCTCCTCCCGGCCCTTCTTGACCAGCCAGCGCGGGCTCTCCGGGACCCTGAGGAGGAGCAGGAAGAAGAGGACGGACGGGAGGGCCCCGGTGGCGTACATGTACCGCCAGTTCGACGGGCCGGCGCCGGCGAAGACCCAGTTGACGAAGTAGGCGAGCAGGATGCCCGTGACGATGGCCATCTGGTTGACCGAGACGAGGGCGCCGCGGATCCGGGCCGGCGAGATCTCGGCGATGTAGAGCGGCGAAAGGACGGCCGCCGAGCCGATGCCCAGGCCGCCGACGAAGCGGAAGACGAGGAATTCGGTGATCGTCCGCGGCAGGGCGCAGCCGACCGCCGAGACGAGGAACAGGACGGCCGAGATGAGCATGAACCGCCGCCGGCCGATCCGGTCGCTGACGGGCCCGGCCAGGCCCGCGCCGAACATGCAGCCGATGAGGACGACGCTCACGGCCCAGCCCTCCTGGAGCGAGTTCAGGGAGAACTGCTCCTTCATGTAGCGCGTCGCGCCGGCGACGATGGCCGTGTCGAAGCCGAAGATGCAGGCCGCCGATGGCGGCGACGACGGTGATGGAGATGACGTAGAACGTGGCCTTCTTCATGCTCGTTGAATTCTTTGACGGCGTCGAACATGGCGACGATGTTCCGGACGGGGACGTTGGCCTGGATGTTGTGGACGGCGTTGAAGACGAACCCGCCGCCCTTGCCGAAGACCTCGCACCGGCGCAGGACCTCGGCCCGGACCTCCTCGGGCGTACCGAAGGCGAGCGTCTTCTGGGTGTCGACGCCGCCGCCCCAGAAGACGATGTCCTTGCCGAAATCGGCCTTGAGCTTCTCGGCCTCCATGCCCGCGGCCGAGACCTGGACGGGATTGAGGATGTCGAAGCCGCTGTCGATGAAGGCCGGGATGAGCGACCGCACGGCGCCGCAGGAGTGCTTGAACGTCTTCCAGGCGGTGTGCTCGTGGATCCAGTCGTTGATCCGCCGGTAGTACGGCAGGTAGAGCTCGCGGAAGGTCGCCGGCGAGCAGAACGTCGACTGCTGCGTGCCGAAGTCCGTGCCGCAGATGAAGACGGCCTGGACGCGGTCGCCGACGCGGGCGCGGATCCTGCTCGAGGTTGGCCAGGGCGATCTCCGTCTGCTTCTCGAAGACGGCGTGGACGTAGGGCTTGCGGGTCAGGGTCGAGACGTACCATTCCTCGACGTCGCGGATGCCCTTGGGGTGGTTGAGGAACGGCGCCGGGACGAGGGCGATGTCGCCGAGGGCCGTGCCGCCGAAGTTGGCGATGACGCCCCGGCCCGTGGCCGCGGCGCGCCGGCTCGCCTCGTCGAAATAATCGAGGTCCGCGTCCTGAGATCGGCCCGAACTCCTCGAGGTTGTCGGCGGGGTCGAGCCGGGACTCGTCGATCGGCTCCTGGCGGATGATGGTGTCGAAGAAAAAGCCGTTCTTGGGCAGGCGGCCGGAGGGCGGGGCGGTCCGGTCGCCCTGGGGATAGATCAGCGTGTCGCCGTTCGCGTCCCTGGTCACCTGGAAGTGCTCGGAGACGAGGACCTCCTGGCCGTTGTCCATGCGCCAGGGCTTCCAGTTCTCGTTGCGGAAGCCGAACATCGTCTCGACGCCCCACACGCCCTCGACGTCGAGGCCGAGGACGCGCTGGAGGTCGTCGTCGATCCAGCCCAGCATCTGGTACGGCTCATGGACCTTGACCAGGCGCTTCTCGAGCCCGTAGTGCTCGCGCAGGCCGATGACGCAGTCGACGTGCATGCCGGTGACGGCCGTGCCGTTGAAGTCGACGGGGATGCGGTCGGGCTCGCTGGTGGTTGAGGGCGGCCTCGAGGCGTTCGCGTCCGGTCATGCTCATGGCAGGCCTCCTCGGTCCCCCAAGATTACCGATTTCGACCGCCGTTTGCAACAACGGGGGGCAGCTTTTGCCGCACTCGCCGGCAGCCGATGAGGAGGACATGTACCTAAGGTGCGTGTCCCCTTTTTTTAGTGCGCTATTTCGTGCGGGTCGGCTTGGCGTGCTTGACGAACGTCCCGGCTCGATACTCCCGGAAGGCTGTCCGCAGCTCCTCCTGGGTGTTCATGACGATCGGGCCCTGCCAGGCGACAGGCTCGCCGAGGGGGCGGCCCGACATGAGGAGGAAGCGGACGCCGGAGTCCGTCGTGGCGACCTTGATCCGGCTGCCGTCGCCGAAGAGGACGACAGAGTGGTCCCCCAGAGAAGACTTCCTTTCGAGGTCGAAATAGCTGGCCGGCTCGATGTCGTACGCCGACAAGCCTGCCTCATCCGAGAAGCATCCCTGTCCCTCGAAGACGTAGGCAAGGACCGTGTGGCCGGGCTTGGTCGGATGGACGAACTCGGCCTGCGGCGGCATCGAGACATCGAGATACTCCGGGTCGGTGACGATGTCCCGGACCGGGCCGCGCGCCTTGCCGACCGTGCCGCAGATGACGCGCACGGTGACACCGCCGGCGCAGCTCGACCTCCGGGATGTCCGCCTTCTTCACGTCGCGGTAGCGCGGGTCCATCATCTTCTGGGCGGCGGGCAGGTTGGCCCAGAGCTGGAAGCCGCCCATCCTGCCGTCCTTCGCGCCCTTGGGCATCTCCTGGTGGATGATGCCGCTCCCGGCCGTCATCCACTGGACGTCGCCCGGGCCGATGACGCCCTTGTTCCCCATGCTGTCGCCGTGCTCGGCCGTGCCGCGGATCATGTAGGTGATCGTCTCGATGCCGCGGTGGGGATGCCACGGGAAGCCGGGCAGGTACTTGTCGGGGTCGTCCTGGCGGAAGTCGTCGAACATGAGGAAGGGGTCGAACATCGGCACCTCGCGGAAGCCGAAGCCGCGGTGGAGATGGACGCCGGCGCCCTCGAGGGTGGGCTGGCTGATGAGGACCTTCTTGATGCTCCGGGTTTTCTCCATGGGACTCTCCTCTGCTCGTCTCCTACGAGTATTCTACCACGCCGCCGCCGGGGCTATTGGAAGAGCCTCGGGACCGTCTCCCGCCACGTCCGTTCGCGGACGGGCCGGCCGTTCTCGAGGATCCGGCGGACGAACGTGACATGGAAATTCCCCGCGTCGGAGCGGATCTCGACGGATGTCAGGACGTCGATCGCCCGTCCCCGGAAGACGATCCGGTCGCTGTCTTCCCCGAGGAACCGGGAGTTCGCGGGGTCGGATTCGTTCGTTTCGTAGACGTTCTTTTCGGTCGCCTCGAAGCGTCGGTCGCCGATCTCGTAGCGGCTCTTCCCGCTCCACGTGTAGGTGACGATGCCGCGCGCGGTATCGCGCTTCCACTCGCTCGTCCCCTGGGGCCAGACGTCGCTCCCGAGGTCCCGGGCGTCCGTCCGGACCTCGCGCTTCCCGGCGGGCTCGAAGGCCGGCGCGCCGAACCGTGCGGCCTGGATGACGGGGAGGTCGACCCAGGTGGCCCCGGCGCCCGTGAGCGAGGGTCATCGTCATGAGAAAGGGCGTAGGCCAGATCATCGGGAAGAGGGAGTTCGTGATGGAGAGGCGGACGCGGTGGCCGGGCTGGAACGTCCACGTCGTCAGGTGGAGGTCGAACTCGAGGTCGCAGGATTCGCCGGGGACGAGCGGCTCCGGCCGCAGGCGCGAGCGCCGTTGGGAACCGTTGAGAAGGCCGCCGGCGACAAGCGCGACGCGGCCGTCCGGGAGGACGTCCTCGAGCCGCGCCACCCAATGGGCGAGAGGTGCGCCGGCCTTGACACGGAGGCGGACACGGGGCAGGCCGGCGATCTCGATTTTCTCGCGCAGGACGTCGCCGTCATATATCAGGGCCCCGGCGTCGTCGGGCCGCATGTCGCCGGTCGGCTCGCCCCACCAGAGCCCGGTGCCGATGCCGTAGCTCGGAACGTAGAAGAGGGCGTCGCTGCCGGCCGGAGCGGCCGGGCTCTCCCCGAGGCGCCCGTCCGCGGCCGGGTAGAGCTTCTTCCGGGTCGTGCCAGGGATGGGCCAATCGCCGGCGAGCCAGCGGCCGGGCGTCATGCTCAACGCCGCATCCGGCTCGTGCCCGGCTCGAAGGAAGATGACCAGCCGGGGATCGTGGCGGACCCCGGTCTCCTTCCCCTTAAGCCATTGGTCCCACCAGCGGACGGCCTCGTGCCTCCACTCGTAGTTCGGGCCCGGGGTGCCGTCGTCCGGCCAGGCGTGGTTCCAGGGACCGACCTCGGCCTTGACCGGGACCTTCATCTCCTCGAGCATGCGCGGGATGCTGTCCCGGTAGCCGTCGAGGAGCCCGCCGATGAGATAGCACGGGACCTGGATCTTGCCGTACTGTCCGCGGAGCGAATTCCGGCTCCAGAATTCGCCGTCCCTCTGCTCCTTGAGATAGGTCAGGAGCCCCGGATAGGAGTCGAAGCGCTCGCGGAAATAGGCTTCGTCGATCGGATAGTCCGGCGAGCGGGGAATGGCCTTGGAGTGGTCGAACCAGAAGGCCCATTCGTCGACGTGGAACGCGCCGTCGATGTAGTGGATGTCGTCGTGGTAGAGATCGTCCGTGGCGCACGCGGCCAGGATCGCCTTGAGGGCCGGCGGCCGGCGCATGGCGACCTGGATGGCGTTGAAACCGCCCCAGGAGATGCCCCACATGCCGACGCTGCCGTTGGACGCCGGGAGCCGCGAGAGCTCGTCGATCGTCTCGACGGCGTCGTCAAGCTCCTGTTCGGAATATTCCCGCAGGGGGAACGTCCCCTCCGACGCGCCCGTGCCCCGGATATCGACCCGGGCCAGGATGTAGCCGCGGCGGACGAAATAGGTGTAGAGCGAATAGACGCCGATATAGCCGCCGTCGTCCTTCCGGTAGGGCAGGAACTCGAAGAGCACCGGGAAGCGTTCGCCGGGCGCCCGCGGCACGGGTTTGTAGTATGTCACGGCCAGCCCGACCCCGTCCTTCATTTTGAGCCAGCCGTCTTCGATCCGGAAATCATAGACGGGCGGGGAGACCTCGTCCTCCGCTCCCGGACGCGGGGCGGACCGTCCCGGAAGCGTGACGAGGCAGAGCGCGACGGCCGGAAGCGCGAGAAGACGACGGATGACGGAAGGCGCCATTTTCCCCCCTCTCTCGAACGGGATCCCTAGGCCCGGCCCGGGCCCTCGCCGGCGTCCGCCGCCGGAGCCGGCGGCCGGCCTTTCCCGCTGATGCGGCGCATGACAAGGAAGACCGGGAAGCCGACGGCGAAGAAGAGCGCCCCGTAAAGGGCCTCGCGCGGCTTATTGATGGAGCACGTTCAACGACACCGTCAGCTGGAAAGCGATGAAGACGACCGGGACGACAGGGTAAAGCGGCACGCGGTAGCCTTCATAGACCTCGCCCGACCGCCGGGCCTTCCGCCTCAGGACGAAGATCGTCGAGGCGACGAGGGCCACGGTGATCGTGTCGAGGAACATGACGAAGTTGATGAGGCTCTCGAACGTCTTCAGCAGGAAAAGGGAGAGGAGGATCACCGCCCCTAGGAAGGCGATGCCGAATTCCTGGACCTGGGTCCGCGGGTTGACCTTCTGGAAGACGGCCGGCAGGGTCCTGTCCTCGGCCATGGCATAGTAGGCGCGGGGGATCTGCATCAGCGTGACGTTGAGGAAGCCCATGGCCGAGAGGAAGATGGCCAGCGAGACGACGAGCCATCCGAGCCCGCCGAATGTGGCCCGGGCCGTTTCCGCGGCGACGAGCTTAGCGGAGGCGATGCCGGGGATGCCGAGGGACTTTGACGTAGGCCACGTTGATGGATAGGTAGCAGGCCAGGACGATGAGGATGCCGAAGAAGATGGCCCGCGGGACGTTGC
This sequence comes from Candidatus Aminicenantota bacterium, assembly GCA_963805045.1. Classification (GTDB taxonomy): domain Bacteria; phylum Acidobacteriota; class Aminicenantia; order Aminicenantales; family Saccharicenantaceae; genus DATKJS01. The sequence continues at coordinate 9,403 of CAWDTC010000022.1, forward strand.
GCCGGGCGTTCTGGACGTCGGCGCCGAAATTGATCGTGTTCTGGTAGCCGCCGTAGGCGTAGAAGACCGAAATGAAGGCCGCGCTCAGGGCCAGCCACCAGGAGCGCTCGACGGGCAGGGCGCCGGTCGTGACCGGCGCCTTCGTCGACACGAACGCCCCGGCGACGATGACGGCGATCATGCCGATCTTGAGCAGGCTCAGGACGTTCTGGGCCCAGGCGCCCGTCTTGATCCCGAGGTAGTTGATGGTCAGAAGGATGAGCAGGAGGACGGCGGCCGTTACCTGGATCTGGAGGCTCGAGGGCGTCGCGCCGTGAAAGACGATCGGGGCCAGGTACTCGGCTCCGATCCAGGCCACCAGCGCGGCGCCGGCGCCGTTGAGGATGATGACGTTGGCCCAGTTGAGCATGAAGGCCACGGTCGAGTTGTAGCTCTCGGCGACGACCTTGTAGTAGGAGCCCGGCTTGGCGAATCGGCCGCCGATCTCGGCGAAGGTCAGGGCGCCCAGGAAAGCCGGCCAACCCGCCCAGGAGCCAGGCGAGGTAGAAGAGGGCGGGGGTTCGCGCGGCCGCGGCGACCATGGCCGGCGTGCGGAAGATGCCGATGCCGATGATGAGGCTGACGACGATCATCGTCGTGTCGAACGTCGTCAGCTTCGCTTTGATGGCCATGCCGCGGGCTCCGTCATGAGAATCCCATTGTACCCGGAACGGTCTTGAACGCAAGCCTCCGGATCAGTTCCAGGTGCTCAAGAACTCCCAGAGGGAGGCGACCAGGAAGAGCGGCACGACCAGGGTGTAGACGCGGACAACATCCTTGAGCGCCTCGACGGGATAGCCCATGACTTTCCGGCTGTCCTCGTAAGCCGGGTCTTGTCGGAAGTAGGCGAGGCCGAGCTTCACCCCGATACCGCCGGCCAGACTGTAGGGGATGAGTTGCAAAATGAGTGTCAGGATGTAATAAGCGGCGCTTTTCCGTTCGCGGAGCCGGCTCCGGTGCTGCCCGTCGACGGACACGATCCCCCCGACCCATCCCCGATAAGCCGCGAAGCCGTATGGAGAGACGACCGTCAGCCCCGTGATTGTTAGGGGAACCGCGCCGAGGACAAGGTTCTGCCCGAAATCCCAAAAGGCCGCCTCAAGCTTCCTTCCTTTCGCGTAGGCGATTGAGGCAGGGTCTTTGCCCCGCGCCTTGGCCACGAGCTTATCCCTGTATTTAAGGGCTGGGCGGCTGCCTTCGTGAACCATCCCGGCGCCGGCCAAAACGGTCAGGAAATAGGCGAGCCCAACGGTCAGAATCTCAAACCTGGCCCGGTTAAAGGCGCGGAGAATGTTGCGCATTTTCCGATATTATCTCTTGGACGCCTTACTCGATAACGACGATTCCGTGAATGTGGAGCCTCGGGACCGTCACAGTCAGGCGGCCATTGCTCCAACTCCATTCGAGCGCTCCGCCGTCCGGCACCCATGTCACCGACTTGGGGCGCGCCGTGGTCTTGATCGTCAGCCGGATATTCTCGAGCGGCGGGATGAAGTCCGTGAAGTCGTAGCGGTCGGGGAGGGGCAGGCCGGCCGCGTTGAGAAGATGGATGGTGAGCTTTCCGTCGCGCGTCGTCCGGAGGGCGACGTCCAGGCTGTAGGGGCCTTCGACCCGGACGGCGGGGTCGGGGAAGAGCTCGCCGGTGAGGTTGCCGATGAACTCCCGGAGCCACGGATGGTGCGAGCGGAAGTAGATCGAGGCGACCGGACCGTAGACGGCGCCGACCTTGCCCTTCCCGAGGCCGTTGACCGTCGCGGCGACCTGACCTTCTTTTCGAGTGTCACGAGTGGCATAGACAAACGCGGCCGCCTTGGCCGTGGTCAGCTTGACCTTCTGCCAGGCTCCATCGGCGCTCGCGACGCCGCTCGTCGAGGCCAACTCCGCCGTCCGCTGTACAGGCTTGCCGTCGAGCGTGACGCCGAGGGCCGGCTCGAAAAGGCGGGCACATTTCTCACCGAGGAGTAAAAGGCTCCCTCCTTGTTCCACATAATCCGTAAGGGCTTTTCGGAATTCGTCGGTTAGCTTGTGGGAATCGGGGACGACGACGAGCGGGAATTCCCGCAGGCGAGGCAGGAGCTGATGCTCCGCCATGATGTCGACGGAGTAGTGGAGATTGAGAAGGGCATGGAGGGCGCCCTCGAGCTCGGCGTAGGCGTCGGCCGACGGGGAGAACACGTTGTCCGAGGCGTCCCAGTAGCTCTCGCTCGAGAGGAGCAGCGCCACCTGGGGCACGGAGACGCTCTTATGACTGGCCTCCTCGCGCGCCCGGCAGAACTCCGCCACCGCCTCTTCCTGCCGGATGATGGGCTCGACGATGTATCCCGAGCGGGTCGGCGTGTGGTAGATCTGGAACCCGCCGCCCTGCATCAGGACGACCGCCGCCTCCTGCTCGAGCTGCTCGGCCGGCTTGATGCTCCAGCCGAGGCCCTGGCCCTTGTCGAAGCCCCAGGCCATGAGGTCCCAGGGCATGCCCGTTGATGCCAGGTAGCGGGCTTCGACGCGGGCCCGGTCGACGGAGAGCGACGGCGAGTAGTCGCCCGACAGGAAATCGAGCTTGGCCTCGACGGGCTTCGGGGCGAAGGTGGTGTACATCCAGTTCGAGGTCAGCTGGAGGGCGGGGTTTGAGGCGTGGAGGGCGTCGACCCAGTGGTTGAGGTAGCGCTCGAAGGCGCGGCGGTTGAAGTTCTTCCAGGCGAGCCAGAGCCCGTCCTTCTTACTCTTGGGCGCATACCTGAATCCGGTCTGCTCTCTCCAGGCGGCGAGCGCCGCGGGGGAGTAGTCGAGCTGGACGGCCCAGCATTCGCCGTCGGCCCAGACGCCGTCGAGGCCATACTTCGCCGTCACTTCCTCGAGCTGCGGGATGAGGAGCTTGTCGACGTAAGGGCCGAAGACGTTCGTCACGTTCGGGTCGCGCTTGCCGTCCGGGCCGACCCGGGCCCAGTCGGGATGCTCTTTTACCGCTTTGGTGTCCCAGACGCCCGAGTAATGGATGAAGAGCCCGACGCCGAGATCACGGGTGGCCTTGCGCCAGACGGCCAGGCTGTCCTTGACGATGCCCGGGCTGGCCCAGCCGACCGCCGTCGGGTAGCCGGTCCAGCCGGCGTGGCCCTTGCAGTCGTACTGGACGTAGTCGGGCTTGACCCGCGTCAGGAGGTCGCGGATGTTCGCCTCGGAGATGTCGGCGCCGAGCGAGGTGTCGGTCTCCTGGGGATGAAGGTCGAAGTGGAGGCCGAAGAAGGCGTCCTTGCGGGGGATGGGCGTGCTCCGGGGGAAGGCGGGGGAGACGCGGGTCGGAGCCGGGGACGGCGCGGGATGTTCGGACATGCGGCAGGAGACGGGGCAGAGCGCTGCGGCGGCCAGGACCGTGACGACGAACCGCACGGGTTTCGCTCGGAACATCGGTCACCTCCGTGGGGGGGGGCACGTACCTGGGTCTATGTCCCCGAATTTCCTCCAGATATTTCCCGGAATCGCGGCTCCGGGCCACTCCGCCGCAATTCCGTCGGTCGCTGCGGAGACTCAGCTCCCAGCCGTAGACCTGACCCCATCCTAGAGGCTCTTGACCGCGGCCTCGACCCGCTCGAGCGCCTCGCCGAGCACCGCCCGTGGACAGCCGAAGTTGACGCGGACAAAGCCCTCGAGCTCCGGGCCGAAGATCTTCCCGTCGCTGAAATAGACGCGGGCCTGCTTCAGAAAGAAGTCGTTGAGGGCGGCCGGGTCGATCCCCAGGCCCCGACAGTCGAGGAGCGCGAGGTACGTTCCCTCCGGCCGGACGAGCTTGATCTTGGGAATGCGGGCGGCGAGGAACCTCTCCATGAGGTCGACATTGCCCTCGAGATAAGGCAAGAGCGCGTCGAGCCAGTCCCCGCCGTGCGCGTAGGCGGCCTCGAAGCCGACGATGCCGAAGACCTGCCCGAGCTCGAAACCCGCGCGCTCCGCTCTCGTCCTCGAACTTCTTCAGGAGGTCCGGGTTGGCGGCGACGACGGCGGCGGTCGCGAGGCCGGGGATGTTGAACGTCTTGCTCGGAGCGATGCAGGTGACCGTCTGCTGGGCCAGCTCCGGGGAGAGGGCGGCCAGGACTTGGTGACGGTGGCCGCGAAAGACGAGGTCGTGATGGATCTCGTCGGAGATGACGAGAAGGTCCCGCTCGACGGCGATCCGGCCGAGGGCCTCGAGCTCCTCCCGCGTCCACACGCGGCCGACGGGGTTGTGCGGGCTGCAGAGGATGAGCATCCGGCCCGGGGCGTCGATCTTCGTCCGCAGGTCGTCGAGGTCCATCGTGTAGCGGCGGCCGTCGAAGAGGAGCGGGTTGCGGACGACGCGGCGGCCGTTGTTCTCGACGGCGTAATAGAAGGGATGATAAACGGGCGTCTGGATGATGACCGGGTCGTTCGGCTTGGTGAAGGCGCGGACCGCGTAGTTCAGGGCCGGGACGATGCCCGGGCGTCATGGCCATCCACGCCTTCTGGACCTCCCAGCCGTGGCGCCTCGCGAGCCAGCCGATGGCGGCCGCGTAGAAGGACGGCGGGACGAGGGGATAGCCGTAGACGCCGTGGGCGGCCCGGCGCTCGATCGCCTCGACGACGGCCGGCGGCGCCTCGAAGTCCATGTCGGCCACCCAGAGCGGGAGGGCGTCCTCGACCTTGAGGACCTTGCGGGGATAGACCCACTTCAGGGATTCCGTCGCCGTCCGGTCGACGATCTTGTCGAAGTCGTATTTCGGGGACACGATACTCATTTCCGAATTAAAGGAGGAACTTGCCGTCCTTGGCGACGTAACGGCCCTTGGCCCGGATCGTGACCTTGTCGACGAGCGCGTCGAAGTGGTACTGGCTCTTGTTCTTGCCCAAGCCGTAGGAGTCGCCGATGGCGAAGTGGACCGTGCCGAAGGCCTTCTCCGCCTCGAGCATGTTGGCGCAGATCCTGGCGCCCTTGTTCGTGCCGATGCCGAACTCGCCGACGATGCGGGCGGTCGGGTCCGCGCCGACGGTCTTGACGACCTCGGCGATCGCCCTTGCCCCGGAAACCGACGAGCTTGCCCCGCTTGAACTCCATGACCCCGTGGCCGAGCTTGTCGTCGATCAGGCCGATGACGAGCTTGCCGGAGAAGGTCTCCTCGACCGGGGCCGTGAAGCATTCGCCGGCCGGGAGGTTGCCGTGCACGCCCTTCTTGGAGATGTCGCCGATGTCGGCGTCCCATGTCCGTCCCTTGACGCTGAAGGAGATCCTCGTCCCGGCCGGGTTCTCGATGACGACGTCGTCGGCGTCCTTCATCGCCCGCATGACCTTCCGGGTGAAGCGCGCCATCTCCGAGAAGTCGATGTTGACGAGCCGCTCCATCATGTCGCGGGTGATGCCCGGCATCATGCAGATGCGGCCGTTCTTGGCCCCCTCGGCGACCATGAAGCCGCGGAAGGGCTTCTCGGGGAACCGGCCCTCGAGCATGTAGACGGTGACCGAGGCGCCGCGGATGAGCTCCTTGAACTGGCGCGTCGGCGCCTCGATCGGCCGCAGGGTCTCGGTCATGAGATAGGTCGTCGTCTCGGCGCCCGCGCGCTTGGCGTAGTAGGCGAGGGCCTCGGCGATCTCGAGCTTCTGCGTGTCCGTGACGAGGAGGAATCTCTCGCCCGGCCTCAGCCGCAGCGCCTGGTTGATGGCCCGGTCGGCCGCCGAGTAGAGCTTATTCGATTTCATGGGGAACCTCCGTTCGTTTCATTCCGCTATTTCTGGCGCCGCGCGTCCCAATAGACGAAGCCGCAGAGAAGGAGGAACGCGACGAGGCTCAGGATCTGGCCGTAACTCGTGAACCAGGCCGCCGGCGTCGCGTCGACCCAGCGGCCGCCCTCGAGGACCATGGGGATGCCCAGGCTGACGGCGTGGTCGACCTTGAGGAGCTTGAGGACGGCCAGGACGATGCCCATCAGGGCGCCGCCGGCGATGAACCCGGACGAGATGAGCGTGCCGCGGTTGTTGCGCCGCTCGGCCAGCTCCTTGTCCTTGGTCGATTTCTTGACCAGGTGCGAGATGAAGCCGCCGATGAGGAGCGGCGTCGTCAGCGGCAGCGGCAGGTACATGCCCAGGGCGAAGGCCAGCGGCGGCACCTGGGCCAGCTCGGCCATCAGGGCGACCGAGGCGCCGATCGCATAGAGGAGCCAGGTCACGGGCTCGCGGGACATCATCGACTTGATGACCGTGGCCATCAGGTTCGCCTGCGGCGCGGCCAGGGTCCCGCTCTGGAAGGAGAAGGCCTTGTCCAGGATGTAGATGGCGACGCCCACCGTCAGCGCCGAGACGAGGATGCCGGTGAACTTGAAGCGCTCCTGGTTGCGCGGCGTCGCCCCGAGCCAGTAGCCGATCTTGAGGTCGGTGACGAAGCTCCCGGAGATCGAGAGGGCCGTGCAGACGACGGCGCCGATGAGCAGGGCCACGGCCATGCCCTTCTCGCCGGACAGCCCGGCCCCGAGCAGGACGACACTCGAGAGGATGATGGTGATCAGGGTCATGCCCGAAACGGGGTTCGTGCCGACGATGGCGATGGCGTAGGCGGCGACCGTCGTGAACAGGAACGAGAGGAGGAGGCAGATGAGGACGCCGATGATGGCCAGCTTGAGGTTCGAGATCCAGAGGAAGTAGAGGAAGAGGCCGACGGCCGTGACCAGGAGGCCGAGGATGATCGTCTTCATCTGGAGGTCGCGGTCGGTCCGCGCCGCCACCGCCGCGCCCGCCTTCCGCCCCTTGAAGATCTCGCGGAAGCCGAGGGAGAAGGACTTGACCATGACCGGCATGGACTTGATGATGCCCAGGACGCCGGCCATGAAGATGGCGCCGATGCCGATGTTCCGGACGTAGGTGCTGAAGATCTGGGTCTCGCTCATCCGGGCGATGGGCACGGTGCCCGGGTAGAGGGCGCCGGGCAGGTGCTGGCCGAGGAACCAGATGGCCGGGATGAAGGCGAAGTGCGACAGCAGCCCGCCGGCCACGATGACGGCGTTGTAGCGCAGGCCGATGACGTAGCCCAGGCCGAGGAAGGCCGACAGGGCGTCGACCTTGAGGACCATCTTCGTCTTGACGGCCAGGCTGTCCATGAAGGGCAGGAAGCGGAAGGTGATGAGCTCGTCCCAGGCGCGGACGCCGATGGTCAGGAACTCGTAGACGCCGCTGACGGCGACGCCCAGGATGAGGGCCCAGGCCTGCTTGCCGCCGGACTCGCCGGAGACGAGGATCTCGGTCGTGGCCGTGGCCTCCGGGAAGGGGAGCTTGCCGTGCTGCTCGACGCAGAAGTAGCGCCGGAGCGGGATGAGGAAGAGGACGCCCAGGCAGCCGCCGAGGAAGGTCGAGAGGAAGATCTTGACGATGTCCGTGGGCAGGCCCAGGATGTAGAGCGCCGGGATGGTGAAGATGGCCCCCGCGACCAGGGCGCCCGAGGCGGCGCCGATCGACTGGAGGATGACGTTCTCGAGGATCGTGCTCTTGCGCTTGTAGACGTAGCCGATGCCCACGGCGAGGATGGCCACGGGGATGGCCGCCTCGGGGACCGTGCCGACCTTGAGCCCCAGGTAGGCGATGGAGAAGGTGAAGAACAGGGACATGAACAGGCCCCAGAGGACGGACCGCGCAGGGTGACCTCTGGGACGACGGCCTCGGCGGGCACGAACGGCTTGTAGGCCTGGCCGGGCGGGAGCTCCTGGTAGGCCTCGGGCGGCAGGGAAGTCTTGGACGTCTCCATCTCGCTCTCCTTTCAAATAAAGATCGATTTATTTGAAGCGCGGGCGATGGGACCGTTCATTCTCCGGCGTAGCGGGACACGGCCTCGGAATTGAGCTTGAGGAAGAGGTCGTAGTTGACCCGGACCTTCCTCTCCTCCCGGGCCTGGGCCAGGACCGACTGGAGGAACTTGTTCCGCTTCTGCTCGAGGAGCGTGTCCCGCTCGGTGGCCTTGACCTTGTCGAAATCGGCGCGGGTCGTCTCCTTCCTCTCGAGGACGCGGAAGAGAGCATAGCCGTCCTCGACCGGGACGGGGTCGCTGACCTGCTTGAGAGGCAAGGTGAAAACAAGGGCGTCGACGGCCGGGTCGTCGCCGACGAGGCCCAGGTACTGTTCCCGCTTGTGCTCCTCGACGGTCTTGTACTCGAGCTTGAGCTTGCCCGCCTCGACGGCCCAGTCGTCCTTGAGCTGCGTCCGGAGCTCCCGGAGCTTCTCCAGGGCCCGGTCCTTCTTCCAGCCGTCGAGGATGTCCTTCTCGACATCGTCGCGGACCTCCTCGAGCTTGGCCGGCCGCTCCGGGTCGACCTTCTGGAGCTGGGCCAGGCCGGCGCCCGTGTAGGTGTAGATCGGCGCCGAGATCTCCTTCTCCTTGAGCCCGAACAGGGCGTCGCTCACGGCCCCGGCCGAGTCGAAATCGCCGAGCGGGGCCCCCTTGCGGAGGGCGCCCGTCGCGGCGACCTTGAGCCCCTCCTTCTGGGCGGCGACGTCGAGGCTCTTCTCCTTGCGGGCCAGCTTCTCGAGCCGCCCGATCCGGTCGCTGACGACGGTCCGGGCCTTCTGGTCCTCGAGGATGCCCTTGACCGTGGCGCTGACCTCGGCCAGGGCCTTGGTCGCGGCCGGGGTCTTCTCGGTCGCCTTGAGGATGGCCGCGCCGGTGTCGGTCTCGACGATGTCGGAGAGGCGGCCGGCGTCGAGCTTGCCCGCGGCCTCGGTCTCCTTGGCCGAAAGGGACCGCCAGTCGGTCAGGCCCCAGTCGCCGCCGGACTTGGCCTTGTCGTCCTTGGAGAAGGTCTTGGCCAGGGCGGCGAAGTCGGAGCCGGCCTGGGCTCTCTTGAGGATGTCGCGGGCCTGGGCCAGCACCGCCTCCTTGTCCTTCGCCGTGAAGGGCAGCCAGATCCGGCTGAGGCGCAGCCGCTCGGGCTCGCGGAACTGGGCGATGTTGTCCTTGTAGTATTTCTCGACCTCGGCCGGCGTGACCTTGATGTCCTTCTTGGCGTCGTCGGTCTTGAGGAAGACGTATTCGGCGGAACGCTTCTCCGGGACCTTGTAGGCGCCCGGGTCCTTAGCGAAACGGGCCTGGACCTCGGCCTCGGTCGGCTTGTCCTTGACCTCGACCTTGGAGGCCTCGGCGACGACGTACTCGATCTTGGCCGAGTCGTTCTGCTTCCGGTAGCTCTCCCAGACCTCGTCGTCCGTGACGACGATCCCGGCCGTGAGGTAGCCGACGGTCTTGGACATGATGACGTCCTGCTGGAGCCCCTCCTCGAAGTCCTTGAGCGGCGATGTGGTTCAGATCGAGGACCCGCTTGTAGATGTCGTAGCCGACGAACTTGCCGTCGCGCTGGAAGACGGGGTAGGAGGTGATCTTGTCGCGGACCTCTTCGTCCGTGGCCCGGATGCCCTTCTCGCGGGCGATCTGGAGGAGGAGGCGCTGCTGGACGAGCTGCTCGAGCGTCTGCTGGGGGAGGTTGAGCTGCTGGATGAGGTTCTCGTTGAGGCCCGGCGAACTGCTTCTTCATGGCCTCGAGCCTCTGGCGGAGGTCCCGGGTGTATTCGTCGGAGGAGATCTTGTCCCGGCCGACCGTGGCCAGGGTGTTGCCCCGCCCTCCCTCGCCGAGACGGCCCGCGCCGCCCCAGATGAAGAAGATGGAGATGATGAACGTGCCGACGATGATCCACAGGATCCAGTGCAGCGACTTGACGTTCTTCCGCATGGTCTTAAGCATGATGACACCTCAATACAGGTCGCGGAGGGCCTCGTTCACCGCTCCGCCCGCTTGATCCGCTGCCTCTCTCGGTCGAACAGAGGACGCAGCCGTTCGTAGGTCGTGTCGAGGTCTTCGATGAAGACCCTGGTCCCGCCGACGAGGGGCATGAAGTTCGAGTCCCCGGTCCAGCGCGGGACGACGTGGAGATGGAGATGGCCGGCGACGCCGGCCCCGGCGCTCCGGCCCAGGTTCATGCCCGTGTTGAAGCCGTGGGGCTGGTAGGCCGCGCCGCAGGACCCGGAGGCGCAGCCTGGAGGAGCTCGAAGAGCTCCGCGCCCTCGTCCGGCCGGGCCCGGTCAAGTCGGCCACGTGGCGCGCGGGGGCGATCATGAGATGGCCCGGCGTGTAGGGATAGCGGTTGAGCATGACGAAGGCGCGGCGGCCGCGGCAGAGGACGGCGGCCTCGCGGTCGTCGCCCGCCTTCGAGGGCGTCGCAGAAGATGCAGCCCCGCGCGCTCAGGGCTTTGCGGACGTAGGCCGCCCGCCAGGGCGCGGTCGAGGTAGCGCATTATTTGTTGATCAGCTCCTTGAGCAGCTTGCTCGGCTTGAAGTAGAGGACCTTCTTCGGCGGGACCTTGACCGGCTCGCCCGTCCGGGGGTTGCGCCCCGAGCGCGACGTCCGCTTCCGGAACCGGAAGCTGCCGAAGCCGCGGATCTCGATCTCCTCCCCCTTGAGGATGGCCTCCTGGATCGTTTCGAAGAACAGGTTGACGCCCGTCTCGGCCTCCTGCTTGGGGATGCTCAGCTCCTGGGAGATCTTGTTGATCAGGTCAGCTTTAATCACGAGAATCCTCCTTTTTGGTTCCCCTTCTTGAGGGCCGACCAGGTTCTTCAGCTGGTCCTTCATGATGTCGCCCAGCGTCATCCGGTCGTCCTGGGAGTCCATGAACTTCTGGAACTCCTGCTTCTGGAGGTCGAACTGGGCCTGCTGGAAGCTGAGGGAGATCTTCTTGTCCTTGGGGTTGAGCTTGATGATCTTGGCGTTCCGCTCGTCGCCGACCGCGAAACTCGGCCGAGGGCTTGTCGATCTTCTTCTCGTCGAGCTCGGAGAGTGAAGACGACGCCCTCGATGCCGGGGACGATCTCGACGAAGACGCCGAAGTCGGCGATGCGGACGATCTTGACCTTGACGATGTCCCCGACCTGCTGCCGGGTGAAGAACTCCTCCCAGATGTCGCCCTCGAGCTGCTTGATGCCGAGGGAGACCTTCTGGCGTTCGACGTCGATGGCGAGGACGACGGCCTCGGCCTCCTGGCCGACCTGGAGCTTCTCCGAGGGGTGCTTGATCTTCTCCCAGGAGATGTCGGAGATGTGGATGAGCCCCTCGATGCCCGGCTCGACCTCGACGAAGGCGCCGAAGTCGGTGATGCTCGTCATCTATGCCCTTGATCCGCGACGCCGACGCCGTGCTTCTGCTTGAAGACGCTCGAGCGGGTGGGGCGAGGCCTGCTTGAGGCCGAGGGAGATCCGCTTGGTCGTCGGGTTGACGTCGAGGATGGTCACCGACGACCTCCTCGCCCAGGCGACAGGAGCTTCTTGGGATGGATCAGCTTGCGCGACCAGGTCAGGTCGGAGATGTGGACGAGGCCCTCGACGCCCTTCTCGAGCTCGACGAAGGCGCCGAAGTCGGTCAGGCTCGAGACCTTGCCCGTGATCTTCTGGCCGGCCTGGTACTTCTCGGCGATGTTCGCCCAGGGGTCGGGGGTCAGCTGCTTGAGGCCGAGGGAGATCTTCTCGTCCTTCTCGTTGAAGTCGAGGACGACGACCTCGATCTCCTGGCCGACCTTGAGGAGCTCGGAGGGATGGCCGATCTTGCCCCAGGACATGTCGGAGACGTGGAGCAGGCCCTCGACGCCGCCGATGTCGACGAAGGCGCCGAAGTTCGTCAGCGACCGGACGTGGCCCGGGGAGCTTCTGGCCCTTGGCCAGGTGGCCGAAGACCTGCCGCTTCTTCTTCTCCCGCTCGTCCATGGAGGAAGAGCTTGCGGGAGAGGACGGCGTTCTCGGCTCTTGCGGTCGAACTTGATGACCTTGAACTTGAACGTCTGGCCGATGAGGGTCGCGGGGTCCTTGACCGTGCCGGATGTCGGCGTGGGATTCGGGCAGGAAGGCGGGGATGCCGACGTTGACGGTGAAGCCGCCCGGGTCCGCTCGACGACCTTGCCGCTGACGACGGTGTCTGCTGGGCGAAGGCCTTCTCCAGGAGGTCGATGGCCCGCACGCCGTCGGCGCTGCTTCTTGGACAGGATGAGATAGCCGTCCTTGACGTCCGTCCTCTCGAGCATGGCCTCGACCTCGTCGCCCGGCTCGGAGCTCGGCCAGGGCCTTGGGGCTCGCTGAACTCCTCGACGGGGATGACCCCCTCGGACTTGAAGCCGATGTCGACGAGGACGTGGGTCGGCGTGACTCTTGATCACCCGGCCCTTGAGGACCTTGCCCATGGTGATTTCCTTGGTGCTGAACTGGTAGTGGTCCAGCAGGTGCTCGTAGTCCTCCGACGACATCTTTGTCGTCGCGGTCCGGGTGTTTGGTTGATCTCGGTCATGGCACGTTCACTCCCTGGTGGATGTCTGTTCGAAGCTCCGCTCGATGGCGTCGACGGCTTCTTGGATGGCCTCGGGCGGGGTGGAGCGCCCCCGGAGACCCCGATCGTCCGCGCCCCGCGGAGCATGGCCGGGGTGATCTGGCCGGCGCTCTCGATGAAGTAGCGTCCGGGGCAGGAGGCGCTTGGAGATCTCGTAGAGGCGGGCGGTGTTCGAGCTCCGCCGGCCGCCGACGATGAACAGCGCGTCGACCCGCGCCGGCGAGCTCGGACGGTCGCCTTCTGGCGGGTCTGGGTCGAGTCGCAGATCGTGTTGTGGACGGGGAGCTCCCGGGTCCTGCCGACGAGGGCGGCGACGACGCGCTCGAAGGCCTCGAGGCCCTGGGTCGACTGGGCCAGCACGGCCCGGATCTTGCGGACGGGGCAGCCGGCGGGCCTGGGCCTCGTCCTCGACGACGACGCCCCGGCCGCGGCTGTAGCCGACGAGGCCGCGCGTTTCCGGGTGCTCGCGGTGGCCGACGATGACGACCTCCTGGCCCCGGCGGGCCAGGCGCCTCGACCAGCCGCTGGATGTTCTGGACGATGGGGCAGGTGGCGTCGACGACGTCGATCCTGCGGCGGCGGAGGCGGCGGGTGACCTCGGGCGAGACGCCGTGGCTGCGGATGACGACCGTCCCGGCCGGCACCTCCTCGGGCGTCTCGGCGGAGCCGATGCCCTCGGCCGCGAGGCCGGCCACGACGCGGGGGTTGTGGATGAGGTCGCCCGAGGGTCGTGACCCGCCCGGCCCGGGCCCGGCGCGTGCGGCGGGCCGTGGTCAGGGCCCGCCTGACGCCGTAGCAGAGTCCGCTGTGTTCGGCGACGATGATTTTCATGTTCTCGCGATCGGGAATAGGGCCCTATGCTACTCGAGCCGCCCCGCTTTGTCAACTCTAAGTGCTGGCGGGGTCTATACTTAGCGGCTACCCCTCGGACGCTTTCTCCTCCTGGAGGATCTTGCCGATCTCCTCCTCCGACGGCAGCTCGTCGAGCCCGTTGAGCCCGAAATACTGGAGGAAGCGCTCCGAGGTCCGGTAGACGAGCGGGCTGCCCGGCGCCTTCTTCCGTCCGACGATCTTGAGGAGCTTCTTGTCGAGAAGGGTCTTCAGCGTGTAGGTCGAATCGACGCCCCGGATGGCCGAGACCTCGGATTGGGTCACGGGCTGGTGGTAGGCGATGGCCGCGAGCGTCTCGAGGGCGGCCGAGGAGAGCTTGTTCTTGCGCTCGATCTGGAGGAGCTTGCGGACCCAGCGGTCGTGGTCCGGGTGCGTCGCGAAGATGTAGCCGCCGCCGGTGTGGACGACCCGGATGCCGCGGCCCGCCTCGGCGTAGCTCGCGGACGAGCTCGTCGACGGCGGCCTGGATGTCCGCGGCCGCCGTGCCCTCGAGGACGGCGGCGATCCGGTCGACGGTCAGGGGGTCCTGGGAGATGAAGATCAGGGATTCGATGATGTCCCGCAGCTCGTTACTCATGGTGACCTGCCCGGCGCGTGTCTTTGCGGAGCCAGACCCGGATGGTCTGGAAGATCTCGTCCTGGACGGCCACGGCCGTCCGCGACTTGACGAGCTCGAGGAGACAGAAGAACGAGACCAGGGCCTCCTCGAGGGAGGCCTGCGTCTCGAAGTAGGCGAGGAAGTCGAGGACCTGACCGTCGCGGAGGAGGCCGAGGAGCTCCTTCATCTTCTCCTCGGTCGAAACGTCCCGGCCCTTGATGATGCGGGTGTCCTCGGCCGCCCGGCGCTTCATCAGGAGGAAGAAGGACTCGGCCAGGTCGAAGAGGCTGACCTCGACGAAGTCGAGCTCGCCCTCGCCGGGCAGCGGCGGGAGGAAGGTCCGCCTCCATTGGAGGATCTGGTCCTGCTCCCGGTCGCGGAGGACGGAGCAGGCGGCCTTGACCTTCTCGTACTCGAGGAGGCGGTTGACGAGGGCGCGGCGCGGGTCGTCCTGCTCGGCCAGGTCGGTCTCCCGGGGCAGGAGCATCTGGGATTTGATGTAGATGAGGAGGGCGGCGATGAAGAGGAACTCCGCCTCGCGGTCGAGGTTGATGCGCTCCTTGCGGTCGAGGTAGCCGAGGTAGTCGCGGGTGATGGCGGCGATGGGGATGTCGTGGATGTCGATCTTCTTCTTGCGGATGAGGAAGAGGAGGAGGTCGAGCGGCCCCTCGAAGACGCCGAGGCGGACCTGGTAGCCGTCGCCGGCCTCGGCCGGCGGGACGGGCGCGGCCTCTTCGGCGGGGAGGGGGTCGAGGACGTCTTGGGGCATGCTAGCGGAGGAGGCGGAGGATGAGGTTCTGGATCGGGGTGAAAATGAGGTTCAGGACGTTCGTGTAGATGAGGATGATGAGAAGGATGAAACCGTAGGGGCGGAGGCGTTCGTATTGGGCCGCGGCCCTGTCGGAAAGCAGGCCGGCCAGGATCCCGCTCCCGTCGAGGGGCGGGATGGGGATGAGGTTGAACACGGCCAGGGCGACGTTGATCATGACGGCCATGAACAGGAGCTGCGTCAGGCCCCCGACGGACTTGGCCAGGACCGACGAGGCGGTCATGCCCGCGGCCAGGCGCAGGGTCAGGCGGAGGAGGACCAGGGAGACGGCCGCCGTGGCCAGGTTGGCGATCGGCCCGGCGAAGGAGATCCAGAGGTGGTCACGCCGCGGGTGCCTCAGGTTGTAAGGGTTGACGGGCACGGGCTTGGCCCAGCCGAAGGCCGGCTGGTGGGCGATGATGAGCAGCAGGGGGAGGAGGATCGTCCCGATGAGGTCGATGTGGGCCAGCGGATTGAGCGTGACGCGGCCGGCGGCGTAGGCGGTCGGGTCGCCCATTTTCAGGGCGGCCCAGCCGTGCGCGGCCTCGTGGACCGTGATGGCGAAGAGGACCACGAAGATCTGGATGACGATCGACAGGATATCCATGCGCGTCTCGGGCGGCGAAGGTATGTTATAGCATACCGCGGGGCATCCGTAAACAACGGGCGGGGAGCGGCGCGGCTCAGCGGTCGGAGACGGCCACCTCGTAGCCCTCGCGGATGGGCGGCGCCGCGAAAAGGTCCATGACCTTGACCAGCTGCTCCTGATAATAGCGGTTCTCCTCGTTGGCCAGGGCGTCCTTCTCGCTCTCCCAGAAGGTCAGGGTGATCCCCTTGCCCGCCTGCCGGTCGGCCAGGACGTAGGACCCGCGGTACCCCTTCTGGGCCTCGGCGGCGGGCAGGATGCTCGCTTCATAGATGTGGAGCGCCTCGTCGACCTTCCCTTTCTTTAATTGGAGGATCGTGACTCGGGCATACATGGTGGCCTCCCCTCGGCTGAGCCTCTGCCGTTAACATAGCGCCGAAGGGCCCCCGAGTCAACCTCTCAGAAGCCGGGGTCGCGCCAGATCTCGCGGCCCTCGAAGAGCGTCAGCAGGACCCGCGCGTTGTGGATCTCGGAGGGCGCGATGCGGAAGAGGTTCCGGTCGAGCACGACGAGGTCGGCGAGCTTGCCCGGGGTGATCGTGCCGCGGACGCCCTCCTCGTGGCTCAGGTAGGCTCCGTTCGACGTGTAGGCGGCGAGGACCGTCGGGAGGTCGACGGTCTCCTCGGGGATCCAGGCCGGGCCGGCCGGCTCCTCCGGGCCCCGCCGGGTCACGGCGACCTGGATGGCTTCGAGGGGGTTGGCCGAGGACACCGGCCAGTCGCTGCCGCCGGCGATGACGGCGCCCGTCCGCGCGACGCTCCCGATCGGGTAGAGCCAGCGGGAGCGCTCCGGGCCGAGGATGGGCAGGGTCAGCTGGGTGATGTACGGGTCGGCGTAGGCCCAGAGGGACTGGAAGTTGGCGACGACGCCGAGGGCCTTGAACCGCGGGATGTCGGCCGGGTCGATGAGCTCGAGATGGGCGATGTGGTGGCGGAGGTCCTTCGGCCCGTTGGCCTTCCCCGCCGCCTCCAGGGCGTCCAGGGCCATGCGGATGGCCCGGTCGCCGATGGCGTGGACGTGGATCTGGAAGCCCGCGGCGTCGAGGGCGGTGGCCAGCGCGTCGAAGGCGGCCGGCTCGAGGAGCGGCAGGCCGCGGTCCCTGGGCCGGTCGAGGTAGGGCTCGAGGAGCGCGGCGGTGTGGGACTCGATGACGCCGTCGGCGAAGATCTTGGCCGTCGTGGACTTCAGGTGGACGCCGCGGTACTTGTCGCGGAGCTTCTCCAGGCGGGCGACCTCGGCCAGGCCCTTGTCCGTGTCGACGTGGAGCGAGGCCAGGACCCGGAGCTTCATCTCCCCGGAGCGGTCGAGGGCGGCATAGGCGTCGAGGAGGTCCTCCCGGGCATTGGCCTCGATGATCGAGGTGATGCCCAGGCGCCGGGTCATCTCCAGGCCGGTCCTCAGGCCGCGGAGGGTCTCCTCAGGGCCGGGCTCGGGGATGAGCTTCGCCACGAGGCCGGCGGCGCTTTCCCTCAGTGTCCCCGTCGGCTCGCCCGTCCTCGGGTCGCGCTCGATCCGGCCGCCGGGCGGGTCGGACGTGCGCGCCGTGACGCCGGCGAGCTTGAGGGCCCGGGTGTTGACCCAGGCCGAGTGGCCGTCGGCGGCGAAGAGGCAGGCCGGGCGGTCGGGCACGAGCTTGTCCAGGTCCTCCTTGCTCGGGTTGGCCTTGGGGAAGACGGGCAGCTCCCAGCGGCCGCCCGTGATCCAGGCCGCGCCCGGGTTTCTGGCGGCGTAGCCCTTGATCGCGGCGAAGACCGCCGCGGGCGTCTGGAGGTTGGCCAGGTCGCACTGGCTCGATTCGACCCCGCCCTCGATGAGGTGGATGTGGGAGTCCTGGAAGGCCGGCAGGACCATCCTGCCGCCGAGGTCGAGCGTCCGCGTCGCCGGGCCGCGGAAGCGGCCGGCGCCCTCGGCGGTCCCGGCGTAGACGATGCGGCCGCCGGCGACGGCCACGGCCTCGACCCACGGGCGGTCCCGGTCGAGCGTGTAGACCGCGGCGTTCGTCAGCAGAAGGTCGGCCGGCGGGACAGGCGCCGTCCGGCCGCAGGCGAGCAACGCAAGCAGGGTGGCGGCGAGGAGCGCTCCCGGGCCGATGGGCGTAGCGAACCGGGAAATCGGCTTCCGGGTCCGAGGGATGAAAGCGAGGATGACGTCAGTCGTTCGGTTCACGGCGGGGCTCCTTTCCGTCCTGGCCAGGGACAGCGGGCGTCATTTGCGGGAATTATATAAAGAACATCCAGGGCAGGCAATACTCTCCGAGCAGTTCCTTTATCAGGAGCAATAAAGAAATTGTCGGGGCGGCGCTAGAGGAACGGGAGGTAGCGCTCGACCTCGTAGTCGCTGACCTGCTTCTCGAACTCCCCCGAGACGTTCCGGCCGTACTCCTCGACCTCCTTCTTCTTGTTGGCGACGAGCTTGTCGAAGATGTGGGCGCCCAGCGTCTCCCGGACGAGGTCGCTCTTTTCCATGAGCCGGACCGCCTCTTCGAGGTTGCGCGGCAGGACGCGGATGTCGAACTTCTTCTGGCGCGTGCCGCTCATGTGGTAGATGTTCTCCTCGACCGGGTCGACGAGGGCCTCGTTCTTCCGGATGCCGTCGAGGCCGGCGGCCAGCATGACGGCGAAGGCCAGGTAGATGTTGCAGGCCGGGTCGGCGGCGCGGAGCTCGATCCGGGTCGCCCGCTCCTTGCCCGGCTGGTACTCGGGGACGCGGATGTAGGCCGAGCGGTTCTTCTGGCCCCAGGCGATGTAGACCGGCGCCTCGTAGCCCTCGATGAGCCGCTTGTAGGAGTTGACCCACTGGCTGAGGACGGCCGAGACCTCCCGGGCGTGGGCCATGAGCCCGGCGATGTAATGGCGGGCCATGTCGGAGAGGAAGTACGGGCCCTTCTTGTCGAAGAACAGGTTCTTGCCGTCCTTCCACAGGGACTGGTGGACGTGCATGCCGCTGCCGTTCTGGCCGTTGATGGGCTTGGGCATGAAGGTCGCGTAGAGGCCGTGCATGCGGCAGACCTTCTTGACCATGTAGCGGAAGATCATGCCGATGTCGGCCATCTCCAGGGCGCCGAGGTAGCGGAGGTCGATCTCGTGCTGGCCGTGGGCGACCTCGTGGTGGTCGTACTCGGTCTCGATGCCCATGCGCTGGAGGAGGAGCTGGATCTCCTTGCGGAGCTCGCCGTGGCGGCCGCTGAAGAAGTAGCCGCCGACGTCGGTCGGGACCGGCTCTTCGCTCGAAGGGAAGATGAAGAACTCGAGCTCGGGGCCGCACTTGAAGTCGTCGATGCCCATGTCCTTCCGCGCCCCGGCGAGCGTCTTCTTGAGGACGCCGCGGCTGTCGCCGACGTAGGGATGGCCGTCGGGCGTCAGGATGTCGCCGAACATGACGGCCTCGCGCCAGTGGACGCCCTCCTCGAAACCCTTGTATTCCCAGGGGAGGAGGCGGAAGGTCGTGGGGTCGGGCTTGATGACGAGGTCGCTCTCCTCGATCCGGACGAAGCCCGCGATCGACGAGCCGTCGAACCCCTTGCCCTCGGAGAAGGCCTTGTCGAGCTCCGAGCCCGGGAAGGTGAAGTCCATCGGCCGCCCCAGGATGTCGGGGAAGACGAGGCGGATGAATTCGATGCCCGCGGCCGGGTCGAGGACGACCCCGAGGACGTCCTTCTCGTCCCTCATCCCGAACGCCTTGGGTGTGATATCTCCTTTTGGCACCATCTCCACTCCTCCTTTCTAATTCAATGAATATGTCACGATTGATACAATAAGCGAGAACGTTTGTCAATAGATTAATTAAATATATTGACAAATGACAATATATGTGGCAATTATTGTGATAAGAGGAGATGCTATCATGATCGACGAGTTGGACCGCAAGATCGTCTGGGCCCTCAACGCCAACGCCCGCAAGAGCTTCCGGGAGATCGGGAAGGAGGTCGGGACTTCGACGACGGCCGTCATCAACGCCGTCAAGAAGATGGAGGCGTCGGGGGCCATCCGGGGCTACATCCCGGTCGTCGACCCGGAGCACTTCGGCGTCAACCTCATCGCCATCGTCGCCGTCCGCATCTCGAAGGGCAAGCTCATCGAGACGCAAAAGCGTATCTCCCAGGACCCGCGAGTGACGGCCGTCTACGACGTCACGGGCGACTGGGACTCCTTCGTCATCGGCTACTTCAAGGACCGCGAGGACCTCAATCGCTTCGTCAAGAAGCTCCTCGGCCTGCCGTTCGTCGACCGGACGGTGACCCACATCGTCCTCAACGTCGTCAAGGAAGAGCGCCGCGTCGTCGTTTAAGGAAAAGGGCCTCGGGGTTGGCCTTCACTCCAGAGTGCGGTTCTTCACGCCTCCCCGAACCGTTCTTTCTCGGCGTCTGCGGAACTCGCTCAGCATTTCCCGACCCGCCCCGAGTCTAAAAAAGCGGGTTTCCTTTCTCCCGCTTTTTTCCAGCCCTTCGCACTCTGACGGACCATGCTCGGACATCCTCGCCGTCCGACAAAGCGGATTCCCTCGAAAAACGCTCCGGTGAGGCTAAACCGCACATGACGTTCCGGCCAATCCCCGGGGCCCTTTTGGCAATCGGGCGGGGAGTAGCGCAGGTGGCGCCGAGGCCGTCCGGCAGGGAGCGAGGCCTTGCGAGCGACCATTAGAAGTTCGGCGGAGTGACTCGGAGCCGAACTTCTAAGAAATCTCCGGAACGGATTCAAGGATATTCGCTCGGCTTTCATGATCTCATTCCGGACATTTCCCAAAAGCGCGGCCTCGAGTCGCTCGGCGGCGCTTTTGCTGGTCACTCCGAAGACTCCGTTCCCTGCCGGACGGCCTCGGCGCCACCGTGCTCGGAGACGCACACGGACGGGACCCCTACGGCCATATCCTTTCTTGACACGCCGTCCGATTGTGCCATAATCATTTTTTCGAGAGCGGACAAGGAGACGGCGATGGTCAAGACGGCGCATTCCCCGATCGGCCACCATTACATCGTCGAGGCCTCCGGCTGCGACCCGAAGGTCATCGGCAGCGTCGAGAGGGTCCAGCAGATCCTGGTCAAGGCGGCCGAGATCGCGGGCGCGCACGTCTGGGCGATCTCCTTCAGCAAGTTCCCGCCGCACGGGGTGAGCGGCGTCGTCGTCATCTCCGAGTCCCACATCTCGACCCACACCTGGCCCGAGATGGGCTACGCCGCCCTGGACATCTACACCTGCGGCGCCAACGTCAAGCCCGACAAGGCCGTCGTCTACGCCGTCGAGGCCTTCAAGGCGGAGACCTCTCACATCACGGAGATCACCCGCGGCATCGACGAGGGGGACCAGGTCTACTACCACAGCTTCATCACCTGGGAAGAGCACCTCAGGCGGGGCACGTCCGGCAAGGATAAGGACAAAGAGAAGGATAAGGACAAGGCGCGGGAAAAGGCCTGAGCGGACGGGTCTCGGGGGGAACGGAGGGACCATGATCGTCGAGTTCAGCGTCGTGCCCATCGGCAAGGGCGAGGAGCTCGCCGCCCTGGTGGCCAAGATCGCCGACGTCATCGACAAGAGCGGGTTGCCCTATCGGTTGACGGCCATGGGGACCATCGTCGAGGGCGAGTGGGACGACGTCTTCGCCCTGATCAGGGAATGCCACCGGCGGATGCGTCAGGAGTCGGGCCGGGTCCTGACCCACATCACGGTCGACGACCGGGAGCGGGCCAAGGGCCGGATCGCCGGCAAGGTGGAGGACGTGGAGAAGGTCCTGGGCCGGCGGCTCAAGACCTGACTCCCCTGTAAAACTCCTTTACGCCCCGCGCCCAGGGGTGTGCTCGGCCTCCCCATTGGCATCCTGCGTCCCCCCGTCCGCGGAGGAGGCCCGCCAGGCGCCTCTTGGCATAAATCCTGCTTTTGAGGTTTGCGGTCAAGCGGGTCGCCCATGAAGAACGAAGTTCCTCACGCCCAGGGAACGGCAGCGGTTGTGAGGAAGGTCCTCACGCTCGGGCTCCTCGTCGGCTTCTCGCTCGCCGCTCCCGCCGGCGCGGCGGACGCTCCCGCGGCCGCGAAAGCCGCCCGCCCGCCCGCCCGCCAAGCGGCTCTTGCGACGCCGGAGGCCTTCTTCGGCCAGGCCCAGACCCTCCTGCAGAAAAAGGACCTGGACGGGTACCTGGAACTCGTCGCCCCCGACGCCCGCGACCTCGAGCGCCGGCGGCTCGAGAACTTCTTCCGCGATTTCGAGATGGATTCGGTCCGGCTCCGGCTGGCGGGGAAGCGGACGGACGCGGACGGGGCCACCCACCTCTACTGCCAGGCCACCTTCGAGAACGCCACCGCCGTCATGATGGAGACCTGGCAGCTCGGCCTGGCCGTCCGTGACGGCCGCTGGGAGATCGCGGCGAACGACGTCCTGGGCAACGTGAGCCGCCTCTTCAAGGTCCGCATCCCCGGCGGCCCGGCGGAGCGCGTCCGCTCCGTCGAGATCTCCCACCGCGACATCCGCCTGTCGTTCACGGACGCGGTCGTCTTCCACGATAACCTCCCCGGGATCGAGACGGCCTTCGTCATCCTCGGCAGGGGGACCGTGCGCTTCACCCCTTCGGACGCTGTCGAGAGGCACGAGCTGGAGCTCCTCTACGGCAGGCCCTTCCTCGAGGACTCGGTGGATCAGCTCTATGTCCGCTGCTCCGACCCGTTCGCGTCCTCCAACATCAGGATCGGCCGGGAGGAGGGCCTGCCGGCCGCGACCGGGGAGGAGACGGCTCGGGCCGCGGCCGTCTTCTCCCGGAACTACTCCGCGATCGTTCACGATCGAGAGCCCTCTCGACCGCGAATACCTGTCCATCCTGCCGCAGGGCGACGAGGCCGTCTTCGAGTTCAAGGCCCGGCGGGCCGGCGAGCTGACCTACGTCTACTACCCGTTCTCGGAGGAGGAGGTCAACCTCTACGACCGGACCCGGGACCGGATCGTCAGCCTCTACAGCCCGAGCGAGGAGGGGAACCCGAAGGAGAAGCGGTTCTTCGTCAGCTTCGCCGACAAGTTCGACATCGACCGCTACCAGCTCGACCTCAGCTACACTCCTGCCGACTCCTATCCTCTCGGCCAAGGCCCGCATCTCGGTCGTGGCCCGGGCGCCGGGGCTGGACACGGTCAAGCTCCGCTTCTCCCCGGACCTCGAGATCCTCAGGGTCTCCGACCAGGAGAAACGGGAGCTCTTCTATACCCGGGACCGGCTCCGGAAGTTCCTCTATGTCTATCTCATCGTGCCGCCGCCGCCGCAGACATCTTGCTGGATCGAGATCTACTACCGCGGCCGGATGCACCCGCCCCCGCCGACGACGGACGTCATCGCCCAGGCCATCCCGCCCAGCAAGCTCATCTTCCGGCCGCGCTACGATACCTACTTCTTCTCCCAGTCCGGCCTGTGGTACCCGGCCCCCCCGGAAGAGGACTATTTCCAGGCGCGGCTCAAGCTCGTCGTGCCGCCGGAATACCGGTGCGTCTCGAACGGCGAGCTCGTCGAGAGGGGGCGCTGGGACGAGATGGGCGACGTCGTCGAGATCGAGAAGGCGGGCAGCGCCGTCTACACGTTCGAAACGAAGTTCCCGGTCAAGTACATGTCGTTCATCGTCGGCAAGTTCGACCGGCCCAAGGAGGCGGCCGAGCCCGTCCCCATCCGGGCCTTCACCTCGACGGAGGTCATGGCGAGCGACTCCGGCATCGTCGAGAAGGCGCGGGGGATCCTGGACTTCTACATCCGGTCCTTCGGCCCCTATCCGTACGAGAAGCTCGGCATCGTCAGCCGGCTCTATCCCACGGCCGGCGGCCACAGCCCGGCCTCCTTCGTCGTCCTCAACGAGATCCCCTGGTTCGGCGACAATCCCGTATCCCGCCGTCTCCGGCAGCCCGGTCAACCTCTCCGACTGGGACGACTATTTCCTGGCCCACGAGATCGCCCACCAGTGGTGGGGGCAGGGCGTTTCCTTCCTCACCTACAAGGACCAGTGGCTGAGCGAGGGCCTGGCCCAGTTCGCCGCCGCGTCCTACCTCCGCGAAAAGTACGGCGAGAGGGCCTACGCCGCGATCCTGGCCAAGTTCTCCAAGTGGACGGAGAAGAAGTCCGTCAAGGGCCCGATCGTCCTCGGCTCGCGCCTGAGCTTCCTCGATTTCGAGGCCTACCAGGCCATCATCTACGACAAGGCCGCCCTGGTCCTGTTCATGCTCGAGGACCTCCTCGGGCGGGACGTCTTCTTCGCCGGCCTCAAGGAGTTCTTCGCCCGCCACAAGTACAGCGCGGCCCGGACCGAGACCTTCATGGCCGTCATGGAGAGGGTCTCGGGACGGGACCTCGGCGATTTTTTCCAGGGCTGGTTCCGGTCCTGGGAGCTGCCGGCGGTCCAGACGTCGTGGTCGGACGAGGCGGGGCCGTCCGGCGGCCGCCTGAGGCTTCGGCGTGACCCAGACCCGGGGGCGGTTCGTCTTTCCGCTCTGGGTCGAGTGGACGAGCCGCGGGCGAAGTCCACCGGGAGAGACTCGTCATCGACAAGCCGAGCCAGGAGATCGTCCTCGACGTCCCGGGGAAGGTCGACCGCGTCGTCTTCAATCCCCTGCAGGGCCGTGCCCGGGAAGTTTTCCTGACCGCCCGGCCGGGCCTCAGTCGGGCGCGCCGTCCGTGTCGATGCGGAGGCGCTTGATCATCTCGTTCAGGGTCGTCGGCTTGACGCCGAGGAGCTTCGCCGCCTGCTTCTGGACGCCCTGGCTCTTCTTGAGGGCCGTCAGGATGACCTTCCGCTGGAAGTCCTGGGTCCGCTCCCGCAGGTCGAGGGACTCCTCCGGGCGAGAGGAGCCAGCCCTCGGGCGCTCCGCCGCGCGCCAGGAGGAAGGGGGGCAGGGACTCCCGGGTGATGACCTTGGAGCGGGAGAAGACGACGGCCCGCTCGATGAGGTTCTCGAGCTCCCGGACGTTGCCGGGCCAGTCGTAGGCTTCGAGGATCTCGAAGACGTCCTCGCTCGACGCCCTCGATCTCCTTGCCGTTCTCCCGGCCGTAGACGTCGATGAAGTGCTTGACGAGAAGCGGGATGTCGTCCTTGCGCCGCGCAGGGGCGGGAGCTCGATCTTGATGACGTTCAGCCGGTAGATAGAGGTCCTTGCGGAACGTCTTCTGCTGCGATCATCTCCTCGAGGTCCGTGTTCGTGGCGGCGATGATCCGGACGTCGACCTTGATCGTCTCGGTCCCGCCGAGCCGCATGAACTCCCGCTCCTGCATGACCCGCAGGAGCTTGGCCTGGGTCTCGAGGTTGATGGACGAGATCTCGTCGAAGAAGATCGTGCCCTTGTCGGCCGCCTCGAACAGGCCCTTCTTCAGGGCCACGGCGCCGGTGAAGGCGCCCTTGACGTGGCCGAAGAGGTGGCTCTCGAGGAGGTCGGGCGGGAGGGAGCCGCTGTTGACGATGACGAACGGGCCGCCCGCCCGGTTGGAGTTCAGGTGGATGGCCCGGGCGACCAGCTCCTTGCCCGTCCCGCTCTCGCCCTGGATGAGGATGGTCGCTCCGGGTCGGCGCCGCGGCCCGGATGAGGTCGAAGACGGCCCTGCATGGCCGCGCTCTTGCCGATGATGTTCGCGAAGCTGAACTTCTGCTTGAGCTCGTCCTTGAGCCGGAGGTTCTCCTCCTGGAGCCGCCTGCGCTCCACGGCCCGCTCGATCGTCAGGAGGAGCTCGTCGTGCTTGAACGGCTTCTGGACGTAGTCGAAGGCGCCGATCTTCATGGCCTCGATGGCGGACTCGACCGAGGCGTAGGCGGTGATGATGATGACGGCGGCCAGGGGGTCGACCTTCCTGAGCCGCCCGAGGACCTCGATGCCGTCCATGCCGGGCATGAGGAGGTCGAGGAGGATGACGTCGGCCGAGCCGGGCGCGTACTTCTCCAGGGCCTCCTCGCCGGAGGCGGAGAGCTCGACCTCGTAGCCCTCGGAGGTCAGGAGCTGGCCGAGGACGTCGTGGATGACGGGCTCGTCGTCGATGACGTGGATGATGCCTTTGCTGCTCATGGGTCGTGTCCTCTACGGCGCGGGTGGCCGGCCCGGGCCGGGGCGTCCGGCCGCCGGGGCAGGGTGATGGTGAAGGTCGAGCCCTTGCCGACCTCGCTCTCGACCTGGATCTGGCCTTCGTGCTCCTTGACGATGGCGTAGCTGATGGACAGCCCCAGGCCCGTGCCCTTGCCGATGCCCTTGGTCGTGAAGAACGGGTCGAAGATGCGGGCCAGGTGCTCGGGCTTGATGCCGGTCCCGGTGTCCGAGATGCGGACGACGGCCCGGCCGTCGGCCTCGGCCAGCCGGATGCCGAGCGTCCCGCCCCGGGGCATGGCGTCGAGGGCGTTGAGGATGATGTTGATGAAGACCTGCTGCAGGCGCTCGCCCTGGGCCGGTGACCGGCGGGACGGGGCCGAGGTCGAGGTCCAGGCGGATGTTCATGTTCTTGAGCTTGTAGTCGATGAGGGACAGGATCTCCTGCAGGCTCTCCTTGAGGTCGACCCGGTGGAAGGAGTCGTCGGCGGGGTTGCGGGCGAAGGCCAGGAGGTTCTTGATGATCCGGGCGACCCGGTCCGTCTGGGCTTCGACCTTCTCCAGGATCTGGGCGTAGTGGGAGTCCGTCAGCTTCTTCTGGAGCATCTGGATGTAGCTCGAGATGCCGGTCAGGGGCGTGTTGATCTCGTGGGCGACGCCGGCCGAGAGGAGCCCGATCGAGGCCAGCTTCTCGGACGTCAGGAGGCGCTGCTGGAGGTCGATCTTCTCGGTCACGTCCTCGAAGACGATGATCGTGCCGTACGGCCGGAGGGCGTTGTCGAGGAGGGGGGTGCGGGCGATGTCGAAGACCTTCTTGCCGCCGCCGGGGACCTCGAGGGCGAGCTCGCTCAGGAGCTGGAAGTCCTGCTGGGTCTCGGGCGGGAAGAGGGCGGCGTGCGTCGCCGGCCCGAGGACCTCGCCGAGCGGCCGGCGCAGGGCCGCCTCCTTCCGCAGGCCCATCTGGTCCTCGAGGACGCGGTTCCAGCCGATGACGAGACCGGTCTCGTCGATGACGGCGACGCCCACGGTCAGGCTCTCGATGATGTTGTCGCTGTAGTCCTTGAGCCGCTGCATCTCCATGGCGCGCACGGTCTCGCGGCTGTAAAGGTCGGCGTTCTCGAGGGCGAGGGCGGTCGACCCCGAGATGGCCGTCATCAGCTCCCAGTCCTCGCGCGACAGGAACGAGCCGTCCGACTTCTTGCCCATCATCAGGCAGCCGACGGTCTTTGACTCGACCTTGAGGGGGAGGAAATGGAAGAAGCCGTAGCGGGCGAAACGGTCGAGGGACGGCTGGAGGGCGGCCTGGCTCCGCCGCGAGACCGCGGAGACATAATCCCTCTCCGCGAGCTCGGCGGCCATCGGCCCGTCCATCGTCACCCGCGCCGCCAGCGGCTCCTCCTCGCCCCGGGCGCTCAGGACGGTGAACGACAGCGGGTCACCCTCGTCGGCCAGGAGCAGGGCGACGGTCCGGAGGGACAGGGCGTTGGCGATGGCCTCGAGGAGCGAGTGGGCGAGCTTCTGGAGGTTCCGCTCCCGGCTGAGCTCCCGGCTGATGAACATCAGCGTCTTTCTGTGCTCGTAGCTCGTCTTGTAGAGGGCCCGGTCGAGGAGGGCCTGGATGAGCTTCTTGAGCGGGGTGAAGAGCGTCGCGCCGAGGATGATGGCGACGACGACGAGGACGGCGACCTTGAGCCGGTTCTCTGAGACGAGCGGCGTCCGGGTGATGATGAAGAAATAGAAGAAGGCGATGACGAAGAAGGAGATGATGAGCGTCGCGGCCTTCTTGAGGAGGACCTCGATGTCGACCAGCCGCGAGCGGGAGATGGAATAGAAGAACGTCAGCGGGATGAGGGCCTGGAGGAGGATCGTCAGCGCCTCCCCGGTCGACGGGATGCGGCCGAGGGCGGACGGGATGATGTACACGGCGAGCGAGGGCAGGACCCCGAAGGCCAGGGCGGCGACGATGAGGCGCTGCTGGCGCTTGACGAGGACGCCCGGCGCCCGGACCGCGCTGTGAGCGAGGATGCCGAGGGTGGCGACCGCGAAGGCGCCAAAGTGGAGGAGCTCGAGCCGCTCGAGGGCGTCGTGGAAGCCGAGGGCGGCCGCCTCGGTCCAGGGACCCGGCCAGGGGACGTGGAAGCGGACGCGGGCGAGGAGGAGGAGGGCGGCCGGGGCGTAGATCAGGGCCACGGTGCTGGCGTGTTCCTTGAGGAACCGTTGGCGCGCGGGGAAGATCATGAAGAAATGGAGGAGAAGCGGGGGGAACGCCAGGAAGGCGGCCTTGTCGATCCAGTAGAAGAGGAGGTCGAGACCGTCGAGCTGGCCGGTCGGGGAGAAGATGTTGAAGGCCGCGAACGACAGGGCGAGGAGATAGAACGAGATGTAGTGCGGGCTCAGGGACTGGCCAGAGTTGAAGAAGACGACGACGCTCGTGACGAGCGTCGTCAGGCCGATCAGGGCGAGGTAGAAATAGATGAGGTCGGGCCCCTTCTTCTGGGGGAAGAACGGCCGGTAGGTCTGCATCCCCTGGGCGTTGATCTCGTAGATGACGGCCTGGTCGGTCCCCGAGGCCATCCACAGGTTCTTGAGGACGTCGGTCCGGGTCCGGACCAGGTTCTTGTTGATGGCCGAGAGGACGTCGCCCTTGCGGATGCCGGCGCGGAGGAAGGCCTCGCTCCGCGGGTCGACCTTGACCGCCGTCAGCCCGTTGGGCGTCTCCTTCCAGGTGATGCCGTCGGTCGGCTCGACCCAGTTCGCCTTCCGGAAGATGTTGACGGCGCCCAGGACGAGGACGATGAGCACGATGCCGATGATGGGGATGGCGGTGCGCTTCACGGCCTCAAACCTCTTCGTCTCCGGGGCCGGCGAATCCAAAAAAATGAATCCGGCTCATAAAAAAAAACGCCTAGTCGAGCACCTGCCGGAAGCCGGCCCGGATGGACCATCGCACGGCCCCCTGGTCGAGCATTTTCTTGAGGGCCGGGTCCTCCTTGAGCCCTAGGGGCCGGGTGCTCCGGGAGCGGAACGTATCCATGTAATCGGTCTTGGGGGGCCGGACCTCCTGGGCGACAGCCTCGGAGCCGCTCGTTCCGGGGAGGGATTTCCCGGGGAGGGACGTCCGGGAGGCGGCGAGCAGGCCGAACAGAACGACCCCGACGGCAACGCCGGCCTCTCTTTTCACGTTTCAAGGGTAAGTCTTTCCGCTCCCTTTGTCAATCGGGCCCCCTCCCGTTTGACAAAAGAGAGTGGCGTGGATTAGATTGGGGAATGGGTCGATGACGATTTTTGGCCAGGGGTAACCGATTCCGATGCCCAATTTCACCTGCCGGGTGGCCGGCGAGAACGGACGTATCGCCGTCCGGGGCCTGCTCGCGACATCGGCCGAGGAATGCCGCAA
Organism: Candidatus Aminicenantota bacterium; assembly: GCA_963805045.1. Taxonomy (GTDB): domain Bacteria; phylum Acidobacteriota; class Aminicenantia; order Aminicenantales; family Saccharicenantaceae; genus DATKJS01. The sequence continues at coordinate 38,141 of CAWDTC010000022.1, forward strand.
GTCCCTCGAGGCGGAGGGCGTTCTCGTCCTCTCCGTCCGCCGCGACTGGAGGATCTTCGAGGCCCAGGGCATCCGTTTCGGCCGCAAGATCAAGGACAAGGACTTCATCCTGTTCAACCAGGAGCTCGTGGCCCTCATCCGCTCCGGCTACCCCATCCTCCGCAGCCTGGACGCGATCTCCGGCCGGCTCAAGAACGTCTACCTCAAGGAGCTCCTGAACAAGGTGGCCGGGGAGGTCAGGCTCGGCAAGGCCCTCTCGGAGGCCTTCCAGCCCTACGAGAAGACGTTCGGCACCGTCTACACGGCCAGCCTGATGGCCGGAGAGCGGAGCGGCAACCTGCCCGGGGCCCTGACCCGGTACGTCGCGTACGCCAAGACCATCTCGCAGACCCGGTCCCGCGTCCGTTCCGCCCTGGCCTACCCGACGGTCCTCCTCGTCTTCGCCTTCATCCTCTTCGGCATCCTCGTCAATTTCATCCTGCCCCGGTTCGCCGGCTTCTACCAGGACTTCCAAGCGCAGCTGCCGGGGATCACCCGGCTCCTCATGTCCGTGTCGATGGCCGTGAACGCGCACTGGTATGTCATCCCGGCCGTCCTGGCCGCCCTCGTCCTCTTCTATCTCAGCCGGAGGAAGAGGCCGGATTTCCGCCTGCGCCTGGACCGGCTGAAGCTCCACGTCCCCTACGGGAAGGGGATCTGGCTCGAGTCGAGCGTCGCCGTCTTCTGCCGGACGCTCGGCCTGCTCCTCGAGGCGGGCATCACCCTTCTCCAGAGCATCGGCATCGCCATCCAGTCCGTCCCCAACGCCTGGGTGAGCCGTGGAATGGCGACGGTCCCCGATTCCATCAAGAACGGCGAGGGGCTGTCCGATTCCCTGGCCAAGACGGGGGCCCTGCCCCCCCTGGCCCTGGACATGATCCGGGTCGGCGAGACCTCGGCCAACCTCCACGGGATGCTGGGGGAGGTGGCCGACTTTTACGATGAGCGCATCCGTGTTAAAATCGATACGCTCGTGTCCCTGATCGAGCCGGTCGTCATCATCTTCATGGGGCTGGTCGTCGCCGGCATGCTGCTGGCCATCTATCTCCCCATCTTCAACGTGATCAGGATCACGAGATGAAAGGCCTGTGGGTAGAGCGGAATGACTAAGGAAGAGATCGCCGATATCCGGGAGGAGGAACGGGCGGAGCGCAAGCTCGCCGAGCGCTACCACGTCCCGATGATCGACCTGGAGCGCCAGGCCCTCGACCGCACGCTCGTCCAGAGCGTCCCGGTCGAGTTCCTCCACCGCCTGAACTTCGTCCCGTTCGAGGACGCCGGGGAGGTCATGAAGATCGCCGTGGCCGACCCGTCCGACATCGCCGCGATCGACGCCATCGAGGCCTTCCTGGGGAAAAAGGTCCAGGTCTACGCCGCCTCCAAGCGGGCCATCCAGGAGGCCCTGCGCAAGAGCGAGACGGCCATGCAGGTCCTCAAGGACGCGACCGAGGGCTTCATCACCCAGGTCGTGGAGAGGGAGAGCGGCGAGGAGGAGGACGTCATCTCCATCGAGAAGCTGGCCGACCAGGACGGCTCGATCATCAAGCTCGTCAACACGATCATCTTCACGGCCGTCCAGAAGCGGGCCAGCGACATCCACATCGAGATGCAGGGACGACGACGTCAAGATCAAGTACCGCATCGACGGCGTCCTCGGCGAGGCCATGGAGCCCATCGACAAGAGGTTCCAGTCGCCGATCATCTCCCGCATCAAGGTCATGTCCGACCTCGACATCGCCGAGCGCCGCGTCCCCCAGGACGGCCGCTTCCGGCTCAAGATCAAGGACAAGACGATCGACTTCCGCGTCTCCATCATGCCCTGCATCTACGGCGAGGACGCCGTCATCCGCATCCTGGACAAGGAGATGATCACCGAGGCCATCTCGGAGCTGCGGCTGGACCTGCTCGGCTTCTCCGACGTCCTCCAGAAGAAGTTCCGGAAGTACATCACCCAGCCCTACGGCATGGTCCTCGTCACCGGGCCGACCGGGAGCGGCAAGACGACGACGCTCTACGCCGCCCTGACCGAGATCAAGTCCCCCGAGGACAAGATCGTGACCATCGAGGACCCGGTCGAGTACCAGATCGAGGGCATCACCCAGATCCCGGTCAACGAGAAGAAGGGGCTGACCTTCGCCCGGGGCCTGCGCTCCATCCTCCGGCACGACCCGGACAAGATCATGGTCGGCGAGATCCGCGACCCCGAGACGGCCCAGATCGCCATCCAGTCGGCCCTGACCGGCCACCTCGTCTTCACGACCGTCCACGCCAACAACGTCTTCGACGTCATCGGGCGCTTCCTGCACATGCAGGTCGACCCGTACAGCTTCATCTCGGCCCTCAACTGCATCCTGGCCCAGCGGCTGGTCCGGGTCCTCTGCCCGCGCTGCAAGGTCCCCGTCGACTACACGGCCGCCCAGCTCCTCGAGTCCGGCGTCGACCTGGCCGCGAGCGTGGGCCGGACCTTCTACGAGCCGAAAGGCTGCCCGGAGTGCCACCAGACCGGCTACAAGGGACGGACGGCCATCGCCGAGATCCTGGAGCTCTCGGACCCGATCCGCGAGCTGATCCTGGAAAAGAAACCGCTCTCCGAGGTCAAGAAGCGGGCCAAGGCGGAGGGCATGGTCTTCATCCGGGAGGTCGGGCTGGCGAAGGTCTTCGACGGCATCACCAGCCTGCGGGAGCTGAACAAGGTGACGTTCGTGGAGTGATGCCCGTGCCCATCCTGAAAGGCCTCCGGACCGCTTTCCTCGAGCGGCCCCTGCCGGACGCAGCGTTCGAGCTCGAGCCGGGCCGCCTGACCGGGCTCCGCCCCTCGGGCCGCGGCCGGGCCCCACGCGGCCGGTGCGTCCGGCCCCTGACCTCGGGCGCCCTGGCCCCGTCCTTCGACCGCCCGAACGTGGCCGACGCGGCCGCGGTCCGGGCCGCCGTCGACCGCGGCAAGGACGAGCTCAGGCTCGGCGGCGGGACGGTCTCGCTGCTCATCCCCGAGCCGTGCGTCCGGATCTTCATCCTGGCCGTCGAGGGCATGCCCGCCCCCGGGCCCGAGCGCGACGCCTTCCTCCGCTGGCGGGTCGGCAAGCAGATGCCCCTTCTGCCCGACGACCTCCGCATCGCCTGCGACGCCCCGGCCGGCGCCGCGGCCGGCAGGGTCATGGTTTCCGCCGCCCGGGAGGCCGTCGTCCGCGAGTACGAGGACCTGTTCGAGGCGGCCGGGATGCGCGTCGGGGCGGTCACCGTGCCCTCGTTGAGCCTGGTCAACCTCGTCGGCGTCCGGCCGGCGGCGAGCGGCATCCTCCTCGACATCGAACCGGATTGCCTGAGCTTCCTCGCGATCATGGACGGCGTCTGGACGCTCTACCGGCAGAAGGCGTTCGGGTCGGACCTTTCGGCCGAGGCCCGGGCCGACCTCGTCGTCAACGAGGTCGAGAACACGGTCCATTTCCTCGAGGACAGGGAACGGCGGAAGGTCGAGCGCGTCTGGGTCCGCTCGGGGAGCGCGGACGAGGGACCGGACGTCGTCTCGCGGCTGAACGGGACGCTCCCGCTTGCCGCAGAGGTCGTCGACTACGACGCGCCCGGGGACTGGGACGAGGGGGAGAAGGCGGCCCTGGCGCCGCTCATGGGGCTCATCGCATGAGCGCGAACGGGCCCCTCCTCCTGAACCTGGCCACCCATCCGGCCCGGAACCGGAGATTCTATCTCCTCGCCCGGGCCGTCCTGGCCGCGGCCTGCGCCGTTCTCCTCGGGCTGACGGCCTTCACCATGGTCAAGTTCGGGCTCGAGGCGCGGCGGCTGCGAGCCTCGCTGGCCGAGGCGGGCACCCGACGCGACGCGGCGACCAAGGAGGAACGCCGCCTCCAGGCCGAGGTCAAGAAAGCTGAGCAGGCCGACAAGGCCGAGGTCGAGGTCGTCAACCGGATCATCACCCAGAAGAGCTTCTCCTGGACCCAGTTCTTCTCGGAGCTCGAGGCGGCCCTGCCCGACTCCGTCTACATCACCTCGCTCACCCCGAACTTTTCCGGGGAGCGGACGGTCACCCTCAAGGTCAAGGCCGTTTCGGCCGGCCTCGACGACCTCCTCGTTTTCCTCAACAACCTCAACGCCCGGAAGTTCACCACCCGGGTCGAGAGCGATTCCCGGGAAGAGGAGGGACGGCTGGTCTCGGAGATCTCGCTGAGCTATGAACGCGTTTATTTAGCCGCATGGACGCGGGAGAGAGGAAGACGCTCGAGCGTTTCGCCGCCGCCGTCCTTCTCGCCGCCGCGCTGTTCTTCCTCCTGGCCCTGGGACAGAGGACGCGGGTGTTCGAGGCCAGGGACGCGCTCGCCCAGCTCCAGGAGAGCGCCCGGCGGGCCGAGACGGCGGAGGCCGGGGCCAAGGCCGAGTGGCTCCGCTGGCAGGAGGCCCGCGGCGACCTGGACTCCCTCCGCGGCAAGTCCTTCTACGACGGGGCGACCGTCTTCCAGTCCCTCCGGCGCGACCTCCAGCAGATCTTCGCCCGGGGGGGTATGGACGTCCCGGACATCGGCTACCGCTATTCCGACATCGAGAAGGTCCCCATCAAGAAGGTCGTCGTCACCTTCGGCTACAGCGGGAGCTACGCCGACCTCAAGAGGTTCCTGGGCATGGTCGAGAGGTTCCCGAGATTCCTGGCCGTGGAAAAGATCGATTTCCAGAAGACCGACACGGAGAGCGGCCTTCTCAACCTGCGGCTGACCCTGGCGGGGTACTATGAGGATTGAACGCCGGATGGCCCTCCTGGCCGCCCTGGTCCCCCTCGCGCTTCACGCCGAAGCGCAGGGTCAGGCGGTCAACATCGGCAAGATCCTGGTCATGCCCGGCAACCCGGTCGTCCAGCTGATCGTCGAGGCGGACGGCCCGCTGTCCGCGGAACGCGGATATTACACGCCCGACTCTCCTTCGACCTTTGTCCTGGACCTCGGCGGCGCCAGGACGAGCGAAACCCCGGTCGTACCCGCCTCGGAAGCCCCGTTCATCCGCGACCTCCAGGTCCAAAGGCGCGGCCCCCAGGACCTCAGGATCCTGGCGAGGCTCAGCGAGCGCGTCCCCGTGCGGGTGCGAACGGAGGACCGGCGGACGATCGTCGAGTTCGCCAAGGTCCAGCGATACTCCCTGGACGCGGACGTCCGGGCCCTGCTCGCGGGCCAGCCCGGGGACAGGATCTTCCTGGACGGGATCGATCCCTCAGAGGCCGAGGACCGGGTCTCGTTCCGGATCAACCTCAGCGGGCCGGCCGTGACCCAGGCCTTCTCTTTGGAGAACCCCTGGCGCCTCGTCGTCGACCTCTACGACACCGTCGTCCGGGCCAAACCCTTCGTCTGGGCGGGCGGAGATCCCCGGGTCCCTGTGGAGAAAGCCCGGGTCGGGCAGTTCCGGATGACCGGCCCCCGGCCGATCGCGCGCCTGGTGTTCGACCTCAAGGAGCCAGGCGTGTATTCGCTCGATGCGGATAAGAGCGGGCTCGTCGTATCCTTCTATAAGAACATATCCGTGGGCGCGGCCGAGGCGAAAGCCGCCCCGCTCAAGGCGGCGCCGGCGCCGCGGCCCGCGCCGAACGAAAAAACGCCTAGGACCGCCCCGGACACTCGCCGGGGGGCCACGCCCGCCGCCCCCCTCGTCCGCGAGGACCTGCTGGCCGCGGTTCAAAAGGACAGCCCGGCGCCGCGCCGGGACATCTTCCGGCCGCAATCGCCGCGCCTGCCCGCCGCCGCGCCGGCCGCGCGGGGCCCGGCCCCGGCACGTAAGGGGGCGCCCGCGGCCGAGGTCCCGTCCTTCGCCCTGGAGCTCGTCTACGTCGGCTCGATCAAGTCCGGCGGGACGATGACCGCCCTGGTCCTGCGGAACGGCCAGACGACGCCCGTGGCCGTCGGCGACGAGATCATCCCGGGCTACAAGGTCCTCCGCATCACCCCCGACGAGATCGAGGTCGAGGGGCCGAAGTCCGAACGCAGGACGTTCACCCGACAAGGAGACCGGCCATGAAAAAGATCGGCGCCATGCTCGTCGTCGCGGTGGCGGTCGCGGCCTGCGCGACCGTCAGTCCGTACTACCGGGAGGGCGCGAGAGCCGAGCTCAACAAGCAATACGACGCCGCCATCCAATTCTACGAGAAGGCGGCGGCCCAGGACCCGAAGGAATCGGTCTACCGCCTGGCCCTGGCCCGGGCTCGGGGGGCGGCGGCCCTCTTCCGTCTTCAACAGGCGCGGGCGCTCGCCGCGCAGGGGAAGAAGAAGGAGGCCCTGGGAGAATACGCCGCCGTCCTCTCCTACGACCCCCAGAACGGGGTCGCGATCGCGGAGGCCCGGGCCCTTGAGGCGCCCGCCCCGAAGCCGCAGAAGCCGGCGGGGATCGTGCCCGAGTCGCCGGTCAAGCTCAAGACGAACGGCGAGAAGCTGAACATCAATTTCCGCACGCCCGTCTCGCTCAAGTCGATCCTCGACACCCTGGCCCGCTCGTCGGGCGTGACGTTCATCTACGACGAGACCTACCGGGACATGAACCTCGCCGTCGACCTGACCGGCAAGGACCTGGAGCAGGCCGTCAATTATCTCTGCGTCGCCAGCAAGAACTTCTATCGCGTCGTCGACGATAAAACGGTCATCATCGCCCCGGACAATTTCACCATGCGGCAGAAGTACGAGCTCCTCGTCATCCGGACCTTCTACCTCTCGAACATCAACGCCCAGGACGTCCAGCTCGCCCTCGTCAACATGATCAAGACCCAGACGAAGATCCCGACCGTCCAGGTCGACAAGAACCTGAACTCGATCACCATCCGGGACACGCCGCAGGCCGTGGCCCAGGCCGAGAGGCTCCTCCGGGCGTGGGACAAGGCCCAGCCGGAGGTCCTCATCGACATCGAGATCATGGAGGTCGAGCGGAGCCTCCTGCGGCAGCTCGGCATCGACTTCAGCAAGACGAACCTCTCGCGTCGAGCTCAACCCTGCGATCAGCCCGGGCAGCGCCACGGGCTGGGTCAACCTCAGCGGCCTCAAGCTCGGCCAGCTGAGCAGCTACGAGTTCACCAACCCGTCGGCCGTCCTCCAGTTCCTCGAAGGGGACTCGCACACGAAGATCATCGCCCAGCCCAGGATCCGCGGCGTGACCGGGGAGGACATGAAGTACCTCGTCGGCGACAAGGTCCCCATCCTGACCGCGTCCTACACCCCGATCACGGGGGGGACGACGACCTCCCAGGCCATCACCCAGTTCACCCAGCAGGACGTCGGCATCGACCTCAAGATGAAGCCCCGGGTCCACCTGGAGAATGAGGTGACGATCGAGACCGAGATCAAGGTCTCGGCGATCTCCAGCTACAACACCGTCGGCTATCCGACGATCGCCACCCGGGAGTTCAAGAACACGATGCGGCTCAAGGACGGCGAGACGAGCCTGCTCGCCGGCCTCCTCCGGGACCAGGAGCAGAAGCACGGTCACGGGGATCACGGGCCTGAAAAGCCTCCCCATCATCGGCAGCATCTTCTCGTACACCCAGACGACGATCGACCAGACCGACCTCATCCTGACCATCACGCCCCATATCATCCGGCCGCTGGCGCTGTCGGACGAGGACGCCAAGCCCGTCTGGGTCGACCCCAACAACATCAGGACGAGCGTCCCGCCCGGGCAGGCCGCCGGCGTCGAGCAGATGGCGGACCAGGCCGCGCTCGCGGAGAATCAGCCCGCGGAGCCGGGCGAGGAGAGGCGGCCAACGCCGTCTATCTCACGCCCGCCAGCTTCGAGATCCCCAAGGAGCGGGAATTCCGGGTCAACGTCGAGATCGCCACGGAGAAGGAGATCGGCGCGATGACCATCAACATCGGCTTCAATCCGCAGAGCGTCAAGCTCAAGGAGATCGTCGAGGGCGGCATCGCCAAGCAGATGGGCGGGCAGGCCAAGTTCACGAGCTACTCCTCCGATTCGGGCTGCACGCTGGGCTTCACCGGCCCGACGCTGGGCCAGGGCTTCAAGGGCCAGGGCATCGTCGCGGCCCTCGTTTTCACGTCCGTGGCCCCCGGCGAGACCGCGGTCACGATCGGCAGCTATTCGGCCTACGGCACGACCGGCCAGTCGGTCGCCCTCTCGACGGGCGACTCGAAGATCCTCATCCGCTAGGCGGCGCGCGGGACGGGGCCCGGCCATGATCATCATCCTCTCGGGCGGCGTCCACGGCGGGAAGACGACGCTCATCCAGAAGTCGCTCTCCCGCTGGGCCTCCCGCGGCTTTCGCTTCGGCGGCTTCTTGAGCCTGTTCGTCCGGGGGCCGGGCGGCGCCCCGGAGTACGACTTCCTGGACCTCAGCGACGGCCGGCGACTGCCCTTCCTGCGCCGCTCGGGCGAGCCCGATTGGGAGCACATCGGGCCGTACTTCTTCGTCCCGGAGACGCTCGAGGCGGCCCGGGCCGTCATCCGGGGGGCGGCCGCGGGCGAGGTCCTCATCGTCGATGAGGTCGGCCCCCTCGAGCTCGCCCACGGCGGGCTCTGGCCCGCCCTGAGCGGGGTCATCTTCGAGCCCGGGCACAAGACCCTGCTCGTGGCCCGGGAGGACATTCTCGAGGACGTCTTCCGGCTGCTCGGGACGACCGTGCCCCTGATCGTCGACGCGGCCGACCCCAACGCCCCGCGGCTGCTCGACCAGAGCCTCTTCGGCCCGGCCAAGCCCCATGAAGATCAAGGCTAAGTTCTTCGCTCATTTCAGGGACGTCTTCGCCGGCCGGGAGAGGGAGGTCGACCTCGGCGCCGGGCTGACCGTCCGCGACGCCCTCGAGCTTTTGTGCGACACTCCGGCGCGGCGGGGGGAGGTCTTCGCGCGGGGGAATCTCAAGCCCCACCTTGTCGTCATGGTCAACGGGACCCACATCGACTCCCGGCAGGGCCTCGATACGGCGCTCGCCGAGGGCGACACGCTCGCCGTCTTCCCCTTCCTCGTCGGCGGCTGAGATCGAACCCGTCCGGTCCTCGGGGCCTCGGGGTTGGCCTCCACTCCAGAGTGCGGTTCTTCACGCCCTCCCGAACCGTTCTTTCTCGGCGTCTGCGGAACTCGCTCAGCGCTTTCTGGCCCGCCCCGCGTCTAAAAAAACAGGTTTCCTCTCTCCCGTTTTTTTCAATCCCTCGCACTCGGATGGATCATGCTCAGACATCCTCGCCGCCCTCATGAGAGGGAAATCTCGAGAGAGAGTTCCCTCTCATGAGGATGCCCTCGAAAAACGCTTCGGGAAGGCTAAACCGCACATGACGTTCCGGCCAATCTCCGAGGCCCCTCAGGTTATCGGGCGGGAACGAGCGCAGGTGGCGCTGAGGCCGTCCGAAAGCCCCCGTTTGGAAGGGGACCCGGCGGAATTTCCGCCGGGGGAACCGGGACAGGTTCCCGGGGCCGGGGGATAAGGACGGCCTCGGCGCCACCGCACCCGTCAGCGCGTCCGGACAGGACCCGTCGGAACTTGTTTAGCCAACAGCCTTCGGATATATTAAACGCATGTCCGATTTCCCGGTCGCCGGATACCACGGCCGGGTCCTCGAGGTCGACCTCGGCTCCGGCGCGGCCCGGACCCTCCCTCTGGACCCGGAAACGGCCCTGGACTACCTCGGCGGCCGCGGCCTGGCCTCGCGCCTCCTCTACGACGCTATCGACCCCGCCTGCGACCCCCTAGGCCCGGACAACGCCTTCGTCGTCGCCTCCTCGCCTCTGGTCGGCACGAACGCCCCGACGGCCGGCCGCGGCCACATGGCCTTCAAGTCGCCGCTCACCGGCGTCATCGGCACCTCGAACTCCGGCGGCACCTGGGGTGCGGCGTTCAAGTCGACGGGCTACGATGCCCTCGTCGTCAAGGGGGCGTCGCGCTCGCCGGTCATGATCGACATCGCCCCCGACCGGGTCGAGGTCCTGCCCGCCGGCCACGTCTGGGGGAAGACGACGCACGAGACGAACGACATCCTGGCCGCCGGGTCGGAGCCGGGCCGCCCGGTCCGGGTCCTCTGCATCGGGCCGGCCGGCGAGAACCTCGTCCGCCTGGCCTCCGTGGCCAACGACCGGGACCGCGTCTACGGCCGTTGCGGCCCCGGCGCCGTCTGGGGCAGCAAGAAGCTCAAGGCCGTGCGCGTCCGGGGGCGGCAGAGGATCGCCGTCGCCGACAAGGAGAAGTTCCAGTCCGGGCTCGACCAGGCCCTCTATCTCATGAGGCAGGTGCCGACGACGAAGCGCATCATGCGCGAGCTCGGGCACGGCCGGGCTCGTCGAGCTCATCAACGTCATCAACATGCTCCCCCACCGGAACTTCCGGGATTGCCTCCACCGGGACGAGGACGTCGAGCGGATCTCGGGCGAGACCCTGGCCCGGACGCTCCTCGACAAGGCCGGCGCCTGCTACCTCTGCCCCATCGGCTGCCAGCGTCATACCCGTGTCGGCGGCCCGGACGGGACGGAGGAGAGGGGCGAGGGCCCCGAATACGAGACGACGGTCCTCATGGGCCCGGTCTGCGACATCTACGACCTCGCCGGCCATCACCGCGGCCAACTACCGCTGCAACGAGTACGGCATCGACACCATCAGCTACGGCGGGACCGTGGCCTGCGCCATGGAGCTCTTCGAACGCGGCCTGCTCACCACCGCGGACACGGGCGGCCTCGCCCTCCCGTTCGGAGACGCCGGGGCGCTCGAGGCGCTCGTGCCGCTCCTGGCCCGCCGCGAGGGTTTCGGCGACCGGCTGGCCGAGGGCTCCTACCGCCTGGCCGTTTCGTGCGGCCGCCCGGAGCTCTCGATGTCCGTGAAAAAGCTCGAGATCCCGGGCTACGACCCGCGCGCCTCCTTCACCCAGGCCCTCGGCTACATGACCTCGCCGACGGGCGCCTGCCATCTCCGCGGCGGCTACGCCGTGTCGCTCGCGTTCTTCGGCGGCACGAAGGAGATCCCGCGCTTCAGCCTCCTCCAGTCCCCGATCGCCATCCGCAACATGCAGAACACGGGCATCCTCCAGGACAGCCTGGGGGTCTGCCGCTTCACCGGCTACGCCTTCTCGTCCGACCCGTGGGCGCGGATGGTCAGCGGCGTCACCGGCCGCGACTTCTCCGTGGCCCGGCTCGAGGAGATCGAGAACCGGGTCGCGACGCTGGAACGGCTCTTCAACCTCGAGGCCGGGGCGACGGCCGCCGACGACGCCCTCCCGCCGCGCTTCGCCGAGACGTCCATCGCCGCCGCGGGCGGGGAGCGGCGCGTTTCGCAGGCGGACCAGGACCGGATGCGGCGCGACTATTACCGGGTCCGCGGCTGGGACGGGCGGGGGAGGCCGACGCCGGAACTCCTCCGCGCCCTGCGCGTCGAAGGGAGGGACCGATGAGCCCCCGCAACTGGCGGGCGGGCGAGGACCTCTTCCGCCTCTTCCAGGCCGTCGGGCGGGCCTCGCTCCTCTACGATATCCAGGACAGCCACAGCGGCAACATGGCCGTCCGCTGGACCGACGAGCACGGCGCGGACGAGATCGTCATCACCGCGACCGGCTCGCAGAAGGGCGACCTCGAGCCGAGCCAGATCTGCTTCCTCTCGCCGACGGCGACGGACGCCGGCTATTACAAGGCCTCCTCGGAGACCGACATCCACGCGCGCATCCTGGCCCTGCCCGGCGTCCGGGCCTCGATGCACGCCCACGTCAAGGAGCTGATCATGGCCACGCTCGACGACGCGCCGAAGCCGGCCCGGCCGCCGGATTTCGCGCCCGTCGACCCGCTGGCCCGCCACTATCTCGGCCCGGCCCTCCCCGTCGACTGGTTCGCCGTGCCGAGCGGCTCGCCGGAGATGGCCCGGACAGTCCCCGAGCGCCTGGCGGCCCACCCGCTGACGATCATCTTCGGTCACGGCGCCATGGCCAAGGGCGGCTCGCTCAAGGAGGCCTTCTTCCGCCTCTGCCTGGCCAACGAGGCGGGCGCCGTCGTCCGCCACCTCTGGCGGCTCGGCGTCGACGTCGGGGCGCTCAGGGAGCGCATCGCGGCCGACCCGGCCGGCGCCTTCGCCGCCCCGCCGCCGCCCTTCACCGACGCCCTTGACGGGCGCTGCGACTTCCCCGGGGAGGAGGAGATCCTCAAGGAGTTCATGAAGGCGGGCCACCGCATCTTCGAGTCCCGGCTTTCGCCCTTCCACACGGGATCGATGTCGGTCCGGGGCGTCGAGGTCATGCTCTACGCGCCCAAGGCCTCCATGCCGCGCGACCTCGCCGGCCCGCTCCTCGAGGTTCCGCTCGCCGCGGACGCGGCCGACGACGCCGAGGCGCGCCTCCACAAGGTCATATACGCGGAGAGCGATTTCCAGACCGTCATGCATTGCTTCGTTCCCGAGGCGGAGGCCGCCGCCCACTACGTCTACCCGGGCGAGGGCGCGCCCGCGGACCGCGTCATCCCCGTCGACGCCGAGGGCAGCTTCCTCTACCTCGTCATCCCCGTCCTGCAGCCGGACTTCGACCCGGCGACGCTCATCCGTCTCCTCCACGAATACAAGGTCGTCATCGTCCGGGGCGGCGGGGTCTGGGCCGTGGGCAGCCAGTCGCTCTCCGAGGTCCTCCACCATCCCTCCTCGCTTCGCGAGATCTGCCTCTACCGGATCGCCGCCGTCGAGCGCGGCCTGGACCTCCGGAAGATGGAGCCGGAGAAGGCCCGGCGATGGTGAGCGCGGACCTCGTCGAGCGTTTCGCCGCCGGCGCCGTCGCCGCCGGGGCCGAGGTCGTCCGGGCGCCGAACTTCGCCGCGGCCCTGGCCGCCGTGGCCCGCCTCTTCGCCGAGGCGAAGGTCGCGCGGGCGCTCGCCACGCGCCCCGTCCACGCCGCCGCCGCGGCGGCCGGCCTCGCCGTCGTCATTCCCGCGGACGCCGGCGCGATCGCGGAGGCCGACGCGGCCCTGGTCGCGGCGGATTTCGGCGCGGCCGAGACCGGGACCCTGGTCCATCTCGACTCGGACGACGAGGAAAAGCTGGCCTGGACGCTGCCGCCGCTCTGCGTGTGCCTGCTCGAGCGGAGCCGGATCGTCCCCGACCTCCAGTCCCTCGCCGGGACGATGGCCGATCACCTCGCGCGGCCGGGCATCCCCGGTCCCCAGGTTTCGTTCGTCACGGGCCCGAGCCGGACGGCCGACATCGAGAACTGCCTGACGATCGGGGTCCAGGGTCCGGCCCGGCTCGTCGTCGTCCTGGTCGGCGAAGACGGGGCGCCGCGGAGATGAAAACCCAGGCCCCGGACCCCCGGCTCAAGGCGACGCTCCAGGCCTTCTCCGCGGGCTGGGCGGCGAAGCGGGAGGCCTCGTTCCGCGGCCTCGATTTCGAGGCCCTGCGCGAGACGCTGGCCGAGATCAAGGACGACGCCATCGCCAAGCAGGACCTCCTCCTGGCCCGCTTCACGGAGCGAGCGGAAGGCCATGGCAGCCGCGTCCTGCGGGCCGTGGACGGGGACGAGGCGAACCGCCTCGTCCTCGACATCCTGAAGAGGCACGGCGCGCGGACGCTCGTCAAGAGCAAGTCCATGGTCAGCGAGGAGACGCGCCTCAACGCCTTCCTCGCCGGCCACGGCGTCGAGCCTCGGGAGACCGACCTCGGCGAGTGGATCGTCCAGGTCGCGGCCGAGGCGCCCACCCACATGGTCATGCCGGCCATCCACCTGACGCGCCGGGACGTCGCCCGGATCTTCGCGGACCACCTGGGCCGCGAGGTCCCCGACGACATCCCGACCCTGGTCCGCGTCGCCCGGGAGGAGCTACGGCGGGAGATCCTGGCCGCCCCGGTCGGGCTGACCGGCGCCAACGCCCTCATCGCCGAGACCGGCGCCGTCATGGTCGTGACGAACGAGGGCAACGGCCGGCTCGTGTCCACGGCTCCCCCCGTCCACATCGTCCTGGCCAGCACGGAGAAGGTCGTGTCCGCGACCGCCGACGCCCTGCTGCTGCTCAAGATCCTGACCAAGAGCGCCACCGGGCAGCCCATCTCGAGCTACGTGTCGTTCATCGCCGGCCCGCACCGGGGCCCGCAGTACATCATCCTCCTCGACAACCACCGCTCCGAGCTTCGGGCCGACGCCAAGTTCCGCGACGTCCTGCGCTGCATCAAGTGTTCGGCCTGCCTCGACGTCTGCCCGGTCTACCAGGTCGTCGGGGGCGGCGCGTTCTCGCACGTCTACATGGGCGGCATCGGCAGCCTCCTCACCGCGTGGATCCACGGCCTCGAGGCGTCGAAGGCCCTGGCCGGGCTCTGCATGGGCTGCCATCGCTGCGATACCGTGTGCTCGACGAAGATCCCCATCGCCGACCTCGTCGCGGCCCTCAAGGAGAAGCTCGCCCGCGAGACCGGCAAGACCCTCTGGAAGCGCTTCGCCCTCGACGGCGTCATGGGCCACCCGGCGCTCGAGCGCGGGACCTTCATGGCCGGGCGGGCGGCCCGGCCCCTCATCCAGAAGAAGGGCTACGCCCGGAGCCTGCCGTCCTGGATGTCCCGCTACGACCGGTTCAGGGCCCTGCCCGCGCCCGCCCCGAGGCCCCTCTCGGCGCTCTTCCGCAGGGAGAAGCGGAAGCTCGCCAAGGCGGCCGCTCCCGCCAAGGAGCGCGTCACGCTCTTCCCCGGGTGCCTCGTCCAGCACGTCTATCCCGGCGTCGGCCTGGCCGCGCTCCGCGTGCTGGCCCGGCTCGGCTACGACGTCGTCCTCGGCCCCACCGGCTGCTGCGGCTTCCCGCCCTGGAACTCGGGACACGCGGCCGCGGCCCGGAGGGCGTTCCGCCACGTCCTCAAGCGAATGCCCGGCGAGGGCCCCGTCATCACCCTCTGCCCGACCTGCACGACCATGCTGGCCCAGGCCGGGCCGGACCTCCTTCTCGGGCTGGCCGGGGCGAGGAAGCGGGGTGTCGCGGAGGCCGGGGACGGCGCCGCGGCGGACATCCGGGCGTTCGGCGGCCGGGTAGTGACGTTCAGCCAGTTCCTGGCCAGGCACGAAAAGGACGCCCTGGGCCGTCTCCTTCCCGCGGGACGGCCGGCGCCCCGGGTCGCCTATCACGATTCCTGCCACCACAAGCACGTCCTCAAGGCCTCGGAGGATTCCCGCGAGCTCCTCCGGCTGGCCGTCGGCGCCGGCCTGGTCGAGATGGCCGGGGAGGCCGGCTGTTGCGGCTTCGCCGGCGCCTACTCCGTCGACCACCCGGAGGTCGCCGAGGCGCTCCTGGCCGAGAAGCTCGAGGCCGTCGGGGCTTCGGGGGCCGAGGTCGTGGCCCTCGACTGCCCGGGCTGCCTTCTCCAGATCAAGGGCGGCTGCCGGAAAAGCGGCCGGGTGGCCGAGGTCCGGCACACCGCCGAGGTCCTCGACGCGGCGCTCCGTCGGAGTTAGGCCCTCCCCGGCTGCGGGGTGACCCCGGCCGCCTTTCCCCCCCTTGGGGGTGATATCTCACCCGCGAATTCACCCCCAAAGGGCATTGCCCGGCCCGGCGCCTCCGCTAATCTGTTAAGGAATCCTACGAGACCCGTTGGACGAGATGACCCGCAACATCCTGGACCTCAAGACCGCGACTTCCGCGCCCGCCCCCGCCTCGGCCAACGCCGCAGGCCCCGGCCTCCTCTCCAGGCTCGGCCCGAAGAAGGTCCGGACCAAGATCTTCCTCCTCGCCACCCTCCTCTCCCTGACCGCCGGGTTCTTCGTCATCACCTACACGCGGAACCGCTTCGAGCGGAGGCTGTCGATGGAGATCGCGAACACGGTCTCCGCCGTCTCGACGGCGACCTCGCTGGGCATCGTCACGGAGCTCAAGGCGAACGACAAGGAGGCCCTGGAGCGGGTCCTCGCCGACACCTGCGCCCGGATGAGCCAGGTCGTCTACGCCGTCCTCGAGGACGACAGCGGGCTCGTCCTCTCCTCCGCGAACCGGGACATCGCCGAGCAGGACCTCTACCGCGACGCCGACTCTCTCGAGGCGCCGGTCGTGCATCGGAGCGTCTACCGGACGAAGGTCCAGGTCACGGCCGACGACCGCGAGCTCGGGAACCTCTTCCTCGGCTTCTCCTTCAAGGACCTGCTGGCCGAGACGGCCAAGGAAAAGGCCGTCGTCCTCACGGCCTGCTTGGCCGCGATCATCGTCTCCATGGCCCTCGTCTTCTTCATCGGCGGGCTCGTCACGCGCCCCCTCGTCCAGGTGACGCGGGCGGCGGAGAAGATCACCAAGGGCGACCTCAGCCAGCGGGCCAAGGTCTTCTCCCGGGACGAGGCGGGCATCCTCGCCCGGACCTTCAACACCATGGTCGACAGCCTCGAGAGGTCCTACCGGGAGATGGAGGGCATCAACCGCTCCCTCGAGGAGATGAGCCGCGCCCGGTCTCTCGAGCTCGAGAAGGAGGTCACCGAGCGGCGGCGGATCGAGAAGGAGCTCCGCCTGGTCAGGGACGAGCTCGAGCACAAGGTCGTCAAGCGGACCGAGGAGCTGTCGAAGGTCAACGAGGAGCTCAGCGGCAGGGTCATCGAGACCCGCCGGGCCGAGGACCAGCTCCAGTCGACCCTGGAGCGCCTGGAGAAGGCCCTCGAAGGCACGGTCCGGGCCATGTCGCTGACGATCGAGATGCGGGACCTCTACACGGCCGGCCACCAGCGCCGCGTCTCGAGCCTGGCCGTGGCCATCGCCGAGGAGCTCCACCTTCCCCAGGACAAGATCGAGGGACTGAGGCTGGCCGGCGTCATCCACGACATCGGCAAGATCGCCATGCCCGCCGAGATCCTGACCAAGCCGACCCGCCTGACCAAGACCGAGTTCCAGCTCATGAAGGACCATCCCCGGATCGGCTACGACATCCTGAAGAACATCCAGTTCCCCTGGCCCGTGGCCCACATCATCCTCCAGCACCACGAGCGCATGGACGGCTCGGGCTATCCCGACGGGCTGCTCGGCGACGCCATCCTCATGGAGGCGCGCATCCTGGCCGTGGCCGACGTCGTCGAGGCCCTCTCGTCGCACCGCCCCTACCGGCCGGCCCTGGGCATGGAGAAGGCCCTCGAGGAGATCCGCCGGGGCCGGGGCGTCCGCTACGACATGCGGGTCGTCGACGCCTGCATGAAGCTCTTCAAGGACCACCGCTACAGCTTCAAGAAAGAGAACACGGGCGCTCTTTTCCAGTGAGGCCCGACCCGGTCCGGCGTTCGTTGACTTGACCCGTCGATTCCGCTAAAATCTTCCTCACCCTGCCGGCGTAGCTCAGTTGGTCAGAGCATGCGGCTCATATCCGCAGTGTCGGGGGTTCAAATCCCTCCGCCGGCACTTCGACATCCCATGCCCAAGACGACGCGAAGCCCGATCGAGCGCGAGGTCCGGGCCGCCGTCGACCGTCACGGCCTCATCGTGCCGGGCGACCGCGTTTTGGCCGCCTGCTCCGGAGGCC
Source organism: Candidatus Aminicenantota bacterium (assembly GCA_963805045.1). Classification (GTDB taxonomy): domain Bacteria; phylum Acidobacteriota; class Aminicenantia; order Aminicenantales; family Saccharicenantaceae; genus DATKJS01. Next base: position 55,579 of record CAWDTC010000022.1, read on the forward strand.
CCGATTCCGTCGCCCTCGTCTCCCTCCTCCTCGGCCTCCGCGAGGAGATGCGGCTCGAGGTCGTCGTGGCCCACTTCGATCACCGGCTCCGGCCGGATTCCGCGGACGACGCGGCCTTCGTCGAGAGGCTCGCCCGGCGCTGGGTCCTGCCCTTCGTCGCCGGCTCGAAGGACGTCCGGGGCGAGGCGCGCCGCCGCAAGCTCAACCTCGAAGAGGCGGCCCGGGAGCTCCGCTACGGCTTCCTGCGGGAGGCGGCGCGCCGGGCCGGGGCGACGAAGATCGCCACGGGCCACACCATGGACGACCAGGCCGAGACGTTCCTGATGCGGCTTTTCCGGGGGACGGGCCTGACGGGGCTGGCGGCGATCGGGCCGCTCGGGGGCCCGGCCGGTTGCCCCGTCATCCGGCCGCTCCTCGGCGTGCGCCGCACGGCCGTCGAAGCTTACCTCCGGGCCGAGGGCCTGCCTTTCCGGACGGACGCCTCGAACCTCGACCGCAAGTTCCTGAGGAACCGCGTGCGCCTCGACCTCCTCCCGGAGCTCGAGCGGGCCTACGCGCCGCGGCTCGTAGAGCACCTGGCCGCGCTGGCCTCCCTCGCCCGCGAGGAGGACGAGCTGCTCGCCGCCTTCGTCCGGGAGCTGGCCGACGAGTTCATTACGCGCACTGGCGGGGAGCCGGCGCTCGACGTCAGGACGCTCGCCCTCGTCCCGCCCGCCCTGGCCCGGCGCGTGGCGCGGGAGTTCATCCGTGAGGTCAAGGGCGACCTGCGGTCCGTGACCTCGGCCGACATCGCCTCGCTCCTCGCCCTCAAGGACGGCCGCGTTCGGACCTTCAGGCAGGGCCTCGTCCTGCGGCGGGAGGGAGGAAGGCTCGCCCGCGTCCGCCGGCCGCCGCCGGCGGCCCGCGGCTTCGAGGTCCGCTGGGACGGGAGGGGAGAGGTCCGGGCCGCGGGGATGACCTTCCGCGGCCGGACGCTCGCGCGGGCGGCGGCTCCGCCCCTCGAAGGCGACGACGCGCGCCGGGCCCTTCTCGACCGGGCCAAGCTCCGTTTCCCGCTCGTCCTCCGCAACCGCCGGCCGGGGGACCTCTACCGCCCGCTCGGCGCGCCCGGCCGGAAGAAGCTCAAGGAGGTCCTGAGGGCCAGGGGGGTGCCGCTCCGGGAGCGGGACCGGCGGCCCGTCTTCCTGTCGGCCGGCGAGATCGTCTGGGTCCCCGGCTGTCCCGTGGCCGAGAAGTTCAAGGTGGGCGGGGGGACGGACCGGATCTTCCTCGTCGAGAGGACGGGGCGCGGCGTCCGGGCTAGCGGCGGTAAAGGCCGAGGTAGGCGCTGACGATCCGCTCTCCCCAGAGGGCGGCGACGAAGGCCGCCGGCGCGAGGAACGTCCCGAAGGGCAGGGCGAACTGGAGGTCCTTCTTCCGGCGGACGATGAAGTAGACGCCGACGAGGGCGCCGACGAACGAGGCCAGGAGGAGGGTCAGGAGCGTCCTCGCCGGACCGAGATAGGCGCCGATCATCAGCAGCATGGTCACGTCCCCCATCCCCAGGCCCTCCTTTTTCCGGATGAGCCGGTAAGCCCCGTAGACGAGGAGCAGGAAGCCCGCCCCGGCCACGGCCCCGACGAGGGCGCCGCGGAAGCTCAGGTCGTCGCGGAAGAAGGAGTAGACGAGGGCCAGGACGAGTCCGGGCAGGGTGATCTCGTCGGGCAGGATGCCGTGGAAGGCGTCGATGAAGCCGAGGGCGATGAGGGCGCTGGCGAAGAGGCAGCCGGCGAAGAAGGCCGGGTCGAGGAGCCGTCCAGAATTGAGGTAGACGAGGATGAAGGCCAGGGCCGTGAGGGCCTCGACCGCCGGGTAGACGGGGGAGATCGGCCGGCCGCAGCGGCGGCACTTCCCGCGGAGGACGAGGTAGGACAGCACGGGGACGTTGTCGTAGGGCTTGATCCTGCGCCCCGCATCCGGGGCAGGTCGAGGGCGGCCGCACCAGGCTCATGCCCCGGGGGACGCGGTAGATGACGACGTTGAGGAAGCTCCCCCAGACCAGGCCGAAGACGGCGACGAGGACGAAAATCACCGTTTCCATGGGCTCGTGGCCGCCTTGACGTCGCCGGTCTTGGGGTCGTAGAGGTAGTCCCCGCCGTCCAGGTCCTTAGGGAGCTTGTCGACGAGGCCGGTCCGGACGAGGTCGGCGAGCTCGCCGGGCAGCCGGCCGTAGCGGTCGCGGAACTTCCCCGCGGCCGCCTTCAAGCGGCCGGTGTCGATGGCGCTCTTGACCTGGTAGAGATGGTTCGAGGCGATCTTCTTCGTCCGCTCGTCCGGGGCCGTGTTGTAGATCTCGAGCCAGGTCTGCCAGGCCGTCTCGAGGTCGCCGTGCTTGTAAAGGGCGTTGGCGTAGAGCCGCCTGGTGAAGTCCGGAGCCCCCGGCAGGTTCATGCACTTCTCGAAGTATTGCCGGGCCAGGTCGAAGTCCTTGAGGTCCATCATGGCGATGTGCCCGGCCTCGAAGGGCAGGATCCACTCCCTGGGGTTCCTGGCCGAGCCCGTCGTCCAGGATCTTGAAGGCGAGCTTGATGTCGCGGGCCTCGACCGTGGCGATCAGGGCTCCGGTCTCGTAGGGGTCGATGTAGGCCGGGTCGAGCTCGGCGATGATGCCGAAGATGTGGTCGAGGTGGTCGAAGCGGTCGTCGATCGTCGGCGTGCTGTAGTACTGGATGGCCCAGAGGTAGATGAGGTCGGCGGCGAGGGCCGGGTAGCCGAAGGTGGCGTAGCGGAGGAACTTGCCCGAGGGGATGTAGATGATGGACGAGCCGGGGACTTTCTTCCGGACGATGGCGTCCGTCCTCGTCTTGAGGGCCATGAACGAGGCGCACGTGCCGAGGAGGATGAGGACCAGGAGGAACGTGGCCGAGCCCCTGGCCGCCGCGGGTTTTCTTCTCATGTCGGTCGTCCGTGCCTCCCCGCCTCAGATGAAATCCCGCCGCCGGAAGACGAGGACGGCGAGGGCGAGGATGAAGGCCGTGTAGAGGACGCCGTAGAGGAACGACGGGAGGTAGATCCCCGGCCGGGATGGGCAGCCCGTGGACGACCTCCGTCTTGAAATTGAAGTTCTCGAGGTCGGGGAGGAACGTGTAGAGGGCCTGGGCCGCGGTCCGCCCCGCGCCGGGCCTCATCTTGCTTGATGAGGAGCTCGAGGCCCCAGGAGAGATGGCCGATGAGATAGAAGGCGAGGGAGAAGATCGAGCTCAGGATGGGCGTCGAGAACGAGGAGAAGAGGATGGCCACGGCGGTGACGAGGACGAGCTCGAGGAAGATGTAGGCGATGGCGACGAGCATCGCTCCCTCGATGCGGGAGGTGTGGAGGGCGACGATGGCGAGGAAGATCAGGCCCATGCCCGCCGGTCATGACGAACAGGGTCAGGACGAGGCCGAGGAACTTGCCCAGGATGAACTCGGCCCGGTGGAGGGGCTTCGAGAGGAGGGTGAAGATCGTCTTCTTGTCGATCTCCTTATAGACGAGGCTCGTGCCGATGAGGACGGCCATGAGGACGCCGAAGACCTGGATCGAGGCCAGGCCGACGTCCTTGATGATCTTGACCCGGTCGCCGACGGTCAGGATGGCCAGGACGCGGGAGGCGAGGATGGCGACGGCGGCGAAGAAGAAGAGCAGGTAGAGGATGCGGTCCCGCTTGGCCTCCTTGAAGGTGATCCCGGCGATGGCCCAGACCTTCCTCATTTCCCGGCTCACCGTTTCGACGAAGATGTCCTCGAGGGTCTCGGTCCTCGGGCTGAGGGAGACGACGCGGCCGCTCCGGCAGATTGTATTTCCGTTCAGGGTTCCGAAGCATCGGTCTCGGCTTCACCAACCTACCCTGAGTTAGGTTTCTTTTCGAAGTCTTTCTAGTCTTTTTCTCAGTCAACACATGTACCCAGCTGCTTGAATGATGCGTTTTGTAGCTTGATCATGGCTTCGCTAACGCATCCGAGCAAAGTGTGACACGGATTGACCGTAAACTCGAACCCCAATATAAGATGGAATTTTGGTCCGAATGAGTAGCGACAACAATAACAACAAAATGGAGCGCATGAACGGAGAAATCCGACCCTCGCTAGAGAAAGGGAGGTGTCTGGATGGTGACCGTCAACTGTCACGCGTGAGATTCCCACTTCGAGCTTAAGTCAAACGTGCGATACTGAATGATGGCTGTGACACCGCGTTTTCGGTCAACTTCAAGCCCTCCGCGATGGATCCGCATATTGCCATTCATGCCTCAAATGTTATGGAGCAAGTTCGAATCCGTATTCCCAGCATTGGTTCGCTTGTAACCGATTAGACTCATTTCAGGGATGGCATTGAACTCCCACATGCTGGCAAGCCAGTCCTAGACGTATGCCCAGGCTGCTATTCGCATCCCCCTACTGACAGTCTTGGATACCAGATGCGCGATTGGAACTGTGTAAAGAGCGACCGTTAGATTGAACACTCCCACCAAAGGCAGAACCGCCAAAACCGCTGGTCCCGGCAGACTGAAGCCAACCGGGTAAGGCATGGGCAGAAGTAGGTAGTTCACCACGGTCATTATAGCAACGCGTATGACTCCGCCAAAACCCGTGCCAAGAGCTACTCCAACTCTGAATCGGGTGTGAGTCTTGAACAACTTCTGAGCCAGAATAACCCCGCTCAACATGCCCATGACTGCGGCGAGGTTGTAGACAGGTCCGCTTGGTAGTGCTCCGGGGAACCCGATCTGGAGCGTCACATAATTTACCAGTGCAACTGTCAGACCCACTCTAGGTCCGAAAAGCAGGAATGCTACCACGATTGGAATCTCCCAGATTTCGTAAATCAGGAAGGGCGCGTAGGGTGCCGGCACCCGAATGGGCACTATGTTAAGCACAACAGCGAGCGCTGCGAAGACGGTAACTATTGCTGCAAGGCGAGTCTTTGAACCTGAGCTCTTCTCCGTCGTCAAGTCGCAATTAGCGCGGAGCGGCAGCTCTCCCAACAAAAACGTATAAACTAATTGGCTGAAGTGTTCAATGAGTTTGATCAGCCGTTCTTGTGTGATTTCTTCCTGTCATGAGTTATGTTGATGTAGAAAAATTGCACTTTACCCTCGCCGCAGATGGAGGTCCATTAAATCACGAAGATTTTTGCGACAACTTCAGCATCGACCTTGCGCTTAGCAGTTTATTTGTACCGGTAAATTGGGGCCGAAATCCCCTGCCCAAGTCTGACAACTAATCTGCCAGATCACTAAGTGCGTTTGGGTTCTGCTTCACCGAAGTCGCAGGAGTGACTGCAGATCTTTCCCATATGGTTGAAGTCCCACAGATGCTCTGTACCCGTTCATCAACGCTCTCACTTTGGGTAACATGGCCGGAACTAGACTCACATGCTGTGACGTACCTCGACCAGTTCTTTTCACCGTCACTTGTAGAGGGGAAGGATTCTGGCTTTTCAGTAATTCAAACGCCTCATGAATCAAATGCCGATACTTGGGGGGATAGCCTCGAGGCAGCAGTTCTATCGGCAAATGCGATTCTCCGATGCGGTGGTCCACGAAGAGCTTGTTTATGACGTATCCTTTGGCGTGTAGCAAGGTTCCCAGTTTAAATGCCATTGGAATTTCCTCCATTACTTGTGGAATCAGACGCAATGATTATAATTGCCAAGTGCACCAGTATGCACATGTGCAATAGGGGGCAAATGAAGTGAAGAAGGACAGCGAAGGGCCCCTAGGATTGGTCTTCGGAGGACCCGTGGCCCGCGTGCTCGACCAAGCTAGAATTGTCGGCAACATGGAGCAAACAGTCCCAATGCTAACAGAATCGACCGGTTTGACATTTAAGACCGTACAGAAAGCAGTCATCAGGCTGAATCAACTCGGACTAGTGAAACGTTCAAGAAAAATCGGAAACGCCCAGACCTACAGATTCGCAGTAGAGAACGACCTCCACGACCTACTAGTCTGGACAGAACGACTCCAAACCAAGAGACACCGCTAGTTCGTTCAATCTAACCTAACCATCACCCAACTCAACACGCCACAAAAGAGCCCACCCAAGGCACAGGTATAGCGCCTACTCATCCCAAACGAGTACTCCCCCCAACCTTCACCCGTACTTGGGGCAACCACGCTCGCAACGGCATTATTCTCCACTAGTCCTCGACCTAATATCAGACCATTTCGTTGTCGTATCACTTCGTGCGCGCAACAGAAACTGAAATCACCCTATTCTCTTGCTTCAATGCAAAGCTCTGTGTACCAGTAAACTGGGGTTGAAATCCCCTCCCCCATCTCTAAGACAGTTGACTTTGGTTTTCAGTTTCAGCCTGGTTGCGTCGTAGGTTTCGTCTCACCGTTTCCGTCCCAAGCCCAGTCGCATTTGCACTGATGCTCACAGCAACGTTTTCGTAAAGGTGCAATCTGTGAGAAGTGATTGCGGACATTGTGGCCGCATTTCTCGCAAACAGGAGTAGTTGAGGAATGGAGTTCGGTGGAGACTTGCATGCAGCGGCAAATCAGAACTGGGTTCTTAGATTCACGTAACAGTATCAGGTCAAGAGACACAATGCAATTGTGCTGGTTTGACTTGGGCTTGAGTTCTTCCAGTTCTATTTCCTATGGAGAACATTTATTCTAATCTTAGCTTCTAGGAATTTGCACTTCAGTTTCAGGTGCAGTTGTTTCTCGCCACGTAGCTGAATCTACCCGCCAACAAAACCACACTAAGACCGGCGTTTGTGTATCGAATGACAAATGGCATTCCCCTTTTTTCATGATCCTTAGGGGGGTCCCATCTGGAAGTGGGGTTTATGCGTCTCTGGTTGCGGGAAAGTTTACTTTTCGCTGTTTGAATGGTTTTGAATTGTAAGCCCGCAACTTTCAACCACGGTCGTTGAAAGCGTCGTCTTTCGCTATTGGGTTGTTCTACCTTGCTCCTCGTGGAATAGGTAATCTGCCAGGTGGCAGTATCGCCTTCCAGCAATTTTCACTTCCATCCAATCTCGCCTCCAAACATCATGTTTGGTGGACTCAGTACGAGTTCGCCGTTCCAAAAATAGCCTATTGGCCCCTATATGCGTTATTTAGGTCACGGATGCATGTTCCGTGTTGGAAACTCACGTGTACCTTCGATAAAATCAATTGATGTCTGCAATTCAACGAATGAAGGCAATTTCAAGCCTAGTTTAAATATTCTCGGGCAGTTTG
>CAWDTC010000023.1:0-5118 GCA_963805045.1 Candidatus Aminicenantota bacterium
CCCAACTGACAAACGTGACCACCGTCGAGCTCTTAAGTCATTCCAAAAGGCAATCCACGATTCGCTCGATAGAACGCGAACCAGGATTGCCAGGTGTGCCTCGGCATCGTTGTCGGCCAAGAGTTTGATCATCAACGGGATTCGCTTAACTGCTGCTGCATTGCAGCCCGCTTGGCTTGGGCTTCTTGATGTATGACGTCGAGTTTGGCCTGTAGTTCTGGCGGATTTCCGCGACGTTCACGTTCCAGAATTACCTCGTACGCCGCGAGAACTTCCTGTTTGTGCTCTTGAATGTATTCCAGCGAGGCGGCCACTTCGGCCGACGAGGGTATACGAAGCCAAGTCGCGATGGCGTCCCGGTGCAAGTTGTCCTTGGCGTAGTCCCAGATGTCGAGGACCGTGATCCGCGTGGCCCTCGATTTCGGGGCCTCTACCGCGATTGATGATTCTTGCTGCCATTATCGGTTTCCCCGCAAGGAGCGTGCTCTCATGCCACCTTAATGATTATAGCGTGGGGAACGCCCGCGGCAAAGGGAGGAAGAGAGGGGCTTGAAAGGCCCGGAACGAGCGGTCGAGCCTGTCGCCGACGTTCGCCACCCGGACATCGGCGACGCAGCCCCGGAGATAGCTCAGGAAGGCGAGGGTCGACGAATCGAAATCCGCGACATCCCGGAAGTCGACGACGACCGGTCCCTCCTCCCGCCGGGCCTGGATCTCCCGGAACGCGGCCGGGATCTCGTGGATGCGGAGCCGCCTCGGGAGGGATACGGTGGAGGTCTCGTTCTCGTCCAAACCCGACTCCTTCCGGCCGGCCCTCTCTTTTGCTAACTATAGATTAGCGAAAAACGCGGCTCTTTTCCAGCGCGCCGGCGCGGCGGGCCGAGCGCCCCCTGATAATGAAGAGGGGCAGTCCCCCCCGGGGGGATGTCCCTCTTCATTTCAATAAATGACGACCGTCTGGTTCAGCTCGGGAGCGGTGGCCGGGAAGTGGACGACCTGGTCATCGACCGCGACCCGGATGTAATACTCGAGGTCCGAACCCGGCTTGTCGACGGTCACCGTCCATACCCCGCGCCCCACCTTGCGCAGCGGCACCGCGGCGAACCGTCCCTGGCCGAGCGGCCGCCAATAGAGCTCCGCCGCCGAGGGCTGTCCCTTGGCCAGGATGAGGACCTTGAGCGTGAACGGCTCCCCTTCCTCGAGGCTCCCGCGCACGGCCGGGACGACGACCCTCGGCCCGCCGAGGTAGACCTTGGAGAGGATCGCCTCGCCTTTCGCCTCCGCGCCCAGGATCCTCTGGAGTTCCGCCCCGGGCCGCTCCCAGGCGCCGGGCAGGATGTGCTGCTCCCAGTTGGCGATCGTGCCGAGCTCGCCGGTCGTGCTCACGGTCCCGAGGAGGCAGTCGAAGATCCTCCTGAGCGAGGCGGCCATCTCGGCCCGGACCGGCATGGCATTGAGCTTGGCCAGGTCGGCCCTGGCCTGCGGGTCCTTCTCCGCCCGGACGTTCTCCATGACCTGGTTGAGGCGCGCCAGGAGGCCGTCGAAATGCGCGACCTCGCGCATGTACTCGAAGTTCGTCAGCCAGTAACCGAAGCGCTCCTTCGCGCCCTTGCCCTCGACCTTCGGCTCGAGGGCCCGGAGCTCGTCGACGAAGGAATAGGACTTCCGGACCTCCTCCCAGGGCCGAGGGTCGGCGACGACGTTCCCGGGCCCGCCGATCCAGTTCACGGGCATCGGATGACGGCCGTCGATCCGGGCGAAGATCTTCGCGATGTCCTCGCCCGCGGCCGCTCCGAACTGGTTGGCGGCCCAGTCCCGGTAGAAGTCGAGGCAGGCCATGAACCGGTCCGTCTCCGGCCAGTCGGCGTCGTAATCGCCGACGGCGGGGCCGCCGCAGTTGATCTTCCGCTTGTAATCCCTGCCCTCGATATCGATCCCGGCGATGGCCGGATAGTGGATGCGGTCGGCGAAGTCGACGGCCAGCCGGCCGTTCGTGACCTCGACGTTGCGGAAGGTGAAATCCAGGGCCCGGAACTTCCCGACGCGCTCGAAGATGTCCAGCCCGTCGATGACCTTCTTCCCCTGGAGGAGGACGTCGAAGACCCGGGCCCGCTTCTGGTCCATCTGGCCTTCGACGAACTTCAGGGTCACCGCGTACCGGCCGTTCGGGCACGGGGATGTAGTAGGCGAAGACCCGGTCGCGGACATCGCGGTAGACGGCTTCCTCGTCCGCGGCGGCGCCGGCGATCTTCTGGTCCTTGAAGGCGGCATACTGGCCGGTGATGGGCCCGACGTCGTCGACGACGTTGCGGGGCAGGGTGTTCCAGCCCTGGTCCCAGGCGGCGCGGGCCAGGGCCGAGACGTTGGCCGAGAGGATCCGCGTCCGCCAGTGGATGCCGAGGAGGCCGTCGCAGCCGTAGCGCAGGGCGTCGGCGGCGTCGCGCCGCATCCGCCCGACCCAGAGCTGGGGCGAGGTCAGCGAGGGGTCGTCCTCGAGCCAGGGGATGGCCCACTTGGAGCGGCCGGAGATCCGCGCGAAGCCGGGGTCGACCGGGGCCTTGCCGACCTCGCGGTTGATGCAGCTCATGGCCACGTCCTTGGGCAGGACCTGGTCGAAGAGCGTCCGGTTGGAGGGCGGGCCGAGGACCCAGCCGCAGGTGGCCAGGCTGAACGGACGGCGCGACCTCCCGCCAGGCCTTGACGGCCGCGTCGAGGTCGGTGGTGACGGCCTTGATCTCGTCGGCCGAGGCGTCCGCTCCACGTCCAGCCTTCCCAGGTCCAGAACCAGTAATAGTCGACCGGATAGGCCCGCGCGATCCGGCCGAACATGCCCTGGTAGAGCCTCGGCGACGACGGCCGGGTCCTGGGGATTCTTCTTGGCGGCCAGGAGGCGCTTCTGGACGAGCGTCGGGGATCGTCGAGGGCGGTCTCCGTCCCGACGCAGGTCTTGACGCCGAGCTTGCGGGCCAGGCCGAAGCGCGCTCCGGAAGACGGCGGCGGCGCGGTCGAAGACCTCGTTCGAATCCTGCGGCGTCTTCGGCTCGGGGCACAGGCCCGTCCATGACGTCGTTGCCGAAATCGTCCTCGTCGAAGAGCACGGCTCGCGCCGAAATGGAAATCGCCGGTCTTCTTGGCCTCGTAGCCCCAGTTGCCGCGCCGCGTGTTCTGGTAGCTCGAGGGATAGCTCGCCTGGACCGTGCCGTCCTCGCCGTACTCGCCGGGAGGCCCGATCCAGACCGTCGGCTCGGCGTTGGGGCCCTTCTCCGGGTAGGTGTGGAGGCCGAAGAAGTTCATCCGCAGCTTGGGCAGCTGGGCCAGGATGGCCTTGTAGTTCTCTGGCCGTCCACCAGTCCGGCCCCTCGGGGAAGTCGTGGAAGGGCTGGATGCCGCGGGTGAGGAAGAGCGGCCGCCCGATCTCGTCGAGATCGAGGTCGAAGCTTCGCCATCCGGGCGTCGGGCACGACGTCGCCGTCGAGATAGAAGCGGACGCCGGTCTTCTCGGCCAGCTGGTAGGCGCCGTAAAGGACGGCCGGGCCGCTCCCGCCGACGACGAGCGTGAGCTTCGTCGAGAGGAAGGGCACGGTCTTGAGGAGGTAGTCCTGGGCGCCGAGCCCGGCGATCTTGCTGACGGCGTCGGCGTCGCCCAGCCCGTCGAGGAGGGTGGCCCCCTTCTCGGCGATGACGACGCTCGGGCGGCGGATCTCGGAGAGCGAGGAGAGCCGCTCGACGGAGGAGAGGGCGCCCGTCCGGAGATAGATGTAGCGCCGGACCTCCTTGGCCGCGGCCAGGTCGTGCCAGGAGGCGCCCTTGTCGATGACGATGTCGGGGCCCGCGCTCTTCCGGGCGCAGGCGGCGGCGCCGAGCGCGACGAAGCCCGCGAGGACGAGGCAGGCGAGCGGAGATTTCCTGGAGCCCATCGGCGGCACCTCCTTCGAAGCTGACCTCATTCTAATACAAGCCCCGCCGGGTTTTCAACGAGGCCCGGTTCCCTCCCCGCTTCCCGTTTAGTCGCGCGTTTGGCCCCGGGGGCCGCTTTTTGGTAAGATGAGGGCCGCGACCATGACCATCCGGGACCGTTTCAACGCCGTCTTCCACTGGCGGGCGCCCGACCGCGTCCCCGACATGGAGTTCGGCTACTGGGACAAGACGATCGCCGTCTGGCACGACCAGGGTCTGCCGCCGGCCTGCCGGACGAACGAGGACGTCGAGCGGCACCTGGGCCTGGAGGGCATCTCTATCATGCCCGAGGTCCCCATCCAGCGGGGGCTCTACCCGACGTTCGAGGAAAAGACGCTCGAGCAGCACGGCGAGCGGCGCCTGGTCCAGACGAAGGACGGCGCCCTGACCGAGATGCTCGACTACGACTCGTCCATGCCCAAGTTCCTCCGCTTCGCCGTCGAGACGCGGGCCGACTGGGAAAAGCTCCGCGACGAGCGGCTCGACCCGGGACGGCCGGGGCGGGTCGGGAACGTCGGGGCGGCGGTCGCTGCGGCCCACGCCGCGGGCATGCCCATCCTCTTCCACTGCGGCTCGCTCTACGGCTGGCTCCGCGACTGGATGGGCCTCGAGAACCTGTCCATCGCCCTGATGACCGACCGCGCCTGGGTCGAAGAGATGATGGAGCACGTGACGCTCATGGACCTCGAGTTCATCGAGGAGCACATCCCGGCCGGCAAGGTCGACGTGGCCTGGTGGTGGGAGGACATGTGCTACAACCACGGGCCCCTGATGTCGCCGAAGCTCTTCGAAGAGCTCATGGTGCCGCGCTACAAGCGGATCACGGACGCCCTGAAGACACGGGGCATCGACGTCAATGTCCTCGACTGCGACGGCCGCATCTACGACCTCGTCCCGGGGTGGCTGAGGGGCGGCATCAACTGCATGTTCCCGATCGAGGCCGCCCACACCGATCCATGGCGACTGCGGGAGGATTACGGAAAGGACGTGCTCCTGCTCGGCGGCGTCAATAAGCTGGCCCTGATCTCAGGCCGGGAGGCCATCGACCGTGAGCTCGAGCGGCTCCACCCGCTCGTCGAGCGCGGCGGCTACCTGCCGTGCGTCGACCACCGGGTCCCGCCCGACGTCACCTACGAGAACTACCTCTATTACCTGGAAAAG
>CAWDTC010000024.1:0-32805 GCA_963805045.1 Candidatus Aminicenantota bacterium
GTCCCGGGGTGGCTGCGGGGCGGCATCAACTGCATGTTCCCGATCGAGGCGGCCCACACCGACCCCTCGCGCGGCTGCGCGAGGAATACGGGAAGACGTCCTCCTCCTGGGCGGCGTCAACAAGCTGGCCCTCATCTCAGGTCGCGACGCCGTCGACCGCGAGCCTCGAGCGTCTCCATCCGCTCGTCGAGCGCGGCGGCTACCTGCCGTGCGTCGACCACCGCGTCCCGCCGGACGTGACACGAGAACTACCTCTATTACCTGGAAAAGAAGAAAACGATTCTCTGATAGGGGGACGCAATCCCGTGTCCCTCATTCGAGATGGTAATGTCCCACCTCGCCTTCGAGTTTGAAGAGAACGCCGGGCGAAGGCGAAGCAAGAAGGGGGGCACAGGATTGTGTCCCCCTATCGATTAATCCAGCTTGACCTTTTTCTCCAGCGTCCCGCCGTGCCGGACTCGTAGCGGACCGTGATCTCGCCCCTGCCCGCGACGAGGAACTGGTATTCCGTCTTGCCAAGCCGGGGGCGAGCATGAACTGGACATCCGGCCAGAGAATGTCTTGTAGGTCACCTGGTCCATGTAGGGATCGGTCAGCATCCCCCCGCCACGACCTTGGCTGCCGAGCCGCGATCCTTTAGTCCAGCTTGACCTTCTTTTCCAGCGTCCCGCCGTGCCGAGACTCGTAGCGGACCGTGACCTCGCCCTTGCCCTGCGACGAGGAACTGGTATTCCGTCTTGCCGAAGCCGGGGACGACCATGAACTGGACGTCCGGCCGGTACTCTCTTGTAGGCGACCTGGTCGGTGTAGGGGTCGGTGAGCATCCCGCCGGCCACGACCTTGGCCGCCGGGCCCGAGACCCTGAGCATGTCCTTGGGATAGATCCGGGTCTTCTGGGCCAGGTAGCTCATCGTCGGCATGGCGTTGCCGTTGGCCAGCCGGGTCCGGACGCGGTAGAGGTCGCCGCCGAGCTTCTTGACCTCGGTCACCTCGAGCTCGACCGCGGGCGTGTGCTTGGCCGAGAAGAGGACGGCCATGGCGTTGCGGTGGACGAGGTCCTTGAGCATGAACGGGCGGGCCCAGGCGGCTGCTCATCTTGACCCAGCCGCCGATCTCGATGTCGCCGTAGGCCGGGTGCTTGAACGGCTTCCAGGGCTTGTAGAGCTCGCCCTGGGTCAGGTTGTCGTTGTACTTGAGCCGCTCCCGGTCGGCCATGTCGCCGAAGAGGAAGCCCCTCGGGCCTTCCTCGCCCGAGGCGGCCGGCGTCGGTTCGGTCTTTTTCTCGCTCGTCCCCTTGAACGCCTCGCTCGCGGACTGGTAGACCTCGCCGGTGTAGCCGTAGGCGCCCATGGTCTGGCACAGCCACTCCAGGGAATCGCCGTAGGTCGTGTAGAGGTCCTTCCAGCTGATCATGTACTTGTAGCCGGGCGTGATCCGCTCGGCCTGCTTGCCGATGATAGTCGTAGACGGCGACGTCCTGGCGGCGGGTATTCGCCGACGCCCTTGCGGCTCGGCCCGCGGAGGTACATGCCGCCGAAATTGTGGAAGGTCCAGCCCATGCAGATGTTGGTCTTCGTCAGCGTCCAGAGGGCCAGGGCCTTGAGGCCGACCGCCTGGAAGGGGTAGTCGCCGGAGCCGCTCTGGACGTACTCCGGCGCCCAGTCGAAGCCCCAGTTGCCGGTTCGGGTCGACGTAGCCCTCGGCGTCCTCGTTGATCAGGCCGTCGCCGTCGTTGTCGATGCCCTCCTCGCCGAGGATCGTCCACTCGCCCTTCTCGCCCGGCTTGACCGGGACCATCAGCCGCGGGTCCTCGGGGTCGGTCTTGTAGGCGCCGTAGGGGTCCTTCTTCCGCATCATGCAGATGTTGCCGTCGCCGTCGAGGTCGTCGGGGAAGTCCTCGTCGACGAGCCCGTCGTGGTCGTCGTCGCTGGGGATGCGCAGGCTGCGGTTGGAGCTCGGCGTGTTGGCGTCGTGGAAGAAGTGCCAGCGGCCGTCGACGTTGACGACCGGGACGACGTAGAAGACGCTTCTTGTCGACGAGCCCGGTGACCTCCTCGTTCTTGCCGTAGTTGCCGAGCAGGTAATCGAGCAGGTAGAGGGCAGATCTCGCCGCCCTGGATCTCGTTGCCGTGGATGTTGCCGTCGACGTAGATCGCCGGCTTGGACGAGCGCCGGGCCGGTCTTCGGGTTGTTGACGGTCACGGCGTAGAGGGGCCGGCCCTCCTCGCTCTTGCCGACCTCCTCGAGCATGCGTCATCTCCGGGTAGGCCTGGTGCGAGGGCGTGGACGGCCTCGTAGACCTGCTCGAGCGAGTAGTAATGGTCGAACCGGAGCGGCACGGTGATCTTGGCCTCCTCGGCCGGGACGGCCGCCGCGCACGACCAGGATGAGGAACAGGATGGCGATCTTTTTCATTTCGCACCTCCCAGGTCGAGGGTCTTCGCGTCGCCCCAGGCGAGGCGCGTCGAGGCCTTGATCTCGATCTTCGCCGGTTTCTCGGACCGGACGAGCCAGCGGACCTGCTGGGCGCTGTTGCCGTCGATGGCCTGGACCAGGCTCCGCTTCTTGCCCTCGACGATGGTGACGTCCTGGCCCTCGAGGGTGACGATGACCGGCAGATTGCGGTTGTTCCGGCGGCCCATGGCCGTCGGGTAGGGCAGGTAGCCGGCGTTCTCGACCCAGGCCTCGACGGCGTAGACGCCGCCGCCGAGCGGCTTGACCTCGGTCTTGCCGATCCGGATGCGGGCCATCTTCCCCGCGACCTCGAAGGTCCAGGGGACCTGGCCCTTGAGGAGCGGCTCGACCTTCGCCGCCGGCGGCGTCGTGTCGGCGAAGGGCACCGCGCCGCCGATCTCGACGTCGCCGAGCTGGGGATGCTTGAACGGCTTCCAGGCGACGAAGCCCTTGCCGCCGAGCTCCTTGTCGCTCCAGGCGAGGAGGGCCTTCTCCTTGGGGTCCGTCCCCTCCTCGGACGGCGGCTTGGGCATCTGCCGCATCATCTCGGCCATCTGCTTCGTCGTCATCTGGCCGGACTTGAGGCCCTCGAAGAGCTGCTTGGCCTTGAACTGGGCCGGGCGCCCCGGACGCCTTCAGGAAGGCGTCGATCTTCTCCTCGCCCAGGGCGATGAACTCGTCGTTCGTCATCTTCTCGAGCTTCTCGGGCGTGATGTCGGCCTCCTTCTTCTCCTCCTTGACCTCGGGCAGGGTCCAGAAGTCCAGGCTGAAGGAGGGCAGGCCGAGCTGGTAGTAGGCGTAGAGCTCGAACGAGCCGTCCTTGTCCTGGGCGGGCTCGAGGCGCTTCTCGTCGAGCTTGGCCTTCTTGAGGAAGTCCTTGTACTTGTCCGAGAGCTCCTTGTAGAACTTGAGGTCCTCGGGGAGCGGGTTGACGACCGCGCCGAGGCCGAGGAAGCTCGCGATCATCGACTCGGTGACCTGCATGCCCTCCGGGACGAGCGGCTTGACCATGTCCATGATCTCGGCCATGGTGTAGGTCCGGTTGGGGTCGGCGCCGATGAACCCGGCCATGTTCTCGGGGATCTTGATCTGGTTGAGGTCGGCGTCGCCCTTGCGGCCGCCGCGGGGCGGGTTCAGGCAGAAGTTCGTCGAGCCGAAGACGAAGGTCAGCCCGATCTCCGGGTGCTCGTTGACGAACTTGATGATGGCGAAGCTCTCGGGCTCGCTGCCGGGCCAGGGGCCGCTCTCGGGCGTGAAGGGATGGAAGAGGTGCGGGAACTGGACGCCGATGTTGACCCCGCCGGGCGGGTCCTCGTTGTACTCGCCGTCGCCGTCGTTGTCGATGCCCTCGGAATAGAGCTTGTAGACGCCCTTCTCGCCCTTGGACCAGTCGGCCTTCTTCATCAGCCGCGGCTCGCCGGGCACGGGGATCCATTCGCCGGCCGGGTCCTTGACCCGCATCATGGTGATGACGCCGTCGCCGTCGAGGTCCTCGTGGCCGTCTTCGTCGACGGCGTCGTCCATGTCGTCGTTGGACGGGCGCAAGTTCCGCGGGTCCGACATAGAGCGGCTTGGCGAAGAAGCGGGCCGCCGCGTCGGGGTTCGGGCACGGCAGGACGTACCAGGTCAGGTCCTTGTGGAGCTCCGGCCGGTCGACGAGCTGCTTGACGAGGTAGAGGGCCGCCTCGCCGGAGATCGGGACGATGCCCCTCGAAGTTGGCCCCGACGAAGACCGCGGGCAGCGTCTTGGCGGCCTTCCCGGCCTCGGGGCCGATCTCGACGAGGACGACGTCGCGGCCGCCGGGGCTCACGGCGAGCTTGTGGATCTTGACCGCGGCCGGGTTGGCCTCGGCATAGGCCTGGAGGGCCGAGACGATTTCCGCCGGCGTGTGGTACTTGTCGAAGGTCACGGCGGCGCCGAGGCCCGAGGCCAGGGCCAGCAGCGCCACGAAGCAGACGGCCGAGCGCTTGGGCATCATGTTCACCTCTTTCAAGACGGGGTCAGGTCGACTTTCTTGCAGTCCTAGTGGAATGAAGTCGATCTCATCCCATTTTTACCTTCAGTATTCTGCCACGTTCGGAAGATGCGGGCAAAGGGACATGTTCCCTGCCGGTTCATACCCCTAATACGGAACGGGGGGCGATAAGGTTTCCCGCGGCGCGTCCTTCCCCGGAGCAACGGAACCGTGCTATCCTGCGTATGGAAAGAGGGAGCCGAAAGGAGCCGTCATGAGATCCCGAACCGTCCTGCTCTTGGCCCTGACGATCGTCCTCCTGGCCGTCGCGGCCGCGCCCGGCCGCCCGGCGGCCCAGCAGCCGGCGGCGCCGTCCTTCAAGGACGCGACAGTCCTGCCCGAAGGCGCGCTGGGCGCCCGCATCCGGTCGCTCATCGACACCATCAACTCCGGCGCCCCGGACCGCGTCCGGGAGTTCCTCGACAGGGAATGCGTGCCCGAGTTCCGCGACTCGGTCCCCCCGAAGCCCATGTCGCCATGGCCCTCAATTTCCTCCGCGACACGGGCGGCATCGAATTCTATTCGATCCGCACCTACACGCCCGAACGCCCGGGCGACACGGTGGTCATCGTCAAGGACCGGAACCTGGGCGGTTTCTGGGGACTGGCCGTCCGCTTCGCCGACCTCTCGCGCTTTCTCGTGGCCGGCCTCTCGATCAACCCCGCCCGCCCGCCCGCCGGCCCCCCCGAGCCGCCGCTCGCCGAGAAGGACGCCGTCGACGAGCTCCGGGCCCTCGCCGCCGGGCTCGTCGCCAAGGGCTGGTTCTCGGGGACCCTCCTCGTCGCCAAGGGCCCGGCCGTCCTCCTGACCATGGCCGGCGGCGAGGCCAGCAAGTCCTACCACGTGCCGAACAACATCGACACCAAGTTCAACCTGGGCTCGATGAACAAGATGTTCACGGCCACGGCCGTGGCCCGCCTGGTCGAGCTCGGCCGGCTCTCCTTCGACGACCCGATCGGCAAGTGGATCGACGAGACCTGGCTGCCGAAGGAGGTCACGGACAAGATCACCGTCCGCCACCTGATCACCCACACCTCGGGCCTGGGGAGCTATTTCAACGAGGCCTACGACCGGAGCTCCCGCGCCCTCTTCCGCAAGCTCGACGACTACAAGCCCCTCATCAAGGACGACCGGCCCGCGTTCACCCCGGGCGAGCGCTTCCAGTACAGCAACACCGGGATGTTCCTCCTCGGCGTCATCATCGAGAAGGTCACGGGCGAGGATTATTTCGACTACATCCGCAAGACGATCGCGACACCGGTCGGCATGACGAGCACCGACTGCTACGAGATGGATTATCCGGTCGAGAACCTGGCCATCGGCTACAGCCCGGACTGGCAGAGCCCCTACCGCTGGCAGGCGAACCTCTACAAGCACGTCATCAAGGGCGGGCCGGCGGGGGGCGGATTCTCCACGGTCAAGGACCTCCACAAGTTCGCCCTGGCCCTCCTCGGCGGGAAACTCCTCTCCAAGGCCATGCTGGACACGATGTGGACCGACGTCAAGGGCGCGAACTACGGCTACGGGTTCACGGTCGCGCAGGGCCCGGCCGGCAAGGTCGTCGGCCACAGCGGCGGCTTCGACGGCATCAATTCCGAGCTCGATATCTACGTCGACTCGGGCTACATCGTCGCCGTCATGTCGAACATCGACAACGGCGCCAGCCCGCTCGCGGCCCGCATCGGCCGGACCCTGGCCCGCATCAAGTAAGGATCCAGAAGGGGTCAAACCTACAGATTACAGGTTTTTCCTGTAATCTGTAGGTTTGACCCCTTCTTCAATCAGGCGTGGGCGGCCCTCTCCAGCCGCTTCATGATGGCGAACATGAAGCCGGCCGACAGGAGGCAGGCGGCGACGAGGATGGCCCAGACGGCCGAGAGCGGCAGGCGGACCCAAAAAAAGGCGGTCACCCCGACGAGGGAGTTGCCGACGGCCGTGGCCGCGAACCAGCAGCCCTGCATCAGGCCCTTGTACTTGGGCGGGGCGACCTTGGAAACAAAGGAAATGCCGATCGGGCTGAGGAACAGCTCGGCGACGGTCAGCATGAAATAGGTCGAGATGAGCCAGTAGACGGAGACCTGGGAGGCGGACGGCGCGACAAGGCCTCCGAGGGTTTTCGGGCTCAGGAGGCGGAACGAGCCCACGACCAGGATGGTGTAGGCCGCGGCGGTCACCAGCATGCCGATGCCGATCTTGCGCGGCGCGGAAGGCTCCTTTCCCTTGCGGTTGAGCCAGCCGAAAAGGGCGACGACCGAGCGGCGTCAGGGCGACGATGAAGAACGGATTGAAGTGCTGGAACATCTGGGGCTGGAACGGATTGGCGCCGCCGTACCCGCTGTAGCGGAGATAGGCCAGGACGCCGAAGCCGGCGAAGGCGAGCCCGCCCAGCAGGCGGCCCACCTTTCCGGAGGCCTTCCGGACGAGGAAGACGAAGCCGACCACCGACAAAAAGACGGCCAGGAGCCCGGTCAGGTCGAACCAGAGGTTCGTGGCCTTGCCGACGCTCGGCACGGTGTAGTCCCTGGCGAAGTAGGTCAAGGTGACGGCGCTCTGCTGGAAGGCCATCCAGAAGAAGATGACGACGAAGAAGACCAGGCCGAGGACGACGAGGCGCTCCCGCGTCTCCTGGGCGCTCATCTCGATCACCTGGCCGCGGTGAGCCCCGGACTTGGCCTTTTGCGCCTCACTGAAGTCGGCGTGCCGGTAATGCTTCCGGAAGCCCCAGAAGACCAGCATGGAGATGACCAGGCTGATGCAGGCGACGCCGAAGCCGTAATGATAGGACTTGCTGAGGACGTTGATGTACTTCTCGGAGAAGGCCTTGAGGGTTTCCAGGGTCACCGACGGGACCTGGCCCCGGGCGACGGACAGGTACGCGGAAGCATCCGCGAGCTTGCCCGCGAGGAGATCGTTGGCCAGGGCCGGGATGCGGGCATCGTAGGCCAGGCCGGACCGGCCCATGATCCAGTTGCAAATGGCCATCGAGGCGGAGGGGGCGAACATGGCCCCGATGTTGATGCCCATGTAGAAGACGCTGAAGGCCCGGTCGCGCAGCGGCCGAATATTTCGGGTCGTCATACAGGTTGCCGACGAGGGCCTGGAGGTTGCCCTTGAACAGGCCCGTGCCCAGGGCGACGACGGCCAGGGCGGCGATGACGAGCGGCAGGCCCGTATTCATGGCCGTCGGTATGGCCAGCAGGACGTAGCCGATGAACATGACGATGATGCCCAGGCTGATCGTCCGGCCGTAGCCGAGGAAGCGGTCGGCCAGGAAGCCGCCGAGCAGGGGGAAGATATAGACCCCGACCATGAAGGTCGAGTACATGAAGCCCGCGGCGGGCGCGGACATGCCGTATTTCGCCTGCATGAACAGGACGAAGATGCTGACCATGGTGTAGAAGCCGAAACGCTCGCCCATGTTGGCCATGAACATGACGAAGAGGGCTTTGGGATGTCCCTTGAACATGATTCACCGTCCCCTGGAAGATTCGCTTTTGTCCAAAGCGCCCGGATTATAGCAAATTCGCCTGTCTCAGGCCATCGATGCGGGCCGACCACGGTCGCAGGGGTTCTGCCCGGGAGAGCCACAGGCCTCGGGTATGGCCTCCACTCCGGAGTGCGTCTTGCGATAAGCCGCGCGTGACGTTCCGGCCATTCCCCTTCGGCCTCCGGCTCCCCCGCCGCGTTGAGTTCAGCGGCGGCCGCCGAGGATGGAGCCCAGGACGCCGCGCAGGATCGAGCGGCCGAGCTGGCTCGCGGCCGAGCGGGCGGCGCTCTTGGCCATGGACTCGAGGATCGTCTCGCGCGGACGTCCGGCCGGGCGGCGCGGCGCCTCGGACGGCGCGGGATAGGTGTAGGGCGCCGGCTGCGTCGGCGACCCCGCGGGCGGGGCGGTTGCGTCCGGCATCCGGCCCTGGGCCCGGGCCTTCAGGATCTCGTAGGCCGACTCCCGGTCGACGACCTTTTCGTAGTGTCCGAAGAGGACGGAACTCTGGACGATCTGCCGGCGGACGGCCGGCGGGATCGACCCGATCTGGCTCCGCGGCGGCAGGACGAAGGCCCGCTCCACGACGGTCGGCATCCCCTTCTCGTCGAGGAACGAGATGAGGGCCTCGCCGACGGCCAGCTCGGTGATGGCCTTTTCGACGTCGATCTTCGGGTTCTGGCGGAAGGTCGTGGCCGCGGCCTTGACGGCCTTCTGGTCGCGGGGCGTGAAAGCGCGCAGGGCGTGCTGGATGCGGTTGCCCAGCTGGCCCAGCGTGACGTCCGGGATGTCCAGCGGGTTCTGGGTGACGAAGAAGACGCCGACGCCCTTGGACCGGATGAGCCGGACGACCTGCTCGATCTTCTGGAGCAGGACGGGCGGCGCGTCCGTGAAGAGGAGGTGGGCCTCGTCGAAGAAGAAGACGAGCTTCGGCTTGTCCAGGTCGCCGACCTCGGGCAGACGCTCGAAGAGCTCCGACAGGAGCCAGAGGAGGAAGGTCGAATAGGCCCGCGGCTCCATCATCAGCTTGTCGGCGGCCAGGATGTTGATCATGCCGCGCCCGCGGGCGTCCGTTTGCATCATGTCGTCGAGGTTGAGGGCCGGCTCGCCGAAGAACTTGTCGGCGCCCTGCTCCTCGAGGGCCAGCAGCCCGCGCTGGATGGCGCCGACCGAGGCCGTCGAGACCCGGCCGTATTCGGTCTCGAGCTCGTCGGCGTGGTCGCCGGCGTACTGGACCATGGCCCGCAGGTCCTTGAAGTCGAGGAGGAGGAGGCCGTTGTCGTCCGCGACCCTGAAGACGAGGGTCAGGACGCCGCTCTGGATGTCGTTGAGGTTGAGGAGGCGCGCGAGGAGCAGCGGGCCCATGTCCGAGACCGTCGTCCGCACCGGGTGGCCCTGCTCCCCGAAGACGTCCCAGAAGGCCACCGGGCAGCCCTCGAAGTCGAGCGCGCCGAGCTTGAGGAGCTTGGCCCGCTCCTGGACCTTCGGCGTCGCCGTGCCGGGCTGGCTGATGCCGGCCAGGTCGCCCTTGACGTCGGCCATGAAGACCGGGACGCCGATGCGGCTGAGGTTCTCGGCCATGACCTGGAGCGAGACGGTCTTGCCCGTGCCCGTGGCCCCGGCGACGAGGCCGTGGCGGTTGGCCATGCGCGGCAGGAGATAGAGGTCCTTCTCGCCCCTGGCGATCAGCAGTCCTTCGGTCGGCATGTCTCCCTCCTCCGCTTCCCGCGCCTTCCCGGCCGTGCGGTCACCAGGCCAGGCTCTCGATGAACAGGCGGCTGACGGCGCGCTCGAGAGCGGACCGGAACCGCTCGACGACCTCCGCCTCGTTGCCGCCCCAGTAGTCCCTGACGAACAGCGGCGGCCCGACGTTGACCCGGATCGTCTCGGGCACGCCCCACATGACGTGGGTGCCGAACATCGAGAGCGGGGTCACGGGCACCGACAGCTTCTCTTCGTGATAGAGGTTATAGGCCATGATCGCGGCGCCCCGCCGGAACGGCTTGATGTATGGGTTGGGGTCCCTGTCGTCGATGCGGCCGCGCCCCTGGAGGACGATGATCGCCCGGTTCTTCCTCAGGTAATCCTGGCACTTGAGGATGGCGTCGCTCCGCTTGCCGTAGAGGTCCACGGGGATGCTCCCGACGTTCGCGGCGTGGCTCGTCACGAAACGGACCATGAACGAATAGAAGGGGTTCAGGAGGACGTGGACGAAGCCCCCGAACTTCCCCATGTGGCGGTGGAGGTGGCGGAGGACGAGCTTGCTCGCCCCCTCCTTGTCGAAGAGCATCTTGTTGGCCGTGAAATGGATCATCCGCGGCTTGATGAGGAGGAGGACCGCGATGTCCTTGTAGTTCCCGATGTGGTTCCCGATGATGATGTTCGGGCCGGCGTTGACGAAGTTCCCGGCCCCGCGGAGGTCGATCTTCTTGGGGAAGAGCAGGAGGCGGGAGATGCGGACGACCGACTTCTCGATCTTCTTGTATTCCTGCTCGAAGGTGTCCATGGAGGCGCCCCCTATTTTACAAAATCGTCCGGAAAAATCATAGGGGGCCCGCCCGTTTGACCCGGGGTCCGGAAGCATGCTAACGTACGCCCTCGGAGGTCCGCATGCTCACCCTGATCCGCGGCGCAGAGGTCTTCGGGCCGGAGCCCCTGGGAAAGCGGGACATCCTCCTCGCCGGAGGGACGATCGAGGCCGTGGCCGAGCCGGGCCGGGTCCGCCCGGTCGGGCTCGAGACCGAGGCCGTCGACGCCTCGGGGATGGCCGTCCTTCCCGGGCCTCGTCGACCCCCACGTCCACATCCTCGGCGGCGGCGGCGAGGGCGGGCCGGCCACGCGCGCCCCGGAGATCCGGGTCGAGGACATCGCGGCGAGCGGCGTCACGACCGTCATCGGCTGCCTCGGCACCGACGGCGTCACCCGGCACATGACCTCGCTCCTGGCCAAGGCCCGGGCTCTGGAGGTCGAGGGGGTCACGACCTTCCTCTTCTCCGGCTCCTACGGTATCCCCGTCGACACCCTGACCGGGAGCGTCCGCGGCGACCTCGTCCTCATCGACAAGGTCATCGGCGCGGGCGAGATCGCCCTCTCCGACCACCGCTCGTCCCAGCCGACCTTCGACGAGGTGGCCCGGCTCGCGGCCGAGTGCCGGGTCGGCGGCATGCTCGGCGGCAAGGCGGGCGTCCTCCACCTCCACGTCGGGGACGGGAAGCGCCGGCTCGAGATGCTCTTCCGCCTCGTCCGCGAGACGGAGATCCCGGCGACGCAGGTCGTCCCGACGCACATGACGCGCAACCGCGAGCTGTTCGAGGAGGGGCTGGAGTGGGTCAAGGCCGGCGGGGCCATCGACGTCACGGCCGGCCCCGACCCGGACCCCGCCTCCGACCCCGACGTCAGCCTCGAGGAATGCGTGGCGCGCTTCAAGAAGGACGGCCTGCCGCTCGCGCGCCTCATGGTGAGCTCGGACGCGAACGGCAGCATGCCCGTCTTCGACAAGGCCGGGAGGCTCGTCCGGCTGACCATCGCCACGGAGAGGGACCTCTTCCGGAAGTTCCGCGACCTCGTCGCGAAGGGGGTCCTGCCGCTCGAGGAGGCCGCGCGCCTCTTCTCGACGAACGCGGCCGAGTTCTACAGGCTCCGCGGCAAGGGCCGGATCGCGTCCGGGGGCCGAGCGCCGACCTCATCCTCCTCGACCGACGCGACCTCGCCCTCCAGGGCGTCTTCGCCAAGGGCCGACAGCTCATGGCCGGCGGCCGGCTCCTCGTCCGCGGCACCTTCAGTGAATAAACAGCCGGGCGGAGCCTTGACCGTCCTTATCCCCGGCCCCGCGGGGACGGTCACTCTTAGTACTCGAGTGAAGGTTTGGGCGGTGCCATGGCCGCCCGAAAGACCCCGTTTGGAAGGGCACCCGGCGGCGATTTCGGCGACCGAGGGGAACCGGGACATGGTTCCCGGGGCCGGGGAATAAGGGCGGCCAGGGCGCCGCACCAAGTATCCTTTAATTTGGAGTGAACTCATGAACGGCGAATCGCGACAGCACGAAACCCCGCCGGCCGCGGAGGCGCAGACGGCCCCGAAGCGCCCGACGTTCGGCGTCGCCCTCGTCCCGCTCGTCGTCGATGGCCCTGCTCCTCGGCGTCGGCTACGGCGTCTACAAGATCAAGGCCCAGGTCCTCCTCGTCGCCGCGGCCTCCCTGACCGCCGCGGTCGGCCTGCTCCTCGGCTTCAAGTGGCGGGACATGGAGCGGGGCATCGTCGAGAGCATCCACAAGGCCATGCCGGCCATCCTCATCATGCTCTCGGTCGGCATCCTCGTCGGCGCCTGGATGGCCAGCGGCACCATCCCGATGGTCATCTACTACGGCCTGAAGCTCATCTCGCCCCGCTTCTTCCTCGTCACGGCCTGCCTCGTCTGCAGCATCGTCGCCGTCGCGACCGGGACGTCGTGGGGCACGGTCGGCACGCTCGGCGTCGCCTTCATCGGCATCGCCATGGGCCTCGGCATTCCCCTCGGCCCGGCGGCCGGGGCCGTCGTCGCCGGCGCCTACTTCGGCGACAAGATGTCGCCGCTCTCCGACATCCCCAACCTCGCCACCGTCATCTCCGGCTCGAACCTCTTCGACCACATCCGCCACATGATGTGGTCGGCCGTGCCGGCCTGGCTGGCCGGGCTGGCGATCTACGCCGCCGTCGGGCTCCGCTACGGCGGCTCGGCCGTGCGGTCCGACGCCATGACCCTGATCACGGAGACGCTCCGGGCCCACTTCCGGTTCAACGTCCTGCTCCTCCTGCCCATGGCCGTCATCTTCTACTTCGCCGTCGCCAAGAAGCCGACCATTCCGGCCATGGTCCTGTCGTCGCTCGTCGCCGGCGTCCTGGCCGTCGTCTTCCAGAAAGCCTCGGTGGCGACCGTGGCCGCGGCCATGAACTCGGGCTTGCCGGCCCGGACGGGCGTCGAGCTCGTGGACAAGCTCCTGGCCAAGGGCGGGATGATGAGCATGATGGAGACCCAGCTCATCGCCTTCACCGCCTTCTCCTTCGGCGGCATCATGCAGGCGACGGGCTGCCTCGCCGTCGTCCTCGAGCGGGTCATGAAGTTCACGCGGCAGGTCTGGAGCCTGGTCGTGACGACGGTCGGCGCGTCCGTCCTCTCGGCCATGATCACCGGGAGCTCGTACCTCTCGATGATCATCCCGGCCGACCTGCTGGCGCCGGTCTACAGGGAAAAGGGGCTCGCCGCGAAGAACCTGTCGCGCATCATCGAGGAGAGCGGCGGCATCATCGTCCCCCTCATCCCCTGGAGCATGGCCGGCGTCTACATCACGGGGACGATCGGGGTGCCGACCTTCGCCTACCTGCCGTGGGCGTTCATGAATTATCTATCGGTCGGGATGCTGCTTGTCTTCGGCGTCACGAAGTGGACCATGGCGCCGCGGACCCGGGAAGACGAAACCCAAGCTGGGAGTTAGGCCCATTCTCTCCTAAGATATTTACCAGAAGCGTGGCTCCGAGACGCTCCGCCCCCTTCTGCCGGTCGCTTCTAAGAATCCGCTCCCTGCCGGACGAGACCCAGGCGGGGTTCCCGTTAGGTTTCCTCATTCCCGTCAGATTCGCCCTTGTCGGCCTTTTCGAGCGCCTTCTTGAACAGCTCGTCGGCCTTGGCGTGCTTCTCTTTCTGGAGCTCGAACGTCGCGTCGAACTTGCGGCCGAACTGGTCCGTGCGGGCCTTCTCCTTGACCAGGAGGTCGTCGAGCGAGCCCTTGGCCTTCTTCGGCCTTCTCCGACCTCATGACGGCCCGCGACTCGCCGTCGACCCAGAGCAGCGGCCCCGCAGCACGGGCAGGTGACCTGAAAGACGCCCGGCTTGTCCTTCGTCTCCGCCATGGGGCGAATGTAGCACACTCCGCCCCGCCGCTTCAATCGCCGGAGGCCGGAGGGGTGGTGCCGGGGTCACCCGAGAGCCCCCGTTTGGAGGGGGACCCGGCGCACTTCCGTCGGGGGAACCGGACAGGTTCCGGCCGGGGATAAGGGTGACCCCGGTGCCACCGCACTCGGGGACGCACGCGGACAGGACCCCTCCGATCTATTCATGCGATGCGGGGGAAGCGGCCGCGCGGACTGCAGGTTGTGCTTGCAGCAGCTTGAACAGTCCCTGGCGGGTCAGGCCGACCTCGGCCGCCGTCCGGGCGCGATGGTAATCACAGCGGACGAGGGCCTCGCGCAGGAAGCGCTTCTCGAAGGCCGCCCGGGCCTCGCTCAGCCGGTGGGAGGCCGGCGTGGAGGTCTCGCCCGCCGGGTTGACCTTCGGCGACAGGAACTCCTCGCGGATGACGGGGCTGTCGCCGGCGAGGATGAGGCAGCGCTGGACCTCGTTCTGGAGCTCCCGGACGTTGCCCGGCCAGGGGTAGGCCAGGAGGAGCTCCAGGGCCAGCGGCGAGTAGCGGGGCCGCCGCCGGCCGAGCGCCCGCGCGTACCCGTCCGTGAAGTGGTCGAGGAGGAGGACGAGGTCCTCCTTCCTCTCCCGCAGCGGCGGCAGCTCGATGGTGATGATCTTGAGCCGGTAGTAGAGGTCCTCGCGGAAGCCGCCGCGGGCGACCTCGCGCTCGATGTCCTTGTTCGTGGCGCTGACGAAGCGGACGTCGACCGGCCGGACCCGCGTCTCCCCGACCCGGCGGACGGCCTTCTCCTCGAGGACGCGGAGGAGCTTGGCCTGGAGCGGGAACGGCATGTCGCCGATCTCGTCGAGGAAGAACGTCCCGCCCGCCGCCTCCTCGACCAGCCCCGGCTTGTCCCGCATGGCGCCGGTGAAGGAGCCCCGGGCGTGGCCGAAGAGCTCGCTCTCGAGGAGGTTCTCCGGGATGGCGCCGCAGTTGACGGCCACGAACTGCCCGGCCCGCCGCCGCCCGGTCTCGTGGATGGTGCGCGCGGCGAGCTCCTTGCCCGTGCCGCTCTCGCCCTGGATGAAGACCGGGGCGTCGGTGTCGCGGACCCGCTCGATCATCGTCCGCACGGCCAAGACCGACGGCGCCGACCCGAGGATGTCATCCATCGTCGACTCGCCTCCCGATAAAGAGGAAACGTTCGGCGTCGCCGTTTTTCTCACCTTCTTTGACAGCCATGGTGGCGTGGGCCTGGCGGACCTAGGGACAAGATGGGGTCAGGTCTACTTTCTTGCAGTAAAACTGATCGAAAGTAGACCTGACCCCATCCGGATCGCCACGGCGGCGCCCGCTCCGCGCCCCCCCTTTTGACAGCCGTTTCTTCCCTGTGTTATAAGTCGACCCTCGGCCGCCGCGCCGGCCGCCTTCGCTCCGGGAAAGGAGAACGAGATGGCGCCCGTCATCACCCTGAACGCCGTCGATTACGCGATCATCGCCGGCTACATCCTGGTCATGATCCTCGTCGGCTACTCCCTCAGGAAATACATGAGGACGGGCGAGGACTTCTTCCTCTCGGGCCGGTCGCTGCCCAGCTGGATCACCGGCCTGGCTTTCCTCTCGGCCAACCTCGGCGCCCTCGAGGTCATCGGCATGGTCGGCCAACTCCGCCAAGTACGGCATCGCCACGGTCCATTTCTACTGGGTCGGGGCCATCCCGGCCATGATCTTCCTGGGCATTTTCATGATGCCGTTCTACTACGGGAGCCGCGTCAGGACCGTCCCCGAATACCTCAAGCTCCGCTATAACGAGGCCACGCGCGGCCTGAACGCCATCTCCTTCGCCATCATGACGGTCCTGATGAGCGGCATCAGCCTGTATGCCATGGCCCTTCTCTTCAAGCTGATGCTCGGCTGGTCGCTTGACGTCGAGCATCGTGTTCGCCGCGGTCGTCGTCCTCCTCTACGTCGTTCTGGGGCGGCCTGTCATCGTCGATCTACAACGAGGTCATCCAGTTCTTTCTCATCTGGCTCGGCCTCCTGCCGCATCGTCTTCCTCGGGCTGAAGCAGGTCGGCGGGTTTCGCCGGCGTTGCGGCCAAGCTCAGGGAGCCGCTGCTTCCACTCCTCAAGAACTTGGGGACCAGCGACAATCCGCTGGGCGTCGGCTGGTTCGGCGTCGTCATCGGCCTGGGCTTCGTCCTCTCGTTCGGCTACTGGACGACGGACTTCCTTGTCGTCCAGCGGGCCCTGGCCTCGAAGAACATCAACTCCGCCCGGATGACGCCGATCATCGCCTCGTTCCCCAAGATGCTCGTCCCCGATCCATCGTCGTCATCCCCGGACTGGTCGCGCTCATCGTACTGCCGCAATTCGCCACTGCGTCCGCCGGGCGCGGAATGCAACTCGGCACTCTGATCCTGCTGATGCGCGCATTACTTGCCGAACGGCCTCCTGGGCCTGGCCATCACGGCCCTGCTGGCGAGCTTCATGTCGGGCATGGCGGGAAATGTCACGGCCTTCAACTACAGTCTGGACCTATGACATCTATGGCACCTACATCAAAAAGAACAGGACCGACGCGCATTACGTCAAGGTCGGCAAGTGGGCCACCGCGATCGGAATTATCATCTCGATCGGCACCGCCTATATCGTCCTGAGTTTCACCAACCTCATGGACTACATGCAGCTCATCTTCTCTTTCTTCAATGCCCCGCTCTTCGCCACGTTCCTGCTGGGCATGTTCTGGAGGGGAGCCACGGCCTGGGGCGGGTTCTGGGGCCTTCTCGTCGGCATCCTGACGGCCGCGGGCCATTATGTTCTATACAGGATCGGCGTCCTCCACTACGGGAGCGCCATGGCCGTGAATTTCTACGGCGCGATAGCGGCGTGGGTAGCGGCCTTTGCCGTCACGATCGGGGTCAGCCTCTTCACCGCGAAACGGAACCCGGAGGAGCTCAAGGGCCTGGTCTTCGGGCTGACACCGAGAATAAAGGCCTCGGCGCGCTGGTTCGCGCGGCCGGCGGTCTGGGGCACGCTGGCGATCGCCCTCGCCATTCTCCTCAATATCATCTTCTGGTAACGCGGCGATGGAACGGCCGGGGCGGGTGGCAAATGAGGGCGAGAGACGGCGGCGGGGCGCATCGGAAAGGCCTGAGCCGCTGACGGCCTGAACGGGCGGAACGAAGGAGCGAACGATGAGCGACAGCACGGAAATAAAGGGACAGGCGGAAGGAGCGGGCGACAGCGGCGCGGGCATGAGCAAGGGGCACGCCCTCGACCTCAAGCTCCCGATCGGCTGGCTCCTCAGCGCGTACGGGCTCCTGCTCGGCGTCTACGGGCTGGTCACGAAAAAAGAGATGTACGAGAAATCGCTCGGCCTTAACGTCAACCTGGCCTGGGGCGTTCTGATGCTCCTCGTCGGCGGGGGTTTCCTCCTCACCGCGTTCCTGAAAAGGAACAAGAAGACCTAATTATCGGCGGCGGATCGGTAAGCCCGATCCGTCACCCCTCTTTAGCAACAAGTTCACAAAATCTTGACCTTTCCTTGACAACTCCCCGAGTTGCCCGCCCTAGATTGATCGCGTATGGGTGGGAACACCGCAATGAGAAGAAGGGGAGAAAGCCGATGAAAAAGAAGATCCGCGCGATCATGTCCGTCGGGCTGGTCTGGCTCCTTATCGGAGCGCCGGAGGCCTTGCTTGCGGCCCGCAAGAACGGGGCCCAATTGAGAATGACCCTGACAAACAATGAAGTGGTCCAGGGCGAGTTGATCGGGGTCAGGGGGGAGACACTTGTCCTGCTGACGGGCCAGGGGGACCGGACCGTCGGCCTCGCTGACATCGCCACTCTTCTCATAAAAGACATGAGCGGGATGATGATAGGAGGCCTGACCGGACTGGCCGCGGGCGTGGCCGCAGATGCCGCCATGTGGCACTCTTTTAAAAAAGATACGAGTGGCGGCGACCTTGGCGAAGTCATGAAAGCCATCTTCACCCCCGGCGCGGTCCTTGTCATGATCGCCATTGCGGGCGGCGGAGCCGGGCTCGGCATGTTGATCGGACACGCCGCCCATAAGGGCAAGACGTACAAGGTCCAGGGAATGACACAGGGCGAGAGGCACGGGTTGATGGAAACCCTGAGAAAACAGGCCATGGTCCCGGATTACAAATGAGTTCTTAGGGGTCGCAACGGGAAAGGCGCCCTCCCCTGTTTGGTTTACATCGACATGTTATCGAGGCCCGGCCTCGATTGAGACCTTAAACCAGGGGTCATTCTGACCCCCCCACACACATATATATTAACGTAACCCAGCTCGAGGCGGTATAATCCGAGAGGAGTCCGATCCCATGAAGAAACTCGCGGTCTTGATGTCCATCCTGGGCGCCGCGCATCTCGCCGGCTCGGGCCAGCCTCCGGCGCGGCGGATCGTCCCGAACGACCCGTTCTTCAAGTATCAAGTAAGCTTCCTGAACCCCGGCGGGACGGATCCCATCGAGCGGACATCGATCAAACCGTCGCCGGTCACGCTCGACGCCGCGGCCGGGATCGACCCGGACATCACCCGGGCCTGGACGATCTCGACCGGCAGCCGGAAGGTCATCGTGGCCGTCCTCGACGACGGCTTCTTCTATAACCACGAGGACCTCGCCGGCAACATCTGGACGAACCCCGGCGAATCCGGACCCGACGCGTCCGGCCACCCCAAGGAGACCAACGGGATCGACGACGACGGCAACGGCTATGTCGACGACGTCATGGGTTAGGACTTCGCCTTCGACGACCCCGACCCCGACTGCTACGTCTTCGACGGCATGCTCAAGGACCGCATCCAGCCCTACTGGCACAGCATCTCCGCCCTGGGGATCATCGGGGCGCGCGGCAACAACGGCATCGGCGTCGCCGGCATCAACTGGGACGTCTCGATGATGCTCCTCAAGATCGGCGCCCAGGGCATAGGCCGGAACGAGAAGGACACGGCGCGCCCCGGCCGGGCGGCCAGGGCCATCCGCTACGCCGCGGACAACGGGGCCCGGGTCATCAACTGGAGCGGCTTCGTCAGCGACCCGACGCCCGAGGCCCTGGCCGAACTCAAGGCGGCCATCGAGTACGCCGGCCGGAAGAACGTCCTCCTCGTCGTCGGCGCGGGGAATTCCGGCCTCGACGTCGACCGCCCGGAGAACTTCACCTATCCCGCCTGCTTCCCGCTCGACAACATCCTGACCGTGGCCATGATCGATTTCCGCGGCGACCTTGTCCGCTACAAGGCCGGCGACCGCTGGCTCGGCTCGAACTACGGCCCGCATCAACGTCGACATCGCCGCCATCGACGAGAATTTCACGACCGATGTCACGAACGGCCGGAGCACCTATCGGCTCGGCGGCGGCACCTCGTGCGCTGGGCCGGTCGTCACCGGGATCGCCGCCCTGACCCTCTCGGTCAATCCCGAGTTGAGCGCTACGGCCCTGAAGAAGATCCTCATGGACACGGCGACGCCCCTCCCCGGCCTCAAAGGCAAGGTCGGCTGCGGGGGCATGGTCAACGCCTACCGGGCGCTCGTCGCGGCCGTCGCCGCGGCCGTTGACAGGAACCCTCCTCGCGGATAATCTTAGCGTCATCCGGACGCGGCCCGGCCCGCGGGCGGTCGCGTCATCGAGGAGGGAGAATGAAAACGACAAAGAACCGCATCGCGACGGTCCTGGCCATCCTCGCCCTCGCGCTCAGCGTCATGCCGGCGTTGGTGGCGGCCCCCGCGTCGCCCGGCCCGGCCGCGACGGCTTCATCCGCCCCGGCACGCCCCCGCGGCCCCGGCCGCCGATCGTCTCCAGTGGTTCCGCGACGCCAAGTTCGGCCTCTTCATCCACTGGGGCGTCTATTCCATGATCGGCCGCGAGGAGTGGGCCCGCCAGATCCTCCAGATCCCGCTCTCGGAATACCAGTACTACGCCGACAACTTCAAC
Source organism: Candidatus Aminicenantota bacterium (assembly GCA_963805045.1). Classification (GTDB taxonomy): domain Bacteria; phylum Acidobacteriota; class Aminicenantia; order Aminicenantales; family Saccharicenantaceae; genus DATKJS01. The sequence continues at coordinate 19,793 of CAWDTC010000024.1, forward strand.
CCCGTCGATTTCAACCCGGCCGAGTGGGCCGCCCTGGCCAAGGACGCGGGCGTCCGCTACATCATCATCACCTCGAAGCACCACGACGGCTTCTGCATGTTCGACAGCGCCTACACCGACTACGACATCGGCCACGCGAAATACGGCAAGGACATCCTGGGCATGCTCTCCGCCGCCTGCAGGACGGCCGGCGTGCCTCTCGGCTTCTACTACTCGATCATGGACTGGCACCATCCCGATTACCTGCCGCGCCGCGAGTGGGAGAAGGACCGCCCGACCGAGGGGGCCGACCTCAACCGCTACATGGATTACGCCATCAACCAGGTCCGGGAGCTCGTGACCCGCTACGACCCCGCCGTCCTCTGGTTCGACGGGCAGTGGGAGCACACGGCCAAGGAGCAGCGGACCGACGAGATCGAAAAGATGCTCCTCACGCTCAAGCCCTCGATCCTCATCAACGACCGTCTGCCCGGCCACGGCGATTTCGGGACGCCAGAGAACTACGTCCCGGCGACCGGCATCCGCAACGCCGACGGCACGCCGCGCCTGTGGGAGGCCTGCTACACGATGAACTGGAACGGCTGGGGCTATAACCGCTACGAAACGGAGTTCCACAGCGCGAGCCAGCTCATCCGCCAGCTCATCGAGATCGTCAGCAAGGGCGGGAACCTTCTCCTCAACATCGGGCCGCAGCCGAACGGGAAGATCCCGGCCGAGTTCGTCGACCGGCTGCAGCGGATGGGGGCCTGGCTCAAGACGAACGGCGAGGCGATCTACGGCACGACCGCGAGCGTCTTCGAGCGGCTCCCCTTCTTCGGCCGCTGCACGGTCAAGGGCACGACCCTCTACCTCCACGTCATGGGCTGGCCGCAGGACGGGAAGGTCCGCCTGCCCGGGCTCAAGACGGACGTGAAGAAGGCCTACCTTCTGGCGGCGAAGGACAAGGCGCTCGGAGTCCGGCGCGCCGGGAAAGACGTCGTCGTGACGCTGCCGCAGCGCGCCCTCGACCCGGACGCGACCGTCGTCGCCGTCGAGCTCGCCGGGCCGCCGGTTGTCGAGCCGTGGACGGTCGGCCCGGCCGCGGACGGCCGCATCGACCTTCCCGTCTACCTGGCCGAGATCAAGGCCGAGATGGGCCAGCGCGCCTTCCTCGATTATTTCTACCGCACGACCATGCTCGCCAACTGGCAGAGCACTAGCGACTACCCGGAGTGGACGTTCGAGACGGCGGCGCCGGGGACCTACGAGGTCCGCGTCTCCTACGCGAGCGTCGCCGACGGCAAGGCCGGCTATGCGGTCGAGGTCGACGGGCAGGCGCTCACGGTCCTGACCGAGCCCTCGCCGAGCGGATATTTCCCGAAGACCTTCAGCATCGGCAAGGTCGCCCTCAAGCCGGGCTCGCACACGCTCCGGGTCAAGATCAAGTACATCCTCTACAACCACGCCATGGACCTGGAGAAGGTCGTCCTGGTCCCGGCGGCGAAGTAGAGGCGGTGACGCTCACGGACTGTTGACGGAATCTTCACAGCTTCTTGACAACTCGCCCTTCCCTTTTCGCTATCTTTTGCTCGAAGAAAGGGGATGATCACATGAACACGACCCATCGTCAGCAAAAGGGGATCTTGAGGGAAACTCTCTCCGCCGTCCTGCTCTTGGCGCTCCTCGCGCCGGGCCTGTGCGCCAAGGAGCAGCGGGGCCACGACGTCGTCGTCGTGAAAAAGGACGGGACAGCCGTCCAGGGCGAGCTATTGGCCGTCAAAGGCACCGACCTGCTTGTGATGGAAGGCACGCAGGGGGTCACGGTCGGCCTGGCCGAGGTCCGCACCGTCAAGGTGATCAAGACGTCGAAGTTCCTGAAGGGGATGGGAACGGGATTTCTCTACGGGGGCATCGCCGGCGTCACCATCGGCGCACTGGCGTACGACCCGAGCCAACGGGGGTGGTTTTTTATGCCGGACACCAGGGGGCAGTCCGCTCTGTGGGGCGGCGTCTCGCTGGGCATCTTCGGTGCTTTGTTCGGCGGCGTTGTCGGCGCCCTCTCTGGGATCGATAAGACCGTCACGATGGGAGACTCTTCGGCCCCGGCGCTGTCTAAGGTCGCCAGCGAGCTCCGTCGGTACGCCCGGGACCGGGGCTGAGAGGGACGTCACACTGTGTCCCCCCCGGCGGATTGACAGGCTTTGCCGGCCGAGGGTATAGTCGGCTCTTCTTCATTGAAAGGCTGGGGACACGTACCTAGGTACATGTCCCCATTTCTTAAAGGAGTCCGAACGATGAACCCTCTCCGCCGCTACGCCCGCCATCTTCTCCGATCGAGATCCTCCGCCGCGTCCGTCCTGACCCTCGTCGCCGTCGCGGCCTCGGCCTCGCTCCTTCTCTCCCTCCTCGCCCCGCCGCTCTCCGCCCAGCCGTTCGACCAGCGCCTGTTCGGCGAGATGCGCTGGCGGTCGATCGGCCCCTACCGCGGCGGCCGCACCGCGCGCCGCGGCCGGCGTCCCGTGCCAGCCGAACGTCTTCTACATCGGCGTCTGCAACGGCGGCGTCTGGAAGACGACCGACTACGGCCGCATCTGGACGCCGATCTTCGACGACCAGCCGACCGGCTCGATCGGCGCCATCGCCGTCGCGCCCTCCGACCCGAACATCGTCTACGTCGGCAGCGGCGAGGGCCTGCAGCGGCCCGACCTCTCGACCGGCGACGGCATCTACAAGTCGACCGACGCCGGCAGGACCTGGACGCACCTCGGCCTGCGCGACGGCCAGCAGATCCCGCAGATCGTCGTCGACCCGCGCAACCCCGACCGCGCTGTTCGTCGCCGTGCTCGGCCATCCCTACGGCCCGAACGCGGAGCGCGGCATCTTCCGCTCGACCGACGGCGGCAGGACCTTCCAGAAGGTCCTCTACAAGGACGAGAACACCGGCGGCTCCGACGTCGCCTTCGACCCGCTCGAACCCCGACATCGTCTACGCGGCGCTCTGGGAAGCGCGGCAGGGGCCGTGGGAGAACGCCGAGTGGCACGGCACGGGCGGCGGCATCTTCAAGTCGACCGACGGCGGCACGACCTGGCGCCAGCTCGACGCACGGGCCTGCCGACGCGCCGACGGCCGTCGTCCAGGTCAACATCGGCGATCGCGCCGAGCGAACCCGAGGCGCATCTACGCGGCGGTCGCCGCTCGGCCGCGGCACGGGCATCTACCGCTCGGACGACGCGGGCGAGACCTGGACGCGCGATCACGACGACCCGCGCCGGCAGCGCGCATCGGCGGCGGCGACCTGCCGCGCGCTCGCCGTCGACCCGAAGAACCCCGACATCGTCTTCATCGCCAGCGTCGTGACCTGGAAATCGACCGACGGCGGCAAGACCTGGCCGCGCCTTCAGCGGCGCGCCGGGCGGCGACGACTACCAGAGCATCTGGATCAACCCGAACAACCCGGACATCATCCTGCTCGCGAGCGACCAGGGCGCCGTCGTCACCGTCAACGGCGGCGAGACCTGGAGCTCCTGGTACAACCAGCCGACGGCGCAGCTCTACCACGTCGCGGCCGACAACGCCTTCCCCTACCGCGTCTGCAGCGGCCAGCAGGAGAGCGGCTCGGCGTGCGTCTCGAGCCGCGGCGACGACGGCGCAGATCACCTTCCGCGAATGGCATCCGGTCGGCGTCGACGAGTACGGCTACGCCGCGCCCGACCCGCTCGACCCCGACATCGTCTACGGCGGCCGAAGCGTCACGCGCTACGACCGCCGCACCGGCCAGGTGCAGAACGGTCGGCCCGAAGCCGCTCCGCGCGCGCCGACTGCCGCACGCTCCGCACCGCAGCCGGTCGTCTTCTCGCCGGTCGACCCGCACGTGCTCTTCTTCGCCGCGAACACGCTCTGGAAGACCCGCGACGGCGGCCAGAGCTGGCAGCAGATCAGCCCCGACCTCACCCGCAAGACCTGGGAGGTGCCGGCGAGCGTCGGCAAGTACACGGACGACCCGATCGGCGAAGCCGGCGCAGCGCGGCGTCATCTACACCGTCGCGCCGTCCTACGTCGACATCAACCGCATCTGGGCCGGCACCGACGACGGGCTGATCCACGTCACGGCCGACGGCGGGCCGCACTGGACGGACGTGACGCCGCCCGGGCTCGTCGCCGTGGGCCAAGGTCTCGCTCATCGACGCCGGCCGCTTCGACGCGCTGACGGCCTACGCCGCCGTCAACACCATCCGCCTCGACGACATGCGGCCGCACATCTACCGCACGCACGACGGCGGCAAGACCTGGACCGAGATCGTCGAACGGCATTCCCGACGGGGCGACGGTCAACGCCGTCCGCGAGGACCCGGAGCGCAGGGCCTGCTCTTCGCCGGCACCGAGCGCGAGGTCTACGTCTCCTTCGACGACGGCGACGCACTGGCAGTCGCTGCGCCTGAACATGCCGGCGACCTCGGTGCGCGACCTCATCGTCAAGGACGACGACCTCGTCGCGGCGACCCACGGCCGCGGCTTCTGGATCCTCGACGACATCACGCCGCTCCGGCAGCTCGAGCGCGGCGGCGGTCGCGGCCGGGGCGTACCTCTTCAAGCCGCAGACGGCGGTGCGCGTGCGCTGGAACATGAACACCGACACGCCGCTGCCGCCCGACGAGCCGGGCGGCGAGAACCCGCCGGACGGCGCCATCATCGACTACTGCCTGAAGGCGGACGCGGCCGGGCCGGTCACGCTCGAGATCCTCGACGCGGGCGGGAAGCTGGTGCGGCGCTACTCGAGCGGCGACAAGCCGGTCGAGATCCCGACGGCCGAGGCGGCGCCCCTGCCGCTCTACTGGTACCGGCCGCCGCAGGCGCTCAAGACGGCGGCCGGCATGCACCGGTTCCTGTGGGACATGCACTACCAGCCGCTCCCGGGCGGCGGCGGCCGCGGCGGCGGGCTGGGCATGGCGGCCATCGCCCACAACACCGCGCCGGCGCCGAACTCGATCTGGGTCGCGCCGGGCAACTACACCGTGAGGCTCACGGTCGACGGCAAGGCGCTCACGCAGCCGATCACGGTCAGGATGGACCCGCGCGTCAAGACGCCGGCGGCGGGGCTGGCCAAGCAGTCCGAGCTGTCCAAGGCGCTGTACGACGGCGTTCTCGACGTGCAGGCCGCGCTCCAGAAGCTGCGCGACCTCCGCGCACAGGTGAAGAAGTTACAGGAAAAAGCGGGAACGGGCGGGAAGGCAGCCGAAAGTGCGGGCCAGGCCCCGACGGGTCAAGCGGCAGGGACTGTCCCCCCCGCAGGGGACAGCCCCTCTTCACAAATCGCGCAGGCGCTGGCCGAGTTCGACAAGAAAGCCGCCGCGCTCGAGGGAGGCGGAGGCGGCGCGGGCGGCCGCGGCGGCGCCGCGATGGGCCCGATGGGTGTCGGCGCCCCGGGCGGCCCGGACTCCCTGACCTCGATCGGCGGCACCTTCAACCAGCTGATGAGCCTGCTCCAGGCGGCCGACGCCGAGCCGACGACCCAGGCCGTCGCCGCCGTCACGGAGCGCCGCGAGGCCCTGCGCGCCCTCCTCGCGAAGTGGAACGCCCTGCGGACGAAAGACCTGCCGGCGCTCAACGCCTCGCTCAAGGCGGCGAACCTGCCGGCGATCGAACTCGAAAAATAAAAAACGGGGACACGATACTCATTCCCCATTTTCGCCCCGGGCAAGAAAAGGGAAATGAGTATTGTGTCCCCGAATTAACCCAGACCGGGGACATGTACCGGAGGTACGTGTCCCCTCTGACCGCTCGCCGTGGGCGCCGGCTGCCGGTTCGCGCCTAGGGCAGTTCCAGGACGATGAACCGCAGCTGGTCCTCGCGCTGGATCTGCAGGACGACCGGGCTGCCGGACGGCAATTTGGCGATAAGCGCGCGCAGGGCCTCGACATTGGGGACCGCCTCGCCGTTCAGGGAGATGATCAAGTCTCCGGGGACGAGGCCCTCCTCGGCGGAGCCCGGCAAGCCCGCGACACGCGCGGCCACGACGACGCCGGCGGGTTTGCGCAATTCCGACACCAACTTCGACAACGGCTCGGTCAAGTCGAGCGCGAGGACGCCCAGCCGGGCGACCAGGTTCGCCTGTTGCGTGACGAGTTCGAGAAAGCGGTTCGGATCATCGGGCCGTTCATCGACGGTGACGGCGGCCTCGACCTTGGCCGTCCCGCGCAGGACGTTCACTTTCAGGGCCTCTCCGATGGCGTGCTTGTCGACGGCCACGAAGAGCTGATGCACCTCCCGCAGCGCGACGCCGTCGACGGCCGTCACGAGGTCGCCCGGCAGGAGCCCCGCCCGCTCGGCGGGACCTCCCGGCTCCACGTCCTCGAGGATCACGCCCCAGTCCCGCGGCAGCTTCAGCCCGGCGGCCAAGGAAGGCGTGACGGTCAGGGCGAGGATGCCGATCCGCCCGTGATGGATGTGTCCCGCCTTGCGCAGTTCGGCGTAGACCCTGCCGACGGTGTTGGCCGGAATGGCGAAACCCATCCCCTCGCTTCCCCCGGACTGGGAGAGGATGAAGGTGTTGATGCCGATGAGCTGCCCCTGGGCGTCGACCAATGGTCCGCCGCTGTTCCCCGGATTGATGGGCGCGTCGGTCTGAATGAAAACCGCGGGGTCTTCGGGCTTGAACTGGCGTTCCGTGGAGCTGATCACCCCCATGGTGACGGAGCCCTCGAGCTCCATCGGATTTCCGAAGGCGAGCACGACCTGGCCCTGCCTCAGCGCGTCCGAATCCGCCACGGTCAGCGGCACGAGCCCGGTGCGGTCGATCTTGAGGACCGCCAGGTCGGCCTCCGAATCCATGCCCACGAGGGTCGCGGGAGCGGACCTCTTGTCCGTCATTCCGGCGGCGCCGCCTCCCGGCTGCCCGTTCGTCTCGTCGAGCCAGACCTCGATATTCCTCGCGCCTTTGACCACGTGGGCATTGGTGACGATGTAACCCGCGCTGTCCAGGATGACGCCCGAGCCGGTCCCCCGTTTCGCCGCCGTCCAGCCGACTTCCGGCCCCTCCGCGGCGCCATAGCCGATGATCCGGACCTGGACGACAGACGGGCGCACCTTCCTGACGAGGTCCGCGATGGATGCGCTGAGATTCTTCAGAGTGACCGCGCCTTCGCCCTGGGTCGTGGACTGGCCGAAGCCGTCGGCCGGGAACGTCCATGCCCAGACGAGCGAAGAGACCACGAGCAGGAGAACGCTTTTTTTCATCGATACCCCTCTTTGCCGCGCCGACAATCCGCTCGTCTCATTGCGGAGGCAGAATAGTCCGGCCCCGGGCGGCTGTCAAGGGAATGCCTAGGAGCCGGCGCGTGGCTATTTCCTCAAGGCCGCCGCGAGATCCTGCCAAAGCTCCGGACCGGGCTTGCGCTTCGACCAATCACCCTCGACGGCGCGGCCGGAGCGGGCGCGCTCGATGACCATCTTCACGATGTCCGCCCGGACGTTGGATCTCTCGAGGAACTTCACCAGCCGCTTGACATGGGCCCGGAACGCGCCACCCCTCTCGCTGTGCCCGCCCGCCAGGAACTGGAGCAGGGCCAGGACCGTCGCCTGCAGCCGCTCTTCCTCCGTTTTCCCGGGCATGCCGCCGTCGGGCTCGATCATGGATGCCAGGTGGACGAGAGCATCCTGTGAATCGTCACCGATGCCCGCGCCTGCCACCTCTTTCTAACACATGCCGCCGAGGGCTGACCCGCCTCTTTTTTAGCAGACGTCGCAAGGAGAACGTCGCGCACGACCGAGAACGCTCCCTTCCTGTATCTAGCACTGACGGTGCCGCCGGCAGGGATGCTAGGGCACATCAGTACGTTCGCCGGGCCGCGCAACGCCCTTTCCCTTGCGAAATACCCGCCCCATTCCATGTCCTGAGGGAGGCCGACCGGGACGACCCGCGTCACGGGCAGGTCCCCCGGCTTGTCGCCGGCCCGCTTGACTACGGCGACCAGGGCCATGGGCCGGCTGACCAGTCCATACGCCTGGCTCAGGCCGATGAGCCGCTGCTTGATCCGCTCGGCCTCCCGCTTCTTCAGGGTTTCCCCGCCCCCCTCGCCCGCTCCTTCTCCCACCATGCGGCTCTCGAGGTCGGCGATGAGCCGGGCCCCCCGCAGGAGCCTCAGCGTTTCGCCCTCCCCGCCCGCGGCAACGGCGAAGGGGATCTCGGCGCTCCGCTTTCCGCCGCGGCCGTCCCATCCGAGGACGATCCGTCCCTCCCCGAGCGCCGAGGTCTCGCCGAACAGCACGACCGGCGTCCCGCTGAAAACGAACTTAGGCGGGTCGGGCGCGATGTACGCGTCGGCAAAACCCTCGACTTTGGCTTCGACGTCCGTCGCGAGCGGCCTGCCGATCGACGCGAACAGCTCCACGGCGCCGAGGTCGACCCTCTCCCGCGGAGTCAGGAACCGGCTCACCCCGCCCGTGCCGCGCGCGAGCTGCGACAGGAAGCGGTCCTGGCTGGCCGCGCCGATCCCTAGGCAGTGGATACGGATCCCGTCCGCTTGCGCTCCGGCCATGATCCATCCCGTGCCGGCGACCTGGCCGTCCGTGACGACGAGGATGTCTCCTCCTCCGACATCGGCCCGGCCACCCCTCAGCATCGTCGCCGCCGCGTCGAGGCCGGCCGCGAGCTCGGTCCCGCCGCGCGCCCCGATCCCCTCCAGGAACTTCCCGGCCTTATCGCGGTTCTCCCGCGTCGCCGCAACCAGCACGGGCTCGAAGCATTCTACGGTGCTGTCAAAAGCCACCAGCCCGAAACTATCGCCCTCGCCGAGTGCGCCCAGGCACGCCTCGACCGCCCTCCGCGCCTGCTCGATCGGGACACCTCCCATGGACCCCGACCGGTCGAGGACGAAGACGACGCGCCGCGGCTCCTCCTTCTCCTCGGCCTCCGCGGTCTTCGCCTTGAAGAAAGTCGACGGCGCCACGACCGCGAAATGCCCCTTGCCGTCCCGACTCGTGCCCTGGACGACGCCGGCCTCGGCCGCTCCCGTCCTCACATCGAGCACCAGGTCTCGGTTGGGGACATCCCGGGCCGTGGCGAGCGACACCCGGCTCCGGTTCGGCGCCAGCCCGACCGCGCGCACGGCGTGCGACGGCGACCCCGTCTCGACGATGGGCCGCGGCATTGCCACCGTCAGGTCGAACCCGACCTGGTGGAGCGCCCCGGCGTCCTCGGCGAACTGGGGCAGGATGACGTCGCCGAATTCGTCGGCCGGAAGCTCGATCTCGCCGACCCCCGGCCTGACCTCGGCCGCCCGCGCCCTGGCGTGATAGGCGGGCGCCAGGGTGAACGGGAAACGGAAGCGCAGGCCGTCGTCGCGCGTCTCGACCCCGGCCAGGACCTCGAGGTTGACCTTCACTTCCTCGCCCGGACGGATGTTGCCCAGGCTCAGGTTGACGACGCCGTCGCCGTACTGGCGAACGAGCCCGGCCAGGTGACCCTCCGCCAGCCCATCCTCGTAATCCCTGACCGCCTCCTCGACGGGCTTGAGGTCCGACGAGACGGAGAAGCCCTCGCCCGTGATCCGGAAACGCCGCAGGGCCGCGTCGCGCGGCAGGCCGAACGAGTAGATGACCTCGAGCGGCTTCTTCTCGGCGGACCGGAACGTGTGCTGGACCAGGAGCCGCGCCCCGACGGGCATGACCCGGCCGACGACCCAGAGCCGCTGCATGGCGAGCTCGATCGTCTGATTGTCTTCCGCGGACCTCGGCGCGAAAACGGTCGTTAATTGCGGTTCACTCATCTTAACCCTCCTTGGGATCGTTGCCTTTATCATCATTGACGATCGCCGAGAACTCCCGCACGGCGGCGAGGAGACGGCGCATGCGCCAGGGCGCGGCCCCGGCCCGGAGCATGACGATGACGTCGCCGGCGACGCCGTAGGCGCGCCAGTCCTCGGGCGCGGCGAGCGCGGAAGACGGGGCGGGAGGGCTCTCGACGAGCTTCCGCTCGAGGAGCGCCTCTTCGGGCGCCGACTCCTCCCGCTGCTCGGCCGAAACAACGCGCGCGATCTCGGCCAGCATCAGGCCCTTGGCCTGGAGCTTGCGGACCTCTTCAAGGCGGGCCTTGTGCGAGGCGCCGTACGCCGCGCCCCGGCCTCCCCGGAGCGGCGGGTCCACGAGCCCGCGCGAGATATAGAACCTGATCGTCCGTTCGGGGACCCCGGTTTCGGCGGCCAGCTCTCTGAGCGTCCATTCTTTTTCTTTATCGTCCATCTGCGCTCTCCGTTCGGTTGCCGGCTATAATATAAGTCAAAATATAGCCACTGTCAAGTAATGTCTTATTATTTATGAGAAAAAACCTTTCTTCCCCCCGTTATTCCAGATATGGAGTGTCGAATTCTCCGCCGATCGCGCCCCGGGAGTTGACACGCCGAAATGATGCGAATAGGCTAAGTTTCCGATGGCGAGCGTCCCGCCTCGAGCGATCGAGATCAACCCCGGCTTCCGCCGCGCCCTCGATATCCTGGAGGGAACGGACCGCCACGTCTTCATCACCGGCAAGGCCGGGACCGGAAAATCGACGCTCCTCGAGCTCTGGCGCGGGCAGACGCTCAAGCGCATCGCCGTCCTCGCCCCGACCGGGGTCGCCGCCCTCAACGTCCGCGGCCAGACCATCCACTCGTTCTTCGGCTTCAAGCCCGACGTGACGCCGGACGCCGTCCGCAAGCTCCCCAAGCCGCGCCGGGCCCGACATCGTCCGCCGTCCTCTTCCTCGTCCGCCGGCCGGCACTTCCCTTCCGCGCCGCCTCCGACCGGGCCGCCCTCTACCGCAACCTCGACACCGTCGTCATCGACGAGGTGTCCATGGTCCGGGCCGACCTCATGGACTGCGTCGAGAAGTTCCTGCGGCTCAACGGCCCGCGCCCCGGCAGTGGTTCGGCGGCCTGCAGATGGTCTTCATCGGCGACCTCTACCAGCTGCCGCCCGTGGTCACGGGCCGCGAGCGCGGCCTCTTCGCCCCGGACCCGCCCTCGCTCCGCCGCGGCCGGCGCCCGGCCCCCGCGCCGTCCGCCGACGACGGCCTGGCCGGCCTCTCCTCGGCCGCCCGCTACGAGTCGCCGTACTTTTTCTCGGCCCGCATCTTCGGCGAGCCGACCTTCGACATGGAGTTCGTCGAGCTCGAGAAGGTCTACCGCCAGACCGACGCCGCCTTCATCGCGCTCCTCAACGCCATCCGCAACCGCTCGGTCGACGAGTCGCAGATCGCGCTCCTCAACAGCCGCTGCCGGCCCGTCCTTCAGCCCGCCCGACGGCGAGTTCTACATCACGCTCACCAGCACGAACGACCTGGCCGCCGTCCGCAACCGCGAGAAGCTGGCCGCCCTCCCCGGGCCCGGCCGCCGCTACGAGGGGCTCGATCGAGGGCGAGTTCGACCGCTCCTCGCTCCCGACCGACGAGGCCCTCGAGCTCAAGCCGGGGGCGCAGGTCATGCTCCTGACGAACGACCGGCAGGGCCGCTGGGTCAACGGCACGATCGGCCGCGTGGCCAAGCTCCGCAAGGTCCCCGGCGCCGACGACATCGTCGCCGTCGACCTCCCGGACGGCGAGCGCGTCGACCTCTCGCCCAACACCTGGGAGCTCTTCCGCTTCCGCTACGAGGCCGAGGCGCGACCGGATCGAGTCGGAGGCCGTGGGGGCGTTCACCCAGTACCCGCTGCGCCTGGCCTGGGCCGTGACCATCCACAAGAGCCAGGGCAAGACCTTCGACCGGGTCGTCATCGACATCGGGCGCGGCGCCTTCGCCCACGGCCAGGTCTACGTCGCCCTCAGCCGCTGCACGAGCTTCGAGGGCATCGTCCTCAGGACGCCCATCGCAGAAGCGCCACATCTGGATGGACTGGCGGATCGTCCGCTTCCTGACCCGCTTCCAGTACAAGAAGGCCGAGGCGGCGCTGCCGGCGGCGGACAGGCGCGCCCTCGTCCTCGAGGCCATCCGGGAGGGCGCGCGAGCTCGAGATCGTCTACCTCAAGCCCGACGACACGAAATCGCGGCGCCGCATCCGGCCCGAGGCCGTCGAGACGATGGAGTACCACGGCCGGACGTTCGAGGGCGTGCGCGCCTACTGCCACAAGCGCGGCGAGCGCCGCACCTTCCGCCTCGACCGCATCCTCGAGATCTCCTAAATCGGGGACACAATACTCATTTCCCAATTTCCCGGGAAGCCGGGGACATGGGGAAAACGCGGGGACATGTACCTACGTGTCCCCGGATTTCCCAGATTTTTCGGTCCGATGTCTTGACTTCCCGCGCCGTTTGATATATTGTATATACAATCATTACATAGGAGCACACCCGTGACCGACCAGATGATGATCCGGATCGAGGCCGATCTCAAAGAAAAGCTGAACCGCCTGGCCCGGGCCGAGGGCAAGACGACGAGTCAGATGGTGAGAGAGCTCATCCGAGCCTATGTCAAGGAGCGCGACATCGCCGCCTACATCGACGGCCTCTGGGAGCGCGTCGGAGCAAAATTGGCCGCGCGCGGGATCGGCCGCTCCGACGTGCGGAAAGCGATCTCCGTTACCCGAAAAGGCCGCAGATGAAGGCCGTCATCGATACGAACGTCTTCGTCTCCTCGTTCTTCGGCGGACATCCGCGCAGGGTCATCGACCTCTGGAAGACCGGCGAGGTCACCCTGTGCCTATCCGCGGCGATCGTCGACGAATACGTCGCGGTCCTCCGGCGCCTCGGTCTCGAAGGCACGGACGAACTCGGGGAGTTGCTCGACCTTTTCGCGCGCGGCGTGCATATCCTCTTCGCCGCCCATCCCCCCGAGCTCAAGGTCGTTCACGCCGACCCCGACGACGACAAGTTCATCGCCTGCGCCATGGCCCTCAAAGCCGACCTGATCATCACGGGCGACAAGGCGCTGAGGGCCATCGGCAATTACATGGGGATCCGCATCCTCGGCCCGCGGGAGTTTTTAGAGGAATAGCGTGCGGAGCTTGTCAAGGACATCGTCAATGACAAGAGGCGGGAGCGGGCAGATCAGTTCGGCCTTGCGGGCC
>CAWDTC010000025.1:0-106774 GCA_963805045.1 Candidatus Aminicenantota bacterium
CACGGCCCAGATCCTGGCCATGGTCCTCTATTTCCCGAACATCTTCCTGAGCGGGGCGACGGTGCCGAAGGAGATCTTCCCGCCGGCCATGCGCGCGGTCGCCGAAGCCCTGCCGATGACCCACGTCGTCGACTTGCTGTTGGGGCTATGGTTCGGGGCGCCGTGGTCGAAGCCCTGGTCGAGGTCGCGGTGCTGTCGCCGGGGCTCCTCGTCGTCGGCGCGTTCGTCCGGCGAAAAGTTTCGCTGGGAGTAAGGACGGGCTGTCCTCCTCGTTGATCAGCGGGGCGGCGCAGGGCGATGAGCCCGGCAGCGTCTTTGAACCCCTTGTCGGCGTAGTCGTCCGCCTGGAAGGCCACACGGTCCAGGCCGTACACCCTACTGCACGTTCGGGATGTACATGGCCATGTCCGACTGCGCGGAGATGTGAACTGGAGCTCAACTGCAGGGCATTACACGAATTTGTAGGGCGAACTGGCCGAGTTTAGAGGGCGTCTGTCACGCGGTCGCGGATGCCGGCGGGCCTCGGCGAAGGGGACGAGAGGGGCGGCGTAGCAGCCGATGCCGTGCTTGACCGGGGCGGTGACGACCTCGGTTCCGAGGATCGCCTTCGCCTGCTTGCAGCGGCGACGTCGCCACTGATGAAGACGACGGGGACACGTAAGCGCCCGCGACCGCGGCATTGAGGCCAAGCTCCGGGAGCTCCACGCCGTTCACCTTGATGCTCTGGACGAGCTGCTCGAGATGGTGTGGTCGAGGACCACGTCCTGCGTCCCGCGCTGGCGTGGTAGCCGATGCAGGGGATCGACGAGACCTACAACGCCGTCCTCTTCGTCGGCTACCACGCCAGCGCCGGCACGCAGGACGCGGTCCTCGACCACACCATCTCGAGCAGCGTCGTCCAGAGCATCAAGGTCAACGGCGTGGAGCTCCCGGAGCTCGGCCTCAACGCCGCGATCGCCGGCGCCTACGGTGTGCCCGTCGTCTTCATCAGCGGCGACGTCGCCGTCTGCAAGCAGGCGAAGGCGATCCTCGGGAACGAGGTCGTCACCGCCCCGGTCAAGGACGGCATCGGCCGCTACGCCGCCCGTCTCGTCCCCTTCGCCGAGGCCCGCCGCGGCATCCGCGACCGCGTGACCGACGCCCTCCGCAAGCTCGGCCAGTTCAAGCCCTACAAGGTCGCGACGCCCTGCAAGTTCGAGCTCCAGTTCTACATCTCCGCGCAGGCGGACATGGCCATGTACATCCCGAACGTGCAGAGGGTGAACGGCCGGACCGTGGCCTTCCAGGCGGACGATTACGTCAAGGGGTTCAAGATGCTGCGGGGGCTCATCGCCCTGGCGCCGCCCCGCTGATCAACGAGGAGGACAGTCCGTCCTTACTCCCAGCGGAACGTCTTCGCCGAGACGAACGCCCCGACGACGAGGAGCCCCGCGAGCACCGCGACCTCGACCAGGTGCTTCGACCACGGCGCCCCGAACCATAATCCCTGCAGCAAGTTGACGACGTGGGTCATCGGCAGGGCCTTGCTGATCGTCCGCATGGCCGGCGGGAAGATCTCCTTCGGCACCGTCGCCCCGCTCAGGAAGATGTTCGGGAAATAGAGGACCATGGCCAGGATCTGCGCCGTGCGCGAGGTCCTCGACACGCTCGCCACGACGAAGCCGACGGCGAAGAAGCTCAGCGTGCTCAGGGTGAAGCCGAGGAGGACGGCCCAGACCGAGCCGCTGAACCGCATGTGGTAGATGAGGAGGGCCCCGACGACGAGGATGATGGCGCCGGCCAGGGTCACGAAGAAGTTGACCACGACCTGGGAGCCGATGACGGCCATCGGCCGCAGCGGCGTCGCCCGGAACCGCCGCAGGATGCCCCGCTCGCGGTAGGTGCTGACGATGATCGAGATCGACATGAAGCCCGTCGAGCCCATGATGATGGCGATATAGGCCGGGGTGCTGACGTCGACCATGCCGTGGCCGCCGAAGAACGGCGTCGGCTTGTTGCCGTAGATGCTGCCGAACATGAGGAGGAGGAGGAGCGGAAAGACGAGGGCGAAGAAGGCGGCCTGGGGCTGGCGCATGTAGAGCTTGAATTCGACCCAGATGAGCTTGAGGAGGGCTTTCATCGGGCGCCTCCACCCATTTCATCGCGTGTCATGGCCATGAAGACGTCGTCGAGGCTCGGCTGCTCCGTGCGGAGGTCGCGGAAGCGGACGCCCTGCGCGTCGAGGGCGTTGACGACAAGGATGACGAGCCGGTCGCCGCGTCCCGCGACCGTGACCTTGCCGCCAGCCGCGTCGACGCTCGTGACGCCCGCGACGGCCCGCAGCGGCGCCGGGTCGTAGCCCGGCTCGGCGGTGAAGATGATCCGCGTCTCGGCGCGCAGGCCGGCGACGAGGTTCTCCGGCGTGTCCAGGGCGACGATCCGGCCGCGGTCGATGATGAGGACGCGGTCGCAGAGCTGCTCGGCCTCCTCCATGTAGTGGGTCGTCAGGAAGACGGTCTTGCCGCGGTCGCGGATGGCCCGGACGAGGTTCCACATGGCCCGCCGGGCGTGGGGGTCGAGGCCGGTCGTGAGCTCGTCGAGGAAGACGAGCTCGGGGTCGTTGACGAGGGCCAGGGCGATGAAGAGGCGCTGCTTCTGGCCGCCCGAGAGCTTGGCGAAGCGGGCGTCGCGCTTGTCGGCGATGCCGAGCTCGCCGAGGAGCGGCCGCCAGGGCGCCGGCTTGCGGTAATAGGAGGCGAAGAGGTCGAGGGCCTCCCAGACCTTGATGTCGTCGGGCAGGGCGCTCTGCTGGAGCTGGACGCCGATCCGCTCGCGGAGGGCGTAGCCGTCGCGGCGCGGGTCGAGGCCGAGGATGCGGAGGTCGCCCGAGTCGGGGGAGCGCATGCCCTCGAGGCACTCGATGGTCGTCGTCTTGCCGGCGCCGTTCGGACCCACCATGCCGAAGATCTCGCCGGCGCGGACCTCGAACCCGACGCCGTCGACGGCCGTGAGCGGGCCGTACGTCTTGCGCAGGTCGGTCACGGTAATGGCTGGGGCTGCGGTCATCTGCGCCTCCTCGGCACCCACTTGCCCGTCCGAGCCTTATATTCCTCGTACGCCGCGCCGAAGCGGGCGGCGAGGATTCGCTCCTCGTACCCGGCGATGTAGTTGTAATAAAAGAAGATGCAGGCGAGCACGCGCCAGCGAAAGAAGCGACGCCGTGGCCAGGGCCATGCCGAGATAGACGAGCATGACGCCGAGATAGATGGGGTGCCGGACATGCCGATAAGGCCCCGGTGGTCACGACATGGTCGGATTGGCCCTCGATGTGATGGACCGCGGCGGCCGACCGGATGAGAGACACTGCGGTCAGCAAGACCAGGCCGAGCAGGGCCAGGCGCGCCGCGAGCGGCACGTCATCGCGCCGGGAATGTCGTCCAATGGCCGAAGAAGGAATCGGCCACCCAAACGGCCATGAACGCCGCGAAGGAGATCAGCTGTCCGGCGTGGCCGAACGGATGCTCGCCGTTCTTTTCCTTGAGTAATGTTTCGGTCACCTCATTCGACCTTCTGCACGATCTTGCCGGACGCCTTGTCCTTGTAGATGAGCTTGGTCCGGCCGTCGGGCATCTTCTCCTTCTTGATGAGGGCTAGGCCGAGAGCGGCGTCATCGGCGGCCGCACCGGATGCCGCCCCTGTCGGCTTCCCATCCGCCTTTTCCGTTGCCTTCGCCGCGCGCGTCGCCCCTTCGGGCCCCGCGGCTCCAGCCGCCCTCGCCCCTCCGGCCGCCTCTGCGCCCGCCCCCGCCTCTTCTTTCCCTCTCCATACCTCGAGCCCGACCGGCTCCCACCGCCCGCTCTTCATGGAGCGGTAGCAGGCGTCCATGACGGCGTTGACGACGTAGCCGTCGTAGAAGGTCTCCGTGCGGCGCGCGCTTCGCGTCCAGGGCGTCGAGCATGTCGGCGAACATGTGGACGTAGCCGAGCTCGTGGACCTCGTCGCCGACCGGGAAGAGCCAGCCCTTCTGCGCCCTCGGCCTTCTCGGCGACGTAGCCGCCGCTCGCCCGCGGCCGTGAACATCTCGAAGCCCGTCCGCAGGAAGTGGTTGAGCCAGATCGTGCCCTCGGTGCCGGCGACCTCGTCGCGCAGGTCCATGCCGCCGCGGAAGGTCCAGCTGACCTCGAACTGGCCGATGGCGCCGCTCGCGTACCGGACGAGCCCGATGGCGTTGTCCTCGGCCTCGATCGGATGGACCAGGGTGGCGGCCCAGCAGAAGACCTCGACCGGGCGGATGTCCTTGCCGATGAAGTTGCGGATGATCTCGATGCAGTGGCAGCCCATGTCGACGATCGCGCCGCCGCCCGACTGCTCCGCGTCCCAGAACCAGGCGCTGTGCGGGCCGGGATGCGTCTCGCGCGAGCGCGCCCAGAGGACGCGGCCGAGGGCGCCGTTCCGGACGGAGGCGAGGGCCTTGAGCGTCTTCGGCGTGTAGACGAGGTCCTCGAGGTAGCCGGCGAAGACGCCCGCCCTCTCGACCGCGCGGAGCATTTCGAGCGCCTCGGCGGCGGTCCGGCCGAGGGGCTTCGTGCAGAGGACGGCCTTGCCGGCCTGGGCGGCCAGGAGCACGGCCTCGCGGTGGAGGTTGTTCGGCAGGCCGACGACGACGACGTCCGAATCCGAGTCGAGGACCGCTTCCTTGAGGTCGGCGCTCCAGCGCGGGACGTGGTGCTCCTTGGCGAAGTCGCGGGCCCGCTCCGGGCTGCGTGAATAGACGTTGACGACCTTGTCCCGCGCCCGCATCCCCTGAAGGGTCCGGGTGTAGAACGTGCCGATGAGCCCTGTCCCGAGCATCGTGATCTTGGCCATCTCAGCTCCTCAAGATGGGGTCAGGTCTACTTTCTTGCAGTTTTACTGATGAAAAGTAGACCTGACCCCTATCTTCATTTTTTGACGAACTCGATGCCGGCGGCACGGCCGACGGCGAGCCTGAAGCCCGTCACCCGGCCGCCCTTCGCGCGGACGAACTCGATATTGGCGCCGAATTCCTGGTCGACAAATTTCTCCGGGGCCATGGCCTTGAGCGCCGCCTTCGGGACTGTCCTCATCCTGAGGACGAGCGCGCTCTTGTCCACGGCGATCTCGTACTTGGCCTCGAGGAGCTCGGGGCTCGCGTACGTCCCGGCGTATTCGGCCAGCCGCGCCGCGGTCAGCGGAATGAGCGGCGCCGCCTTGACATAGTCTTCCGCCTCGCCGTTGGGGGGCACTAGCCTGAACGCCGCCGGCTTCCCCGGCGCGGCCGGCTCGAACTCGAACCGGATCGTCGTCGCCGGCGCCCGGAGCTCGAACGTCATCGGCGCGACGGGGAACAGGATGAAAGTCCTCCTGCCGCGGCCGGCGACGAGCTTGCCGTCCTTGAGCGTGACCTCGAACCACTGTCCGAATTTCGGCTCCTGGTAATTGCCGACGAGTAGTGCCAGGTCCTTTTCGGAGGGCGTCGCGACCGCCGCTTCGGCCTTCTTCTCTTCCTTCTTCTCCGGCTCCTTGAGCTTTCCGGCCAGGTAGATGTCCGCGACCTTGAGCGCGAGATCCGAGGGGTCCATCGTCCCCATGTTGGCGAGACAGATGACCGAGAACTTCTCGTCCGGGAAACGCAGGATCTCGGCCCGGAACCCGGCCCAGGCGCCGCCGTGCTCGACGACCTTGAGGCCCTTATAATCGGTCACCACCAACCCGAAGGCGTAGTCGATCTTCTTGCCGCTCGAGAGCGTCCCGGTCGTGTGGAGCATGTCCATGACGTCCTTGCCGAGCGCGTTCGAGTAGAAGGCCTGGTCCCAGAGGGCGAGGTCCTCGACCGAAGTGTACACGTTGCCGTCGCCCGTCTCGTCCCAGTTGCTCATGTCGAGCTTGTAGCCCTGGCCGCTCTCGGCGGGCTCGTAGCCGCTCGCCCGGCCGTGGATGACCTGGGTGTGGTCGTCCTGGTAGAGCGTGTGCGTCATGCCGAGCGGCTTGAAGATGCGCTCCTGGGCGAAGGCGTTGAGCGATTTCCCGCTGACGCGCTCGACGATCTGGCTGAGCAGGAAATAGCCGGTGTTCGTATAGGAATACTCGGCGCCGGGCGTGTAGTTGAGCTTCTTCTGCCGGCAGATGACCTCGAGGGCCTCGGCGACCGTCGGGCAGTCGGAGTCGCCGCGGAAACCGGCGAGCTCGAGCAGGGCGTTGTAGTCGCGGAGGCCGCTCGTGTGGTGGAGGAGATGGCGGACGGTGATGGGCGTCCCGTAGTCCGGGAGCTCGGGGATGTACTTGCGGACGTTGTCGTCGAGCGAGACCTTGCCGTCGCGGACGAGCATGACGACGCAAGTCGCCGTGAACTGCTTCGAGCACGAGCCGATGTCGAAGAGCTTCGTCCGGGGTCATGACGATCCCGTCCTCGAGCTTGGCCATGCCGTAGCCGCGCTCGTAGACGATGCGGCCGTCGCGGATGACGGCCAGCGCGGCACCCGGCGAAGTCGTCTTGTCCCAGACGGCGAAGATCTTGTCGACCTTGTCCGTCGTCTCGTCGGCGGCGAGCGGGGGAGGGGCGAGGAGCGGGACGAGGAGCGTGGCGAGGAGCGCCGCGGGAATGAGCAAATGGCGGCGGAACGTCTGGGTCATGGAACCTCCTTCAACGCCGGGCAAAGCCGGGGACACGCATCTCAAGATGGGGTCAGGTCTACTTTCTTGCAGTTTTACTGATGAAAAGTAGACCTGACCCCATCTTCGTAGAACCCCGTCATCCCCCATTTATACTTGGGAGGCCCGAAAACCGCAAGGAAAAACGGGAGCCGAGGGTTGGGAGGAAAGACGACCGGCGTCCTGTTTTTTTCGGCGGCGAAAGCGTAAAATACCCCCGGATGAACATCCAGACCCGCTCCGAGCGCACCGTCGGCATCGCCATCACCGTCGCCCTGATGATGTTCGCCGTCTGGCTCGTCTGGCCCTTCGTCCGCATCGACCGCTCGATCTACGGCCAGGGGAATATCATCGGCTACCGTCTGGCCCTGGGCCTGACGATCATGATCATCTTCATCGGCAAGTCGATGTTCGACGCCCTCGCTCCCCAGGGGCTGGCGCGGCCGGTCTCGAACACCAGGGGCATCCTGCTGATCGTCTTCAGCCTGATTTTGACAGGGTTCGTCGTCTATGTCGTGGCCCAGGCGACCGTGCTCTTCCTCAAGACATCGGCTCAGGAACAGCAACAGCAGCAGATCATCAACTTGCCCTAGCCGTCACTTCATTTTCTCCCGCATGGCCGCCTCGCCGTCCGCGCCCCAGTAGCCGCAGTCGAGCTCCAGGAAGACCGTGGTGTAGGGCAGGGTCAGGTTCGTCTTGATCATCAGGATGCGGAACATCTTGGCGACCTGGTCCATGCGGGCGATGAGCTCCTCGTGGAGGACGGGCTTGGCGCCGCGGCCGGCCAGCATCGCCTTGAGCCGCGTCCGGCAGGCGTCGACGCCCGGCGCGAACGCCTCCGGCACGAAGTCGAGCTCCTTGTCGAGATAGACCTTGGGCCGGACGTGCTTCGACCC
This sequence comes from Candidatus Aminicenantota bacterium, assembly GCA_963805045.1. Taxonomy (GTDB): domain Bacteria; phylum Acidobacteriota; class Aminicenantia; order Aminicenantales; family Saccharicenantaceae; genus DATKJS01. Next base: position 7,545 of record CAWDTC010000025.1, read on the forward strand.
GTCGAGCGCCTTGAGGACCTTCTCGAGCACGGCGAAATGGTCCTCGTTCGAGACGACGACCTCCATGCCCGGGCTGATCTGGAGCGGGAAGGCGGCGTCGGCCACGACGACCCAGTTGCGGTGGCCGAGGGCGGGGAGCTCGGCCAGGAATTTCGCCTCCCAGGCGGCCGGGGACACGGGCGAGGCGAGCGACGGGGCGGGCGACGCGACGGGCGCATGTTTGGTCATGGCCTCTTCCTTTGCCTCTTCCTTGTCCTCCCGGTCTTCCCCGCAGGTCATCAACAGGACCCCCAGGAGCGCCAGGCCGACGGCGAGACGCGCTTTTCGCATGAGGCGGACCTCCCTCGAGCGTTCGGCCCGGGCCTTGGTGCGGCCGCGGGCGGATGATCGGACATCGGACAACTTATAGCCGGGCGCCGGGGGGAAGTCAAACTGTCAATAAGAAGGGGTCAGGTCTACTTTCTGTTAGTAAAACTGATAGAAAGTAGACCTGACCCCTTCTTGCCTTCATGCTTTCTTGACGATTTCTTGACATCTTGTTGACAACTTCCCGCCCCGGCCCGCCTATCTTATCCTCGTCAGTCAGGGGGAAAGCGATGGATCTCCTGTTGGTCTATCCGTCTTCCCGCCGGGCGCGGACAACGGCGTTCCGGCAGGACCAGCCGACGGCCCAGCGCTACCCGGGCCTGGGCCTGGCCATGGTCGCGGCGCTCTCGCCTCCGGAGGCGCGGATCACGATCGTCGACGACGAGCGGGAGGCGGTCCCCTACGGCCGGCGCTACGACCTCGTCGGCATCTCGCTCCTCACGGCGAACTCCGGCCGCGGCTACGACATCGCCCGCGAGTTCCGGCGGCGCGGCGTCCCGGTCGTCCTCGGCGGCATGCACGTCACGGCCTGCCCCGACGAGGCGGCCGCGGCGGCCGACGCGGTCGTCGTCGGCGAGGCCGAGGACACCTGGCCCGCGCTCCTCCGCGACTTCGCCTCGGGCACCCTCAAGAAGGTCTACCGCTCTTCGAACGACTCCCCGCTCGCCGGGCTGCCCGTGCCGCGCCGCGACCTCCTCCGCTCGCGGGACTACATCACCGTCAACACCGTCCAGGCCACGCGCGGCTGCCCGTTCCAGTGCGAGTTCTGCTCGATCTCGTCCCTGCTCGGCCACAAGACCCGGTGCCGGCCGGTCGAGGAGGTCGTCGACGAGGTCCGCGGGCTCGCCGGCCGCCAGTTCGTCCTCAACGACGACAACGTCGCCCAGGAGCGGGACTACTTCAAGGAGCTTTTCCGACGCCTCATCCCGCTCCGGAAGCAGTGGGTCGGCAACGCCTCCTGGAATATCGCCCGGGACCGGGAGATGCTGGACCTGATGGCAAGGAGCGGCTGCTTCGGGGTTTTCGTCGGGTTCGAGTCCATCGTGCCGCAGCCCGGGCTCCCCAAGCTCGCCCGGGGCGAGGACCGCCTGACTCTCTACAAGGAGACGGTACGAGAGTTCCACCGGCGGCGGATCTGCGTCATCGGCGCCTTCATCTTCGGCTTCGACAGCGACGGCCCCTCGGTTTTCGCCCCGACGCTGGAGTTCGCGCTCGAGAGCCGGATCGACACGGCTCAGATCAACATCCTCGTTCCGTATCCGGGCACACCGCTCTACGCGAGGCTCGAACGGGAGGGCCGGATCGTCGAGCGCGACTGGGGCCGCTACATCACCGACAACGTCTGCTTCCGGCCGAAGGGGATGTCGGGCCGCGAGCTCCTCGAGGGCTGCGCCTGGGTCCGGGAGAGGTTCTTCGCCTATCCGCGGGTCGGCGTGCGGGTGGCGCGGGCGGCGGTCAGGTCGTCGCCGAAGGCCACGGCCGCGGTCCTCGCCGTCAACATGGCCTTCCGCCGCGGCATCCGGGACCTGAACATGGACCGGGCGGCCGGCGACCCCGCCGCCGCCCCCGCCTAAATCGGGGACACAATACTCATTTCCGAATTCCGGTCGGGGCGCGGGCCGCGCTTAATTCGCAATTCGGGGACACAATATTTAATCCCGAAATTCGGCCGCACATTGGGCGGCGAAAATTGGGGAATGAGTATTGTGTCCCCGATCTAAATCATCTGGTCAGGCGCCGGCGGCCGATAATGATGAGGTTCTTGACCAGGTCGATTGTGATCATCAGGGCGATAAAGAGGAGCATTAAGGTCAGGGCGAACTTGATTTTGGGAAGGAACGCAGCGGGAATGCTGACCGCGAACAGATTGTCATACGGTTGCCGGACGAGCAGGCCAATGACGGCCAGATACGAGACGTCGGAAAGGGCATCGACCCAGCGGGATGGCGTGAAGAGCTTGGTGAACAACGCGAGCGAATTGACGGAGAGCCCGGCGATGACGATCAGGGAGATCTGCTGGCCGACCCGAGGCATGAGAAGGGGCTTGAGGTTGGAAAAGTCGAAGTTCACGAAGAATAGGGTATGGTGTTTGATGTATAGGTCGAGAGCGAAGCCGGTGATGGCCAACATGAGGACCAAGTTGACGACCAGCCAGAATTTCTGCTTGCCGCTTCTGACCTCGTCGATGTCGACGGCGAACTTCGGCCAGGGGAGCCGGATCTCCTTGCCGCTCTGGGTGATGAAGTAAAGGACGAGGGCGACGATGCCGAGATCCGTCAGAAAGGCCGTCGGCAAGTACATGATGGCCGCGAAGACGTTCAGCCGGGGGATGAAGAGGAAGGGGAAGACGACAAAACTCTCCTTGAAGGCGACGGCGATGACGGCCAGCGCGGCGTGGATGGCGAAGAGGAACGTCGTGTAGCGGAAGAGGTACCGCCTGTAGGCCGGGGCGATGATCGGCCGGCCGTCGAAGTAGCGCTCGGCGACGCGGCGGGCCGGGCCGTAGGCGGCGATGACCTTGGCGAGGGCGGCGTCGTCGGCGGCGCCGAACTCGCGCTCGGCCTTCTCCAGGATGTGGCTCCGGATCTCCGCCAGGATCTCCTCCCGCTCCTCCCGGCCGGACAGGAAATGGCTGATCTCTTCGAGATAGGCGTCGAGTTTTCCGGGCGCGGCTTTCTCAGGCATGGCTTTTCTCCTCGGTGAGGCGTTCCAGGATGTCGTTCTGCTTCTTCCAGATGGCGAGCAGCTCCGCGCGCAGGCCGCGGCCGGCCTCGGTCACGGCGTAGAACTTGCGCGGCCGGTCCTCGCCGACGTCCCAGCGGCTCCGGACCCAGCCGTTCTTCTCGAGGCGCCGGAGCATGGGATAGAGGGTCGTCTCCTCGACCTCGTAGCCCAGGTCGCGGATGGTCCGGACCATCGAGTAGCCGTAGGTTTCCTTGTCGAGGAGGACCAGGACGAGGACCTGCACGAAGCCCCGGTTCATCTCGGTCTCGAAGCTGCCGATCTCAGGTTCCATGGCTGGGTCTCCTTGGCTTCAGGGCATTTCCGGCATGAATGGTGTATGTCATATGTATGCTACGCAGTATAGTATAGTATGTATGATACAGTATGTCAAGTGTTTTTTGTTAAGGGGGACAGTTCCCCCCGGGGGGACTGTCCCCCTGGCGCTGTCCCTCTGCTAACGGCCGCCTGCTCCTCGCGTCGGCCGGGCGCGTCCCGCCGGCGTTCCCTCGTGCCTTGAGTCCGGCCGCGGGCTATGGTAATAGTTGGATGCCGGCGAACGCTTGCTTCGGGGGTTTCCCATGTGCGATTTCTGCCATCAGCACGGAGAGGGGAAGAAGTGGTACCTCGACGCGCGGAACTACTCCGAAGACATGCTCAGCGACCTCAAGCGCCGCCGATACATCGAGGAGTTCTTCGGCTCGCCCGACCACCTCGCTAAGGGCGACCGGGCCCTGACCAAGCTCGACCGTCTGCCGTCCTTCCTGACGCGCGGCGTCCGGCGCAAGATCACGGCTAGGCAGAAGGTCAATCACTTCGGCCAGGTCGTGCCGATCGAGGACGTCGAAAAGATCCTGGGCTTCACGACCTCGGTCGTCCGCTTGGCCTGCATCTGCCGGCACGTCACCCTCGGGCCCGAGCACCGCTACTGCTATGGCCTCAGCATGGCACCCGAGGGCGGCGAGATCGTCAAGCTCCTGAAGGGGGTCGACACGTCCTACCTGATCGGCCCCCAGACCGGCGGCCTCGAGTTCATGTCCAAGGAACAGGCCCTGGCCCTGATGCGGGAGAACGAGGACGAGGGGCTCTGCCACACGGTCTGGTCGTTCGTGACGCCGTTCCTGGGCGGCCTCTGCAACTGTTCACTCCCGGGCTGCCTGGCCATGAAGACGACGCTGACCCACCGGACGCCCCTCATGTTCCGTTCGGAATACGTGGCCCGGGTCGACGACGATCTGTGCTCGCGGCTGCGGCGAGTGCGCCAAGATCTGCCCGTTCGACGCCTTCGCCCCCCGCAAGAAGAAGGCCAAGGCGCGGGTCGACCTCTCGAAGTGCTACGGCTGCGGCGTCTGCCGGAACGCCTGCGTCCGGGGCGCCATCGCCCTCGCCGACCGCGCCTCCGTCCCCGAGGCCGCCTCCCTCTGGCTCTGAATTATTAAGAGGGAATTTTTCCCCGTTTTGGCCGTCTAAACCATGAGATAATCCAGGGGCCCCGGCCCCAAGACGATAGCGCCATGAACCTCTTCGACATCATCCGCAAGTACCGGAAGTCCTTCGTCTTCGCCATCTCCCTCGTCATCATCGAAAAGGTGGCCTGGATCGTCGAGCCGACGCTCTTTGGCCGCCTCCTCGACCGCCTGATCGCCCTCTTCGGAGCCAAGGAGCACGTCTCCTACACGGTCCCCCTCATCCTCTGGATCGGCGTCTTCGCCGTCAACTCGGGCGTCGGCGCGGCCCGCCGCTCCCTCGACGAGCGGATCTACCTGAAGATGTTCACGAACATCGCCGTCGAGGTCACGGAATCGAGCCGCGAGAAGGGCCTCGACGTGGCCAAGACGGCCTCCCGGGTCGAGCTCTGCCGCGACTACGTGACCTTCCTCAAGCGCCGCGTCCCCGACTTCATCGAGCAGGGCTTCGACCTCGGCGGCACGGCCATCGCCCTGGCCATCTTCGACTGGCGGATCTCGGTGACCTGCCTCTTCATCGTCCTCCCCCTGGCCCTGACCAACCGCCTCTACAACAGCCGCGTCACCCCCCTCCAGAAGGAGCTCCACGACATGCGGGAGGACGTCTTCGAGATCTTCGCCCGCAAGGACATCAAGCACGTCCGGGCCTACTACGAGGCCATGGCCCGGCCGCAGAGGCGGATCGCCAACTGGGGGGCGTTCAACTTCGGCATGATCCGGCTATTCCTCCTGGGCATCTTCGTCGTCGTCCTCTTCATCGCCATCGACATCGACAATTTCTCGACCGGACAGATCTATGCCGTCGTCGCCTACCTCTGGACGTTCGTGACGAGCACCGAATACCTGCCCGACCTCCTCGAGAGCTACACCTCGATCAAGGACATCCAGAACAGGGTCCGGCGGGAGTCCCCGGTCGCGAACGGGCCGGAGGTCGTCTGAGGCGGGGCCGGAGAAGACGCGCATGGCAGCAACGCCGCACGGACAGCTCTTCCGGGACCGCCGGCTCACAGCCCTCGTCCTCGCCGCCCTCCTTCTCGCCGCGTGCGCCTGCGGCCCCGGCCCGCGACTCCTGCCGCCCTCGGTCCCGGGCAAGCCTTATCTCCGGCTCCTCGAGCGCGTCGAGGGCTTCGCCGTCTGGGTCGTCGACGGCCGGTACGTCCGCGAGAACCTCGACGAGGAGTTCACGAACTTCGGCCAGCACCTCGAATTCCGCTACATCCCGGCCGGCGAGTTCTGGCTCGACGCCGAGAACACCCCCGGCGAGGCGCCGTTCTTCGTCGACCACCTGCTCGAGGAGCACCGGCTCATGGCCCAGGGCGTGCGCTACGGCGATGCCCTGGACCGGGGGGACGAGGTGGAGAAAGCGGAACGGTCCAAGACCCGGCTGGAGCGGGAAGGCGCGGCTCTGAAGGACTCAGGCCGGACCACGGAGCTCATGGCCAGGGTGCACAAGGAGCTTTTGACCGGATACGGCGACGGGGTCAAGGTCTGGGTCGTCGACGGCGAGCTCGTCCGGGACCTTTTCTACATCGATTTCACCGAGGGCGGGCACGACAAGGTCTACAAGTTCGTCCCGGCGGGCGAGGTCTGGATCGACGACGACGTCACGCCCGCGGAGCGGGGGTTCATCCTCCTCCACGAGCTCCACGAGCGGGCCCTGATGTCGAAGGGCTGGCCTTATGCCAAGGCCCACCCGGACTCGAGCCGGATCGAATATTATTACCGGCACCACCCGGCAGGCCTGGACGCGGCCCTGCGGGCCGAGGTGGCCAAGAACCGCTCCTAATTCAGAGTATCCCCCTATTTCTTTCTCTTGGCGGGCGGCACCCAGTTCTCGATGAACTTCCGGCCGCCGTTCTCCCGCTCGTCGACCAGGGCCTGGAAGATGGCCTTGAGGTGCTGGTAGGGGAGGGTGCCGATGATCATGCGGTTGTTGATGATCATCGTCGGCGTCGAGCGGATGCCGTGGAGGTAGTTGGTCTGAGGTCTTCTCGTACTCGGCGCCCGTGTTGATGATCCTCTCGACGAGGTCGTGGAGCTTCGGGTCGGCCGATGCGCCCCCTCGGTGCCGTACTTCCTGGCGAATGCCCGCCGCCATTCGGGGTTGCGGGCCGAGCGGAAGTTGGCCCAGATCTCCTCGGACATCTCCGGGAAGCGGGCGAGGTTACCGGCGGCGAGGTAGGCCATCTCGCAGGCGCCCGGGTGGAGGTTGGCCTTCTCCGGGACGACCTTGTTGCAGAGGCCCTCGAGCGGGAAGAACTGGAAGACGACATTGAGCTTGCCGGCGAAGTCCTTCTTCAGCTTGTCCATCTGCTGGGCGAGGTAATAACAGTCCGAACAGAGGAAATCGGCGTACTCGACGATCCGGATGGGCGCGTCCTCGAACCGCTCGGTCGACTTCACCGACCAGTAGGGCGAGAGGACGCTCGGCCAGGCGACCTTGGGCAGCTCGTAGTACTGCTCGACGATCGTCGCCGCCTGGCCCACCTGGACCTCCTTCTTCGCGTCGTGGTAGAGGAGGAAGCCGTAGGCGCCGGCCAGGGCGATGACGCCGAAGACGACGATCAGGCGGAAGGACGGCCGGGCCCACCGGGCGAGGAAGCCGCGCTCGCCCCGGCCGAGCCCGTAGAGCCAGAAGAGGACGAAGCTCATGATGGAGAAGACGATAGTAGCCGGCGCAGAACAGGCACAGGCTGTGCTAGGACGAACACGGAGTAGAGGAAGAGGCCCGACGACGCCGAGGACGTTGAGGAGGGAGAGGGACTTGTTCGTCCGCTCGAAGGCCGGCGAGGGGATGACCGTGCCCAGGACGACCAGGGCGCCCATGACGAGGCCGAAATAGCCGAGCGGCACGCCGAAGAGCTGCGCGATCGGCGAGAAGGCGGAACTGTCGCAATTGAAGAAGGCGCTGATGTCGCAGAAGGAGCCGGTGAAGATCGTCGCCGGGTAGTTGGCCATGAAGAAGTGGCGGATGGTCAGGACCGAGGCGGCGATCATGCCCAGCCCGGAAATGAAGCTCAGGGCGCGCGGCCAGGTCAGGCCGTCGAGGGTCAGCGATCTCGGTTTCGTTTGGTCCATGCGTTCTTTCCTCTCGTTAGGCGCCGGGCGCTTGGGGGCCTGGACGCCTGCGGCGCGGACGGCGGCGGCGCCTCCGGCGCGGCCGGTCCGCGGGCGGGGCGGCCTCGGGGCCCGGCGCCTCGCCCTCGCCGCGGGCCTCGGGGGCCTCGGGCCCCCCGTCCTCCTGCCCGGCCTCGTGCCCGCCGCGGAAGCGGGCGGCGAAGATCCGGGCGAACGGGTCCTCGCCCTGGCCGAACGTGCCCTGGACGAGGAAGGAGGCGATCTTCGAGGCGCCGGGATAATGGGCCCGCTTCCTCACCCCCCAGCGCATCCGGCCCGCATCCAGGGCCTCGAGCATCTGGTCGACGATGACGAGCGTCTGGACGGCGTCGAGGAGGATGCCCTTGGGGATGGTCGCGGCGGCCTTGGCCTCGCGGAAGGCGTCGTAGAGGGCCCTGCCCTTGTCCCCCTCGGTCGCGGCCAGCACGGGCTTCGCCCAAGGCCAGAGGAGCAGGGCGTAGACCATGTCCGCCGAGGGCGAGGAGCCGCGGGAGACGGCGGCGTCGATGGCGGCGAGGTTCACGGTCAGACGTCCGAAGGCCTCGTCGGACCGCTGGTAGGCCTCGCCGACCCGGCCGAGGATGACCGGGAGGAGGGCGTGGCGGCGGGCCAGCTCGAAGAAGGCCCGGGACGCGCCCTTCTTCAGGTCCTTGTTCAGCTCCTCGCAGAGGCGCGAGCCCGCGGCCTTGGCCAGCAGCGGCAGATGGGGAGCGATGGCCCGCTCGGTCGCCTCCTCGATGGTGAATCCCAGGCGGGAGGCGTGGCGGATGACCCGCCAGATGCGGACCGGGTCCTCGGTGAAGCGCTCGCCGGGGTCGCCGATGACCCGGATGCGGCCGAGCCGGAGGTCCTCGAGGCCGCCGACGTAATCGATGATGGAGTAGGTCGAGATGTCGTAGAAGAGGGCGTTGATGGTGATGTCGCGGCGGAAGGCGTCCTCGCGCGGCGTCCCGAAGGCGATGGGCTTGAGGGGCGGCCGGCCGGGAATAGGGATGGGGCGACGGGGCGGCTCGGGCGCGGCGGCGGGAGCGGCGCGCGGGCGCGTGGCGGGGATGGTCGCGTCGTCGGGACCGGCCGCCTCCTCGGGCGGAAGCTCGACCCCCTCTTCGCGGGCCCGGGCGGTTTCGTCCGCAAGCCTCTGCTCTTCGCGCTCGGCGGCGAGCTCCTCCTCGTCCGGCTTGCGGCGGAACGTCGAGACCTCGATGACCTTGCCGTCCTGGAAGCGGATGTGGGCCAGCCGGAAGCGGCGTCCGATGAGAAAGGCGTTCCGGAAGAGCTTCTTGATCTGGTTCGGGTGGGCGTCGGTGCCGACGTCGAAGTCCGCCGGCCGGCGGCGGAGGAGCAGGTCGCGGACGGCCCCGCCGACGAGGTAGGCGATGAAGCCGTGGTCGTTCAGCCGGTAGAGGACCTTGAGGGCGTCCGGGTCGATGTCGCGCCGCGAGATCGAATGGCTGGACCGGTCGAGGATGACCGGGCCCTGGAGAGCGGGGTCGGGCCGGATGCTATCGTCCATCGATCGTGAAGGCGGCCGCGGGTGCGGGAACGTTTCGGTGCGTCATGGCTTATCAGAATAAACCAAACCCCCGCCGGGAATCAACTTTTTCGCGGGCGCGGCTTGTTCAGTCGAAAAACCGGCGGAAAGAAATGAGTTAATTTATTTGATCGCAATAGGATGCTGAAATCCGACCCCGACCTCATCGAGCACCGCCGTGAAGGACCCGGGCGCCGGGGCGGCGATCTTGAGCCGCTCGCCCGAGGGCAAGGCGAATTCGATCTCGAGGGCATGGAGCATCAGCCGCGGATAGCGCTCCTGCGCGGCCCGCTCGCCGTATCTCCGGTCGCCGACGATGGGGTGGCCGAGGCTGTAGAGGTGGACGCGGATCTGGTGGCGGCGCCCGGTGAGCGGCCGGACCCGGAGGAGGGTGAATCCCCGGAGCCTCCGCTCGACCTTGAACTCGGTCGAGGAGGGCTTGCCGCGGGCCTCGTCGACACCCATGCGGCCCGAACCGAACTCCCGCAGGGGCTTCTTGACGACGCCGCGGTTGGCGGTGAGGCCGTGGACGAGGGCGAGGTAGGTCTTGCGCACGGCCCGGCGGTCGAACTCGCCGTTGAGGTAGCGGTGCATCCCGGGCGTCTTGGCGTAGACGATGACGCCGCTCGCCCCGCGGTCGAGGCGATGGACGGGGTAGAGCCGTCCGGCGTAGATGCCTTCCCGGCACAGGAGCTCCGGCAGGCCGCCCGCCCCCGCCTCCGAGATCGAAACGACGCCCTCGGGCTTGTCGACGGCCAGCAGCTCGTCGCTTTCGTAGAGGACGCGCGCGGATGTCCCCTCGCTCACTTCTTCGCGAACTCCTTCCCCGCGAGCTTCTTTCTCGCCATCTCCTTCTCCTGGGCCGTTTCCGGGATGAGCCTCGGGTCGGGCTCCAACGCGAGGACGGACTCGAGCTCCGCACGCGCCTTCTCGACCTGGCCCATGTCGAGGTACGTGTCGGCGAGATAGACCCGGGTCAGGCCGACGCGCGGCCCGAGCTCCTTGGACTTCAGGAGATGCTCGAGGGATTTCTTGTTGCTCCCGCCGGCGATGCCCGGGAGCTCGTAGTACAGGCGGCCGAGGAGCTGGTCGGCCCCGCCGTCCTCGTAGGCCGGGTCGATGGCCAGGACCTTCGCCATCTCGTCCTTGATCGGCCCGACGAGCGAGAGGCTCTTGAGCACGCCCTTGACCTCGCCGTAGGAGCCGTAATTGACGCCGAGCCAGTAGTGGCCGTCGGGCTTTCCCGGCTCGAGAGCGATGGCCTTCTTCCCGTGGTAGACGCCCTGGCCGAAGACCTTGACCTTCTCGTCCTTGGTCGCGGCGTGGTCGCCGACCCAGTACTCGACGCGGGCCAACCGCCAGTAGACGCTGTAGGGGTCCTCCTTCGCGAGGAGCGCGTCCTGGTACTTGTTCAGGGCCTCCCTCGCCTTCGCCAGGTCGCCGCGCTGGGCGTAGAGCTCGTCGCCCTGCGTCGTCAGCGGACCGACGACCTGGGACAGGGCCGGGAGCGCCAAAAGGGCGGCGAGCAGGCCGACGCGGACGAACCCCGCGACCGCCGGGACAATGATCTTCAGGCATTTTCTCATTCCCGCACCTCTCTTCGACTTTCCCGGGACGAGTTATAGCACAAAGCCGGTCCGGGCTGAAGCCCGCGCTTTCGGCCTCGCCGCTATTGACACCCCTTCGCCGCCCGGCCTATCATCGTCCTGCCCGCGAGGGGCGCGCATGGACAGACGCATGGTTCGCTTCGAATCGATCGATGAATACATCGCCGCATTTCCCGAGGACATCCGAAGAACGCTCGAAGGATTGCGGGCCACGATCCGGGCCGCCGCTCCCGGCGCCGGAGAGAAGATCAGCTACGGCATCCCGACCTTCACCTTGAACGGGAACCTGGTCCATTTCGCGGCCTTCGGGAAGCACATCAGCTTTTTCCCGACCTCGAGCGGGGTTCGGGCGTTCCGGAGGGATTTGGCGGCGTATGACCTTTCGAAAGGGACGATCAGGTTTCCCCTCGGCAAGCCGCTGCCGCTCGCACTGATCCGGAGGATCGTCAAGTTCAGGGTCGCCGAGAGCCTGAAAAGAGCGGAGATCAAATCGAAAGCGAGGAAAAAGAGACGCTCATGACGAACAAGCCATCCCCGACCGCCGGCATCGAATCGCTCGCCGTCCCTAAGCTCGACCGCATCGACCTCGTCACCGTCAAGCTCCCGTTCGTCGCTCCGTTCGGGACGAGCGTCTACGTCTGGACCGACAAGGAGGCGATGCTCATGCGCCTCGAGTCGGGCGGTGCCGTCGCCTGGGGCGAGTGCGTCTCGGACCCCGACCCTTTCTATTCTTACGAGACGAACGGCACGGCCCGGCACATCATCAAGGACTTCCTCCTGCCGCTCGTCGAGCCGGGGGTCACGATGGGCGAGCTCGAGGCCCGCTTTCGGCACGTCCGCGGGCACGGCATGGCCAAGGCGACGGTCGAGAACGGCCTCCTCAACATGATCGCGGTCCAGAGGAACGTGCCGCTCCACGCGCTCCTCGGACGGCCCGCCCGCAAGATCATGTCGGGGCTGAGCATCGGCCTCAAGGAGACGCCGGCGGCGCTCCTGGCCGCGGTCGAAGCGGCCGTGGCCAAAAAGTACGGCCGCATCAAGATGAAGATCAAAAAGGGGCAGGACGTCGAGTGGGTGCGGGCCGTGCGGGAGCGCTTCCCGGCGATCCGGCTCATGGCCGACGCCAACGGCGACTATTCGCTCTCGGACCTCGACCACCTGAGGCGCCTCGACGAGTTCGGGCTGATGATGATCGAGCAGCCGCTCTCTTACAGCGACATCTACGAGCACTCGCACCTCCAGAAGGAGCTGCGGACCGCGATCTGCCTCGACGAGTCCATCCACTCGCTGGCCGACGCGGCCGCGGCCATCGCCCTCGGCGCCTGCCGCATCATCAATATCAAGCAGGGCCGGGTCGGCGGCCTGATGGAGTCGCTGCGGATCGCCGCCTACTGCTCCGGGCACGGAATCGACGTCTGGTCGGGCGGCATGGACGAGACGGGGATCGGCCGCGCCGTCAACATCCACCTCCAGACGGCCGAGGGCTTCACCCTGCCCGGCGACACCTCGGAGACGGCGAACTACTTCGACGAGGACATCGTCGAGCCGCCGGTCGTCCTCGACGCCGACGGCATGATCGGCATCCCGAAGGGGCCGGGGCTCGGCGTCCGCGTCGTCCCCGAGCGCCTCGTCAAGCGCGCCCTCGGCTGGGAACGGCTCAAGTAACTCAGGGGAAGGGGACCATGATCATCTATTCTCACAGGCTCCTGCGTCCCGCGCGGCGGGCGGGACATTCCTTGGCTCTCGTCATTTCCTTCGTTATCTGTCTGGCGCAAGGCGCCGGCTCTCTCCTCGCCCAGGCGCCCGTAAAGCGCCTGCTCGCCGCCGACGACATGTATCGGATCCAGGAGGTCGCCGGTCCCCAGGTCTCGCCGGACGGCAAGTGGATCGCCTACACCGTGAGCAGTGTCGACCGCGAGGCCGACAGGTTCCGGACCGCCGTCTGGATGGTCGACTGGGAGGGCACTCAGGACAGGCGGGTCACCTACGGGCCGGAATCGGAAACGGCGCCACGCTGGAGCCCGGACGGACGGTACCTGGCGTTCCTTTCCGCCCGTCCCGCCGAGGGCAAGACGCAGGTCTGGCTGCTCGACCGGCGCGGCGGCGAAGCGACCCAATTGACCGACGTCAAGGATGACATCCACGGCTACGAATGGTCGCCGGACGGCAAGCGGCTCGCGCTCGTTATGCAGCAGGCCGGGGAGGACGCGGCAGGGGCGCCCGACGCCAAGGCCAAGGCGCCGAAGCCGATCGTCATCGACCGCTACGAGTTCAAGCGGGACTACGAAGGCTATCTGACCGCCTCGTCCCACGCGCATCTCTATCTCTTCGACCTCGAGACGAGGAAGCTCGAGGCGCTGACGGGCGAAAAGGACCTCGAAGAAAGCGAACCGGCCTGGTCCCCCGACGGGTCCGCGATCGCCTTCGTCAGCAAGGAGCCCGACCGGGCCGGGACGGACGACCTCCTCGTCGTCGAGGCCCGCGCCGGGGCCAAGCCGCGCAAGCTCCTCACGTTCGACCGGCCCGACGCGCAGCGCCTCCTCTGGAGCCCTGACGGCCGGACGCTCGCGTTCGCCCACGGCCTCGAGCTGAAATACCAGGGCTACAACCAGGACCGGCTGGCCGTGGTGCCGGCCGCGGGCGGCGCGCCGCGCGACCTCGCCGCGGCTCTCGACCGCCGCGTGTCGAAGGCCGAATTCCTGCCCGACGGCTCCTCCCTCGCCTTCGTCGTGGAGGACGACCGGCGCGCGTACCTGGGCAAGGTCGCGGTCGGCGGCGGGGCCGTGGAGAGGATCACGGACGGCGGGGCGGTCCTCAGCGACCACGTGAGCGGCGGCGGGCACACGGCCGTCGCGGCGGCGACCGACTCGTCGGCGACGGAGATCTACGCGCTCGAGAACGGCCGCCTCCGCAAGCTGACCTCGCACAACGACGCGCTCCTCGCCGAGGTGACACTCGGCGCCGTCGACGACATCGGCTTCCGCAGCAAGGACGGCACGGAGATCCACGGCCTGATGGTGAAGCCGCCGTCCTACGAGGCGGGGAAGGCCTATCCCACGCTCCTCTGGATCCACGGCGGCCCGTGCATGCAGGACGACCACGCGCTGCTCTTCGACCTCTATCCGCTGGCCCTCGAGCGGCAGTTCTTCGCCGCGCACGGCTACGTCGTCCTGGCGGTCAATTACCGCGGCAGCAGCGGGAGGGGCGCCGCGTTCGCCAAGAGCATCTTCGCCGATTGGGGGGACCGGGAGGTGGCCGACCTCCTCGCCGGCGTCGACGACGCCGTGCGGAAGGGGATCGCGGACCCCGGCCGTCTCGGCATCGGCGGCTGGAGCTACGGCGGCATCTCGACGGACTACACCATCGCCACCGACCCCCGCTTCAAGGCGGCGATCAGCGGCGCGGGCAGCGCCCTGCAGCTCTCGATGTTCGGCGGCGACCAGTATGTCCGGCAATACGCGAACGAGCTCGGGTTTCCGTGGCGGAACCCGGACCTATGGGTGAAAGTATCGTATCCGTTCTTCCACGCCGACAGGATCCGCACGCCGACCCTGTTCATGGGCGGCGAGAAGGACTTCAACGTTCCCATCATCGGCAGCGAGCAGATGTACCAGGCGCTGAAGTCGCTCGGGGTGCCGACCGAGCTCGTGATCTATCCGGGGCAGCACCACGTCCCGACGCGGCCGAGCTACATCCACGACCGCCTGGAGCGGTTCCTGGCCTGGTTCGACAAGTACCTGAAGGCCGCGAAGTAGTGTCGAATCTCTAATCCGTGCGTCGCCTGTCCGAGTCAGGCCGGGGGGCACTTCATTTCCGGATATTAACCTGAAAGCGGGGACCTGGAAGGTTACGTTCCGGTGTTGGAAGAGGAAGCATGCGAAGGCGGGAATCCTGGAACTTCGCCCCCTATAGCAGCTTGAGGTTCGGAATTCTGTAACGCGAGGCTGACATGGGTCGTAGGCTCGAACCTACCTGACCTCCAAAATCTCGCCAGTTCCCGGGAAAGAGCATTCCAATACTGACCCATATACCTGTCTCTGACGTACTCAAGGAACTCCACATAGAGGCCCACAGGGTAGTGCTCGAAAGAAGACGGTTCGCCACTGAAATCCATGTAGTCGGGATGAGTATTCAATAACGCCATGCCGCCATTCTTCGCGATCCAATCCAGCTTTTCCTTCCAGATCCTGTTATCCTTTTCTCTCAAGATGATATAGAGTCCGTGGTCTTGAGGCAGAGTGTAGGGGAGTTCGACATACGTTTTCGTCTTGGCCGTGTTGGACACTTGAAAAGGAAAGATCGTATTCATGCCTTCTGGGTCAGGCTCGAACGGATCCGTATCAAAAGTCGAGCATCCATATTCAATATTCAACTCCGCGATCCAGGCGAGATTGCGAAGCATGGAAGGTGTCGTGAATCCGGCAACATTCCATTCTTCAAGATAGCCATTGATCCGTTGAGCGGAAGACTCGAAGATCTTCCTGCTCTCGAACAACTTGCCGTCATGCTTGAGTCCATGAACTCCTACGCCGAAGTCCGATGCGGTCAGAATCTGACGAACCGCAGGGGGAATCGCATAGCACTCTGGGACAATATTGAATGTGGATCTGAAATTCAGCCTCTTCTCGATCTCCATGAGCTCTAAAGATTTCCCTATGCCGAGGGCTGTGTCCACATCATGATTCAAGACGAGCGCGAATCTCTTCTTATCGGGCCACCCTGCCCAACCTTCCGGGGCCTTTGCCGCTCCCGGGGAGATGGGCCAGACATGGGTTGCTCGTTTCCGCTTATGGGAGGCGACCACCCTTCTGACGAAAATCTGCACCCTTCTTGGGATGAGTGGTTTTGCCCAATAATACAGAGATAAAAATTCCGCCTTCAAAACCTGGCGCCCCCGCATTTTCTATAACCTAAGAATCCGCGAGTGTCAAGCGCTTTTTCGGAAAATGTTTTGGCTGATGCTGGGTATCGTTCGGGAGGTGTGATCGGGGGTTCTGTGCCGTGCTATCGGCGGCGGGAGACGAGCTTCTCGTAGTCTTCGGGACTGTCCATGTCCTCGGGCGCCGCGCTCTCGGAGACCTTGACCGCGACGACGTCCTCCCGGTGGATCTGGAGGAGCTGGCGCAGGCCCACGGCGGGGTCGAGGCCGAGGATCCCCGTCCGGTATCCCGCGTCGACCAGGATGGGATGACCGTGCCGGCCGCCGTAGACCGGGAGATAGATCCCCCGGCCGCCTTCCCGGTAGGCCCGGACGAGCTCGTCGACCGTCCGGGAGGCGACGGCCGGCTGGTCGCCGAGCATGACGACCGCCGCTTCGGCCTCCGCGGGCAGGGCCCGGAACGCGGCCTGGACCGACGACAGCATGCCCCGCCGGTAGCCGCGGTTGACGGCGAACGTCAGGGGATAGGAGTCGAGCGCCCGCCGCACCTTCTCGCGGTCGGCGCCGAGGACGACGATCGCCCGGTCGGCCTCCGAATCGAGGGCGGCCCGCACGACGGCCTCGACGACCGTCGTCCCGCCGTAGGGGAGGAGCAGCTTCTGCGTCCCCATGCGGCGGGATTCGCCGGCGGCCAGGACGACGGCCCAGATCACGGCCGGTCCTTGTCCGCCCGCGCCGCCCTCGCCAGGACGAGCTCAGCGGCGATGCTGACGGCGATCTCCTCGACCGTCTTCGAGCGGATGTCGAGGCCGATGGGCGCGCGGACGCGGTCCCATTCCTCCTCGCTCGTCCAGCCCTTCTCCAGGAACTCCCGGCGCATCAGGGCGACCTTGGTCCGGCTGCCGATCATCCCGACGTAGGCCGCGCCGCGGCCGACGGCGGACCGGAGGGCCTCGGCGTCGTCGCGGTGGCCGCGCGTGACGATGACGAAATAGTTGTCGGGCGAGTTGGGGACGAGCCGGACGGACTCGCCGATGTCGCCCACGACCAGCTCGTCGGCGTCGGGGATATTCTCCTTGTTGGCGAACTCGGCCCGGTCGTCGATGACCGTGACCTCGAAATCGAGGAGCGAGCCGAGATGGGCCACGGCCTTGCCGACGTGCCCGGCGCCGGCGATGATGAGCCGGGGCAGGGGCCAGACCGGCTCGGCGAAGACGGAGTGCCCGCCGAGCGCGAAAAGCCGCGGCTTCCGCGAGTCCAGGACGGCCGCGAGCTCGTGCGGGGCGATCTTCGCCGCGTGCGGCCGGCCCGGGTCGGTGAACTCGGCTTCGGGCAGCCATTCGCGCGCGGTGTGGGCCAGCCCGTCGTGGAGGGGGTGGATGAGGGTCAGGACGAGCCCCGGCCGGCGCGCGCGGAACCCCTCGAGGGCCCGCTCGAAGACCGGCCGGGCGTCGGCGACGAGCGGGTCGACGAGGACGGAGACAGCGCCGCCGCAGACCGCGCCTTCCGCGTCGTCCGGGTCGGCGTCGAGTGTGAGCTCGAGCAGGCGGCAGCGCCTGTCCTTGAGCGCGTCGAGGGCGGCCGCCTGCGGTCCGGCCCTCGACCAGACCGCCGCCGACCGTGCCGGCGACGAGGCCGTGGCCGGCGAAGACGGCCATCGCCCCTGGGATCTGGGGCGTCGAGCCGGAGGCCTCGAGGACCGTGGCCAGGACGAGCCCCTTCTCCCTGACCAGGAGCTCGAGCAGTTTCGGGACGCTGTAGTTCATCCTTGGCCTAGAGGAGGGCGAGGACGGCGCGCTTGACCGCGGCGGCGGCCAGGTCCAGCTTGTAGGCGTTCTCGGCGAGCGGGCTGGCCTCCTTGAGGCCGGCCGCGGCCGCCTGGGCCGCGAGGGCCTCCGTGACGGGCTTGCCCCGGAGGACCGCTTCCGCCGCCTTCATCCGCCACGGCACGGGCGCGATGCCGCCGGCGACGATGGCGATCTCGCTCGCGACGCCGCCCTCGACGACGCCCGAAACGGCGGCCGAGGCGACGGCGAAGTCCCAGGTGCCGCGCTCCTTGAGCTTGACGTACGCGCCCTTCTGTCCGGGCTTCGGCGAGGGGACGAAGATCGCCTTCAGAAACTCGTCCCGGCCGAGGATCGTCTCCCGGGTCACGTCGACCGAGGGCAGCCGGTAGAACTCCTCGAGCGGCAGGACCTTCTCGCCCCGGACGCTCGCGACCGTGACCGCGGCGCCCAGGCTGATCAGGGCCGGAGCGAGGTCGGAGGGGTAGACGATGAAGCACCCGCCGCCCCCGAGGACGGCGTGGTACTTGTTCCGGCCGTGCATGGCGAAGCACCGCAGGCCGCCCTTCTTGCGGCAGGCGACCTCCGGGTCCCGGAAATACCAGCAGCGCGGCCGCTGGCAGAGGTTGCCGCCGACCGTGCCGACGTTCCGCAGCTGCGGCGTCGCGAGCGAGAGGGCCGCTTCCTTGAGGATCGGAAAGTCGCGGACGACGGCCGGGTCCGCGGCGAGGGCCGCGACGCGCGTCAGCGGCCCGATGCGGAGCCCGTCCTTTACCGGCGCGATGCCGGCCAGGCCCTCGACCCCCTGGAGGTCGACGACGAGGTCGGGCGCGGCGACGCCGCTCTTGAGCATGTCGATGAGGTCGGTGCCGCCGGCCATGAGGGCGAAGCTCTCCTTCGTCTCGGCCAGGAGTGCGGCCAGCTCCTCGACCGTCCCCGGCTGGGCGATGCGGAATTCTCTCATGACCCGGCCTCCTTCCGCTTGAGGGCCGCGAGGACGCGTGTGGGCGTCATCGGGATCTCCCGGACGTGCACGCCGATGGCGTTGTAGACGGCGTTGGCGACGGCCGCCGAGCTCGGGACGCGGGCCGGCTCGCCCAGCCCCTTGGCGCCCAGGCTGTTCAGCCGCTCGTCGACGATGTCGACGAAGATGACCTCGATCTCCGGGATGTCGAGCGCGGTCGCGATCTTGTAGTCGCGGAGGTTCGGGTTCACGGACCGCCCGGTCGTCGAGTCCAGGACCCGCTCCTCGAACAGCGCCGTGCTCAGGCCCTGGGTGATGCCGCCGATGACCTGGCTCTCGGCCGTCTGCCGGTTGATGATGCGCCCGCTGTCCTGAGCCGCGACGTAGCGGAGGACGCGGACCTTGCCCGTCTCGAGGTCGACCTCGACCTCGGCAAAGTGGGCGCCGAAGGTGTTGAAGGCGAACTGGTCCCGGGGGTAGGCGGCCGCCTCGCCGTGGAAGACGGTCTCGCGCCGGAGGCTCCTCGTGACCTCGGCCCAGGCCACGGGCTTTCCCTCCGCCCCCTTGACGAAAAAGTTGCGGCCCTCCATGAGGACGTCTTCGGGCTTCGCCTTGAGCTTCCCGGCCGCGACCTGCTTGAGGCGCGCCACGGCCTTGAGGGCGGCGTCGCGGACGGCCGGCGCGACGGACGCCGTCGTCACGCTGCCGCCCGAGGCCGGCGCCCAGGGATAATCGGAGCTGCCGATCTTGACGACGATGTCCTTCGGCTCGAGGCCGAGCGTCTCGGCGGCCACGACGGCCATGTGCGTCCGCGTCCCGGTGCCGATGTCCTGCGTGCCGCAAACGGCCTCGACGCTTCCGTCGGGATAGAGGACGACGTCGGCCAGGGTGCCGGGGACGCCGGTGCCCCACCAGAAGCTCGAGGACATGCCGATGCCGCGCCGGACCGGGCCGCTCCCTCCGCCCGGCCGCTCGTTGCGCCGCTCCCAGCCGATGGCCCTGGCCCCGGCTTCGTAGCAGCGGTCGAGGCCCTTGGTCGAGTAGGGGAGACCGGTGTCGCCCTGGTTCCGGGTCGTGTAGTTCTTCTTCCGCAGCTCGAGCGGGTCCATGCCGACGGCCGCGGCCAGCTCGTCCATGAGCCCCTCGAGGCCGAACATGCCCTGGGTGTGGCCGGGGGCGCGGCAGGCGCAGCCGGCGCCGGTGTTGGTGAAGACCGAGAACTCCTCGACCTTGACGTTGGGGCAGCGGTAGAGGTCGACCGTCGGCTCGAGGACCTCGTCGCCGTAGTCGAGGCCGCCGCTCGCGTAGTTGACGAGGCTGAGCGCCGTGAGCGTCCCGTCCTTCTTGACGCCGGCCTTGTAGGTCTGGAAGGACGACGGCCGGTAGCCGACGCACATGGCGTTCTCGCGCCGGCTGAGGGCGATCCGGACGGGGCGGCCGGCCTCCCGGGCCAGGCGGGCGGCGACGACCGTGTGCTCGCCCAGGCCGAGCTTGCTGCCGAAGCCGCCGCCCATGTATTGCTTGATGACGGTGATGTCCGCCGCCGGCATCTTCAGGGCCCGGGCCAGGCCGTCGCGGACGCCGTGGACGTTCTGCGTCGAGTCGTAGACCGTGAGCCGCTCGCCGTCCCACGCGGCGACGCTGGCGTGGGTCTCGGTGGGGTGGTGGATCTCGAAGGCCGTCCGGTAGGTCCGCTCGATGACGGCGTCGGCCTCCTTGAAGCCCTTCTCGACGTCGCCGCGGGCGGCCTCGCTGAACTTCTCGACGTTCGGCTTGGCCTCCCGGACCTGCGGCGCGCCCGCCTCGCGGGCCTTCTCCCACTCGACGACGGACGGCAGGAGCTTGTAGTCGACCTTGATCAGGGCGAGGGCCTTTTCGGCCGTGCGCTCGTCGACGGCGGCCACGGCCGCGACCTGCTCGCCGGCGTAGCGGACCCTGCCCTCGGCGAGCGGCAGGGCGGCCAGGACGCCGGGCAGGGCCCTGGCCGGCGCGAGGTCGATCGAGACGACCTCGGCCGAGGCGTGGGGGGAGCGCAGGATCATGCCGATGAGCATGTCCTTGAGCCGGACGTCGTGCGTGTATTCGGCCTGGCCGGTGACGACCTTCCGGCCGTCGAGCCGCGGCGTCGCTTTCCCGATATACTTGGCGTCCACGTCACGCCCCCTTCATCTTGGCGGCGGCGGCCGCGACGGCCTTATAGATCTTGGTGTAATTGCCGCAGCGGCAGAGGTTCCCGGAGAGAGCCTGCCTGATCTCGTCGGGCGTCGGCGAGGGGTTCTTCTCCAGGAAGGCGGCCGTCGTCATGAGGAAACCGGGCGTGCAGAAGCCGCACTGGTAGCCGTCGTTCTCGACGAAGGCCTCCTGGACGGCGTGGAGCTTCCCGCCGCGGGCGAGGCCCTCGACCGTGGTGACGCTCCTGCCGTCGGCGCGGACGGCCAGGAACATGCAGGCGTAGACCGGGCGACCGTCGAGGAGGACCGTGCAGCCGCCGCACTCGCCCCGGTCGCAGACCTTCTTCGAGCCGGCGAGCTCGAGACGGTCGCGGAGAAGGTCGAGGAGCGTCTCGTTCGCGGCGACGGTGAGCGTCCTCGGCGCGCCGTTGACGGTCAGGGTGACGGCCTTCCTGTCGAAGACCGGCACCCGCCCCTTCTTCGTGGCGATGGCGTCCTGGGCGAAGAGCCCTGGGAGGACGGCCGTGCCGAGGGCGCCCGTGCCGACGCCCTTGATGAAGTCGCGGCGGCTGACGCCGCCGGGAGCTTTACGGTCGGTTCTCTTGTCCATGGCGGACTCCGTGGAGCCCCGTCGGGGCCCGTCAGATCAGCCTGAGGAGCGTCAGGGCGGCCAGGCAGAGGAGGAAGGCGGCCGGGCCGGCCCAGCGGAGCCGGGCCGCGCCGAGGGGCGCGAGCCGGGCCTCGGCGGCCGCGGCCTTCCTCCCGAGCCAGGCGCCGGCGGGCACGGTCAGCGTCGAGAGGGCGACGGCGATGGGCGCGTAGTAGAGGGAGAGAGGGACGGCCGTGCCCGGGACCTTGCAAGCCGCGATGCCCGTGGCGAACCCGACCAGGGGGAAGACGTTGACGGCGATGAGCGCCGAGAGCCCGCCCGCGAGACCCCGGCCGAGCGGCTTCGCCGAGAGGTCCCGCCGCAGGATGCTCGCGATGAGGAGGAAGGCGGCGCCTTCCATGACGATGGCGAAGATGGGGTTGGCGATGGCGCCGTGGCGCACCGGAAGGCCGAGGAGCGCGGCGTCGAAGAGCTTGAACGACGCGGCCATGGCGACCATCGCCGCGACCGTCCGGACCCCGGGCGAGAGCGCCCAGGCCGCGGCCAGGAAGAAGAGCGCCCCGCCTGTCATGAGCGAGCCCGAGACCGTCGAGGCGCACTGCCGCAGGAACATGCCGAGCCCTGCCTCGGCGAGCCCCCAGAGGCCGCCCAGGACGAGGACCGGGGCCCAGGCCGTTCTTCGGGGATCTAATGACATCGTTCCCTCCGCAGGTTGGGATTGACGGCTGACGTCGCTATCATCATACCCCCCGCCGGCGCGCCGCGTCAATGAAGCGGACGGCGTCCCCGCTCCTCCGTCATCTCGTCCGGACCTTGACCTTCAGGCCGACGGCGACCCTGTCCTCCGAGGCCACGATGAGGTAGCCGCCGCCGCAGCCCGAGTACATCGCCCCGGGGTGCCAGCCCTGGTAATCGTTGAGCATCGACTTGAGGTCCGTGGGGAGGGCGGGATCGCGCACCGTCCGCGGCAGGATGGCCTCCCAGCAGGCCATGGTGCGGTTGAGCGAGGCGCCGAGCGCGATGACGTTCCGGGCCAGGATGGCGTCGTAGCAGTCCCGGCCGCTGCGGCCCAGCCAGCGGACCCAGTCGGGGTCGAGGTTCCTTTCGGCGAGAGGGTCGTAGCCCTCGGGCCGCGGGGCGACCGGGATGAGCCAGAGGACCCTTTCGAGCCAGGCGATGACCGCGGGGTCGGTCGTCGACTCGACCCGGCAGGGGAAGACGCCGCCCTCGACGCGGGCGTCGTAGTCGAGGCGGCTGACGCCCGGATAGACCAGGCCGGCCATGTCCTGCGAGCCGGAAGGCGCGTGCTTGCCGCGGTTCTCCTCGGCGTAGAGCTCGCGGACGAGGGCGGCCGGGTCGCGGGCGGGCAGGCTCCCGCCCCAGAGCTTGGCCGCGACGGCGCGGGTGCTCGTGGCCAGGCCGCTGCGGTCCATGTATTCGCGGTCGGGCTCGAGCGAAACGACGACCATGGACCCGGGCGGCTCGGGATCGCGGGCGGAGACGAAGGGCTGGTCGATCCAGCCCCCGGCCAAGGCCAGCCGGTAGGGGAGCATTCAGACCACCGTCCTCTGACCGGCCCGCCGGAGATTGAACTGCTCCTCGATCCAGCGGTAGGTCTTGGCCATGCCGAGGCGGAGCGGCGTCGACGGCTCCCAGCCGAGGACGCGCTTGATCATCGTGTTGTCGGAGTTGCGGCCGCCGACCCCTTTCGGGGCGGTCGGGTCGTAGGTCCGCTTGACCTTGAAGCCGGCCGCCTCCTCGACGATCGAGACGAAGGTCGTTGACCGAGACGAGCTCGCTCGAGCCCAGGTTGATGGGCGTCGCGACGAGCTCGTCGCAGTGGGCGATCATGTCGATGCCGTCGACGCAGTCGTCGATGTACATGAAGCTCCGCGTCCGGAGGCCGTCGCCCCAGATCTCGACGGTGCCGCTGCCGTTCGCCCGGGCCTCGAGGACCTTGCGGCAGAGGGCCGCCGGCGCCTTCTCGCGGCCGCCGTCCCAGGTCCCGTGGGGGCCGTAGACGTTGTGGAAGCGGGCGATCAAGGTCCGCAGGCCGCGCTCGGCCCAGTATTCCTGGCAGGAGATCTCGGAGAAAAGCTTCTCCCAGCCGTAGCCGCGCTCGGCCTTGGCCGGGTAGGCGTCCGACTCCTTGAGGGCGCGCGATTGGTAGTCCTTCTGGAGGTCGATGTTGTAGGCGCAGGCCGAGGACGAAAAGAAGTAGCGGTCGACGCCGGCCCGCCAGGCGGCCTCGATCATGTGGGTGTTGATGAGGACGCTCCGCAGGCACTCGACCCGGTAGCGCTCGATGAAGCCCATGCCGCCCATGTCGGCGGCGAGCTGGTAGACCTCGGCCGCCCCCTCGCAGGCGCGCGCGCAGGTCTCCCGCCCGCTGAGGTCGAGGCAGAGGTTCTCGACGCCGGGCGTGCGCTGGTACCAGTCGGAGAGGGGCTTCTTGTCGACGGCCCGGATGCGCCTGAAGCCCTTGTCGTGGAAGTAGCGGACGAGGGAGCCGCCGATGAAACCGCCGGCGCCCGTGACGACGATGAGGTCGTCCGGCTTGCGGAAATCCTCGATGCGTTTGGGCTTGGGGCTCATCTGTCCACCATCCTTTCCCGGAGGGGGATTCTACCATAAAAAGCGCCGCCCCCACAGGGCCCGGGCATCTCCGGCCGGGCCGGTTTGGATGGCCGGGCGCCCCCGCTTTCGCGGCGGGTGAACCTTTTGGCGCGGGGAATCGTTTAAAATGATGACCATGGTGAAGAGCGCCCGACGACCGGGCCGGAGGCCGCGGCGGGCGAATTTCCGTTCGGAGGAGGGCCGGTGAAACAAGCGAACACAGCGATTCCCAAGGCGAAAGCGCTCCTCGGCACGGCCCTTGTCCTGGCCGGGCTCGCGGCCCTGCCCGCCTCGGCCCGCAGCCTGGACATCCCCTCGAAAACGTGGGGGCTGAGCATCGGGAATTCCCGCGAGTTCACCGGCCTCCGCTTCAATTTCCGGGACAGCCGCGTCGTCGGCGTCACGGGGGTCAATATCACGCTCTGGGAGCCGAGGAGGGACAATAAGAGCTCGGTCGTCAAGGGCGTCTCCTTCGGCCTCATCCCGGGCGGCGGCGAGATGACCGGCCTCCAGCTCGGGATCCTCGGCCCGGCGGCCGAGCGGAAGATGACCGGCCTCAATCTCGGGCTCATCGGGGCGGGCAGCGGCGGCGACCTGGCCGGCCTGACCGTCGGCGGCATCGGCGCGGGCGCCGGCGGGAATGTCGTGGGGATCACGATCGGCGGCCTCGGGGCCGGGGCCGGAGGCGACCTCGCGGGGCTGAACCTGGGCGGCCTCGGCGTCGGCGCGGGGAAGAGCGTCGTGGGCATCACGGTCGGGGGGCTCGGCGCCGGGGCCGGGGACGACATGACCGGCCTCAACGTCGGCGGGCTCGGCATCGGCGCGGGCAAGAACCTGAGAGGGTTGACCGTCGCCGGGCTCGGCGCCGGGGCCGGGGAGACCCTCGCGGGCATCACCATCGCGGGCGTGGGCGCCGGCGCGGGAAAGGAGCTCGTCGGCCTGACCCTCTGCGGCGTCGGGGCCGGCGCGCCCAAGGTCCGCGGCCTGGCCGTGGCCGGGATCGGCGTCGGCGGCGTGGAGCTCACGGGCGCTTTCCTCGCCGGGGCCATGGTCCGCGTCGAGCGGGACGGCCGGCTGACCGGGCTGAGCGTGAGCGCCGTCAACTACATCAAGGGAACGCTGAACGGCGTGTCCATCGGCATCGTGAACTACGCCTGGCACCTGGCCAAGGGGTTCCAGCTGGGGCTCGTCAACATCGTCCGCGACAACCCGGCGGGGCTCAAGGTCCTGCCCGCTCTTCAACACCAACTTCAAATAAGAGGGGCTGTCCCCGGAAGCGGGACAGTCCCTTTTGCATTGTTGAATTCCGCCGCATTTCTATTATAGAATCCCCCCTCGGGTTGAGAGTGGGCCTGATATCGGGACTTCGCGCGGCCGCATTTTTCGCCGCCGAGGTGTCCGCGGGCGGGGGGAAGCCATGAGCGATTTCGTCGTCGAGGTCAAGAGGCTCGAGCCGATGCGGGTCGCGAGCGTCCGGGTCGTCGGAGAGAACCCGGAGCGGGACGCCTGGCAACGGCTGCGGGCCTGGGCCGAATCCCGGGGCGTCCAGGACAACCTGGCCCGCCACCCGGTCTTCGGCTTCAACAACCCGAATCCCGTCCCCTTCAAGAAGGAATACGGCTACGAGGTCTGGTGCTGCGTCGGGCCGGAGCTCGACGGCCGGGGCGAGGTCGAGGTCAAGGAGGTCCCGGGCGGCCTCTTCGCCGCGACGACCTGCGAGCTGCGCGGGAGACCCGAGCGGCCTGGACATCTCGGAGGCCTGGCTCAAGCTCTGGGAATGGGTCCAGGCGAGCCCTTACAAGTGGCGCATGGCCCAGGAGCTCGAGCGGCCCCTCGACCCCCACGCCCCCCTGGAGGACATGGTCCTCGAGCTCTGGCTGCCGGTCGAGGAAAAGACCTAGCGGCCGGCGGCCCCGGGGTTTACTTTCCCGCCCGTTCCGGGGACAATGGAAGGAGCGGGAGCCGATGACGTGAGCCACGCGAGAACTCTCCGCGGAAGGCCTGTGGCCGCCGCCCTGCTCGCGGCCGCCTTCACGGCGATCGCGGCCTCCGCCGCCGTCGTCCCGCTCCTCTCCGCCGCTTCGGGCCGGCAGACGCCCGCCCTGCCCGACCCCTCCCAGATGGAAAAGGACCTCCTTCGCGGTCCTCAATCGGGAACGGACGTCCCGCGGCCTGCCGGCGGTGCGGCCCTCCTCCGGCCTCGCCGGCCTGGCCCGCGGCCACAGCGCCGAGATGGCCCGGCGGAACGTCCTCACCCACGACTCGGCGGCCGGGGGGTCGTACACGGACCGGCTCGTCGACGCGGGAGTCCTCTTCGCCGCGAACGGCGAGAACGTCGCCGAGAGCTGGAGCGCGGCCGCCGAGGCCATCCACCAGTCCTTCATGAACAGCCCCGGCCACCGGGCGAACGTCCTCAACGGGGATTTCGACGAGGTCGGGATCGGCATCGTGCGCGGCCCGACGAACGTCTACTTCGTGACCGAGGATTTCCTGGGTTCTCTCGTCCGCAGGTCCGACGCCGAGGTGAGGGCCATGGTCCTCGGCGTCCTCGACGGGGCGCGGGCCGCGGCCGGGCTGCCGCAGGTCGTCCTCGTCGACGAGGCCGACCGCACGGCCGGGCTCTTCGCCGAGGAGAAGGCGGCCGGCCGGAAGCCGCCGCCGGTGCCGGCTTACTTCGGCGAGGCGCTCCTGCGCCTCGTCGTCGGGCCGGACGCGGCCATGATCGGCGACACCCTCAAGGCGCCGGACCTCGCCGATTACGGCCGGGCCGGGATCGGCGTCGCCTTCACGCGCAACACCGAGTACCCGGGCGGGGCCTATGTCCTGTGCGTCCTTCTGCTCAAGGACGAGACGACGCCCGGGCCCGGCGACCTGGACCGGCTGCGGACCGTCCTCAGGGCGGTGAACGAGGTCCGGGCCCGCCACGGGCTGCCGCGGCTCGAGCTCGACGCCGGACTGGCCGAGCGGGCCGACGGGATCATCGCCCGCCACAGGCCGGGCACGGCGGCCACGATGCGCGACGACGACCGGCGCGATGTCTTCTATTCGATATTCCAGCGGCTCGACCAGGTCGCGAGCCCGCTCCTCAAGCGCCTCGAGGACCCCTCCCTGCGGCGGATCGGCATCTCCACGGTGCCCATCCAGACCCGCGACGGCACACTCCTCCAGTACGCCGTGGCGGTCGTCGTCTCCCGCTGAGACTCAAAGGTGATCCGAGAGGCGCGGTTAGCGGGCCTGCCGCTCGAGCCGCTCGAACTCCTCGCGGATCTCCGAGGGCAGGCGGTTGCGGTAGGGCTTGAAGAAGGTCCGGATGCCATCGACCTCGGGCTTCCAGTCCTTCATGTCGACGGCGAAGAGCTTCTCGAGCTGCGGCCTTCGGCAGGTCGAGCCCGGTCATGTCCAGGTCCCCGAGTCGCGGCACGAGGCCGGCGGGCGTCTCGCGCGCCGGGACCGCTCCCTTGACGCGGTCGACGATCCACTTGAGGACGCGCATGTTGTCGCCGAAGCCCGGCCAGATGAACTTGCCCTTCTCGTCGACGCGGAACCAGTTGACGGAGAAGATCTTGGGCGGATGGGTCAGCCGGTTGCCCACGTTGAGCCAGTGGCGCAAGTAGTCGGCCATGTTGTAGCCGCAGAAGGGGAGCATGGCCATCGGGTCGCGCCGCAGGACGCCGACCTTGCCCGCGGCCGCGGCCGTCGTCTCCGAGCCCATGCGGGCGCCCATGAAGACGCCGTGCGGCCCAGTCGAAGCTCTCGACGACGAGCGGGATGAGCTGGGTCCGCCGGCCGCCGAAGATGATGGCCGAGATCGGCACGCCGTGCGGGTTGTCGTATTCCGGCGAGAGCGTCGGGCGAGTTGAAGAGGGAGGCCGTGAAACGCGAGTTGGGATGGGCGCCCTTGGTGCCGGAGGCCGGCGTCCAGGGCTTGCCCTGCCAGTCGAGGAGATGCTCGGGGACCGGGCCGTCGATGCCTTCCCACCAGGGCTCGTTCGTGTCCGTGTTCAGGGCGACGTTGGTGAAGAGGGTCGGGTAGAAGGCGCCGCGCCGGAGCGTCCGCATCATGTTGGGGTTGGTCTTCATCGACGTCCCGGGGGCGACGCCGAAGAAGCCGGCCTCGGGGTTGATGGCCCACAGCCGGCCGTCGGGCCCGATGTTGAGCCAGGCGATGTCGTCGCCGAGCGTCCAGACCCTGTAGCCGGGCAGGGCCGATTCCAGCATGGCCAGGTTCGTCTTGCCGCAGGCGCTGGGCAGGGCCGCCGTGACGTAGGTGACGTTGCCCGCGGGGTCCTCGATGCCCATGATGACCATGTGCTCGGCCAGCCAGCCCTGGCGGAAGCCGAGGTAGGAGGCGATGCGGAGCGAGAAGCACTTCTTGCCGAGCAGGGCGTTGCCGCCGTAGCCCGAGCCGATGCTCCAGACCAGGCCCTCCTGCGGGAAGTGCATGATGTAGCGGCGCTCGGGGTCGAAGTCGCCGACCGAGTGGAAGCCCTTGACGAAGTCCTCGCGGTTGCCGATCTTCTCGAGGATCGGCGTGCCCATGCGGGTCATGATCCGCATGCTCGACCGCGACATAGGTCGAGTCCGTGACCATGACGCAGGCCTTGGCGTAGGGCGAGTCGGGGTGGCCCATCATGTAGGGCAGGACGTACATCGTCCGGCCGGCCATGCAGCCGTCGGAGAGCTCGGCCATCAACTTCTTGGCCTTGCCGACGTCCATCCAGTTGTTGTTCGGGCCGGAGTCCTCGCGGTCGGGATGGCAGACGAAGGTCAGGTGCTCGGTCCGGGCGACGTCGGTCGGATGGCTGCGGTGGAGATAGGCCGTGGGCCAGCTCTTGTGGTTGAGCTCGTGGAAGACGGGGCCGTTCAGCCGCTCCTCGTTGAGCCCGATCTCGAGCAGGCGCCAGGCCTCGCCCTCGGAGCCGTCGCACCAGTACACGCGGGCCGGCTTGGCCAGCCGCTCCTGCTCTTCGACCCAGCGCTCGGCCGCCGAGCTCATGCCGCCCGCCCCGGCCGCCGGCCGTTCCGCCGGCCCGCTTCCATCCTCATGTTTATCAACATGTTATAGATGTTTTCGAAGAAGAAAGTATAGCTTTTCGAACGCGTGATGTCAATCGTCCTAAAACAAAGAGGGACAGTCCCGCCGGGAGGACGGTCCCTCTTTTATCTATCAATCGAATCCGCTAGAATGGGAGGGTATTTTTCGCCACAAGGAGTCATCGAAGATGAAACGCACGACGGTTCTCCGAAAAGCGATCATGGAACGCCGGGCCGTGGCCGTCCCCGGCTGCCACGACGCCCTCTCGGCCAAGGTCATCGAGAAGGCCGGCTTCGAGGCCATCCAGGTCTCGGGCTACGGCCTGGCCGGGTCGTACCTCGCCAAGCCCGACGTCGGGCTCGTCCGGATGAAGGACGTCCTCGACCTGTCCTGGAACATCGCCCAGGCCGTCCGCATCCCGGTCATGGCCGACGTCGACACCGGCGGCGGCAACGCCGTCAACGCCGCCTGGATCACGGAGCGCCTGGTGGCCATGGGCCTGGCCGGCATGAACATCGAGGACCAGGTCTTCCCCAAGCGCTGCGGCCACATGGCCGGCAAGGAGACGATCTCGGCCGAGGAGATGGCCGGGAAGATCCGGGCCTGCGCCATCGTCCGCGACTCGCTCGACAAGGACTTCATCATCAACGCCCGGACGGACGTTTTCGCCGGCATGGGGCTCGACGAGGCGGTCCGGCGCTGCAACATCTACCTCGAGGCCGGCGCGGACCTGGCCTTCATCGACGGCATCAAGAGCCGGGCGGACATCGGGAAGGCGGTCAAGGCCATCAAGGGGCCGCTCTCGGTCAACCTCATGGACGCCATCACCGGCATGAAGACCGAGCTCATCCCCATCCCCGAGCTGGCCAAGATGGGCGTCGGCCGCGTTTCGATCCCCGTGGCCTCGATCATGGTCGCCCACAAGGCCCTGACCGAGTTCTTCAAGGCCCTCAAGGCCTCGCCGACCGGCATCCTGGCCGGGGAGACGCAATGGGTCTCGAGCTTCGAGGAGTACACGGACTTCGTCGGGCTCAAGGAATACCGGGCCATGGAGAACGAGTTCCTGCCCCGCGAGCGGATCGAGACGAAGTACAAGGGGACGAAGAAGATCGTCGGCTGACCCGAAACCTGGGGACACGTACCTCCGGTACATGTCCCCCTTTTCCCTTAGCGCACGACGAGCCGGGTGAAGGGGAAGACGTAGGCCTGGAGGAGGACGAAGAGCCCCATCAGCGACGGCCAGGGCCAGGCTGTGGAAGAAGACGTACCGCAGGATGTCGCCCTCGTGGCCGTACCAGCGGGTGGCCGTGCTGGCGACGACGATGCTCTGGGCGTCGATCATCTTGCCCATGACGCCGCCGGCGCTGTTGGCCGCGGCCATGAGCACCGGGCTCAGGCCGAGCTGGCCGGCCGAGATCCTCTGGAGGCTCCCGAAGAGGACGTTCGACGACGTGTCGGAGCCGGTCATGGCCACGCCGAGCCAGCCGAGCAGGGTCCCGAAGAACGGATAGAGCACGCCCGTCCGGGCGAAGGCCAGGCCCAGCGTCGCGTCGAGCCCCGAATAGCGCGTGACGTAGCCGAGCGAGAGCATCGCGGCCACGGTGAAGAGCGAGAAGCGGACCCGCTTGAGAGTCTTGCCATACGTTCGGGCGAGCCGCCGCGGCGAGAAGCCCATCAGCAACCCGGACACGACGGCCGCGGCGAAGATCCCCGTCCCGGTGAAGGACAGCCCGTTGAAGCCGAAGACCGCGGCCTCGGCCGTCTCCCGGGCCACGACGGGCGGCACGCGCAGGACGAGCTCGTCCAGGCCCGGAACGGGCCAGCGGGCGGCGAAGACCCCGTCGAGCAGGGCCTTGACCTGCGGGATCCCCCAGAGGAAGACGAAGACGCTCAGGACGAGCCAGGGCATCCAGGCCCGGGCGATCTCGCGCTTCCCGAAGGACCGCTGCGGTCCGGCGGCGGCGCCGGCCGGCCCGCACGCCGTTCCTTCGCCGGGGAAGCCGTAAGAGCTCCTCGGACGCCACTTGAGCAGGAACAGGACGAGCGCGGCCATGGAGATGACGGCCGCGCCGACGCCCGCGAGCCAGGGGCCGTGATAGTTCGAGATGAGCCACTGGGGCACGGCGAAGGCCGCTCCGGCGACGAGGAGCGCCGGCCAGACCTCCCTCATCTTCCTGAAGCCGCAGAAGGCCCAGATGAGCCAGAAGGGGATGAGGACGGAGAAGAACGGCAGCTGCCGTCCGACCATGGCGCTGAGCTGCCGCACGTCGAGGCCCGTGACGCCGGCCAGGGCGATGATGGGCGTGCCCAGCGCGCCGTAGGCCACGGGCGCGGTGTTGGCGATGAGCGAGAGGCCCGAGGCGGGGAGCGGCGGGAAGCCGAGCCCGATGAGGATGGCCGCGGTCACCGCGACCGGCGTCCCGAACCCGGCCGCGCCCTCGAAGAAGGCGCCGAAGCAGAAGGCGATGAGGAGGAGCTGGAGGCGCCGGTCCCGGGTGATGCCGGTCAGGCTGTCCCGCATGACCTCGAAATACCCCCTCTCGCAGGTCAGGTCGTAGAGGAAGATGACGTTGAGGATGATCCAGCCGATGGGGAGAAGGCCGTAGGCCGCGCCCAGCCCGGCCGCGCGCAAGGCCATCGCCGGCGGCATGGCGAAGACGGAGACGGCCGCGAGCGAGGGCCGTCCCCAGGCCGAGCGAGGGCCGCGATGTGGGCCTTGAGACGGAAGAGGGCCAGCCCGGCGAGGAGGACGACGATCGGCAGGGCGGCCACGGCCGTCGAGAGCACGAGGCCGTGCAGGGGGTCGTAAACCTGGTGCCAGGCCACGGCTATAAACGCCCTTCGGTTTCCCTGTTCATCCGGTCGAAGAAGGCGACCATGAAGCGGTGCCGCTCGGCGGCGATGCGTCGGCCTTCACGGGTGAAGATCCTGCCCTTGACCCGTCCGAGCTTGACCAGGAACTCGCGGTAGGCGGTGTCGTCGCGCGTGTAAGGCTTCGTCTTGCCGACGTCGATCGCCGGGTCGTGAAGGCGCGCCCCGACCTCGCCGGCGAAGAGGAAGGCCCGGCCGATGCCCACGGCCCCGATCGAGTCGAGCTTGTCGGCGTCGAAGAGGACCCTGGCCTCGAGCGTCTTGGGCACGGCCCGCTTCCGGAAGCGGTGGGTCCGGATGCAGCCGACGACCTCGCGGGCGAGGCGGGGGTCGAGGCCGTGGCGTTCGAGGACCCGCTTCGCCAGCGCCGCGCCGGCCCGGGCGTGGCAGACCCGGCCGCTCGAGGCGTCCTCGGCGCCGCGGCCGATGTCGTGGAGGAGCGCCGCGAGCTCGAGAACGCCGAGGTCGGCCTTCTCCTTCCTCCCGATCCTCAGGCAGAGCCGGCGGACGCGCTCCGTATGGTCCCAGTCATGGCTTCCCCGGGCGTCGCGGAAGAAGGCCTCCGCCTCGGACCGGACGGCGGCGATGAGGGAGCTCGGGACCGAGGGACGCCGGCCGGCCCGGGGGCCGGCGCCGCCGTGCCCACGGCTGTCTTTCATTCGTCGATCATGTGGACGGCCAGGCCGTCCTTGAGCTTGGGCTCGAACCAGGTCGACTTGGGCGGCATGACCAGGCCGCGGTCGGCGACGGCGAAGAGCTGGTCGATGGTCGTCGGGTAGAGGGAAAAGGCGACGCGGAACTGGCCGCTGCGGACCCGCCGCTCGAGCTCGGCCGTGCCGCGGATGCCGCCGACGAAATCGATGCGCCGGTCCGTCCGCGGGTCGGCGATGCCGAGGACCGGGGCGAGGAGGTTCGTTCTGGAGGATGGAGACGTCGAGCGAGGCGATCGGGTCGTCGGCGGGCGAAGGTCCCCGGCCGGGGCTCGAGGAGATGCCAGCGGCCGTCGAGGAAGAGGGAGAATTCGTGCGGCTTCGCCGGCGTCGCCCGCTCTTCGGGCCGGCGCAGGAACCGCTCCTCGACCCGGGCCAGGAAGGCCCCGGCGCCGAGGCCGTTGAGGTCCCGCACGACGCGGTTGTAGGGCAGGATCTTCATCTGGTTGTGGGGGAAGATGACGGCCAGGAAGAAGCTGTATTCCTCGCGGCCGGTCGGACGCGGGTTCCGGCGGTCCCGCTCGACCTTGATCCGCGTCGCGGCGGCCGAGCGGTGGTGGCCGTCGGCGACGTAGAGGTTCTCCACGGCGGCGAAGGCCGAGCCGGAGGGCGGCGATGCGGCCCGGGCCCGGCGACGACGTAGAAGACGTTGCGGACGCCGTCGTCGGTCGTGAAATCGTACTCCGGCTCGCCGGCCATGGCGGCGGCGACGAGGGCGTCGATGGCCTCGCGCCGGCGGTAGGTGAGGAACACGGGACCCGTCTGGGCGCCGAGCGTCTCGATGTGCCGCATGCGGTCGTTTTCCTTGTCGGGGCGGGTCAGCTCGTGCTTCTTGATGACGTTGTCGAGATAGTCCTGGCAGGAGGCGCCGGCGACGAGGCCGACCTGGCGTGTGCTCGCCCCAGACCTGCTTGTAGACGTAGAAGCATTCCCCGGCGTCCCGGATGAGGACCCTGTCCCGGAGGAAGCGCTCGAAATTCTCCTTGCCCTTGGCGTAGACGGCGTCGGCATAGAGGTCCGTTCCGGGCGGCAGGTCGATCTCGGGCTTGCCGACGTGGAGGAAAGAATAGGGGTTGCCCGCGGCCATGTCCCGGGCTTCGTCCGAGCTCAGGACGTCGTACGGGGGGGCGGCGACGAGGCGGGCGAGGTCGCGGCGGGGGCGCGCCGCGCGGAAGGGCTCGATGTGGGCCATGGTTTCCTCCGGAAAAGGAATTTCTATAGCAAAGCCCGGCCGCCGTCAAGCGGCCGGAGCCGCTCCCTCCCGGACGGGTCCTGTCCGTGTGCGTCCCCAGGCCCGGGGATCAGCGTCCATCCCACTCCAGAGCTGCCGGTCCCTGTCGCAAGCCGCACCTGACGGTCTCCGACGGCCATTCCCCTTCGGGCCTCCGGCTCTCCACTGCTTGTGAAAGGCGGCGGAGGCGGTTACAATGAGCGCATGTTCGTGCGATATCCCCATGAGCCGGCGCGATTGGACACGTCGCGCCGCAGTCTCGACACGCGTCGCCATCGCCCTGGCCGGCGTCACCGTCGCCCTGTCCATGCTCGTCGGCGGCTGCGAGACGCGGCAGGAGTGGTTGACCAAGAGCCGCATCCGCAACGTTGAACGAGGCCTCCTGCGCGCCATCTATCTCAAGGGCCAGCAGCCGGAAAAGTTGTCCCTCGAAACGCGCATGCAGTTCTACCGGGTCCCCGGGGCCGGCATCGCCGTCATGGACCGGGACCGGCTCGAATGGGCGCGCGGCTACGGCGTCCGGGACGTTCACCTCCGCGAGCCCGTGACCGAGGGCACGATCTTCCAGGCCGGGGCCCTGAGCCAGGCGGTCGTGGCGGCGGCGGCCCTCCAGATGGTCGGCCGGGGACGGCTCGGACTCGACGCCGACCTCGCGCCCCGTCTCCGCGAGCTCCGCGTCCCCGTGCCGGGCGCCGCGCCGGCCGGCCGGCTCACGCTCCGCGGCATCCTGAGCCACGCCGACGGGCTCCCTCCCATCGGCCTGCCCGGCTACGCCGCGGGACAGAAAGTCCCCGGCCTCGTCGACCTCCTCCGGGGCGGCGGCCCCTTCACTCCCGCGGCCGACCCCGCCTCGGGCGAGGCCGGGTTCGCCGCTCTCCAGGTCCTTCTCGAGGCCGAAGCCCGGACGCCGTTCCCGTCCCTGATGCGGGCGGCCCTCCTCGACCCCCTGGGGATGAAGAGCAGCACGCTTCGAGGCGCCCTTGCCCGAAGCCGGGACGCTCGACGCCGCTTCGGGCCACGGCCGCGACGGGAAGCCCATCGACGGGAAATGGCTGACCTATCCGGCGGCGGCCGCCTCCGGCCTCTGGACGACACCCTCCGACCTCGTCCTGTTCGCCGCCGACGTCCTTGAAACGGCCATGGGCAAGGGAGGCAAGGTGCTTCCGGCCGGGCTGGCCAGGTCCATGCTGACGGCCGAGGCGGGCGACCGGGCGTTCGGCTTCGCCGTCGATGGCGCCGGCCAGGACGTCCGCTTCCACCTCGAGGGGCGGACGTCCGGTTTCACGGCCGTCCTCGACGCCTATCCCTACAAAGGCCAGGGCGTCGCGATCCTGACCAACAGCGACAACGGCTTCCTCCTCACCGAGGAGATCCTCAGGGCCGTTTCGGCGGCCTACGAATGGCCCGACTGGAAGCCCCGGGAGCGCCCCCTCTTCCGGCTCGACCCCTCGATCTACCGGCAGTACGTCGGCCGCTACGAGGTCACGCCGGATTACGCCCTCGACGTCACCACCGAGGACTATTACCTCGTCATCCGGCCGACCGGCCAGGCTCCGACCAGGTTCTACGTCGAGAACCAGACCTTCTTCTTCTCCATCGACCCCTACGTGCGCATCCAGTTCGTGAGCGACGACAAGGGACGCGTGACGGGCCTCGTCCTCTGGCAGCAGGACTTCAAGCAGGAGGCGAGGAAGGTCGGCTGAGGCCGGCCGAGTCTTCAGGCCGGGCCGTCCGGCCCGGGCCCCTGCCCCTCCCTGCTCCTGGACGAGGGACCCGCTGACCTCGAGGAAGTGCTCGACGACCTCCGGGTCGAACTGGGCCCCCGAGCAGCGGATGATCTCCTTGACCGCGTAACGGTGGGACGACGCCTTGCGGTACGGCCGCTGCGAGGTGATCGAGTCGTAGGCGTCGGCTACGGCCATGATCCGGGCGCCGAGGGGGATCTCCCGGCCCTTCAACCCGTCGGGATAGCCCGTGCCGTCGTAGTGCTCGTGGTGGGCCCGGACGACCTTGGCGATGTCCTTGAGCTCGATGACCGGGCGCAGGATGCTCTCGCCCCGCGCCGGGTGCTCCTTGATGAGGGCGAACTCCGCCTCCGTCAGCTTGCCCGGCTTGTTGAGGATGCTCTCCGGGACGGCGATCTTGCCGACGTCGTGGAGGAGCGCGGCCAGCTCGAGGTCGCCCTTCTCCTTTTCGCTGAAGGCCATCCGGTCCGCGATCTTCAGCGAGAAGTCGGTCACCCGGGTCGAGTGGTGGCGGGTGTATTCGTCCTTCGCGTCGATGGCGGAGGCCAGGGACTTGACCGTGGACAGGAACAGCGAGCGCTGCTGATCGACAAGGTCGGAGGTCCGCATCTTGAGGTTCCGGTTGACCAGGGCCAGCTCGGATTCGACTGCGGCGGATCCGGAGGAGGGCCCGGATGCGGGCCTTGAGCTCGACCGAATCGAAGGGCTTGGAGATGTAGTCGTCCGCGCCGGCCTGCATGCCCTCGGCGAGCATCTCGGCGCCGGTCCGCGCGGTGACGAGGATGACGGGCATGTGCTTGAGGGCCGCGTCGGCCTTGACGGTCCGGCAGAAGGCGTGCCCGTCCATGCCGGGCATCATGACGTCGCAGAGGACGAGGTCGGGGCTCTTCTCCCGCATCAGGGCGAGCCCCTTCTCCGCCGAGGTCGCGACCTCGACGTCGAACTCGTCGCTGAGGAGCATCTTCATGAGCTTGAGGACCTCGGCGTTGTCGTCGATGGCCAGGATCAGGGCGTCGTGGGTCTTGGTAGCCTCGCCCGCCGGACCCTCGATGTCTACGTGCTCCAGGTCGACGAGCTGGAGTCGGTGGGCGTCGGCGACGATGTCCTGGACCCTCGGCTCCCCGGTGTCCGTCGTCCGCCGCTTTAGCCCGACGGGATGTTCTTCCTGGCGGCGGTCGAGGACGTCCTCCGGGAAGTGGCTCTCGCCCTTCAGCATGTCGACGATGAACCGGGAGCCCTTGCCGAGCTCGCTCTCGGCCCTGATCGCCCCACCGTGGACGCTGACGATCTCCCGGGCCAGCGACAGCCCGATGCCCGTGCCTTCATGGGACCGCGACATCGACCCGTCGACCTGGGAGAACCGGTCGAAGATCGTTTCCAGCATGTTGGCAGGAATGCCGATCCCCGTGTCCTCGACGGCCAGGGTGACCGAACTGTCCTTGTCCTCGATGTAGACGGTGATCTTTCCCCCCTTGGGGGTGAACTTGAGGGCGTTCGAGAGGAGGTTGAGGATGACCTTCTCGAACTGGTCCGGGTCGACGACGAGCTCGACGTCGTGCGGCGGGTGCTGGAAATAGAGCTTGATCTGATTCTGGTCGGCCAGCGGCTTGACCGTCGACAGGAGGGAATTCGTGAACTCGACCAAATTTACTGGCTTGATCTTGAGCCGCATCTTCCCCTCCTCGAGCTTGGTCAGGTCGAGGAGGTTGTTGATGAGCTTGAGCAGCTTATAGCCGTTGCGCTGCATCGTCTCGAGGGTGTCCCTGAACTGGGCAGACAGCTTGCCCATCCTGTTCTCCAGGATGGCCTTGAGAGGCGCGAGCATCAGGGTCAGGGGCGTCCGGAGCTCGTGGTTGACGTTGGCGAAGAACTGGGTCTTGAGCTCGTCGAGCGACTTGAGCTTGATGTTGGATTCCTGGAGCTTGGCCGTCGTCTCCTCGAGCTGGGTGCGGCTCCGGAGCTCGCGGCGGCGGGTGCTGTCCATCGAGTGCGACCCGACGGCGCCGACGATGATGATCGAGGTCAGGAAAAACAGGTTGTTGGTCACGAACCGCCACAGATCGAGGCTCTCGCCATTGAGGACGATGGGAGCCTGGCCGCCCGCGATCTTGAGAAAGCTCGGGACGGCATAAATGGCCCAGGTCAGGACATAAAGAAAGATGGCCTCGCGGAAGGCGAAGGGGATGACGACGATCATGCCCATGACGATGATGTTCAAACCCTGGTAGTAGCTCGTGAGGAAACCACCCAGGATCTGGATCATGATGCCGATGCCGACGGCGTCCAGGATCACCATGGTCATGGCCAGGTTGAGAAAGCCGCGGTGGGTCTTGGTGCGTTTGGCGATGACAAGGAGCAGGAATTCCAGGGCGGCGACGGAAAAGCGGATGATGGCGAAGGTCTTGATATGCTGCGGCGTGTAGACCCAGTCCAGGAGCAGGAACGAGACGAACAGGATCATGCTGATGATGATGGCCAGCTTGACCCTGCCTTTCAGGTCGTATTCCGTGTAAAGCCTTTCCTCGAACGGAGTGATGGTGTTAGGCATGGGTGTTCCTCGCGCGAGCGACGACGACGTACCCCTGAGGGGGATCGCCGTAAGACGGGATGATCCGCTCGATCTCCCAACCCGCTCCCTCCAGCAAGCCTTCGAGCTTCTCAGAATCGAAGAAGTCGAACGTCCCCGCCTCCTCTAGATCCACTAACGCCTGGGCGTCGTTGAGGAAGGAGCGGAGAGATTCGAGGAGAAGCGGCTTGGGCCAACTCGGCGGGAGGGCCTCCTCGGGCATGGTTTCTATCTTCTCGAGGAGCCGGGTGAATGGGCCGGAGGCGTCGGTATCGGGACGCATGCTCGACAAAACGAGCCTTCCTCCCGGCCTGATGATCCTCCTGACCTCGGCCAGGGTTTCGCCCGGATTGAAAATATAGGAGAGAACGAGGCTCATCAGGACCTTGTTGTACCAGCCCGCCCGGAGCGGGAGATGAAGGGTGCCCTCCAAGTACCCGGGTAAGGCGAGTCTGCGGAGGGCGGGCTTCTTATTCGTCAGGCGCCGGACGTAGCGCGCGGCCAGGTTAAAATCGATGATCGTCCGGTACTCGTGGAGATCGAACTGCCTTTTCAACCATTCGTCGTACGCTGGGGAAATGGGCTCCCCCCTGAGGATTCTGTGGAGACGAGGCGAATAAGCTTTTTGGATCTTCAGGGCACTCTCTAGGGTCAGGTTCTCGATCTTGTCGGCCATCTCCTCGAAGGTCCCGACCTCGCCATCCAGAAATCGCTGGATAGGGAGGAAGCGGCTCAACTCCATGTCGAGGCACAGGAGGTCGAGGCGGCCGGGCTCCTTGAGGGCGTCGTAACGGAAAACGAACTTCTGCCTGGCCTGCTCCATGGCATCCGGGATCAGATCGGCGACGGTGATCTGTGCGGGAAGCTCCCGGCCGCTCTCGAGGAGGTGTTCGACGAAATTGCCCGTCCCGCCGCCCAGATCGAGCAGCCGGTCCGAGGGCAGGAGCTCGAGGGCCAGGAGTTGGTCCTGCATCAGCTGCTGGTAATCGTCGGACATCGCCATGATGTCGAAGCCCAGGAGGTTGTTGTCGCCCACGAGATAGCGATGCCAGTAGGTCTGTCGGTTCTTGAGGTTCCGGGTCGGAAGCCTGTCTTTCTCGGCCCGGCGCATGGTCTCCATGTTCTTCCGGCTGGGCAGGACCGGCTGGATCATGGTCTTGTGAAGAAAACGATGGATCAGCGACGTGATCGTCCCGAACATCTGCAGGGCCTCCCTTGACGTCCGGGCATTGTGCCCGATGGGAACGGAGATCACCTCACGCGGGGCGTTGGCCTTGATGCTCATCACGTCGCGGATGAACTCGGCCCTGACCCAGTTGTCGTATTGTCCGTAGATCCAGGTTATCGGAATGTCGATATGGCGCATGTCCTCGCGGGCCTGCTCGAGCGTGGCCACGGAGTTCGCGACCCCGTCTCCGACATAGAAGTCGACATTGACGAGGTTGCCCAGGACCGGCATGACGCCCAGTTTGATGCCGAGCTGGTAATGCTCCAGGAAATCCAAGCCGCAATTGATCCGGACCATGAGGTCGCGGAATTCCGGCGTGCCCATGCAGGCGATCCAGTACTGGATGCGATGATGGTTCGCCTCGTCCCTGAGGACGATCCGAGCGTCCAGCGCCGAAAAAGAAAACGTCAGGAGGATGACCGAGCTGGCCCGGAGTTTGGGATTCAGGTCAAGCCAGTCCAGGATGGCGACGACGTCCGCGGCGCTCTGGGTGAAATTCGTATTGAGCATCTCATATGGCGGCTCCGATGCCTCGGCGTCCTTGTGGCTTTCCCCCTTCTTGCGGATGCCGTCAAAACGGATGACCGCCAAGGGCTTTCCCAGACGGCGGAAGTTCTCGGTCAGGGTCAGGGCCAGCCCGAACAGAGTCTCCTTGGTCTTCCCGAAGGCCGGCGGGACGATGACAACCGGGACGGGCCTGTCGTCCAAGGGGAGCGATGAATTCAGAAGCCCGACGATCTCCTCACCCTGCCGGGTCTCGACCCGGAACACCTCCGGGGGCTTGAGAACCGGTTGGCCCGCTTCTGTCGCGGCAGGTCGGGTCGCCTGTCTCCCGGACGGTTCGTCGGGATGGAGCCCGTAATCAAGCTCGGGAGTCTGGACGGACTGAATGCTCATCCGGCCGATGCCGAATTGAACACCGTACTTCGCGGTGTAAAGGACTCCTTCTCCGGCCCGGGAAACGTAGCGGACTTCGCCACTCTCTTTCCAGAGGACCTGGTCGCCGTCCATAATGGACACGGTGTCGAGGGGCGTCCCCTTCAGCAGGACCTGTGCGTGGGAGTCGGCGATGAAGCTGACCCCACCCGGACTGATGTCGGTGATGCGGCCGGTGATGCTGTTGTTGAAGGGCTCGGGGAGGGGGATCTCGACCCGGAGGTTGCCGTACGGACTGAGCCGCTTTTCGGTCCGCTTTTCCGAATAGAACATGACCCGTGGGTAAAGGCAGGTCAGGTTCCGGCCATCCGGCGCGATTCGAGAGATCATCGTCTCGAAATTGTAAGTGGCGTAGCCGATCTGGAAGGAGACAAAGATGAGATCGGACGTCTTGAACCGGACGTTCAGGTCTTCCCCGGCGAAGACGCACGTCGACTGAGGCCGGACATCGCCGAACCTGAGGATCTCCGGGTTCCGGGATTGGGCCTGGACGACTGCGACCTCCGTCCCATTGCGCATGGCCTCGCGGATGAGGGACTCGATCTTGAAGGCGTCCGAGAACAGGACCATGTCCTCGGTCTTGAGGAACGGATACCGCGATTTGAGCCCGGAAAGGTCGCGGACCGTGACGTAATCCGAGAGGAAGTGAAGGAGAGAGCGGCGGCTCTCGTCATCGATGGCCTTGAACTCGACGCCGACGCCTCCCTGGTCGACGTCGTGCCGGACAATCCGGCCCGTGACGGCATAATGGCGGCCATCGGGGAGGGTGATGTCGAGGGGCAGCGAGGCGCCTTCCGGAAAGAAGGACATGGTCCGGAGGAGCATCCCATTCTCGCTGAGGTTGACGACATGGGCTTCGTCGCTCCCGCCGGCCTCGATGCGGACATCCGGCAGCCCGTTGAGATCGACGCGCATCGAGGTCCGCTTCTCGCGCGACTTTTGGGCGATGAGGAAGCCGACCTTACGCCTGACTTCAGCGGGATCCTCGGGCTTTTCACAGATGGCATCGATCCGGCCGTAGCTGCCGAGTTCCGCGGCCGTGCCGTTCAGGGGGGAGTCCGCGAGGAGGACCTTGACGATTGAGTCCGATTTCCCGAGCATCTCATTGAGGAAACGGAAGAGCTCGGTGCCTTTCATCCGCGGGAGGTCTTCGTTGACGACGAGGGCGTCGACCTCGGGGAGGGCCTTGATCAGCTTGATGGCTTCGATGCCGCTCGTCGCGGTGTGGACGGTATACTGTTCACGGAAAACCCGCTGGAGCTTTTCGAGGTAGCCCAGGTCGTCGTCGACGAGGAGAACAACGGGTTTTCCCGGACGTGCCTGTGTGCCTGCATCCGTCTGACTCATCGACCTCTTTTATCCAAGGCGTAGTCTGTCGTGTAACCCATTTAGTCGGGCGAGGACGGGGACGCTTGAAATCATCGGCGTGGTCGACATCCGGCATGGATCTGGGCTCTGAGCGCATGGCACTCCCCGCCAGCCCAAATAGGGACACCCATATTTATGTATATCCACAATAATCCACACAAAATGTAGTAGATTCCGCGCCCGACTGTCAAGGAATAGTTCGGGGGAAGCCGGCCTAGCGGCGGAAGCTCTCGCCGATGAAGGCCAGCCCATCGACGATGCCCGACCGCCAGTAGCTCCAGGTATGGCTGCCGTCGCGGACCCGGAACTCATGAGGGATCTTGCGGTCGGTGAGGAGGAGGTGCAGGGCGCAGTTCCCCCGGATCAGGAAGTCCTTGTCGCCGCAGTCGAGATAGAGCCGGACCTTCTTCAGCGATTCCTCGGGCAGGGTCTTGGCGAGCTCGAGCGGGCTGTATTGACGGAAATGCGGCGTCAGGCGGGCCTTTTCCGAGAGGCCGGCGCCGAAGACGGGGCCGAGGACCTTGTCCCACATGTCCTGCTTCATGGCCAGGACGTCGTCGTCCGTCCAGACCGCGGCGCTGAAGGCGGCGGCTGCCGCGAAGAGCTCGGGATGGCGCATAGCGTAGACGAGCGTCCCCCAGCCGCCCATGGACAGGCCCGCCACGCCCCGGAACTCCCGGTCGGGGCGGGTCCGGAAGGTCGCGTCGATGTGGGGGATGAACTCCTTGACGAACATGTCCTCCCAGCGGACCTTGTTCTGATGATCGTTCACGTACCAGGCGACCCCGCCGTCGGGCATGACGATGATCATCGGCGGGAGGACGCGGTCGGCGATGGCCCGGTCCGCGGCCGGGCCGATCTCGCCGAACTGGACCCAGCCCGATTCGTCGTCCGTGTAGCCGTGGAGCAGGTACACGACCGGGTAGCGGCGGGTCGAGGCGGCGTAGTCCGGCGGCAGGTAGACGGCGTAGGCGACGTCGCGGCCGAGGACGGCGCTCGCCATGTGGAGCCCCTCCCGGACCTGGGCCCGGGCGGGCGCCGCGAGCGTGAAGAGCAGCAGCCCCGCGGCGAGGACGACGGCCGCCGCGGCCGTCATTTTCAGGAAGGCCCTTCTTGTCGATGTCATGTCCCGCTCCTTCCGGGCTTCGCGGATTTCCTGTAGGTCAGGGAGATCCCGCCGCTCGAGGCCGTGTCGACGACGGTCTCGAGGTCCGGCCGGCTCCGTGCGTATTCGAGGAAGTCCTTGATGCCCTGCATGAAGCCCAGGCTGACGACGTTGTGGACGGCGAAACAGCCGCCGGCGGCGAGCTTCGGCAGGAGGGCCTTGAAGTAGTTCAGGGTCCAGTTCTTGTCGGCGTCGATGAAGACGAAGTCGAACGGGCCGGGCAGCTCCTGGACGAGCTCGTGGGCGTCGGCCAGGCGGGCGTCGATCCGGTCGTCGAGGCCCGAGGCCTTGAAGTTCTGCACGGCCCGGAGGTGGCGGAACTCGTCGATCTCGACGGTCACGAGCGACCCGCCGGTCTTGCTCAGGGCCCAGGCCTGCCAGATGCCCGAGCGCCCGGTGGAGGTGCCGATCTCCAGGGCCCG
Organism: Candidatus Aminicenantota bacterium; assembly: GCA_963805045.1. GTDB lineage: Bacteria > Acidobacteriota > Aminicenantia > Aminicenantales > Saccharicenantaceae > DATKJS01. The sequence continues at coordinate 50,654 of CAWDTC010000025.1, forward strand.
GGTGTAGCGATGCTTGAGGATAAGGTCGTAGAGAAAGCGGCCGTCCGCCTCGGTCACGTTCTCCTCGCGCCACTGGTCCTTTTGGGAGTCGAGGAAGCTCCGGACCCGGGCGTCGAGGGCCGCGGCGTCGGCGGCCTGCGGGGACTGCCGCGGCGGGGCGGGGTTCGCGATGCAGAGGACGGGGAGGGCGAGAAGAAGGGTCCGGAGGGCGGCCGTCGTCCTGGCTGTCATGTGTTCCTGCTTCGGCCGGGTGGGGTGGGCGAACGGTTCGAGAGAGCCGTCGTCCCCCGCGTCCCTCCCAATATACGGGAGCGCTCCGGGGAAGTCAAACCGGGACGGAAGGCGGGCGGACAGGCTCTAAGTACGCAGGGCGTCCTTTACGGATGGCCTGTTCGGCGCAGGGAAAGGAGGGACAGCCCCGCCGACGGGACTGCCCCTCTTGTCTTCTTATTTCTTCGCGACGGCGTCCTTGATGTCCTTGACAAGCTTCTTGTACTTCTCGGTCGAGAATTCCTTGTGCGTCGCGGCCCAGGTGTCGACGAACTCGACCGCCTTCTCCGCGTAGGGCAAGGCCTCCTGATACTTCTTCAGCTTGTACAGAATATTGGCGAGCGTGTAATTGTTGAAATAATCCGAGGTGAGCTCGACGGCCTTCCTGGCGGCCTCGGACGCGCTCTCGAGGTTCATCCCCGCTTGCTTCTCGCCCTGCCTGCTCCAGAAGGAAGCGTAGCTCGCGAGGACGGACTGGTCGGTCCCGTTCTTTTTGATGAACTCCGGCCCGTAGGCGGCCAGCGCCTTGTCGGGTTTCTTGAGCTTCAAGTAGATGCCGGCCGCGGTCTGAAGCGTGTACCACTGTTCGGGCGGGGCTATCTTGACGGCCAGGTCGGCCGCGGCCTCGACGCTCTCGAGGTTCTTTCCCTGCTCCAGCCAGAAATTCGCGTAGCCGGTCAGGGCGTAGACCGAGTTCGAGACGTAGCTGTCGAGGAAGTCCTTGCCGTATTCCTCGTCGGCCTTGGCCGCGTCGCCCTTGAGGAGGTAGAGCTGGGCCAGGTTTTGGGCGTACTCCGGGTTGGGCGGGTATCCCTGGATCTCCTTGACCTTCTCGGCCAGCTCGAGGCCTTTGTCGACGGGCCCCTTGTCCTTGACGATCTTGTCGACGTAGGAGTTGAGCACGGAGGCGTCGTTCGGGTACTTGGCGATGTAGGTCTCGTAGAACTTCGTCGCCTCGGCTTTGGTCGCCTCGTCCCCCGCGGCGTAGTACTGGTAATAACTCCCGAGCATGGCGTAGGCCTGCTTGAGCGAGGGGGCTCTGAGGGTGCTTGGCGATGAAGGCCTTCATCGGCGCCGCATCGGGCTTCCGGCTGAAGACAGTCGACTGGGCCAGCTCGAATTCGGCGGCCTCGGTGTAGGGAACGGTCGCCTTGATATATTCGAAGGTGTAGTTCCCGGCCTTTCCCTCGGGGTCGAGGGCGATGACTTTCTTGTAGAGCTCCTGCGATCTCGCCGTCAGGTCCTCCTTGTACCGGCTGCCGCACTTCTGGGCGAGCTTGAAGAGGACCTCGACGTTCGTCGGCTCCTTGGCGTAGCGGGCGTTCAGGGCCAAGAAAGTGTCTTCACCGGCAGGGCTTTCTTGAGCTTCTCCATGGTGCTTGTCGGCCGGCGGGCCGTAGCCGACGATCCAGTCGACCTCGTTGCCGTCCTTGTCGACGAGGAGATCGGTCGGCGTGGCATTGACATGCCGAACTTCTCGTAGATCGCGTCCCCGATCTTGTCGCCGCGGCTGGCGCGGTAGACGATGAAGTTGTTGTTGAGGAAATCGGCGTACTTGGGATTGTTGTAGAACTGCTGGACCAGCAGTTTACAGCCCCCTCAGCCACTCGAGTAGAAATCGATGAGGATGAGCTTGTTGTTCTTTTTCGCCTGGGCCAGCGCCTCGTCGAAGGGGCCGCTCAGGACCCGGGCCGTTTGGGCCGAGGCGAGCGAGGCGAGGAGGAGCAGGCCGGCGATCGGACTGAGTTTCTTCATGCGGGCCTCCTTGTCCTTCCGGACGGGCTCTCCGGGCCATCATACAATGAAAGGAAATGCCGTTGCAACCCAAAAACGATCCCGGGCGCAACGGAGCGCGACGGGGAAGCCCTCAACCTCAGTATCCCGTCCCCGTCCGTCCGGACCTTGCCCTTGAAGACCCGGTAGGCATAGATCGTGTACCAGACGACGAGCGGCATGCCGACCAGGGCGATGACGAGCATGACCTTGAGGGTCAGGGCGCTCGACGAGGCGTTGGTGATGGTCAGGCTCAGCGCCGGGTCCGTGGCCCGGACGAGATGGGGATAATGGACCGCACCGACGGTCCCCCATAGGCTCAGGAAGAAGGTCGAGGAAAAGAGGAAGGCCCGGCCGTCCTTCCCCTTCTTCAGCGCGGCCAGGATGAGGCCGAGCGAGGCCCAACCCAGCACGGCGAAGATCCAGGCCGGGACCCTCTTTACGGCGCCGGGGAGATAGGCCCAGACGGCGAGGTACGAAACGAAGAAGGCGCCCATGGCCACGGCGACAAGGGCCTTGGCCGCCTTGCGGGTCCTCTCCTGGAGCTCGCCTTCCGTCTTGAGCGCGGCCCATGTCGCGCCGTGGAGGAGGAAGGCGGCCAGGCCGAGGAGCCCGAAGACGAGGGGCAGCGGCCGGAGCAGGGTGAAGAAGCTCGCCCGCGTACTCCATGCGCGCATCGAGGGGCACGCCGCCGACGACGTTGCCGAGGGCGACGCCGAAGAGGAGCGCCGGCAGGAAGCTCGCGCCGACGAAGACCGCCTCCCAGAATTTCCTCCGCGGCGTGTCGTGGGCCCGGAACTCGAGCGAGACGGCCCGGAGGATGAGGGAGAAGAGGACGAGCATCAGGGCCAGGTAGAAGCCGCTGAAGACCGTGGCGTAGGCGTGCGGGAAGGCCGCGAAGAGGGCCCCGCCGCCGGTCAGGAGCCAGACCTCGTTCCCGTCCCAGACGGGGCCGATCGACCGGACGAGCGCCGTCTTCTCGCCCTCGTTCCTGGCCAGGAACGGCAGGAGGACGCCGACGCCGAGGTCGAAGCCGTCGAGGACCGAGTACCCGGCGAGGAGGACGCCGACGAGGACGAACCAGATGTTGCGGAGAAGGTCCCAGGCGCCCATCACAGCCCTCCTTGCGGTGAACCATGGGGGACAGTCCCCCCGGGAGGGGACTGTCCCTCTCTTTCTTCCGGGGGAGCGTCCGGACCCTGCCGGACCAGCCGGAGGATGACGGAGACGCCGGCCGCCGCGATGAGCGCGTAGACCGCGGCGAAGAGGACGAGCGAGAACAGGATCTGCCCCGCGGGCACGACGACGGAGACGGCGTCCGCCGTCCTGAGGACGCGGAAGACCGCCCAGGGCTGGCGGCCGACCTCGGCCGCGAACCAGCCGAACTCGTTGGCGAGGTAGGGGAGAGGCACGGCCAGGACGAGGAGCCGGAGGTACCAGCGCGGGACGGCCTTCCCCTTCCGGGCGAGGAAGGCCGCGCCCGGGACGGCCATCACGATGAACAGCAGGCCGAGGAGGATCATCAGGTGGTATCCGGCGAAGGGCAGGAGGACGGGCGGCCGCTCGTTCTTGGGGAACTCCGAGAGCCCCCGGACCTCGGTGCCCGTGTCGAAACCGACGAGGAAGCTGAGAAGGCCTGGGATGCGGAACGGCGAGACGCGTCGTCTCGGCCTTCTCGTCGGGGATGCCGAAGACCGTGAACGGCGCCCCGGTCCGGGTCCGCCACAGGGCCTCGAAGGCGGCCATCTTCTCCGGCTGGGTCCGCGCGACCTGGACCGAGTGGGCGTGGCCCGAGCCGAGCTGGAGGACCGACGCCGGCGACGAACACGGCCAGGGCCGTTCTCAGGAGGAGCCCGGCCTTGTTCCCGCGCCCTGTCCTTGAGGAGGAGCCAGGCGGCGATGGCCGCCGCGACGAGCGAGCCCGTGATCCAGCCGCCGAGGACGGTGTGGACGAAGCGGACGACGGTCGACGGGTTGAGGGCGGCCCGGCCGAAGTCCGTCAGGCAGGGCCCGGCCCGCCTCCATCCGGAAGCCCGCCGGCGTCTGCATCCAGGAGTTGGCGATGATGATCCAGACCCCGGAGAGGTGGGAGGCGAAGAAGACGAGGAAGGCCGAGACCCAGTACATCTTCGGCGAGACGCGGCGCCGCCCGAAGACGAGGATGCCCAGGAAGACGGATTCGAGGAAGAAGGAGAAGACGCCTTCGGCCGCGAGCGGCGCGCCGAAGATGTCGCCGACCGTCCGCGCATAGGCCGACCAGTTGTTGCCGAAGGCGAACTCGAGGGCGATCCCGGTGGCGACGCCCATGACGAAGACGACGCCCAGGATCCTGACGAGGAAGCTCGAGACGTCCCGGGCCAGTTCGTCCTTCTTCCGGAGAGAGCGGGATTCCAGGATGAGGATGACGAGCGTCAGGCCGAAGGTCGTCGGCGGGAAAGAGGAAGTGGAAACCGGCGGTCAGGCCGAACTGTAGCCGGGCCAGAAAGACCGGGTCCATGGGGCCCTCCTTCGCGCCGGCGGCCGGGATCAAGGGGGCCAGCCCCCGGGGGACCGACCTCTCCTGATTCCCCTTCCGGACGGCGAGGGAAATATAGACGAGGCCGCGCTCCGAATCAAGAGGGACGGTCCCCGCCCCGCGTTGCCCGACCCGACCGCTATGATAAAATAACAAACCTACCGAGGTCGAAACCCCTCATGCCCGAACGCCCGCCGCTCGAGGACGGCCTGTCCGTCAAGGAAAAGACGTCCGCCGCGGCGAACTCCGTCTTCGCCGCCCTCGCCCTGACCGGCATGAAGCCGCGGTCGGCCTCCTCTCCGGCTCTCTCGGCCTCCTGGCCGAAGCGGCCCACTCCGGCCTGGACCTCGTCGCCGCCGTCATCACCCTCCTCGCCGTCCGGGTCTCGGACCGCCCGGCCGACGAGGACCATCCCTACGGCCACGGCAAGGTCGAGAACTTCTCCGCCCTCGTCGAGACGCTCCTTCTCTTCGTCACGTGCGGCTGGATCCTCTACGAGGCCGTCCGCCGGCTCTTCTTCCGCGCCGTCGCGGTCACGCCCAGCGTGTGGGCCTTCCTCGTCGTCGTCGCGTCCATCGTCGTGAACATCTCGCGCTCCCGGATGCTCGGACCGCGCGGCGCGCCGGCACCGGAGCCAGGCCCTGGAGGCGGACGCCCTCCACTTCTCGACCGACGTCTGGAGCTCGGCCGTCGTCCTCGCCGGGCTGGGCCTCGTCTGGCTCGGCCAGCACGCCCTGCCCGGCTATGGGCGCGTCCTCGAGAAGGCCGACGCCGCGGCCGCCATCGGCGTCGCCCTGATCATCCTCCTCGTCAGCTTCAAGCTGGGCAAGCGGACGGTCGACGTCCTCCTCGACTCGGCCCCGGACGGCCTTGCGGAGAGGATCGCCGAGGCGACGGCCGGGGTCGAGGGCGTCCTGCGGGCTGGCCAGGTCAGGGTCCGGCGCTCGGGCGCCCGGGTCTTCGTCGACATGAACGTCGAGGTCGACCGGAACCTCAGCTTCGAGCGGACCCATGCCATCGCCGACGCGGTCGAGGCCCGCGTCCGGTCCGTCACGCCCGGCGCCGACGTCGTCGTCCACACCGACCCGCGGGAGAGCGAGCGCGAGTCGATTGCCCGCCGCGTCCGGGCCGTGGCCGACCGCAACCTCGTCCCCGTCCACAACATCAGCGTCCGCGAGGACGGGGGAGCCCTCTGTGTCGACCTCCACCTCGAAGTGGACGACCATCTCCTCCTCCACCAGGCCCACGAGCTGGCCAGCCGCATCGAGCAGGACCTCAAGGCCGACATCCCGGCCATCAAGAGCGTCAACACGCACATCGAGTCCCGGGGCACGGGTGTCGGCAGCGGCGTCGACGTGACGGCCCAGGAGCCGGAGGTCGTCGCGACGGTCCGGCGGGTTGCCGACGCCGTCGTCGGCCGGCCCTGCTGTCACGACGTCATGGTCAGGCGGCAGGGCGGCCGGCTTTCCGTCTCGCTCCACTGCAGTTTCGACGCGGACCTGCCGGTCATCGAGGCCCACCGGATCTCGTCGCGGATCGAGGAGGCCCTGAAGGAGGAGGTCCCGGCCGTCGATTCCGTCCTGGTCCACACGGAGCCCGAGGGCCGTTGACCGGCCCTATGGTCCGGCCGGCAAGGGAGGGACGATGACGAGCGACAGGACGCCGATGACGCCGGCCGTGCGCGTCCTCAAGGACGCCGGCGTGGCCTTCAGCGAACATCCCTACCGTTACGTCGAGCGCGGCGGGACGGCGATCTTCGCCGCGGAGTCGGGCGTCGACGAGCATGCGGTCATCAAGACCCTCGTCATGGAGGACGACACGAAGCGGCCCTTCGTCGTCCTCATGCACGGCGACCGGGAGGTCTCGACCAGGGAAATGGCCCGCGTCCTGGGGGTCAAGACGGTCCGTCCGTGCGCGCCCGGGACGGCCCAGCGTCATTCGGGCTACATGGTCGGCGGCACGTCGCCCTTCGGCCTGCGCAAGCCCATGCCGGTCTACGTCGAGGAGACGATTCTCGCTCTGCCGAAGATCTACATCAACGGGGGAAAGCGCGGCTTCCTCGTCGGCCTCGACCCGAAGGACCTGGCCCGTGTCCTCGGGCCGACCCCCGTCCGCGTCGCCACTGTTTAGAATCACGGAGGGACTGTCCCCGGCAGCGCCTGGGGGAGACTGAACCGCACATGACCTTCCGTCCAATCCCCGGGGCCGCTCAGGCTCTTAGGGTGGCGACGAGACCGTCCGAAAGCCCCCGTTTGGAGGGGGACCCGGCGGGATTTCCGACGGGGGAACCGGGACAGGTTCCCGGGGGCCGGGGGATAAGGACGGCCTTGGCGCCACCGCACCTGCTGACGCGGGGGACAGGACCTCTCCGACCGGGTTGGTCACCGCGCCGCTTCGCTGTCTTCCCAATCGCGGATCGTCCGTATGGCCTCCTCCGGGGTCCGGACCGACCTCAGGACCTGCATGAGTTGCCTGTTCTGGGCGGCCCGGCTGGCCAGGCCCAGCAGCTGGACCTGGGTCCCGGGGGTCTCGGCCGGGGACAGGAGGAGAAAGACGATCTCGATGGGCTTGTCCGTGGCCACGTCGATGACGCCCTCCTTCGTCAGCCCGAGGACGACGACCGGTTCCTTCAGTCCCTCCACCCGGACGTGGGGGAAGGCGACGCCCTCGTTGAAGAACGTCGAGCCCTGCGCCTCCCGCGCCATGATGGCCGCGAACAGGGCTTCGGCGTCCCCGCCGCCGGCCTCCGGTCCGACGGTCGCGGCCAGGGCGCACAGCACGCCTTCCCTCTCTGCGGCCGTCTCCCAGATGACGACCCGTGGGGAGGACAGCCACCGGCTGAGCCGGGGACGGTCCGCCGGCGCGGCGCCGGCGCCTCCGGCCGCAGCGACCCCCGCCGTTTCCTGCTCGGGGATCTCGGGCCGGGGCCGGACGGACTCCGGCAGGTCCTCGCACGTGTCGAGGACGATGACGGTGATCCCCCGGGCGTTCCTGATGAGAGCGTCGATGACGTTCCTGTTCCGGCCGAGCCGCTTCCAGAACGGCTTGGGCTGGGCCCGGCCGACGACGATGTGGCCGACCCGGTATTCCCGGGCGAAACGGAGGAGCGTGTCGGCGATGTCCTCCCCCTTGTAGGTGAAGACCATCGCCCCGAGCTGCTTGGCCAGGGTCAGGGAGTCCGAGAGATGGCGCTGGACTTCGGCGTCGATGACCGTGGCTTCCTCCGACGGCGTCTGGACATAGACGGCGTACCAGTTCCGGTTGAGCCTCCCCGCCAGCCGCGAGCCGTAGCGCAGGAGCTTCTCGCTGTTCGGGCCGTGCGAGCTCAGGCAGACCATGACCTGGTCGGACGAAGCGCCGGCCTCCGCCCCCTGCGCCTCCCGCCGCCGCAGGTCGATCTGCGAGGCCAGCTCCCGCAGGGTCAGCTCGCGGAGCTTCTCCAGGTTGGAGGGGGTGAAGAAATTGGCCAGGGCGGTCTCGATGCGTTCGGTCGGGTAGATCTTGCCGTCCTCCAGGCGCTGCCGCAGGTCCTCCGTGGCCAGGTCGACGTCGACGATCTCGTCGGCCTCGGCCAGGATCGAGTCGGGGATGCGCTCGCGGACCTTGACCCCGACGGCGTTCTCGACGATGTTGTAGAGGCTCTCGAGATGCTGGACGTTGAGCGTGGTGATGACGTGGATGCCGGCCGCCAGGATGTCCTGGACGTCCTCGTAGCGCTTGGCGTTCCGGCTGCCGGGGACGTTCGTGTGGGCCAGCTCGTCGATGAGGGCGACCTGGGGCTTGCGGGCCAGGATGGCGTCCACGTCCATCTCCTCGACGGCGATGCCGTGGTATTCCTGGGTGCGCCGCGGCACGACCTCGAGGCCCTGGGCGAGCCGGGCGATGTCCGCCCGGCCGTGCGTCTCGAGGAGGCCGATGACGACGTCGATGCCCTCGGCCTTGAGCCGGTGGCCCTCCTGGAGCATCTGGTAGGTCTTGCCGACGCCCGCGGAATAGCCGAGGTAGACCTTGAGCCGGCCCCGCTGGGCGCTGCGGATCATGCGGAGGAAGGCGTCGGCCTTATCGTCCGGCACGGGGGACTCCGTCGAGCGCGAGGTTCAATTCAGGACGTTGACGCGGGGCTCGCCGAGGATGCCCAACGTCCGGCCCTCGGTCGTGGCCGCGACGAAGGCGAGGACATCCGACTCGGTCAGGCCGCGGGCCCGGGCGACGCGGCCGGCCTGGAGCCGGGCGTTCTCGGGGGAGATGTGGGGGTCGAGCCCGCTCCCCGAGGCGGTCACGGCGTCGGCCGGCACGGGCGTCCCCGGCGCGAGGCCGTTCTCCGCCCGGTATTCGGCGACCCGGCGCCGCACGGTCTCGATCAGCTCCTTCGACAGCGGCCCGAGGTTTGACCCGCCGGAGGCCGTGGCGTCGTAGCCCTTCCCGGCCGCCGACGGACGCGGATGGAAATACCCCGGCCCGGCGAACCGCTGGCCGATGAGGTCCGAGCCGACGACGGCGCCGCTCCTCGCGACGAGCGAGCCGTTGGCCTCTGGCCGGGAAGAAGGCCTGAGCCAGGACCCACGAGGCCAGCGGATAGAGGCCGCACAGAAGGACGGCCAGGGCGGCCACGGCCAGGAAGGACCGCCGGAGTTCCTCGAGCCAGCTCTTCATCTCCGCGTTCCTTTCCCCATGTTAGACGAGATGCAGGGCGTTGACAATGATGTCGATGAGCTTGATCCCCGGGAACGGGGCGACGAGCCCGCCCAGGCCGTAGATCAGAAGGTTGCGCCGGAGCAGGGCCGCCGCCCCGAGCGGCCGGAAGCGGACGCCGCGCAGCGCCAGGGGGATCAGGGCGACGATGATCAGGGCGTTGAAGATGACGGCGCTCAGGATGGCGCTCGGCGGCGAGCGGAGGCCCATGATGTTGAGCGGCGCGATGACGGGAAAGACGCCGACGAGCATGGCCGGGATGATGGCGAAGTACTTGGCCACGTCGTTGGCGATGCTGAACGTCGTCAGCGCGCCCCGGGTGATGAGCATCTGCTTGCCGATCTCGACGACCTCGATGAGCTTCGTCGGGTTGGAGTCGAGGTCGACCATGTTGCCGGCTTCCTTGGCCGCCTGCGTCCCCGTGTTCATGGCCACGCCGACGTCGGCCTGGGCCAGGGCCGGGGCGTCGTTCGTGCCGTCGCCCGGTCATGGCCACGAGGTGGCCGGCCGCCTGCTCCCTGCGGATGAGGGCCAGCTTGTCCTCCGGCTTGGCCTCGGCGATGAAATCGTCGACGCCGGCCTCGCGGGCGATGGCCGCGGCGGTCAGCCGGTTGTCGCCGGTGATCATGACCGTCTTGATGCCCATGGCCCGGAACCGCTCGAAACGGTCCCTCAGGCCGCCCTTGACGATGTCCTTGAGATGGATGGCGCCCAGGACCCGGCCGTCCTCGGCCACGAGGAGCGGCGTCCCGCCGCGGAGGGCGATGTCGCTGACCGCGTCGTGGACGCGGGAGGGGGACGTCCGCGCGGACGAAGGCCTGGATGGCGTCCGGGGCGCCCTTGCGGATGCGGCGGCCGTCGAGGTCGACGCCGCTCATCCGCGTCTGGGCCGAGAAGGGGATGAACACCGCGCCCGGCATGTCGGCGATGGACCGTCCCCGCAGGCCGTACTTCTTGGCCAGGACGACGATGCTCCGGCCCTCCGGCGTCTCGTCGGCGAGGGAGGCGAGCTGGGCGGCGTCGGCCAGCTCCTCGACCGTGACCCCCGGGGCGGGGATGAAGGCCGTCGCCTGGCGGTCGCCGAGGGTGATCGTCCCGGTCTTGTCGAGGAGCAGGACGTCGACGTCGCCGGCCGCCTCGACGGCCCGGCCGCTCATGGCCAGGACGTTCTTCTGGACCATGCGGTCGATGCCGGCGATGCCGATGGCGTTGAGCAGGCCGCCGATGGTCGTCGGGATGAGGCAGACGAGGAGGGCGACGAGGACCGTCACCGTCAGGGACGACGCCGGAGTAGCGGCCGAAGGGGTTGAGGGTCATGACGACGACGAGGAAGATGATCGTCAGCGCCGAGAGGAGGATGGTCAGGGCGATCTCGTTCGGCGTCTTCTGCCGCTTGGCCCCCTCGACGAGGCCGATCATCCGGTCGAGGAAGCTCTGCCCGGGGTCGGCCGTGACGCGGACCTTGATCCGGTCGGAGAGGACCCGCGTCCCCCCGGTGACCGCGCTCCGGTCGCCGCCGGCCTCGCGGATGACGGGGGCGGACTCGCCGGTGATGGCGGACTCGTCGACCGTGGCCGCGCCCTCGACGATCTCGCCGTCGGCCGGGATCGATCTCGCCGGCGGAGACGACGACGAGGTCGCCCTTGCGCAGCCGCTCGGCCGGGACGGCCTCGACCGAGCCGTCCTCCCGGAGCCGGTTGGCCACGGTCCGGGTCCGCGTCTTGCGGAGCTCGTCGGCCTGGGCCTTGCCCCGGCCCTCGGCCATGGCCTCGGCGAAATTGGCGAAGAGGACGGTGAACCAGAGCCAGAGGGAGATCTGGAGCGGTGAAGCCCGCCGGCTCGCCTCCCTTGCTCAGGAAGAACCCGACCGTGGTCAGCGGGCCCCGACCTCGGTGACGAAGATGACGGGGTTCTTCAGGAGGTGGACGGGGTCGAGCTTGCGGACAGCGTCCACGCGCCGCGCGGCCGACGATGGCCTTGTCGAACAGGGAGCGTTTCAGGGCGGGCATCGTGCGACTCCCTTAGAACAGGACTCCCGAACCGGTCATCAGGAAGTGCTCGACGATCGGGCCGAGGGCCAGGGCGGGAAGGAACGTCAGGGCGCCGACGATGAGGACGGTCCCGACGAGGATGATGACGAACATCGGCCCGCTCACCGGGAAGCTCGCCTCGCCCGCCGGGACGAGCTTCTTCCGCGCCAGGCTCCCGGCCAGGGCCAGGACCGGCACGATCATGACGAAACGGCCGAAGAGCATGGCCAGGGCCAGGGTGACGTTGTACCAGGCGTGTTGCCGTTCAGCCCGGCGAAGGCGCTGCCGTTGTTGCCCGTGGCCGAGGAGAAGGCGTAGAGGATCTCGCTCAGGCCGTGGGGGCCGGCGTTGCCGAGGCCGGCCAGGCCCCAGCGGCTCGACCGACGGCCCAGGCGGCGAAGCCGAGGATGGAGAAGATGAGGATGAGGACGGCCAGGACGGAGACCTTGACGTCGTAGGCCTCGATCTTCTTGCCGAGGTACTCGGGCGTCCGCCCGACCATCAGGCCGGTCAGGAAGACGGCCAGGACGACGAAGACGAGCATCCCGTAGAGGCCCGAGCCGACGCCGCCGAAGACGACCTCGCCGAGCTGGATGTTGACGAGCGGGACGAGCCCGCCGAGCGGCGTGAACGAGTCGTGCATGGCGTTGACCGCGCCGCAGGAGGCGTCCGTCGTGACGGTGGCGAAGAGGGCGGAGTCGAAGACGCCGAAGCGGACCTCCTTGCCCTCCATGTTGCCGCCGCGCGGGTCGACGCCGAGGGCCTGCGAGCCGGGGATTGCCGGCGCTCTCGGCCCTCCAGCAGACGAGGACCGCGGCCAGGAAGAGGATGGCCATGGCCGTCCAGACGGCCCAGCCGTGCTTCTGGTTCTTGACCTTGCGGCCGAGGTAATAGGTGAGGCCGCTCGGGATGAGGAAGATCGAGAGCATCTGGATGAAGTTCGAGAGCGGCGTCGGGTTCTCGTAGGGATGGGCGGCGTTGGCGTTGAAGAAGCCGCCGCCGTTCGTGCCGAGCATCTTGATGGCCACCTGCGAGGCCGCCGGGCCCTGGGGGAGGGTCTGGGTCGTCCGGCCGCGTCCTTCCCGGGACCGGCCGTCGCCTCCGCGGTCGCCGCCCGGACGTAAGGCTTGAAGTTCTGGATGACGCCCTGGGACGATCAGGAAGAGCGGAGAAGACGAGCGAGAGCGGGAGCAGGAGGTAGAGGTTGACGCGGACGAGGTCGACCCAGAAGTTCCCGATGGTCTTGGCCGAATGCCGGGCGATGCCCGCGGACCAGGGCCGCGGCGACGGCGATGCCGGCGGCGGCCGAGACGAAGTTGTGGAAGACGAGCCCGACCATCTGCGAGAAATAGGACAGGGTCGATTCCCCGGCATAGTTCTGCCAGTTCGTGTTCGTGGTGAAGCTCGCCGCCGTGTTGAAGGCGAGGTCGGGGCGCGACGCGGCCCGAACTCTGGGGGTTCAGGGGCAGGAGGTGCTGGAGGCGGAGGACGGCGTAGGTGAAGAGGAGCCCGACCAGGCTGAAGACGAGGAGGGAGAGGGTGTATTGCTGCCAGTCCTGCTCCTTCTTCCGGGTCGACGCCGAGGAGCCGGTAGAGGAGGCGCTCGACGGGCTTGAGCCGGCCGGTCCAGCCAGGTCCTGCCCTCGGGCTCGAGGACGCGGACGAGGTAGAGGCCGACCGGCTTCGTGAGGAGGAAGAGGACGCCGAGGAAGAGCGCGAGCTGGAGTCCAGCCGGAAGATGTCCATCGCGATCATCGCCTCTCAAAACTTCTCCGGCCGGAGGACGCTCGAGCAAGAGATAGCCGATGAGCAGGAGCCCGACGATGAGCCCGATGATGTCGATCATGGTCAGAGCCTCTCGCAGGCCCGGGCATACAGGGCGCAGAGCCCGAAGAAGACGCACGGCGATGAGCACGAAGAAGACGTCGCTCATGACGCGGCTCCTCCTCGGCGCACCGCGTCGGCCCTCCTCAGCGTGAAGGAGAACGTCGCGCCCTGTCCCTCCCGGCTCTCGACGCCGACCGTTGCCGCCGTGGGCCTCGACGATCTCCTTGACGATGGCCAGCCCGAGCCCCGCGCCCCGGTCTCCGGCTCCTGCCCGGGAACGCGGAAGAACGGCTCGAAGATCCTGGCGAGGTACTTCGCGGGGATGCCGGCGCCCGTATCGGCGACCGAGAAGCGGACCGACGTCCTCCTCTTCCTTGGCGCGACACGGTGATCCGCCCGCCGGGCGGCGTGTGCTTGAGGGCGTTCGAGAGCAGGTTGCCGAAGACGTGGCTGATCGGGTCGGTCGGCCAGGACCTCGGGCAGGTCTGCCGCGCACGTCGACGGCCAGCGTCACGCCCTGGTCCTGGGCCGCCCGGCGGAAGGGCTCGAGGGCGTCCATGACCAGCGTCTGCGGGCGAGATCGGCCTGGAAGTCCATGCTGGCCTTCCCCGATTCCATGCGGCTGATGTCGAGGAGGTTGTTGAGGATGTCGTGGAGCCGGTCGCTGTCCTCCCGGGCCGCGACCAGGAGCTCGGCCTGCTTCTCGGTCAGGGCGCCGACCTTCTCCTCGAGAAGGAGGTGGATGGCCATGCGGATGGAGGTCAGGGGGGTCTTCAGCTGGTGGGAAACGGTCCGGATGACACTCCGCTTGATCTCGTCCTGCTGCCGGAGCTGGGTGACGTCCTGGAGGACGAGGATGACGCCGGTCGGCTGCCGCTCGGCGTCCAGGATGGGGACGGCCTCCGGGCGGAAGAAGCGCTCCTCCCCGTCCACGAATGCTGGATGACCTTCTGCCGTTCGCGGGGCGGAACGGGCCGGCCCTCGCTGAGGGCCTCGTTGTAGAGATCGACGTCCAGTCCGAACGGCAGGTCGCGGATGGCGGACGCCCGGCCTCAGGCCGAAGACGGTCCTGGCCGGCTCCGTCGACGACCTCCACCTTTCCCTCGAGGTCGACGACGGCGACGGCGTCGGGCAGCTGTCGAAGGCCTGCTGTGTCGCCCGCTGGATGCGGAGGAGCTTGGCCTGGTCGGTCCGCCGGAACTCCCGCAGGCTGGCGGCCATGGCGTTGAACGCCTCGGCCAGGTGGCCGATCTCGTCGTGGGAATCGCTCGGGACGACGAGGTCGAGGTTGCCGCGCCGGATCTCGTCGGCGGACCGGATCAGGCGTTCGGATCGGGCCGGAGGATCCAGCGTCCGGGCGAAGACGATGAAGCGAGCGGCGACGAGCGTCCCCAGGCCGAGAAGGACGATACATCTGCCGCCGGGCCGCGGCGGCGCTCTGCGCGGGCCCGGTCGTTGGCGTCGCTCATGTTCTGCTGGTTCATCTGGAGGATGTCGTCGGCCGTGGCCTTGATCTGCCCGAAGAGCGGGAGAAGGGCATGTGAAGTAGGCGTCCCGGCGGACGTCCGGCGGCCTGCGCCGGGTCGCTTGACCTTCTCCAGGGCCGCTGCGTACCGGCCGTAAAGATCCTTGAGCGCGCGGCCTTCTCGCCCTCGCCCGGCACGGTGATGTTGTTCAGCTCGACCTGGAGGGCCTTTTCGAAGACGCCTTCGTTCTTCAGGATGAGCTCCTCCCCCTGACGGGAGTCGCCGAGGAGGGTAAAGAGCAGGCCGCTGTCGATGCGCTCCAGGGCCTCCTTCATCTGCTGGCAGGCGATGACGCTCCGGTAGTTCTCGCGGAGGATGACGTCGATGGACTCGCCGAGCCGCGAGAGGTGGAGGATGCTCTGGCCGCCGATGACGAGGATGATGACGAGCAGCCCGCCGAAGCCCAGGGAGATCTTCTGACGGAGTCCGAGCATTGCCTCTCCTTCCGGCCTTCATAATGCAAGAGCCATGCCAGAGTTGCGTGTCTTCATAAACTATTGAAAATGAATGTGTTGCATTTCGCCTGGCAAAGCGCGGCTTGCATTCGTCAAGGTGGACGGCGAATTGGCCATTGAAAAATGCAATGCGACCTGGAGGATCTTCGATCGGAGGCGACAGAGGCGCTTCAGCTAAAGGCCGTACTTCTTACGCCGCCGCCAGAGGGTGGCCTGGTCGATGCCGAGCACGTCCGCCGCCTCCTGGAGGGAGTCGCGTCCTCGCCAGGACGCGCCGGATGTGCTGCTCCTCGATCTTGTCCAGGCTCACGCGGTCGCCGAGCCGGACCTCGGCGCCGCCGGGAACGACTCCCGCCGGCAGGCATTCGATGCCGACGCGGTCGTCGCGGCAGAGGATGGCGGCGCGCTCGACAGCGTTGCTCAGTTCGCGGACATTGCCCGGCCAGGCGTAGCCGGCCAGGGCGCGAAGGGCCTCGTCCGTGAAGCCCAGGTACGAGCGGTGGTTATTGCGGGCGTGAAAGGCCAGCAGCCGTTCCGCGAGCCCGGCAATGTCGCCCGGCCGCTCGCGGAGGGGAGGGATCTCGATCGGGATGACGTTCAGACGGTAATAAAGGTCCTCCCGGAAGCGGCCGTGCTTGACGGCGTCCTCGAGGCTCGTGTTCGTGGCCGCGATCAGCCGCACGTCCGCCTTCCGCGTGACCGTGTCGCCGACGCGCTCGTATTCCCGGTCCTGGACGAAGCGCAGGAGCTTCGGCTGGAGGGCGAGGGGCAGGTCGCCGATCTCGTCCAGGAAGAGCGTCCCGCCGTCGCTCGCGGCGATCCGGCCGGGGTTGTCGCGGACGGCGCCGGTGAAGGCGCCCTTGACGTGGCCGAAGAGCTCGCTTTCGAGCAGCTCCGGCGAGAAAGAGGGGCAGGAGATCAGGCTGAACGGCTTCCCCGCCCGGGGGCTCCAGGAATGGATGGCCCGCGCCAGGACCGTTTTGCCCGTGCCGCTCTCGCCGCGAAGGAGGAGCGTCGCCTCGGATGCCGCGGCCTGGCGGGCCAGGGCCGCCGCCCTCTGCATGGCCGGGTTCGAACTCGAAAAATCGACCTCCGGACGCTGGCGGCCCAGGTCCTCCTGTAGGGCGGCGACCTTCTGCTCGAGCGTCCGGACCTCGAAGACCTTCCGGACGGCCAGGTTGATCTGGGCCGGCGTGAACGGCTTGGGGATGTAATCGGTCGCTCCCCGCCGCATGGCCTCGACGGCCGTATCGATGGAGGCGTAGGCGGTGATGACGATGATCTTGAGCCAGGGCGTCGCCGCGAGGAGGGGCGGGATGAGGTCGAGGCCGTCGTCGGTGCCCAGCCGGAGGTCGACGAAGGCCAGGTCGAAGGAACGGCGTGCGGCCTCGGCCAGGGCGTCCTGGAAATTGCTGACCGCCGATGACCTTGTGGCCTTCCGTCTCGAGACAGAGGGCCAGCGTCTTGCGGATGTTGAGCTCGTCGTCCACGACCAGGACATGGAGGGACGGGCTCACGGCCGGGATGCTCTTTTCGGGCCCCATGGGACGATCCGCTTCGGGCCCCAAGCATAGCGGACATCCGGGGGAAAAGCAACACGCAGCCAAGCGATGGACGGGGCATGTCCTCCCACGGCAGACAGGGCCTTCCTCGGGCTGGAAGGTTCCCATTTGCCGTGTTTCGGACTACAATAAGGGTGTCAAAGTCAGGACATGGGTAATCCCCCGGAGGCGTCATGACACTCAAGAAGAAACTGACTTTGGGCCTGGGGTTCTTGTTCCTCATCATATTCTTTTTGGGGATTTTCTGCTCCTACCATATCGGCAGCCTCTCGCAGGACGCCGAGAACATCCTGAAAGACAATTACAAATCACTCGTCTACTCCAGGAACATGATCTCGGCCCTCGAGGACATGCGGACGGCCGTCAGCAGCATTATTTTCAACGTGCCCGAAGCTAAGGAGACATCAGACTACTACCTGAAGCTCTTTGAAGCCGGCCGGATCGAATTCGAAGCCAATCTCAAGTCCGAGAACGGCAACATCACCGAGATCCATGAAAGCGATTACGTGGCCGCGGTCAACCGGGATTATGTTCTGTACGCAAGCCTCTGCCAGCGCCTCGTCAAGGGGGAGGGCGGCCGCGCGCTCTATTTCAATGAATACCAACCCGCCTTTGAAAAACTCAGGCACGCCATCATCAGCATCAACGACGTTAACATGCAGGCCGTCGAGCGGAAAAATCAGATCGCAAAGCAGGATTCGGCCAGGACCATCAGCCTTATGGCCGGCATCGGGGCCTTTTGCCTGCTCCTGGCGTTCGGCTATTTTTGGTACTTCCCGGTTTACATCTCCAACTCGATCAGCTATCTTGCGGACAGGATGAAGACGCTCCTGAAGAAGTCCAACATCGTCCTCGATATCAGGACGGACGACGAAGCCTTCATCGTCTTGCAGGGCATCAACCTGCTTGAGAACAAGCTGGACGTCAAAGACAATGGACAGGCCTAGAGGCCTGCGGATGGATTCTAAAAGGTGAAGAGGGCGTCCACGCTGAATGTCAACTGATCTTGATGGCCGCCGTCGAAGGCCGCGCGGTCAGAGTGGTCGTAGCGAACTTCAGGCCGGAACAGCACATGCGAGAGGATATGGTCTTTTGGGAACGGCTTGATCGCCATGCCCATGGTTGCCTCACGGTAGTCGGCGCTGACGGGCGCACCGGTGGAAAAGCCATTGGCGGCGTCTTTGTACCACTCCAGCCGGGTGTTCAGTGTGAAGTGCGTATCGATCGCGAAGCTTACGTAGCCAGCCACGCCACCCCACTGCTTAACACCGTCCGGTAAGCCCGGGATGTGCGGCGCGACGACGTAGTCAACGCCCAAGCCGAGGCTGAATTTGTCAGTGACCTTGTGGGTCATAACCAAGTCCAAGGCGGTCCACCAGTCGCTGTTGTCGCCCGGAGGCAGATTCGTTCCGACGCCCGCCGGGAACTCCGGGCCTTCCGTCATCACGAAAATGACGGAAGTCTTGTCGCTGGGCGTATAGATCACGCGGCCCAAGAAGTCCAGGGAATCGTTAGCGTCGCGCGTCGACTGGTTCCAGCCGCGCGTGAAGCCGGCGTCAAACGTCCACTGGCGGTTAAGCACGACGGTGGCTAATACGCCCGTCTGCGTGCCAGACTCGGCATAGAGAAACTGATAACTGTAAGAATAAAGTGCCCTGGCCGGATCACCGAAAGCCCCGTAGATGTTAGCGCTGAACTGCTCGAAACCGGCCAGCTCGATCCATTTGCCCACGCGGAGTCGAAGCGGCAAGCCCGGGAGGGTCACGTCCACATAAGCTTGGAGAAGGTCCCATTGATTGCGCCCGGTCTGCGTATCCATCATGCCGTTCGAGTGGATGAACGCCGCATCTGCGCCATAGATGCCTTCCCCGTGGAAACCCACGTTAAATGCCTTCTTGGTCGGATCGACCGTGCGCTCGATATTCAAACTGATCTTGTCAAGGATGACCGTGTTCTTGAAATTGTTATATCCGATGTAGGTCGGGCCGGGACTGTCAGGCGCGGAGAGGTCGTAAAAGTAACCGCCTTGAGCATAGCCGTAGATGTTGATCCTGGCCTTGTTCAAAGGCCCAGCTATTCCCCCCTCGGCCAAAGCCGTCATCAGCGGCCCCGGTGTCGGCACGGTCGTGGTCGGCGGACTTGCTTCCTGGATCTTTTCCTTGTCCGATGTCGCTGCCGGTGCATTTTGGCCGGCGCGCAATGGGATATTGATCCAAGCGGCAAGGAGCGCACAGCTGACTGCGGCAATCCCGAATTTAACGACTTTCATGGGTGTCACCTTGGTTAAAGGATGTGCGATCTCTTCCGGATTCGGTTGCGACGGTCGAGCGACTATCATCAATCCGCTGCACGATTTGCGAGAACTGACGGTCGAGGATATGCACGACTGTATTTCCTATGGGACGGCTGGCTTTCTGGATGTTTGTTTTTGATTTCATGGATTTAAGGGGGCTTGGCGTTTTTTTCCGAGAGACCGGATAGTGCAAGATATATACCAACAGATCTTTACTGTATCTGATTAAAAATAAATGAGTTTTTCGAAGTTCGAGTTCCGGGCCTGGTTGCACTAATCAATTAAGGTCGCGAATGGGCATTGAGAAATGCAACGGCGGCGGCCTTCATCGCCGCCACGAGCTTACTTATTAAGCTTGTTTCGTTCGAATTAGACCGTAAGCTCGCCGCGGAGGAAGGTCACGGCCCGGCCGGCGATGCGGACCCGGTCGTCGTCGAGGCGGACGCGAAGGACGCCGCCTCGCGCCGAGGCCTGGAAGGCGGTCATCGAGGCCTTGCCCAGGCGCCGCGCCCAGTACGGCGTGAGGACGCAGTGCGACGAGCCCGTCACCGGGTCCTCGTCGACGCCGACGGCCGGGGCGAAGAAGCGCGAGATGAAATCGAATCGTGGGTCGCCCGACCGGCTGGTGACGATGACGCCGCGCGCCGGGAGGGTCCTGAGCGTCGCGATGTCGGGATCGAGCGTTCGGACGGCCGCCTCGTCGGCGACCTCGACCAGGGCGTCCTCGGCGCTCAGGCCGATGAACGAGGGCTTGACGCCCAGGGCGCCGACGAGGGCGTCGGCCCAGTCCGGCACCCCCGGTTGGACGGGACGCGCCGGGAAGTTGAGCTCGATCCATTCGCCGTCGCGGCGGGCCGTGAGCAGTCCGCTCAGCGTCTGGAAGCGCGCCTCCCGGCCGGCGGCCAGGATCCCCTCTTCCCAGAGGATGTGGGCCGTGGCCAGGGTCGCGTGGCCGCACAGCTTGACCTCGACCTTGGGCGTGAACCAGCGCAGCCGGAAGCCGTCCCCCTCGGCCAGGGGGAAGGCCGTCTCGGCCAGGTTCATCTCGGCGGCGACGTCCTGCATCCAGGGGGCCTCGGCCGGGCCCTTGAGCAGGCAGACCCCGGCCGGGTTGCCCTTGAACGGCTCCGCCGCGAACGCGTCGACCTGGAAAATCGGGATGCCCATGGTTTCCTCCGTCATTCGTCCCCGGCCGAGGAAAGAGCCGCCTCAATCATGGCGAGCCAAGCGAACCGTCGATGGACTTTCGTCCTCTCCTCCCTTCTTCTGACCGTCCCCGTGGGCTCCGTGTTCATCGGCGACTTCCCCTGAGACTGGAAGAAGGGCCTACTTCTTCGGTTCTTCGGCCTTCTTTTCTTCCGGCTTCCTGTAGAGCGCGTTGACGTCGCGCTTGCCGCGCTCGAGGTACGGGACGCCCTTGTCCATCCACTCCGGCCGCGGCTTTCCGAGCAGGTAGTGGTCGAAGAACTCGTCCATGTGGACCGTCCAGTACTTCTGGTTCTCGCGCTCCCGCAGGCCGTGCTTCTCGCCGTTGAAGTCGAACATGTAGGCTTCCTTGCCCAGGTGGCGCATGGCCGAGAAGAACTCGATCCCCTGGTACCAGGGCACGGCATCGTCCTCGTCGTTGTGGATGGTGAGGTAGGGCGTCTTGACCCGCTCGACCCAGAAGACGGGCGAGTTCTCGATGAACTGGAGGGCCCGCGTCCAGAGCGGCGCGCCGATCCGGCTCTGCGTCTTCTCGTACTGGAAGGCCCGGGACATGCCCGTGCCCCAGCGGATGCCGCCGTAGGCGCTGGTCATGTTGGAGACCGAGGCGCCCGCCTCGACGGCGGCGAACATGTCCGTCTGGGTGATCATGTAGGTGATCTCGTAGCCGCCCCAGCTGTGGCCCTGGATGCCGATCCGCTTCGGGTCGATGAAGCCCATGCCCAGCGACCTTCTCCACGGCCGGGATGACGCACTTGAGGGCGCTCGAGCCCGGGTAGCCGACCTCGTAGACGATGTCGGGCATGAGGATGACGTAGCCGTTGCTGACGTAGCGCGTGAAGTTGATGTTCGTGCCGGGCGAAGGCGCGTAATAGCGGTTGAGCCCCTCGGCCATGGTCTCGTAGATGTAGACCATGAGCGGGTACTTCTTCGCCGGGTCGAAATCGTCGGGCTTGATGAGCACGGCCGGGAGGGTGACGCCGTCGGCGTTGAGGTAATCGATGCGCTCGGCCCTCCCCCAGCTGTACTCGGCCTGCTGCGGGTTGGCGTCGCTCACCTTGCGCGCCGCGGCGAAGTCGCCGTCGCTCACCCACAGGTTCGGGAACTCCTCGAAGGTCTGCCAGCGTGAAGGCGTAGACGTCCGCGTTCTTGGCCTTGCGGAGGCCGCCGAACTGCTTGTCGAGCATGACGACCTTCACGGGGTCGCCGGGCGTCGCCAGGTTCGCCCGGTAGGCGCCCGAGGCCCGGGTGACGTCGTTCGTCGCGAGCAGGATGACGGGCTCCTTGGCCGGCACGGTCTTTCGCTCGGGGTCGAGGCCGATGTAGCGGAAGACGACCTTGTCGCGCCGGCCGACGCCGTTCGTGACCATGCGGGCCTTCGACCCGTCGGGCAGGACCTCCCAGATGTCGTAACGGTCGTAGATGAGGACCGAGGCGTCGCCGTCCGTCCAGCCGCCCGTGCCGTAGGGGCCGGGCTCGCCGGGCGTGTCCTAGGTCTCGTCGACGAGGCTGACGCCGAGCTTGGCCGTCAGGTTGAACGTCTTGCCGTCCAGGACGCGGTAGGCGTAGTAGTTTCGGTCGGCGTCGTTGAACCAGAGCAGGTACTTCCCGCCGGGCGAGATCGAGCGCGCCGTAGGGGCTCTTCTCGAGGACCTTCTTGCGCGAGCCGTCGGCCAGGCTGACGAGGTAGTTGTCCTCGTAGCTCCGGTCCCAGGAAACGAGCTGGCGGTAGGGGACATCGGAAGACGCCAAGGGCGAGCTTGGCGTCCTCCGAGAGCGTGACTTCCGGCATGTCGTCCGTGGCCAGCTGCACGAACTTCTTTTCCTTGGGTCCGAAGTGGACGACGCACATCAGGCTGCGCTTCTTGTCCTCTTCGGCCCGGACCTTCTGCATCGGCTGGAGGTAGGGGTCTTTCCAGCTCCAGATATCGACCTTGACCGGCTCGGGCGCGTCCTTCGGCTCGGGCTTGGGCGCCGGCGCGATGCCGAAGAAGAGCCGGCCGCCGTCCTTGGAGAAGACGAGCTTGCCGTTCTCGCTCACGGCCATCCCGGCGGGGAAGGTCTTCCACGCGCCAGGCGCGAGCTCGACCGCCCCGCCAGCCCCGGCAGCGGCGGCTGGCTTGATCGCCGCCGGGGCCCAGTAATAGAGCTTCGAGGCGGACTTGTCGGCCTTATAATCATCGCGGTCGCTGGTGAAGGCGAGCTGCGCTCCCTTCTCGTCGAAGGCGAAGCCCTTGTAGTTCCCGAGCCCTTTGAGCAGCGCGACCGTCTTCCCCGTGGCCGTCTCCCGGGCGAAAGCGCCGTCGTTCTCCGGCGTCTTCGAGGAGACGCCATAGGCCAGCCAGGCGCCGTTCTTCGGCCAGGCGTACTCGACGACCTCGGCGATCCGCGTCTCCTTGCCCGCGGCGAGCTCCCGGACGACGAGGTCCGTGCCGGGCTCCTTCTTTTTCTCCTCTTTCTTCTTTTCTTCGCGGCCCCTTCCTTCTTCGGCTCGCCGGGCTTCGGCTCGGGCTTCTCGGCTTCGGGCTCTTTCTTGACTTCCTCTTTCTTCGCCTCGTCCTTCTTCTCCTCGTCTTTCTTGGCGGGCGGCTCCATCAGGTAGGCCACGGCGATCCCCGATTCCTCGGGCACCTTGAAGCTCTTGACCCGCTCGACCGTCGTGACGTCGCCCGTGGCCAGGTCCATGATGCCCAGTCCGGCCTTGGGCTGCTCCTCGGGCTTCTTCTTGTCCTTCTTCGCCTTGTCCACCTCCGCCTTTAGCGGCGCGACGGTGAAGACGACGAACTTGCCGTCGACGGTGATCGTCGGTTGCTTGCCGCGCGGCGACCGGTACTCCTTGTTCGTTTTCAGGTTGAGGGCGACGAGCTCGCCGTCGCCGTCCTGCGGGACAAGGGCGTAGACGAGCCATTGCCCGTCGCGGGAGAGCTGGGTGCCCTGGATCGAGCGCCAGCCGTCGTAGGCGTCGTAGGAGAGGGGTTTCTTCGCGGCGAGTCCGTGGCCCGCCGAGGCGGCGAGGGCGAGGACGCAAAGACCGATGACGAGAACGGACGGAATTCGGGCGAGACGACGGGACATGGGGTTTTCCTCCGGCGAGAATCGGTGAAGGCCTGCGGCCATGAGGTGTTGAATATTATAGGAGAAGCCGGTGCGCGGTCAACCGGCGCGAGCTACCGCAGGAGAACGAGCAGGGCGTCGCTTACAGGCCGCTCGCCCGAGGCGTCGGAGGGCGAGTTCACGACCCGGCCCTTGACGACCATCGTCGTCGACCCGCCGCCGTCGAGGTTGACGGCTTCAACACAACCGAACTCGATCATCAGGGCCTCGAGCTCCGAGATCGTCATCCCGACGCTGATCAGAGGTTGGCGTCCGTCGACAGTCACCAGGACCAGAGTCCCGTCCAATCGGATGCCGGCGGCCGTCCGCGGGTGCCGTTTCATGGAGAACCCCTGGTCATAGGCCCCGGCGTCGGCGGCCGCCGCGGGCTTCCCGTCACGGACGAGGACCGGCCCACCCCCGATGATGAAGTCCGGCGTGAAGTTCGGCTCAGGGCTCGTGACGGCCGCGGTCTTGAGCGCGGCCCTTCGTCCGGCCCGGATATGCTCGCGCACCCATTGACCTGCCGCGCCCGAGGCCGAGAGCACGTACCCGCCCTCCGGGATCGCCGCGCTGCCCTCTCCCTCGCGGACCGCCGTGACCATGCCGTCGACGACGACGGCCTCGACCCCGCCCGGCCCGGTGAGCGTCGTCCGGTGGAACTCGGGGGTGAAGAGGATGAGCTCATCCGCCTCGCGGGGACGGTTGACGCCGTCGACCGTTCTCGTCGCTCCGTCGTCGGTCGTGACCTCCGCCCGGAAGTCTACGCCAACGACGGCCGCCCGAACCGCACCGCTGGCGTTCACGATGGCCAGCCCGGGGCGCTTCCGCGACGGCTCGCTGAGCACCCGGCCCGAAACCTCGAGCAGCCCGGCCGGCTCCCCCCGATAGATCCCGGCCGTGCGGAAATAGCCGCCGTTCACCGCCGCCAGGGCTCCATGCCGAGCCGCGATCGAGCTCACCGGCTCGGTGCCGACGCCTTCGTCCATGGCCCGGCCGAGTTCCAGCCTGACCCGCGACGGGTCGAGGACGAGGGCGTGGACCGTCCAACGGTCCGCCCCAAGCTTGTCCGAGAAGTCGCCGCGCTTGAGGGCGATATGTTCGACGCCCGGGCGCACGGTCTCGACGGTCCGCATCTCCGGCGGTTTTTCGGCGGGCTGCGGGGCTTGGGCCGAACGAGCAAGCAGGGAGCGCGAAGACCGAGGAGGGGCGGAGCGAAAAAGAGAGCGAATCGCGGGCGCGAGCGTTTCATCTCATCCCCCTCGAAGCCCTCCGCTCGGC
Source organism: Candidatus Aminicenantota bacterium (assembly GCA_963805045.1). Lineage (GTDB taxonomy): Bacteria > Acidobacteriota > Aminicenantia > Aminicenantales > Saccharicenantaceae > DATKJS01. The sequence goes on from CAWDTC010000025.1 coordinate 75,177, forward strand.
GGCGCCGCCCATGCCTCACCTCCGGCCGGGCGCCTTCGGCGCGCCCCTCGACCGATGGGCCGCTGTCGCTCCCGGCCTCACCCGGTGAAGTAGAGATAGGCGGCCAGGATGCAGGCCAGGACGAAGGCCGAGGCCAGCGACGTCGCGCCAGTCCCAGCTGGCCCGCGTCTGCCGCTGGTCTTCGGCCGTGGCCGTGCCGAAGGTCAGGCTCTGGATCTTCTCGTAATCGGGCTCCTGCGTCAGCGTAGCTGACGACGATCATGACGATGATCGAGACGAGCGTGATGAGCACGCTGAAGTACTGGAAGTAGATGTTGTTGACGATCCAGAGGAACGAGCCCTCGGGATAGCCGTTGGCGATCGTCTTGGCCGCGTCGACGTAGCCGAAAAGCCCAGGGCGACCGGCGTGTCCACGAACATGCGGAACAGGCCGAGGGCGAAGCCGACGATCAGGGCCCAGAGGCAGCCCTTGGCGTTGAGCCGCTTCCAGAAGACGCCGAAGAAGAAGACGACGAAGATCGGCGGCGCGAGGTAGCCCTGCACCGCCTGCAGGTAGTTGTACAGCCCGCGGGCGCCCTGGATGACCGGGATCCACAGCAGGGCGATGAGGACCATGACGCGCCGTGGCGATGCGGCCGATCCGGACGATCTGGTGCTGCGTGGCCTTCGGGCTTCCACTTCTGGTAGAGGTCGACCGTGAAGAGCGTCGAGCAGGCGTTGAAGACGCCGGCCAGCGAGCCCATCAGCGCCGAGAGCAGGCCGGCCACGACGATGCCCGCGCAGCCCGGCCGGCAGCAGGTACTTGACCATCAGCGGGAAGGCGGCCTGGGCCTCGTGCGGGATGGCGCTTGCCGTCGGCGCCGACCATGACGCTCGAGCCCGGGGACCTTGCCGCTCTTGGCCAGGGCGAAGGCGATCATGCCCGGGATGATGAAGAGGTAGACGGGCAGGAGCTTGAGGACGCCGGCGAAGATGCTGCCGCGGCGGGCCGTCCGCTCGTTCGGCGCGCCCGAGCGCCCGCTGGACGATGTACTGGTCGGTGCACCAGTACCAGAGGCCGATGATCGGGCGCGCAGAAGAGCATGCCCAGCCACGGGTAGTAGCCGTTGAAATACCAGGCTTGCTTGACCACTGCGCCGGCGGCGTTCTTGACCAGGACCGGCGCCCAGGTGCCGTCGACGCCGTGCGGGATGAGCGGCTTCCAGAGGTTGAACATGTCCGAGCCGCAGAGCGCCCGGAGCGCGTCCCAGCCGCCGAGCTTGATCAGGCCGTAGACCGTCAGCGTCGACCGAGCCGGCGATGAGGACGAACGACCTGGACGGCGTCGTTGTAGGCGACGGCCCGCATGCCGCCGAGGATGGTGTAGAGCCCGGTGAGGACGATGACCAGGACCGAGCCGATCCAGAAGCTGTTGATGTCGAGGCCGCCGAGGCTCAAGTGCAGTTCCGGCAGCAGGGTCGCGAAGACGACGCCGCCGGCGAAGATGCCGACGGCGATCTTGGTCACGACGAACGTGATCAGCGAGACGATGGACAGGACGTAGCGCGAGTGGCGGAGAACCGCCGCTCCAGGAACTCCGGCATGGTGAAGACCATGCGACCGGGCGTAGAACGGCACGAAGACCCAGGCCAGCACGAGCAGGCACCAGGCGTGCAGCTCGTAGTGGGCCATGGCCACGCCGTCCGTGGCGCCCGTGCCGGCCAGGCCGACGATGTGCTCCGAGCCGATGTTCGAGGCGAAGATCGAGGCGCCGATGATCCACCAGCCGAGGTTGCGGCCGGCCAGGAAGTAGTCGGTCGCGGTGTCTTTTCGCTTGCGGATGACCCACCAGGCGACGCCGAGGATGAGGCCGAAGTAGCAGACTATGATGATCCAGTCGATGTTTGGAGGCCCATGCGCATCCCCTTATTCACGGATCCATCCGGCGTCTCGCTCCAGGCGCGATGATCGTTAGGGAACTATATTTAATTGAGCCTAAAAAGTAAATCCCCGATTCTGAAAGAACTCGGGCTTTCCCCGGGAGGCACGTGATGCAGGATTGCCTAGGCTCGGCGGATGATGCTAGGCGGCTGCAGTCAGTCGTCCTCGGCATCGTCCGCGAGCGTCACGGCCCAGGCCGGGTAGGGGACCGCCGGGCCTCTTGACGGCGCGCCAGAGGATGCGGTTGAGGGCGTCCTCGGGGCAGGCGTCGGCCCTGCGGAGGTCGAAGCGCGCGGAACGGATCGCGTCCCGGCGGAGCGCGGCGTCGGCGATCGTTTTCGCCGGCGGGTTCATCGTGTCGAGGGGGACGTTGTTGGCCACGGCCTCGAACGGCCGGAAGTCCGGGCGTGTCGGTGAAGCAGTCGAACATGGGCGTCGCCGCGGCGTCGAACTGGTTCATCGGCGGCAGGCCGAGGATCTGCTCGATCGTCCGGAGCAGGCTCGTCGTGTTGTACTGCGTGCCGACGACCGCGCCGCGCTTCGTGTAGGGGCTGACGCAGTAGGCCGTCGTCCGGTAGCCGCTGACGTGGTCCCAGCCGTTCTGCGGGTCGTCCTCGATGCCGAAGATGACCGTCTCCTTCCAGAACCGGCTGTGGCTGAGGGCCTCGACGATCCGGCCGAAGGCGAGGTCGTTGTCGGCGGCCAAGGCCGCCGGCGTCGGCATGCCCTCGCTTCGTCCCGCTGGTGTGGTCGTCGGGCAGGCAGATGAGGACGAGCTGGGGCATGCGGCCCGTCGCGCTCCCAGGCCGCGAGCTGCTTCGACGATGTAGCCGCGCCCGCCAGACGTCCGGGACGTCCAGGTTCCAGCCGAGCGTGTCCGTGGGCGAGAACGGGCGCGATCGTCTCGATCGCCGGGGACGCTGCCGATGACGACCTCGCCCCGGCCGTGGAGGTATTCGTCCCAGTAGTCTTGCCACGACGGGTCGCCCTTCCGGCGTCGGGTCCTTCCAGCCGCAGTCGTGCATGGTGAACTCGCCGAAGTTCCACATGGAGACGCCGTGCCGGAGGGCGTTGTCCCAGATGAAGCCGCTCGGGGCGTAGGCCAGGGCGTCGACTTCGTCCGGGCCCATGCCGTCGGGATAGCTCCGCGGCCAGCCGGCGAACGATTTCTCGAGGTAATCCGTGCCGAAGGCCGTCGTGGACCACTGGTGGCCGTCGGCGCTGAGGATGCCGCTGCAGTAGGTGTTGTCGAGGAGGGCGAACTCCCGGACCATCTTGTGCTGGTTGGGCGTCACGCGCTCGCCGAAGAGGACGAGCGACGGGTCGCCGTTGCCTGCCGCGACGTCGCCCAGGACCTGGTCGTAGGTCCGGTTCTCCTTGATGACGTAGACGACGTGCTTGAAGACGCTGGGCTCGCCGATCCGCTCGGGGACGGGCCGCGGCGGCTGGCCGCGGCCGCGGCTGGCGCAGGCGCCGCGGCGATCCGGTCGCGGTGATAATTCTCGTAGACCGCGGCCGTCAGCCGCTTGAGGTCGCGCGGCTTCGGGGACGGGGATGAGGGACACGCGAGCCGTGGTACTGGTGGGAATTGAAGCCCGTGCCCGCCCGTCGACTTGTCGACGCTTCGGCTCGACCGGCGAGGCCCTTGATGTTGGCCACGACGAGCGCGTTCCGCCGCGCGTCGAAGACGACCGCGCCCGGGAACCAGCCGGCCGGGATGAGGCCCGAGGAACTTCGACGGCGCGCCGGCCGGCTTGAAGTCGATGACGGCGACGGCGTTCTGGGTGCCGTTGGCGACGTAGAGCGTCCGGCCGTCCGGGGCGAAGGCCAGGGCGTTCGGGCGAGGCGCCGAAGAGGTCGGCCGGGCTCGCCTTGACCCAGATCGTCTCGACGACCGCGTCGGTCGCGGTGTCGATGACGCTCAGGTTGTCGCTCGGCGGCGTTGGCGCAGACGAGGTACCGGCCGTCGGGCGAGAGGGCCAGGGCCGAGGAGTGGAGGTGGACGACGATGTCCTCGGCCGCGGCGCCGCCGGTCGAGGTCGATGACGCTGACCGAGCCCTCGCAGGCGATGCGCGTCGCGGCGTCGACCCTGACCTCGGTGCCGCGGCCGGCCGGGCCGGTGAGGTCGCCCGGCCCGGGCCGGCGGCCGCCCCAGTTGCTGACGTAGGCCTTGCTTCCGACCAGGACGACGTCGTAGGGGGCGACGCCCGACGTCGAAGGTCCGGAAGACGACGCCCGTCTCGGCGTCGAGCTCGAGCAGGCGGTTGGAGAGGTTGCCGCAGACGTAGAGCCTGCGGCCGTCGGCTGAGAAGGCCAGCCCGGCCGGGATCTCCTCGTCCCGGCGCGGGCGCGTCGGCCGCGGGCAGCGGGAGCGAGCGCCGCGGGCTGACGCCGCCGTCGAGCGTCGACGTCGAAGACCTTGATGCTGCCGTTGACGTTGCTGAGGTAGAGGCGGCGGCCGTCGGGCGAGAAGACGAGCCCGGTGTAGCTCAGCTGGCCCTTGGTGTCCGGCTCGAGGATGTTCGGCGAGGCGGCCTCGGGGGCGCCTTCCGCGGGGCCTTCGGCCGGCAGCCCGACCCTCTGGAGGACGACGCCCGCCGCCGGGTCGATGATGACGAGCTCGCTCGTCTTTCCGGAAACGGCCAGCAGGCGGCCGTCCGGGGAGAGGGCGAGGGCCTGGGGACGGAGCCCGGGCAGCGGCACTTCATGTCCGGCCGGCGTCACGACCTGGTTCACGGGCACGGCCGTCCGGCCCGGCCCGGCTGGCCCGACCGGCCCGGTGTCCGGCGCCTCGCGGCCGCCGCAGGCGGTCCATCCCGCGGCAAGGAGGAGGATGGCCAGGACGGCCGGCCCGAAGGAGCTCGCTCCGCCGCGCTCAGCGGGCCTTCGGCTGCATCCCACTCTCATCCACCTTCGGCAGGACCATCGTTCGGACCGTGGCCGCGATCTTCTCGAAGCGGACGTCGCGGACGTTCTTCATGGCGACCGTCCGGGCCTGGGCGTCGGTCTGGACGGCGAGGAACGATTCGAAGCCCGTGCCGATCCCCGACCGCGATTCGAGCGCCCAGAAGCCGTTGTCGGCCAGGGCCTTCTCGACGGCGGCGAACTCGTCGTCGCCGACCCGGAAGTCCTTGTCGACGACCTCGCCGGCCCGGGATCTCTTGTGGAAGGCCCCGGTCCGGTTCATCCGCAGCTCGATCATGACCTGCCATTCCTCCGCGCCGACAGGCCCGTAGCCGTAGCGGAGGAAGACCTGGTCGGTCCGGCGCTCGAGGTCCTTCTGGGCATCCGTCTTGCCGAGCTCCTGCGGGTCGGACTGGACGTCGGCCCCGACGAGAACGTCGGAGTCCACGTAGAAGAAGCGGTAGGTCCAGCCGAAGTCCCCGGTGCCCTCGAGGTCGCAGACGATGGCCTGGTGCCCGGCCACGGTCGCCGCCGCGCCGCCGTTCTTGGCGCAGTCCGACCAGTCGCCGAGGAAATCCGTGGTCAGGCCCGAGGCGATCCGGGTCTTCTGGTCTTCGGTCAGCCGGGCGTACTGGAACTCGACCTGCTCGACGACCCGGCCGCCCCGGACCTTCCGGTAGACCGACGAGCCCAGGGCGCTGTCGGCGGTCGGCTCGGTCTCCTCGGCCAGGCGCCACTCGGGCGGCAGGGAGGCGGGGACGGGCTTGAGGACTCCGTGCACGTCGACGACCGGGGCGCTCGCGGCCACGGTCATGGCCTCGGTCTTCGTCGGGTGCCAGCGGTCGTTTTGAGGCAGAAGGTCCCAGAAATTGTCCGTCCAGAGGACGGACCCGCCCCCTTCGACGGCGAGCTTCCAGTCGGGACGGGCCAGGGGGACGATGAACGTGTCGCCGGGCTCGAGCCGGGAGGCGTCGCGGCCGTCGGCGGTGAACCTGAGGGTCGGGACGTCGAAGCTCGAGGTCGGCGTCAGGACGCGGAGGCCGGCCTTGGCCGCGTCCGGGAGGGTGACCCTCTCGACGCGGACGACGGCGTCATAGTAGCGGGAGGCCGGGTCCTGGCGGAGCTCGAGGACCGTGCAGGCGAGCTCGGGCTTTGCCTTGGCGTGCGAGCAGCCGGCGAGGCCGGCGAGCGCGACGGCGAGGGCCGCGCCCGCGAAAACGGGCAGGCTCTCTTTCCCGGGGCGCGGGGAACCGATGGTGCGCATGGTCTTCTCCTTGACCCGATGGCCGTGGAGGCGGCTCCTAGGATTATCACAGCCCTTTCCCCGCGGTCAAACGCCGCGCGGCCGCGTCCGCGGGGGTCGCGGCGGGGCACGCCTCCCGGCGATCATCTATTGGACGCCGGGGGCGGGATTTTCTTCTGTCCCTCGGCCGGCCTTCATGAACATTCGCGCGCTTGATGAGCCTTCGCGCGGGTGATAAGATGGATTCTCGGGATCCCGTTCCGGGAAGGGAGGAGTCGAGATGAGCGACGTGACATATCATTGCTCGGTCTGCCAGAGGGAGATCACGGTCGAGAAGGGCGCGGCGGTTCCCGTCTGCTGCGGCCGGGAGATGGGCCCGCTGCCGTTCTGCACGACGGCCCCCCACCCCGAGATGGCCCGCAATTACGACGAAGACGAGCCCTGCGACCCCGGGACGCTGCCCCGCAAGCCCAAGGCGAAGTAAGACCCGCCGGTCTTCCCGAACGCCTCGCGGCAGCGCGCCGCCGCGGCCTCGGAGAGCGCCTCGCAGCTCGGGCGGTCGGGCGATTCGAGGACGACGACAAGGCAGGGCCCGACGGAACGGGACGCGGCGAACTCGCCGTTCTCGAGCCTCTCCGTCACGGCGCCTCCGCGCTCGTCGACCCTGCCCTTGAAAAAGACCCGGCTGAAGGCGAGCCAGGCGCGGCGGGCGTCGGCCGCCGAACGGTAGCGGCAGACGAGGAGCATGGACTCGCCCCGCGCCTCCCGGTAACGGCCGAGGGCGGCCTCGGTCCCGTCGTTCAGGCCGAGGGCGTTCTCGTCGACGAGATAGTACTGGCTGTCGAGGGACGACTGCCTGTGGAAGTAGCGGACGCTCCGGGGCACCAGGCGCTCCGGGGGCAGGACGCCGATGAGCGCCGGCCGGGCGCCGGCCGCCGGGATGGCGGCGGCGATGGCGCGTCCGAGGTCCGTGAGAAGCCCCCGCGTCCCGGCCGTCTCCCTCTCGGCCCGGAGCCTGACGAAGTATTCGCCCTTCCAGAACCTGAGGAGACCGGCGCCCGAGCGCGCCTCGTTCCCGACCGAGGCCTCGTCTCCCCTGGGGTCGTCGGCGAAAACGCCGAAAGCGTCGGACGCGGTCGTCATGTCGTAGACCTCGGCGGCGACCGACGCGCCGGCCGCGCTCCTGTAGTCCCGGACGAGAAGGCGCCGGAAACCGTAAGCGAGGTAGAGGTCGACGCCCTTGCCGAGATAGCCGGCGGCCGTCTCGCGGGTGAAGACGCGGTCCGGGCCCGCGGCCTTGCACCCGGCCGCCTGGCCGGGAAGCGCCACGGCGAGGTCGTCGGCGGCGCGGGCGGGGACGCTCCGGGGAGCGGCCGAGAGCAGAGGGAAGGCGATGATGCATAGGAGGCAGCGGGCGACGGTTCTCATGACGCCCCGAATGTAACGGAAAGAGCGGCGGGAGTCAATCGCCCCGGCGGCGACCGTCAGGCCGCGAGCTTGAGCAGCCGCAGGAGGAAGTAGACCGCGCCCCCGATGAGCCCGGCCCCGGGGATGGTGAAGATCCAGGCCCAGACGATCTTGAGGGTGACGCCCCAGTGGACGGCCGACATCCGCTTCGTGGCCCCGACGCCGGAGATGGCCCCGGTGATGACGTGGGTCGTGCTGACCGGGACACCCATGTGGGTCGCGAAGAAGATGCTCAGGGCGCTCGCCGTCTCGGCGCAGAAGCCGTCGATCGGACGGAGCTTGGTGATCTGCTGCCCCATCGTCTTGACGATCCGCCAGCCGCCGGACAGCGTGCCCAGGGCGATGGCGGCGTGGGCGCTGAGGACGATCCAGAGGGGGATGTGGAAGGTCTTCATGTAGCCGGCCGAGAAGACGAGGCTGGCGATGATGCCCATGGTCTTCTGGGCGTCGTTCCCGCCGTGGCCGAGGCTGTAGAGGCCGGCCGAGAGGAGCTGGAGCCGCCGGAACGAGCGGTTGATCCGGGCGGGATGCTTCTTCCGGACGATCCAGACCGTCAGCCACATGAAGAAGACGCCCAGGACCATGCCCAAGACGGGAGCCAGGAAGATGAAGATGACGGTCTTGACCCAGCCGCGGGCGATGATGACGGCCGGCCCCGCCTTGACGATGGCCGCGCCGGCGTAGCCGCCGATGAGGGAGTGGGACGAGCTCGTCGGCAGGCCCAGGAGCCAGGTCAGGAGGTTCCAGCAGATGGCCCCGACGAGGCCGCCGAAGACGACGATGCGGCGTGACGGCGGCGAGGTCGATCATCCCGGCGCCGATGGTGTGCGGCGACGGCCGTGCCGAAGATGAGGAAGGCGACGAAGTTGAAGAAGGCCGCCCAGACGACGGCCTGCCGCGGCGTCAGGACCTGGGTCGAGACGATGGTGGCGATGGAGTTGGCCGCGTCGTGCATGCCGTTGGTGAAGTCGAAGGCCAGGGCGACGAGGATGACGAAGACGACGAAGAGGAGGCTCGCGGCGGGCATGCGGCTCAGCTGGTCTTGACGATGATGCCCTCGATGATGTTGGCCACGTCCTCGCAGCGGTCGGCGGCGATCTCCAGCCGGCCGTAGATCTCCTTGAGCTTGATGAGGTCCTTGAGCTGCTCGACCTTCTCCGTCTTCTCGAAGAGGTCGGCGATGGCCTCCCGGCAGACGACGTCGGCCTCGTACTCGAGGATGTTGATCTGCTTGCAGAAGGCGTCGACGCGGCCCAGGGACTCGAAGTTCTCGATGGCCTCGGAGATCTGGTGGACGGCCTGGCTGATGATGTCGACGAGCTTCTTCATCTCGGGCGTCGGCCGCGGGACCTTGAAGTAGTTCATCCGGCTGGCCACCCCCTCGACGCAGTCCAGGACGTCGTCGAGGCCGCTGGCCAGGCCGTGGATGTCCTCGCGGTCGATGGGGGTGATGAAGGTCTCCCGGAGCTTGACGAAGATGTCGTGGGTGATCATGTCCCCCTGGTGCTCGATGTCCTTGATGTGCTGGTATTTCCTCTCGACGTCCTCGTAGTTCTCGACGAGCTCCTGGAGGGCCTGGACGCCGAGCTTGAGGTTGGCCGCGTCCTGGCGGAAGAGGGCGAAGAACTTCTGGTCGCGCGGGAAGAAGTGGAATTTCATGGGCGGGTCCTTCGCGCTGGAATATAGCCGACGGCTGCGGACTTGTCAAATGGCGGCGCCGGGACCGGTCCGGGCCCGGACCGCTCAGAGCTTGAGGATGACCTTGGCCCGCGTCAGCAGGGTCGTAAGAAGGAGGACGAGCGCCGTCATGGCCGCGGCGTTGAGCATGCCGGGGAGCCCTCCCTTGTCCGCGAAGGGCCAGAAGACCCGCCAGAGATTGAAGGGGAGGAGGGCGCCGAGGAGGACGAGGACGTTGCCGATCTGTTCCGGCAGGAGGTAGGCGGCGAGCGGGTTCCGGCCGGCCGGGACGAGGAACGAGGCGGCCCGCCGGAGTCCGGCGACGTCGAGGACGAGGTAGAAGAGGAGGAACGCCAGGCAGCATATCCCGGCGGTGGCCAGCGTCCAGGACTCGGTCCCGGCGATCTTGCTGAAACCGTGGAGCGGCCGGAGGAGATAGCCCGAGATGGTCAGGAGAAGGCCGAGCACGGCCAGGAACCGGACGCGGTCGCGCGGACGCGACACGTCCGAGCCGGGGAGGAAGATCGTCCCCGCGAGCATCCCGGCCGTGACGATGGCCGTGTGGGAGCCGAAGATGCTTCCGACGCCGTGGCCCAGGAACGTGTTGACCGGGCCGAGGAAGTCGAGGGCGCCGTGGCGACCGCCGATGTAGAGGGCCGTCATGACGCCGATCGCGCCGGCCAGGACCGTCCGGTTCCCCTTCGAGAAGAGGAAGACGAGGGAGCCCGCGAGGTAGGTCCAGCCGATCATGCCCAGGATGCCCCACCAGGAATGCTGGAGCCAGGTCACCGCGCCGTCCTCGCCCTTGCCGCGGAAAACGGCGACGAGGACGATGAGCGCCACGGCCGCGGCGATCTTGAGGACGAGGCGGCGGCGCCTCGAGCGCGGGCCGGCCGTCTTCGGCACGGCGGCCCAAAGGACGAACACCGCCGCGAGGACGAGGAAGCTCCAGAGGGCGTGCCCGAGGCCCGTGTCGGCGGCGGAGAAGCGCTCGCCGTTGACCTCGATGACGCCGAGAAAGAGCAGGGCCAAGGTCCGAAGGAGGATGTGGCCGAGGAGGCGGGGGAGAGGCTCGCCGGCCTCGCGCCGCTTGGTCAGGGCCAGCGGGATGGCCACGCCGACCATGAACAGGAAGCCCGGAAAGACCGTGTCCGTCAGCGTGAACGTGTCCATGGTCGCGGGCGCGTGCCGGAGGATGAAGGGGATGCCGGACATGGCCGCGATGTAATTGACGAAGACCATGGTCAGGATGTCGAAGCCGCGGAAGGCGTCGAGCGCGGCCAAGCGCTCGCGGGCCGGCGGGTCCTTCGGCGGGGGAGAGGCCGGGACGGGCATTTCTTTCATCGTTCGCTCCTAGAGGGTCGCGAGGACGCCGCGGACATAACCGACCGATTCGGCCAGCCCCGCGAGAGGGTCCTTGCCGTCCTTCTCGTACTCGAAGGACGCCGTGCCCCGGTAGCCGAGCTTGAGCAGGGTGCGGAGGAAGCGGGGGAGGTCGAGGACCCCGCGGCCGGCCTCGACCGGGCCGCCGTCCGCCGAGGCCGCGGTCACGTCCTTGAGGTGCACGTCGAGGAGGCGCGCCCCGCAGGCCTCGGCCGCCTCGGACGGCTCGACTCCCGCCCGCAGGGAATGGCCGATGTCGAGGCAGAGGCCGACGCGCGCGTCCAGCCCCCCGATCCGTTCGAGGACCGAGGCCGGCGTCGGGTAGAGCGGGTCGCCCGGACCGTGGTTGTGGACGGCGAGCTTGAGGCCGGTCTCGCGGACCTTTTTCTCGACGAGGGGGAGCAGCCCATGGTCGGGCACGCCGATGATGACCTCCATCCCGCCGGCCTGGGCGTAGGCGAAGGCCCGCTCGACCTCGGCCGGCGTCTTCATGTAGACGACGCCGCAGCCGTAGGGAACGACCCCGGCCCCGCGGACCTTCGCTACGGCGGCGGCGATCTCCGCGTCGCTGGCCGTGAGCGGGAGGTGGACGTCCTTGAGCGAGATCCGGGCGAGTCCGACCCGCCGGGCCATGGACAGTGTCTCGTCGAGGCCGAATTCGCGGCACGTGTACGAGGCTAGGCCGAGCGCGAACGGCACGCGCCGCGCCGGCCCCGCCGTGCGCGCGTCGCCCTCGCGGCCGAAGAGCCGGCCCGCGGCCGGAGTCGCGGCCAGGGCGGCCGCTCCGGCGAGAGCGCCCTTGAAGAAGTTCCGTCTCGAAGAGCGGTTGTCCATCGTCGTCTCTCTCCTCTAGGCCCGGGGCAGCTCCCACGGGCTCCGGTAGGCGCGGCCGACGAGGCGCTGGGCTTCGGCGTCGCCCGGGATCTCTTCCTTCTCCGCGTCCCAGGCGATACGGCGTCCGAGCCGGTATGAGATATTGGCCAGGTGGCTTGGGATGATGGAGAGATGGCCCGTCTCGACGTCGGCGGCCGGCTTCTCCCTCGATTTGACGCACGCGACGAAGTTCCGGACGTGGGCGAAATGGAAGTCCTCGGACGAGGCGCGTCGCGGCCTCCCCGTCATGCGGAAGACCCGGCCGGGCTGGGCGAAAGCGTCCGTCTCCGGGACGACCTCGTAGCCGCCGCGGTCGACGACGAGGACGCCGTTCTGGCCGTGGAACTCGACGCCGTGCTCGCGCTGCCAGGGGCCGAGGCCGCAGCCGATCATGTGCTCCCAGAGGAGGGAATGGTCCTTGAACTCGACCAGGGCCTTGGCCGTGTCCGGCGTTTCGTTGATATCGTCCGGATAGGCGAGTTTGCCGCCGGCGGCCGACGCCCCGAGCGGGGCCCCGCCCAGGGCCCAGAGGGCGACATCGATCATGTGCGCCCCCCAGTCGACTTGGAGACCGCCCGAGTAGTCCCAGAACCAGCGGAAATTGTGGTGGAAACGCATCGGGTTGAACGGGCGGGCCGCCGCCGGCCCGAGCCAGAAGTCGTAGTCGACGTAGTCCGGCGCCTTGCGGTCGGCCGGTCTCCCGATCGAGCCCTTCCAGTCGAGGCAGGCCCATGCCCGGACGAAGCGAAGCCGGCCGAGCTCCCCCGAGCGGACGATGTCGACGGCCTCCCGGAAGTGCTCGGCGCTCCGCTGCTGGGTGCCGACCTGGACGACGCGGCCGTAGCGGCGCGCGGCCCGGACCATGGCCCGGCCCTCGGCGATCGAGGTCGCCAGCGGCTTCTCGACATAGACGTCCTTGCCCGCCTGGCAGGCCAGGACCGTGGCCAGGGCGTGCCAGTGGTCCGGGGTCGCCACGACGACGGCCTGGACGTCCTTGCGGTCGAGGATGCGCCGGAAATCGCGAAACGTGTCGGGCTTGCGGCCGCGATCGTCGGCGACACTCTGGGCCGTTTCGTTGAGCCGGTGGTCGTCGACGTCGGCCAGGGCCGCACACTCGACCTCCGGCAGGCGGAGCAGGGCGCCGAGGTCGCCCCGGCCCTGGTCCCCGCAGCCGATGAGGGCGACCGTGACCCGGTCGCTGGCGCCGACCTTGGGCGCGGCCTCCTGGCCCGCGGCTGCCGGCGTCGCGGCCGCGGCCGCCAGGACCGCGGCGCCCGCCGCCTTGGCCGTGCCTCCCACGAACTCCCGTCGGCTGATCGTCTTCATCGGCGTCCCTCTCGTCCGGCGTTCGATGACCTTACTATACGGATTTTCGCCCGCCGCATAAAGAGAAAAGAGGGACCGTCCCCTGCGGGGACGGTCCCTCTTGATCCAATGTCGGACGGGAGGAGAGCCGGAGGCCGAAGGGGAATGGCCGGAACGTCATGTGCGGCTTAGCGCAAGTGGCGACAAGGCCGCTCGAAAGACCCCGTTTGGAAGGGGACCCGTCCCGTTCCGCCACGGAACGGGACGGGGGAACCGGGACAGGTTCCCGGGGCCGGGGGATAAGAACGGCCTTGTCGCCACTTCACCTGGACCCGCGCTAGGGCGGGAACGCTCGACCTCTTGACCCGATGGTTGAACATCGCCGCGGAGTGCGCTAATATGAGGGGAGAAACCCCGAAGGCACGGACGAAAGGACAGAACCATGGTCGAGAACTTCATCGGCGAGAAGACGCGCAAGGTGGCCCTGCTCATCGACGGCGACAACGCCCAGCCGTCCCTCATCCACCAGATCCTGACCGAGGCCGGCAAGTACGGCCTGGTGACCATCCGCCGCATCTACGGCGACTGGACGACGACGAGCATGGGCGGCTGGAAAGCGGCCCTCCACGACAGCGCCATCCAGCCCATCCAGCAGTTCCGCTACACGATCGGCAAGAACGCCACCGACAGCGCCATGATCATCGACGCCATGGACATCCTCCACGACCACTTCGTCGACGGCTTCTGCATCGTTTCGAGCGACAGCGACTACACGCGCCTGGCGACGCGGATCCGGGAGGCCGGGTTCTTCGTCATGGGCATCGGCAAGCGCTCGACGCCCAAGGCCTTCGTCAACGGCTGCAACGTCTTCATCTACACGGAGAACCTGGTGCCGCGGGAGCGGGAGACACGGCGGCGCGACCGGGGCGGGGCGGCGAGGAAGGGCGGCGGCAAGGACGCCGGCAAGGACAGCGGGAAAGAGGCGCGGGAGGCGCGGGAGGCGCGCGAGGACCAGGAGGAGCGCGAGGAGAAGGGCCGAAAGTTCGACCCCGTGCCGCTCCTGCGGGCCGCCTTCGACATGGCCGTCCACGAGGACGGCTGGGCCAACCTGGGCGAGCTCGGCTTCTACCTCCGCCAGCTCGACCCCGGCTTCGACCCCCGCACGTACGGCTTCAAGCAGCTTTCCCAGCTCATCAAGAGCCAGCCCGCCCTGTTCGAGGTCCGGGCGCGCGACGAGGAGGGCGGCGGCTCGGCCGTCTACGCCCGGCTCAGGGAGGGCCGCGACGAGCCCGAGAAGGCCTAGAGCTTGACCCTGTAGCTGAGGACGAACGCCACCTTCATCCTCGCCCCGAAGTCCGGGTCCGAGGCGGCCCCGGCCCGGAGCGGGAAGAGGACCTTCAGTCCGAAATCGAGCTTCTCCAGCCAACCCGTCAGGTTATAGACGAGCGGCATCTCAAGCCCCGTCGTCAGGAAGGCCCGGCGGAGGTCCGTCCGCCCGGCCCAGTATTCGAAGCCGATCAGCCGTAGGGTCACGATGTTCGCCCGCGGCAGGTGGCACTCCAGCGTGAGCGGGGAGACCTCGACCGTCGCCGCCGCGGTCCGCGCCTCCGTGGCGTTCGCGGACAGGTTGGTGCGGACGACGCCGAGGCTCACCGAGGGCCGCCAGTTGACGAAGTCCAGGAAGCGGTTGAATTTCTGCGCACTCCAGGCGCCCGGGCTGAACTCGAGCGCGGCGCCGCCCGTGCCCGGCGCCCCGCCGTAGGACGCCGTCAGGGCCAGCTGCGGCTCCCATTTTTTCCCCGGCATGTCCTTCGGGTCGATGAAGCGCGGCGTGACGTCCTCGACCCGCCCGCCGCGGACGTGGACGAGGAGATAGTGGTGGCCGAAGCGGGCCGTGGCGTCCCGCACCTCGATGGACCTCCCGGCCGCCGGCCCGGTTTCGTTCTTGAGTTTCTCGTTGTAGAGGCTCTCCCGGAGCTTGATCGTTTTGTAGGTGATCGGACCCGCCTTGAAAGGCCCGCCCCCGCCGCCGGAGATCGTCCAGCGGAGGGAATGGTCCGGCTGCCCCGGCGCCCTCGCGACGATGGTGAAGTTCTCGTACCGGTGGACGCAGGCGCTGAAGAAGACGGGCGCGTCCGAAAAGAGGATCTCGTCCATGAGCGTCGGGTCGCCCTTCTCCTGCGGCGCCTGGGGCAGGCCGAGGCCGAGCCAGGAATTGTATTCGATCCCCAGGCTGTACGGGTTCCGGGCCGTATTGAAGAACGAGTGATGCATCATCGGGACGAGGGTCTCGCCGCGCTCCCGGGCGTAGGCCATGACGGCCTCGGCGAACGCTTCCTGGCCGTTGTAGGGGCTGAGGCTGTAGAGGTTCAGCCGGTGCTGGTCCTTCTTCGCCGGATAGATGGCCTGCTTGAGCCCGGCGAAGACCGGATAGTGCCAGCCGCGCGACATGGAGTCGAGGACGAGGTAGACGACGCCGCCCGTCTCGAACGCATAGCAGATCATGTTGTCGGAATTCAGGACGGGAAGGGTGCCGTAGCCGGCGTTCCGGAAGACGAGGCGCCAGCTTCGCGGCCAGCCGGGCGCGGGCGGGCTCGAATTCCGCCGCGTCGAGGGACGGGCGGTCGTAGAGCTTGAGACGGTAGCGGCCGTCGTCGCCGAGACGATAGCTCTCCTCCAGGACGCCGCGGTCGGCCGGGTCCGAGAGCTTGCCGAGCACGGCGCGGAACGTCTCCGCCGCGAGGTCGGACGGGACGGGATAGAGGATGCGAGGGTCGGCGATCCACTCGTCCCAGCCGAAGAACCTCTTGAAATTGGCGATGCCGAGGGGGGAGTCGAAGAGGTCCTTGTAGCGGTCCTGGGGATGGAACCGGAAACTCAGGATCTCGTGATTGCCGAGGGCCGGGAAGATCGGCTTGTCCCGGACCAGGGCGGCGATGTTGGGATAGGACCGGCCGTCCGGGTCGCGGCCGGAGAAGGCCCGGGCCAGGGCCTCCCACTGCCTCCGGCCGGTCCCTTCCTCGACCATGTCGCCGAGGAGGATGACGAACCGGATCCGGTCGTAATAGCGCTTCCCGGTCTTCGGGTCGACGTCCTTCTCGATGTCCCCGGCGATGGCCTCGAAGACGTCGTGGCTCAGATTGCGGGGGCTGTTCTGGATGTCCCCGATGAGGACGAAATAGTAGTCGTCGAGCGCGCCGGGCGACGAGGCGCGGTCGAGGAAGCCGCGGACGCGCTCGAGGTTCCCGTCCCGGAACCGCGCCGCCTCGGCGGCGGCCGGCTCCCGGGGCGGCTCGCCCGGCCCGGCGGCGCGCGCCGCGGGCGCGAGGGCCAGCACTGCCGACAGGGCGACGACGAATGCGCCGAGGCCCGTCCTGAGGGAGTCGTTCTTTCGCGGCACGATGCCAACCATTATACTCCGCCCGGTTTTCCGGCCGAAGTCGCGGGGCCGGCCGCGGGGGCTCCGGCCGTCCTCGGCGGGCCGTGAGGGTGCGTTCCGTCACCCTTGTCACTCCGGACGGATTTTCCATATAATCGGGGCCTCTAGGAGGCACAGATGAAAACACATCGCAAGGCATCGATTGCCGCGGCCGCGGCGCTTCTGGCCGCGGCCCTCTTTTTCGGCCCGGGCACGCCGCCATCCGGGCCCTGCCGAACGGCCTGGCCCTGACCCCGCCCATGGGCTGGAACAGCTGGAACAAGTTCGGCTGCAACGTCAGCGAGAAGGCCGTCCGGGCCGCCGCCGACGCGATGGTCGCGAGCGGCATGCGCGACGCCGGCTACCAGTACGTCGTCATCGACGACTGCTGGCAGGTCGACCGCGACGCCAAGGGGAACATCATCGCCGACGCCAAAGCGCTTCCCCTCGGGCATCAAGGCCCTGGCCGACTACGTCCACTCCAAGGGCCTGAAGTTCGGCATCTACTCCGACGCCGGGACGAAGACCTGCGCCGGGCCGTCCCGGGAGCTGGGGCTACGAGTTCCAGGACGCCCGGCAGTACGCCGAGTGGGGCGTCGACTACCTGAAGTACGACTGGTGCAACAACGGCGGCCAGAATTCCGCGGCCGCCTATTCCCGGATGCGCGACGCCCTGAGGGCCAGCGGCCGGCCGATCGTCTTCAGCATCTGCGAGTGGGGCAGCACCAAGCCCTGGCCCTGGGCCCAGGCCATCGGCAACCTGTGGCGCACGACCGGCGACATCCAGGACATCTGGGAGGTGCAAGAAGGAGCGACGGCGGGCTCGGCGTCGTCCAGATCCTCGACCTGCAGGTCGGGCTCGAGGCCTACGCCGGGCCCGGCCACTGGAACGACCCCGACATGCTCGAGGTCGGCAACGGCGGCATGACCGACAGCCGAGTACCGGGCCCACTTCAGCTTCTGGTGCCTGCTCGCGGCGCCGCTCATGGCCGGCAACGACCTCCGCGCATGACGCCCGCGATCGCGCGAGATCCTGACCAACCACGAGGTCATCGCCGTCGACCAGGACCCGCTCGGCAAGCAGGGGCGCAAGGTCCGCGACGACGGCGACCTCGAGGTCTGGGCCAAGGCCGCTCGCCGACGGGAGCCGGGCGGTCATCCTCTTCAACCGGAGCGCGAAGCCGGCCGCCGTACCGCGTCAGCTGGACCGAGCTCGGCTACCCGAAGACGCTCGAGGCCAAGGTCCGCGACCTCTGGAAGCACAAGGACATGGGGGCGTTCAAGGGGGGCTTCCAGGCGACGGTCGCCCCGCACGGCGTCGTCATGGTCCGGATCACTCCCTGAGCCCGGGGCACGTGGACGGGGGTGCCGCCCGTCATTCGACGGGCGGCGCGCGGGTCCGGGCCTCGGCAATACCTTCAGGGTTGCCCCCGGTCCTGCGCCGGTGGTAGACTGAAGGCCGACAAGGAGGGGATAACATGAGCGCTTGGAAAAAGTACGCCGCGGAATACGAGGCCCAGCCTTTCCGCCCATTCCGCTTGCACTTGGCTGATGGCCGGGAACTACAGGTGCTTTCTCGAGAGTTTCTTGGCGTTCTCCCCAGCGGCGCACGATCTTCATTTATCATCCGGACGAGTCGTTTGACATTGTTGACTTGCTCCTGGTCACGGACTTGGAGTTCGGCGTTCCGCCTGGAATGCGGGGTAAGCGGCGGCGTTCCCGCGGGTAGCCGACGGCCCTTGCGGAATCACCTTCCCGGCTGGCTGAGAAAGCGGAACGTCCCCTTCTTATTGCTGACGATCACGTCAGGGATGCCGTCGCCGTTGAAATCGCCGACAAACGTGAGGAGGTTGTCGGAATACTGCGGTTACAGCTTCTTGCCCACCAACCGCACGAGGTCGACGGTGCGGCAGGAGTAGCCCCACTCGTTGTCGTACCAGGCCACGAGCTTGAAGAAGCGGCTGCTCAGCTCGATGCCGCTGCCGGCGTCGAAGATGCTGGAATGGGCGTCGTGGATGAAGTCGCTCGAAACGACCTCGTCCTCGCAGTAGCCGAGGATGCCCTTCAGGTACGTCTCGCTGGCCCGCTTCATCGCCGCGCAGATGTCCTTGTAGCTGGTTTCCTTGACGGTGCGGACCGTCAGATCGACGACGCTCACCGTGGGCGTGGGCACGCGGAAGGACATGCCGGTCAGCTTGCCCTTGACCTCGGGGATGGCCAGGCCGACGGCCTTGGCCGCGCCGGTGGTCGAGGGGATGATGTTGATCGCCGCCGAGCGGCCCCCCTTCCAGTCCTTCTTCGAGGGGCCATCGACCGTCTTCTGGGTCGCGGTGTAGCTGTGGATGGTGGTCATCAGCCCTTCCTCGACGCCGAAGCCCTCCTTCAACAGCACGTGGACCACCGGGGCCAGGCAGTTGGTGGTGCAGCTTGCGTTGGAGATGATGTGGTGCTTGGCCGGGTCGTACTTGCCCTCGTTGACGCCCAGCACCAGCGTGACGTCCTCGTTCTTGGCCGGGGCGGAGATGATGACCTTCTTGGCGCCGGCGTCGAGATGGCCCTTGGCCTTCGTCGGCGTCGGTGAACAGGCCGGTCGATTCGACGACGACGTCCACGCCGAGGGCTTTCCAGGGCATGGCCGCCGGGCCGTCCTTGACGGCCAGGCACTTGATCTTGCGCCCGTTGACGACCAGCACGTCGTCTTCGGCCGCGGCGGGGCTGGACTTCTCGCTGGCGACCGTGCCGGGGAAGCGGCCTTGGGTGGAATCGAAGCGGAGCAGGTAGGCGAGATTGTCGGCCGGCACGATGTCGTTGACGGCGACCACCTCGATTTCCTTGCCCAGCAGCCCTTGATCGCAAAGGGCGCGGAACACCAGCCGCCCGATGCGGCCGAACCCGTTGATTCCCACTCGAATTGCCACGGCGTATCTCCTTCCTCGATTTGCCGACGGCCCCTGACGACGCGGGGCCGCACAGTGCGTTAAGTCAAGCCGGCTGCCGCTCTGCGGCAGCCCGGAATTCAGGATTATACCGGCCGCGGACCCGCCGACAACGGGGGGACTTCCGCACGATCGCCTGCGGTTTCGCGCCCCCTACTCCAGTTGCTCCCGGCCTGTATTGTGGTAGAATAGTCCACGATGCGATGGAGGATCGTGCCGTGAGCGTGGGAACTGTAACTCTGGTCACTGCCGACGAGCTTGGGCGGATGCCCAACAGCCGCGCCTGCGAGTTGGTTGAAGGAGTGATAAAGAGAATGTCGCCAGCCGGTTGGAAGCACGGAGAGGTTAGCGCAGACTTTGTGAGGCGATTGGCCCAACACGTGAAGGACCACGACTTGGGCAAGATGTTTTCCACGGAGACCGGCTTTACCATTGCCCGCGACCCCGACACGGTCCGGGCCCCGGACGCGGCGTTCATCCGCAAGGATCACCTTCCGGCCACGCCGCCGGAGGAGGCCTTCTGGCCCGGCCCGCCCGACTTGGCCGTCGAGGTGGTCTCGCCCGGCGACACCACGGGGGAAATCGACGACAAGGTGAAGGCCTGGCTGGACGCCGGCTCGGCGATGGTGTGGGTCGTCAATCCCAAGTGGCGGAGCGTGACGGTCTACCGCTCGGCAGCCGACATCAAGACCCTGACGGAAAACGACGAGCTGAGCGGCCAGGACGTGCTGCCGGGGTTCCGCTGCCGGCTGCGCGAGATCTTCGTGTAACGAGCATGTCTGCCGCGCTCAGCGATGCCGCGGCTCTACTTGGCGGCCGGTTCGGGCAGGCCCTCGTCCGGCTTGGGATGGCGGCGGCTTGGCTTCCGGCTTGGCCGCCTTCTTCTTGGGGCCGGTCAACGGTTCGGCCAATTCGATCTTCACTTCGCTGGCCAGGGCGACCGGTCCCGGCCGGTTCGGCGGCGTCATTCCCTTGACCGAGACCTTGTCCCCATTGCGGACAAGGTTCAAGTCGGTCAGGTCGACGCTGATCTTCGGCTCGTCGGCCAACTCGAACTGGACGGTGGTGCGGCCGGCGCGGACCGAGAGTTTGCCGCCGCGGCCGACGATCAGTCCGCCGAGGATGCGGTAGGTGCCTGCGGCGGGGCCTTTGCCGCCGGCCGCCGCGGCGTGTTTGGCGTGTTTGCCGTCGGCGGCCCCGGCGTTGCCGCCCAACTCGCCTCCCTGGCCGCCGGAATCGCCCTGGCCGTCGCCGCGCCGCCGGCCGGGAAGAGCCCCAACTTTCTCCTTGCCGGGCGTGGTGACGGTCAGCTCGGCGACTTTCCCTTGCGCCACGCCGTGATTGTCGATCTCCGCCTGGAACTCCACCACCAGTCCGGCGGTCCGAGCGGAGAAAGTCGGCCGAGGCCGTGCCGGTCACGTGGACGCGTGGCGCTGGCGGAACGGCGATTTGCCAGCTTTGATTCTTGTCGTCCAGCAGCAGGATGACGCCCCGCCCGACGCCCTCGAACAGTGCCCTGCACGGTCGACCGGTTTCGCTTGCGGGGCTGGTTGCCGGCCGGGTCCGCGGGGCATCATCTGCGCCGCGCAGCGCGCGCCGCCAAGCCCGAGCCGCCAACGCGCCGCGGCCAAGGAGAGGAAGCGGAACAACATGGCACGCTACTCCTTCTTCTCCGGTTTCTTCTCCGGCTGCTTTTCCGGTTTCGGCCAGCGAGTAATAACGCGCCGCGCCGGTCTCATCCACAAAGAACATGACGTTGCCGTAGAACCAGAGCTGCCAGGCGAGCTGCGTCTTCTGGCCGTCGGGGCCCTCGCTGATGAGGTGGGGAATGGCGATATGGTCGGGCTGACCGAACTTGTCCACGATGTCCTTGGTCGGCTCGGGCCGGCAGGGGGTGAACTCCAGGGCGGCTGCCGTCCTTGGTAGCTCACTTTCATGCCGTGCTTGCCCACCAATTCGGCCGGGGGCAATTGCAGAAATTGCACGAGTTGCTGGGCCTTGTCCGGCTTGCCGGCCGGCGGGTTGGCCGCCCCGCCGGGCTGGGCCGTCTCCGCGGGCGACTTGGCCGTCTCTTCGCCCGGCTTGTCGGCGGGCCGCTTGGCGACCGGGTGCCTGCGCCTTCTTGGCCGACCCGGTCAACGGCGCCGCCAGGTCGATGCGGACCTCCAGGGCCTGGATCGTGCTCCCGCCGGCGCCGAACTGATTGCCGATCACTTCAATCGCGTCGCCGACCCTGGCAAGGGAGTAGTCGTTCAGATCGACGGCGACCTTGGGGTTCTCGGCCAACTCGACCAGCAGCTTGCGCCTGGAAGTGCTGGGTGAGGACGTTGACCGTCATCTTTCCCGCCCGATTGCTGAGGATGCGGCCGTGGATCTCGAGTTTCTCGCGCGGCCTTTTTCCCCTTGCCCGCGCCCGGCAGGTCGCACCGGGCAGTCCGCCGCCGGACTCCGGCGCGCGCGGCGCGCCGCCGGTCCCGCCCCGGGGATGGGCATGGGTCCGTCCGTGTGCTCGCGGGGGGGAATGGTGCCGGGGGCGGGGGTCCGCGGGTCGGGAGGCGTCACTCCCAGTGTCCGATCCGGCGTCTGCCCCGGCGTAAACACCGTCAGCGCCCCGACCTTCTCCTGCACGTGCCCGCTTTATCCACCGTGCCGATGAAACGCACGTAGACGCCCGGCACGAGGATGTCCGGATCGGCCATGCCCAGAAGCCGCGTCTCCGTCTTGGGAGTCATCCCCAACGTGCAGCTCTGCCCGGAGGAGGTCGTCAGCAGGATCTTTCCCTGCCCGATTGCGGTGATGCTCCCCCGGATGCCGATCCGCAAAGGCTTGGGGCCAGGCCTGCTGGGCCTGGAGCGACGGCAAAGCGGCCAACACCAGACACACGGCGAAGAGACTGCGGCAAGTCACGGTGCCACTCCCATGATAGGATTGCGGGAGGAAAGAGAGTACAGTCCGCCCCCCTTAGGATACCCCCAAACGTTGTGTTTGACCAGTGATCCTGTAAAATAGATGCCTCCCCAACAGTGTAATTCTACAATTCCCCAGAACGATGAATCCAGAAGATCCACAAATCACGGTCCCGCAATTCACCGCCATGAAGTCCGCCGGGCGGAAGATCACGATGCTGACGGCCTACGACTATGCCCTGGCCGGGCTAGTCGATACGACCGGCATCGAGGGGATTCTGGTCGGCGACAGCCTCTCGATGGTGGTCCAAGGTCACGCCACCACGCTGCCGGTCACCCTGGAGGAAATGGTCTATCATGCCGAGATGGTGGGCCGGGCGGTGCGGCACGCCCTGGTGGTCGTCGACATGCCCTTCCCCAGCTTCCACCTCGGCGTGTACAAGGCCATCGAGAACGCCGGCCGCATCCTCAAGGAGACCCGCTGCCAGGCGGTGAAGCTCGAAGGCGGCAGCGAGCAGGCCGAGGTGATCGCCGGGCTGGTCTCGGCGGGCATCCCGGTGATGGCCCATTGCGGGCTGCGCCGCAGAGCATCCACCAGCTCGGCGGCTACCGCGTGCAGCGCGACGAGCGGCAACTGCTGGCCGACGCCCAGGCCGCCGAGCACTCCGGCGCGTTCGCCATCGTCCTGGAGTGCATTCCCGCCGAGACGGCCGCCCGGATCACCGCCGCGGTGAAGATTCCCACCATCGGCATCGGCGCCGGGGCGGGCTGCGACGGGCAGATCCTCGTCCTCCACGATCTGCTCGGGCCTGAGCCCCGGCCACACGCCCCGGCACGTCAAGGCGTACGCCGATCTGAGCAAGACCATTATCGACGCCGTCACCCGCTACCGCGACGAAGTCCGCGAGGGGAAGTTTCCGGGAGAGGAACACGCATTTTCGTAACACCGGGGTGATGGGATGGAGAGCGCGATGATGCCAATGTTGATTGCCTGGCCTCTTCCGAATCTCAAGCCCGAGGCCGACTGGAGCGAATCCGACCGCGAGATGGTCGATTTCATGCGAACCGCCTACGCCGAGGGTTATCGGCCCCGGATTCAGGAAGGCGACGGGGCGATTGCGGCCGGGGAACTCACGGGGCGGTCTGTGTTTCTGATTTGTCGCGGCCGAAACGGCTGGGAACCCCTGCTTGGCGACGGGGAACACACGGTTCGCCTCGGTCCAAGTTTTGGGCTCGAGGACTATGCGTGCGTATGCGTCCGGCCGCCGTTCCGCGCTGCTCGGCATCTCGCGTTGGAGTGGTTGCGCGGCCGGCCGTTTGCAGAGTTATTGTCGGACTTCGAGTTCGTCGGGGGACGGCCCGCGGGCATCATCCTGCGGTCCACCACAGCCGCCTCGTCTGCGACCGTGGCGGGCTGTCGCGAGTGACGATTCCGTAGTGGCCAATCCCGGCGCCTCTGCCGGGGCGAGCCCGGCGGGGGCGATACGATTCCCACCTCCGCCCCTAGTGGTCAATCCTGCTTTCCGCCGGGACAAGCCCGGCGGGGGCGAAACGATTCCCACCGGCACCTGTAGTAGCCAATCCTGCTTTCCGCCGGGACAAGCCCGGCGGGGAGCAATCTTGCTCTTGGCAGCGCTGGGAAGCGCCTGCCACGCGCCCCCGCCGGGCCTGCCCCGGCGGAGCGAAGGATTGGCCGACTACGGCCCATTTCCACCAGTCTGTTCCTCGCCCCCGCCGGGCCTGCCCCGGCGGAGCGAAGGATTGGCCCACTACGGCCCATTTCCACCAGTTTCTTCGCCCCCGCCGGGCCTGCCCCGGCGGAGCGAAGGATTGGCCCACTACGGCCCATTTCCACCAGTTGTCCCGCCCCCGCCGGGCCTGCCCCGGCGGAGCGAAGGATTGGCCCACTACGGCCCATTTCCACTCAGTTGTCGGCTCCCCCCGCCGGGCCTGCCCCGGCGGAGCGAGGATTGGCCCACTACGCGTGCGGAATCGCCCCTAGATCGTATTCCCCGAACGTGCCAACATAGTATCCGAACTTAAAGACCCATTTCATCCCTTCGCGATACGCCAGGTTGTTCAGGAAGCGAACCGCGATCTCACCGGGCGAGTGGTCGGGCCGGCCGCCCAGCGCCAGATGAAGGTGATCGGAGAGGATCCCGACGCGCGACAGCAGATAGCCGTGCTTTTCGCTCGACGGCGAGAATGTCGCCTTGGCGGGCCGCGATCCGCTCTTCCGAGAAATCCCGGAAGCGTTCGGCGCGGACCAGCACAATGTGCAGGTTGTACCAGTAAAGGGCGTGGTCGCCCTGCCGCGGCTGGGCGAGGTCAACCTGCGCGCGGCACACCTGATGCGGCTCGAAAACCGCTTGTGCCCTGGAATCGGCCATCGGGTGGTGTCCCGTTTGGCGGTGAACGTAGTTCTCCACGTGCTCGCGCTTGGCCGAGCCGATGGTGCGCAGAAATAATTCCGCTGGAAGGCTTTGGGTTGCTGCTTCCCGAACGAGGTATTGAAGCCGTCCCTTGACCGAGCGGACCAGCGCGTGCGGCGACACGGGCGGCTTCGTGCTCAACAGCAATTGGCTTGTGCCCGGCTCCGAAAACCGATGGTTCAACACCCGCACACCGTCCGGCTCGGTCGCTTGCTTCAAGGCATCGAGCCAACCGTCGCCGACCGGCGGATCCCGCCAGAAGACCGAGAGGCTCCAGTTGAGTTGGTAGGCTGGGCAGCAGTTGTCCAGAGTGTAAATGGCGGCCGGAGCGGGCATGTCTTCGGTTTTCGATAAGAACTCGGCCATGAAGTTTCCCCAAAGCCAATTGCCTTCCATTCTACACGGTGTGTGTGATCGTGCCAGAAGTCCCTTAACCCAGCGTGATCATTGCTAAGCCGCCTTGTGGCCTGGCCCTTGACAGACCGCGGCGGATACCCTGAAATAGGGCCATTATGCGAGAACTCCACGACGGCCGCGAAGACGGCCTGCAACCGCTGGAATCGCTGGACGTCCGCCGGGCGAGCCGGCTTTGCCGACCTGCTCCGCCGCATGGCCCGCACCGCCTTCGGCGGCCGCGAGTTGGGCGAGGCCTTGGAGGTGCTCTCGGCCATGGCCGCCGACCCCGATTGCACCATCGTGGTCACGGTTTCCGGGGCCATGACCGTCGCCCAGATGGGCCGCGTGCTGTGCGAAATGATCGAGGAAGGGCTGGCCCACCTGGTCGTCAGCACCGGCGCGATCATGGCCCACGGACTCTCCGCGGCCACCGGCGGGGTCCACTACAAGCACGACCCGAGCATCCCCGACCAGCGCCTCTACGAGTGGGGCTACAACCGGGTCTACGACACCGTGGAGATGGAGGCGAACCTGCTCCGCGGGCAGGACTTGATCGCCCAGGTCATCGGCGGCTGGGACCGCTCGAGGCCGATGTGCTCGTGGGAGTTGAACCGGGAGATCGGCCGGCGGCTTTCCGAGCAGGGGCAGATGCCCAGCATCCTCGGCTGCGCCTACCAGCGCGGGGTGCCGGTCTACGTGCCGGCCTTCACCGACTCGGACATCGGCCTGAGCGTGTCGAAGGCGGTGCTGGGGCGGGAAAGCCCGCCGGGCGGGGAAAAGGACCTGGCGGCGTTCTTCGCGCCGGTCCCCTCGTACAATCCGTTCCTCGATCTGCACGACTACGCCCGGCGGGTCATTTCGGCCAAGCGGCTGGGGATATTCACCGTCGGCGGGGGCGTGCCGCGGAACTGGGCCCAACAGATCGGCCCGCTGGCCGACATCCTGAACATGCGGCCGGGCGTGGAGCTGCCCTCGCCGCGGTTCCAATACGCCGTCCGCCTCTGCCCCGAGCCCGTCCACTGGGGCGGACTGAGCGGCTGCACCTACAGCGAAGGCGTCTCCTGGGGCAAGTTCCTCAGCCGCCAACAGGGGGGCCGCTTCGCCGAGGTCCACTGCGACGCCACCATCGCCTGGCCGCTGCTGGTAAGGGCGTGGATCGAAGAGAACGGAGCAGCGGAAAAAGAGGCCGACCGGCGAATAGACTTGCTTGTTATACAACAAACTTGTATAATAGTAATGAAGCCGCTCGGATTCATCGGGCTCCAGCCGGATCGACCTCCGCAACTTCCCGGACGAGGCCCGCCGAGCGGCCGGGTTTCAACTCCGCGAAGTTCAACGCGGACTGGAGCCGTCCGATTGGAGGCCGATGAAGGCCGTCGGTCCCGGCGCGAGGGAGATCCGCATCCACGTGTCGGGCGAGTGGCGGGTAATCTACGTGGCCGAGTTCCGCTGACGCGGTGTACGTGCTGCATTCGTTTCAGAAGAAGAGCCGAAAGACCGGCGCGCACGACATCGAGGTGGCCCGCCAACGGTACAAGCGAGATCGGAGAACGGCCATGAGAGAGAAAATCATCGAATCCTGCGGCAACGTGTTCGTCGATCTGGGCTTCCCTCCGGAGGAGGCCGCAATCCTGCAAATGCGGGCCGACCTGATGATCGATCTGCGGAAATTGATCAAGGCCAAGAGGCTCACTCAGGTCAAGGCCGCCAAGCTCCTCGGCATCAGCCAGCCCAGGGTGTCGGACTTGATCCAGGGAAAATGGGAGCGGTTCAGCCTGGAGATGCTGATCACGCTGGCCACTAGGGCGGGCATCCGCGTCCGCATCGAGACGGCGGCATAGACCTTGGCGAAGGAGGACGGAGGAGGATTTCCGGCATCAAGCGTCGCCATGATGGAAAACGTCTTACCCCGAAAACCTCCGTCCGTGGCCCCACCCAGTTCCTCGGCCTTCCGTCGCCCGGCTTGGAAAACGCCGACGCGCTCCTGCTGCCGCTGCCGGTCGAGAAAACCGTGTGCTATGGCCGCGGCACGGCCGGCGGGCCGCGGGCGATCATCGCGGCCAGCCCCCAGATCGAGACCTTCGACGAAGAGACGCTGGTGGAGTTCGCCCAGTCGCCGCGACTCCATACCCTGCCGCCGCTGCCGGCCGAGGGCGAGATCGAGGACTGCCTGGCGGCGATCGAGGATTACGTCCGGTCGTTGCCGGAGAAGTTCCTGCTGGCCCTCGGCGGGGAGCATACCGTGACCTACGGCGTGGTCGCCGGGCTGGTCGCGCCCACAAAGCCGCGACCGGCGGTCGCGCCCAGCTGGCAGCAACTGCCGCGCCAACCGGTTCAACTGCCACCCCAACGCGACGATCTGGCCGGCGTGACGGTGGTGCAGATCGACGCCCACGCCGATCTGGCGGACCGGTTGCACGGCCGGCGTTGGTCGCACGGCACGGTGATGCGGCGGCTCTGGGAGCGGGGCTGCCGGCTCCTTCAGATCGGCGTCCGCAGCCTCAGCCGGGAGGAATATCGAACTGGCCTCCGCCGGGCCGCGGATCACCACCTACTACGCCCATCGCCTGGAGGAGCAGTGGGCCGAAATCCTGGAGACGCTCCGCGGCCTGGAAGGGAAAGTCTACCTGACGCATCGACGTGGACGGTCTGGATCCGTCGATCATTCCCAGCACGGGCACGCCGCTGCCCGGCGGGCTCGGCGTGGCGGCAGATGATGGAGATCATCCGCGTGCTCTGCACGGAGTCCCGCGGCCGGCTGATCGGGGCCGACATTGTCGAGTTCGTCCCCTCGCCGGTCCCGCCCGGCTGCGATCCGACGGTCGCCCGGCTGGCGACGAAGCTGCTGGCGTGGTGGTGGAAGGGGCACGGTGCCGTCGCCGGCCGCTCTCTGTCGCAGGGAGAGTGGCTTACGCTGGTACGAAGATTGCGCTTCGGACAGCCTCTTCGAGCGTTGGGCGGCGTTGACCGCATCCGAGGACGGCCTTGCACGGGGAAGATTAGCCGATACTGATGTCGCCCATATTGCATTCTGAAGTGATATTCATTATGATTGAAGGAGCATTTCAGGGGAGCTATACGTGCGTCTGAGCAAAGCAAGAAAAGCTGCGTCACGGCCATGATGCGGGACACGATCTTCGAGGCCGCCAGTTCGGTGTTCGACCAGCACGGCGCCAACGGGCTGACGATGGACCGGGTGGCATCGACGATGGGGATGGCGGCCGGAAGATCTGTACAACTACTTCCGGGACAAGAACGGCGCTGCTTCGCAAGTTCTTCTACGCTCGATTGGTGGAGCCGTTCTTCCAACCGATCGAGGAGATAGCCAAGTCGGAGTTGTCCGCGGGCGCCGAGAAATTGGAGAAGATTGCCCGCGCGGCCCGGGAACACGGCGTCAAGTGCAAGGGCCTCATCCGGTTCTTCCGGGAAACGCCTCAACGCGCCGAGATACAAAGAGACACTCGTCCGCGCTTCTTGCGGATTCTTACCGCGGTTTTCGAGCAGGGCATCGGGGAGGGTTCGTTCCGGGCGGACAATCCCGCGCCTCATGGGCCGCATGTTTCAAGGCTGTTTGTCGGAGATCTTCGAAGATGCAGTTGGCCGGCGCATCGGACGAGGAGGTCAACGGAGTACGTCGCAATGCTGGTCGACGCGGCTGGCAATGGGTTTCCCATTCTTGCGCGAGAAGAGTCCTGAGCCGCCGAGCACGCCCGATAGCGGCCAGAGGGGAGACGCAGGATTGTCGCTACGGGCATAGAGATGTCCAAGCCGCGCGGGGGCAGGAGAGGAGGCGGTTTTGTCGGTACGGCGAATCGTGTTGTTGGTTTGCTTGCTGGTTGCAGCGGATATCGGTCTGCTCGTGCCGGTCTGCCTACTGGCTCGGGTGGAGGCTCCCGCTGGCAGAGGCGTTGCTCTCGGCAGTGGCCGGCCGTGCTGGTGATCGGCTACTATGAGTGGCGATGGTCAACCCTGGTCGCACGACTATCTCACAGCGGAGGTGCCGGGGGTGCACGGCGAATCGTTGTGTCGAGAAGATCCTGCCTGCTAGTCGCCGGCGCATCTCCTGATTTTGCCGGGTTTTTTGAGCACCGCGGTTGGTCTTGTCCTGCTACTGCCGTGGGTCCGCCGCCTGATCGCGAAGCCAGCGGCACAACCGGGTGTGAAAGGAAAAGACGGGGGGGCCGAAACGGGCGACCCGGCCGCGTGACGGCTTTCAGAGCATCAGCAGGGCGACGCCGGCCACCGCCAGCACGGCGCCGCCGACGGCCCGCAGGCCGATCCGCTCGTGATAGACGAGGATGCTCAGCGGCAGGATCAGGACCGGCATGGTGGCGGTGATGGTGGTCACCACGCCGGCGGAGGAATGTTCCAGGGCGACCATAATCAGCACGGCCCCGGCGAACGGCCCGACGATCGAGCCGACCGTCAGCGCGGTCATCGCGCGGCGGGTCGCGGAGCGCGGCGAGCATGGCCGGCCAGCGGCGCCAGGCGGTGATCAGGATGACGTAGCCCGGCAAGGCGGCCAGGACGCGGATCAGCGTGGCCCCCGCCGCGTCGGGATAGGTCCGCATCACGTCCCTGGAAAAGACCATTCCCGATGGCGCTGGTGGCGGCGGCGAACAGCGCCAGGGCGACTCCCCGCCGGTGGGCGGCGGAAAAGTGGGTCCCGCTTGCCGAGCCGGACTTTGCGGTCTGTGCCGCCTAGAGCGGTCCCGCTCGGCAAGCGGGACCTACTTCTTCGCCCAGGTCGGGCCGTTCGAGCACGACCCAGGCCACGCCGGCCAAGGTGATTCCCATCGCCACCCAACCCCGCAGGGTCAAGACGTCGCCGATCAGCAGCGAGACCAGGGCCGTAATCGGCGGGGTCAAGGAGAAGACCAGCAGCACCCGCCGCGGCCCGATCAACAACATGGCCTTGAACAGACAGACGTCGCAGAGGAAGAAGCCCAGAAAGCCGGAGATTCCCAGCAGGAGCCAGGTCCGCGGGCTGGCGTCGGTCGGCAGCCACCGCCCGCCGGCCAGCGGCGCGTAGGCCATCAGCAGCCCGCAGGCAATCACCAGGCGGAGAAAGCTGACGGCCAGCGAGCCGGTGCGTTTTCCGGCCGCGGTCAAGAAGAGCGACGGAGAGCGTCCACAGGATCGCGGTCCCCAGCGCCGCCAATTCGCCGACGTTCGAGTCAGGCCATTAGTGCTTGAAGTGCCGGCGGCCGGTGAAGATCATGGGGATGCCGTGGCGGTTGCAGGCGGCCACGACCGGCTGGTCGTTTTTCGAGCCGCCGGGCTGGATCACGGCGGTCACGCCCGCGGCCGCGGCCTTGTCGATCGAATCGGGGAAGGGGAAGAAGGCGTCGGAGGCCATGACCGAGCCGGAGGCCCGCGGGCCGGCCTTGCGGACGGCGATCTCGACGGAATCGACGCGGCTCATCTGGCCGGCCCCGGTCCCCAGCAGCGTGCGGTCCTTGCAGAGCACAATGGCGTTGGACTTGACGTGGCGGACGATGTCCCAGGCGAAGCGGAGGTCGGCCCAATGCTCCTCGGTCGGCTGGGCGTCGGTCGCCACGTGCCACTCCGGCTCGGGGTCGGCCAGCACGTCGGCCTCCTGCATCAACACCCCGCCGTCGAGGCAGCGGTAGGTCCAGTGCGGCTGCGGCCGCTCCAACTCGCCGACCTCCATCAGCCGCACGTTGGCCTTCCACTTGGGCTTGGTGGTAAGGATTTTCATCGCCTCGTCGTGGAAGTGGGGGGCGACGATGGCCTCGACGAACAACCCCGGCGCACAGAGGGCCTCGGCCGCGGCGGCGTCGACCGTGCGGTTCAGCCCCAGCACCGAGCCGAAGGCGCTGAGCGGGTCGCCGTCCAAGGCCCGCTGCAAGGCCGCGGCCAGCGCGTCGGCCACCGCGGCGCCGCAGGGATTGTTGTGCTTGACCACGACCGCGGCCGGCTCGGCAGAACTGGCGGACGATCGCCAGCGCGCTGTCGAGGTCCAAGAGGTTGTTGTAGGAAAGCTCCTTGCCGTGCAGTTGCCGGCCGGCGACCACGCTGGCGCCGCGGCCGTCGGGGCGGGCGTAGAGCGCGGCCTGCTGGTGCGGATTCTCGCCGTAGCGGAGCAGCATCCGCCGCGTCAACCCCATCGTGAGCACGTCGGGGAACGGCCCCTCGGCGCCCGCGTGCATGAAGAAGTCGGCGATCGCCCGGTCGTAGCCGGCCGTGTGGGCGAAGGCCGCGGCGGCCAACCGGCGGCGCAACTCGGGGGTGGTGCAGCCGTGGAGCGTGATCTCGTCGAGGATTTCCGAGTACTGGGCGGCGTGGGTGGCGATGGTCGTGAAGGCGTGGTTCTTCGCCGCCGCACGCACCATCGTCGGCCCGCCAATGTCGATCTGCTCGATGGCCTCCTCCGAGGGTGACGCCCTTGCGGGCCACCGTGGTCTCGAACGGATAGAGGTTCACCACCACCAACTCGAACGTGAGGATGCCGTGCTCGGCCAGGGCCTTCATGTCCTCGGGGTTGTCGTGGCGGCAGAGGATTCCGCCGTGGACCTTCGGATGGAGGGTCTTGAGCCGGCCGTCCATCATCTCGGGGAAGCCGGTGTACTCGGCGACGTCGTGGACGGGGATGCCCTCGCTCTCGAGGTGTTTCCGGGTGCCGCCCGTGCTGTAGAGTCCCACGCCGGCGGCGGCCAGCCCGCGGGCGAAACCGGCAAGCCCCAGCTTGTTGCTGACGCTCACCAAGGCACGTT
>CAWDTC010000026.1:0-24199 GCA_963805045.1 Candidatus Aminicenantota bacterium
AGGGTCCGAAACGTCGATGTTCGCCGGGACTGGAAGGCGTCCACCTTGGCCGGCATCAACCGTAAGTGACGACGCGGGGGCGGTGAAGGTGACTTGCGGACCGTGCGCAGGATGAGAGCGTCAACTGGCCGCCATCGAGCCTGGGTCCCGCCGACGAGCGACAAGTCGTCGCCAGCCGGAGCACCGCGGAGAGACCAGATGATCGACCGGGGCTGTCTCGGCCACCGAGGCGACCCCGCTGTAGGTGATCGCCTGCGCGGGGCCGGCTTGGCCATCGCCCGGCAGGCACCCGGATCGTGCCTCCGCCCATACCGTCGAACTGTTGGGTGAGTGTGCTCGATCAGCCCGGCGGCCGGCACCCCGGAAATGGTCAGCGAGTCGCCCTGCCCACCGGGCTTCCGTCGCCATCGAACTGGATCCCGCCGCTGGGAAGCGGATTGCCGCCGGAGAAGTCGATAGTCAGGCTGTCGCGATCGGACGATCCCTGCACGCGGGAACGTCGCAGGTCTCCCAACGGGGCCTCGCAGAGTGGTTGGCCGTTGAGCGACATCGAGCTGGTTCGTCCTGGCGGACAACCTGAAGAACGTCGGGCGTGCCGTCGTTGGCCCACGGCCAGCATCGACCGTCACGATGCCGTAGGTCGCCGGGCGAATGGCAGCGGGGCGGCGCTGAGCACCCGTCTCTCCTCCAACTGCCTGACAAACAGCTGGGGCGACAGGACTTCGTCCCGACGTGACGAGCGGCCGCTTGGGCAAGGCCCGGCCAATAGTCCGCCACAGCCCAACAGTCCAAGCCCAGACTCGCATGGCGATGCTTCCCCGGGAGCAGGCTGATCCGCGATGTCGATAGAGAGCGAATAGTCCATTCTGCCATGCCGCGAGCACCCCGTGTCAACCAACCGATTGGAGGGGTAACGCCCCTTGACACAGACGCATCGGTTCCTGTTATGGAAGGGCAGGCGAGAACCGGATGATTGTGAGGTGATTGGATAGGCGTCGGGAAACTGCATTGAGCTTGACGGATATGTCGGATACGTCTGATGGTGACGATTATGCCGAGACGAAAAGACAGATAGCCGTACGACAGGCGATCGAAGTGAATCTCGTTTCCTCGTAGTGCCGGGCAACCACAGCACTCGGACGCAAAGCCATGACCATCACGCAGTAAGGTTCGGCGCCGAAGCTAGTGTCGCACTTTCGCTCCACGAACCAGGACTTTCGGGAGCGAAAGGCGACCTTAATGCCCGAGCCGGGGCCTTCCAACCCAGCCCGGTTCGATCGGATCTTGGTCCTCGGCGATTGCCGCTGCGGCCGTGCTGCTTCGGGGCGGGCCCGGCTTCGCCAAGCAACTGGGAACGACGATCTCCATTACGCCATCCACCATGCCGGCCAAGGAGGAAATCGGAATCGTCGTTCCGCGAGTCCGCGTCATTCGCCCGCCCAACGTCTCGATCCGGCTGAGCGAGGAGTCGAGGGAATCCCGGCGGATGCCGAACCCGCAAGGCCCGAAAGCCAAGACCGGGAAACGCCCGACGGCCACCGTCAACGAGAAGGTCCACACGGCCGCCGGGGTCGAGCCATCGCCGGCGCCGTGGCTCCCCGGCCCTCACGCCACCCCGGGACTGCCGCCCGTTGAGAAACCCGACAAACCGGCGCCGCTCGTGCTGCCGATCGGCCCGCCAATCACCTCGATCAATGCCGACATCCGCACGGAACGTCAATCGAGAACGGCAAAAGCCCGACACGCCCGGCACGCAGCTTCCGGCGACAAGTTGGGTCCCGAGGCCCTGGCCAAGGCGGCCGGGGGAACGACCAGCCCCGAGTATTACGCGACTGGATGGGACCGGTCTTGCGGGAGGCATCGGCCTTGTTCCGTCGGCCGCTATCTTCGAGGACACCAATTTGGAGCGGTACGGGTATTCGCCCCGCTACGCCCGGGTGGCCCAGCCGTTCATCTCGGGGGCCCGCTTCTTCGTCACCCTGCCGGCGATGCCCTATCAGATGGTGGCCTATCCGCCGTGCCGACCGGATCTACACCCTGGGCGAGTACCGGCCGGGCGACTGCGTGCCCTACCAGTTCGAACCGCCCTGGCCGTTGCGGCCGGCGGCCGGGCTGGCCGAGGCGGGGGACCGCGCTAACGCTGGTCATCCTGCTGCCGTGAAACGACGAAATCTGCTGGTCCTTTTCGCAGCGAGGAGTCGCGGGTGGAATACGCGATGGGCCTGCGAAACGTCCATTTCGATGGGGTGCGGAGCGGCCGCTGATCCCCGGCTTACCGTTTGAGCACGAAGGCAGCGGCCCCGTTGACGAAATCGCGGGGAGCGGGCAAAGGCGTGCCGCGGTAGTATTGGCGCCGCACGGTATTGCCATAGAAGTGAAACGGGCGATTGTTCCGGGCTCAGGATCGGCGTGGCGTGGATCTTTTCCTTCGTTTCACCCCGGGCGAAAACAACGGCAGTTCCAGCCCGGTTCAGCCGAAGCGGCGGACAAAGGGGAAAGGAAAACGCCAGCGGCCAAGCACGTAGCCCATAGGTAACGGAGCATGATGTTCCCTCCTGAGGATAGCCAAAACGACGAATCGGCTCGCGGCCCTGAGATACAGGCGCCGTGTGGCGAGACCCTACAAGTCTAGCTCACGGAAATCTCGCCCAAAGCCAAGTTACGCCCCCCTCGACGATCACCGCGGATAGTCCGCACCCCGGAAGCGGTGCTCGCGGACCTCGCGGTAGTCGGGGCTGTCGTACCACGCCTTCGCCTCGTCGAGGTAGGGAAACTCGAGGATGACGACGCCTTCGACCTCCGGCCCTTCGAGCACCTCTTGACGGCCGTAGGCGGCCAGCACCTCGACCGGGTGCCCGGTCAGCGTGTCGCCGACCTTTTGCGAGTACGTCGCAAGCTCCGCGGCGTCGCGGGTGCTTTCGCGGGTGAAAACTGCATACACTGCCATTTCGTCCTCCAGTTCGTTGTGCGACCGCACGAATGTACTCCTCACGCTCCGCCGTGAGGCCGGAAGCCGGCCAGGACCTCACGGCGGAGCGCATTAGTATCTACGCACCGTTGCTAGCATGGATAACTAGGCGGTGGGGGACGGGGTTGCATGCCGGGGAAAAGGACGCAGGCCGTGCGGTGGAGATAGTCGAGGTCGTAATGCTCAAGGGTATACAATACGCTCAGCAAGACCCACATCCCCGCCAGCAGCGCCGGCGCGGTGAACGGTTGCGAGCGTTTCATTTGGCGGCCGCTGAGACGCACGAGAAGTTCACGCGACTCCGCCGCTTCGGGACTCTCATCGCGCATGAGTTGCCACACGGTCACGCAAGCCATGCTCGCCACCAGAAGGCGTCTGGCAATGGCATTCGCGCTCTCTTGTTGCCAGCGCTCCAACTCCTGACCGGCCGATTTCATCAGTTTGAAATACGATTCAACCTGCCACCTCCAGTAGTACCACAAAGCGATCGTTGCCGCGGACACGCTTTCCGGGACGTTGGTCAGCAGATACCACACTGCCAGCACCTTCCCTCCCCCGTCGCGAACTTCGGAGATCACCAATCGCAAGGGCAGGGCCGGGCCGCGAATGATACGCCGCTTCTGGCCCTTGCGCCTGGGCCTCGCCGGTTTGGTCAACACCACCGGGGCCTCGGCAATCCACTGCTGCGTCTTCTTCCCGTGATACAGCACTTCCCGCGCGTTGCGGAACTTCCCCGCGTCCCGCAGCCTGCCTTGGACCTGCGGAAGCGTGCGGTCCTGGCCGTTGTCCTGGACAACGCGTTCCTTGTCCGCCCGGACCAGGAAGTACCGTCGAGGCTGCTCGGCCCACTCCCGATAATGCCCGACCGAATCCGCTTCGCTGTCGATAATATGCACTGCGGGTTTGCGAAACCGTTGCTCCTCGACGAACTGCATGGCAGGGACCAATTCGTCGAGCGGCGAAAGCGGTTTCCGCAGGCTTGCCTGACGGCTGCAGTGGACCCCGTCCGCGGCGCGTACACTCAGGCTCACCGGCGCCAGGGGGGAACCATCGCGATCGCTGACCAAGAGCACGGTTTGCAACTCGTACCCCACGTCCGTCGATTGCGTCAGCTCAACGCGGTCCTTTTTGCTTGGATGACTATTGTAGTGCAACTGGCTCCAGTCATGGACGACCAGCACAAAGGCGTCGCAGTCCTCAGTAACGGCAGCCCGCCCGGCCTGCAACAACGGTATCGCCAGATCGCGAAGGCTTATCCCCGGATGTTGGTAGAACCGCCACGCACCCTGCGTACTGGCGAACGCCTTGGCCGTGCGCGGCAACGCCCGCAGCCCAGCGGCCAAACGATTTGCTGGGGACAAGTGCTCTTCCACCAACTGACAATACCGCTGCTGCAATTTCCGATGCAAGAATGTAGGAATGTTGACATACATGCATTCTACCCTCCACCTTCGGAGGGCAAGTGCTAGCAAAATCGTGTAGATACTAATGCGGCGGAGCGTGAGGAGTACGGGCACAGCATACGGCGTGTGGGCTGCTACAATTCCGGCGGCCGGGGCGCGACGCCATCGCTGCGCGTGAAAATCTGGGCGCTGAGGATGTTCATCTCATGCGCTGGAACTGAGACGGCGATGTTGCCGAACAGGCCGGCGCGGTCCCAGGTGCAGATTCGGACCAGGTCTTAGCCGCGGTCCCGCTCGTCCAGCCAGGGGACCGGTGACAGCACCCGTTCGTCTGCCATCAGCAGCCGCGCATGAACCGGTGGGCCAGTTTGAGGTCGTCCACAATTTGCCGGGCGGTGCAAATTTCAAAAATAGCGCGCCGGCAGCGCGGCAAAATGCGCCACCATCTCCTCGTCGCTAGATAATGGGCGCCAGTTCGCGGACCTCCCCAGCAGTGTTTCGCGCTGTTTTGCTAGGCGCGGATGAATTCCGTGCCGCCGTGAGCAACGCCAGCGCGCGCGTGTACAACTGCCATAGCAGCGCGTCCTTAAAGCCGTTCCAGAATTTGTCGCTGGTGCCCTGCGAATCGGCGAACGTCAGCAGCATGAGCAGGTTCAGCGCCTCGGGCGTCTTCGACCTGCCGGGTTAAGTCCGGATGACGGCGGGGTCATCCAGATCCCGGCGCTGGGACACGCTGGCCATGAGCAGGTGGTTTTCGATGAGAATGCAAAGCGGTGTTGGCGGCCGGCCCGTCCAGCCGCAGCCGCTTGGCGGCGCGCACACGCGCCACATCATCTACGCCCACTGCGTGGCCCCGAACAGGGTCTTCGGCCCGCGCGGCCCGGTCAACCCGTTCGAGATCCTGACCCATTCGGAGGACCGGAAGGGGGCGTCCGTGCGCTCGATCATGCCGGCCGGCTACATGACGACGACCGTCGAGCTGTCCGAGGAGCGGCGGGAGATCCTCTTCCACCGCGGCAAGGCCGTCGGCAACGACCCCGAAGACCGGGCCTGCCGGACGAAGCTCGTCGCCGAGCCGGTCGGGGATTTCGAAAAGCTGTTTACGATGTGGGACCGGTGGGGTTGGCACCGGGTGACGTTCTATGGCGACCTCAGCGAGCCGGTCCACGCTCTGGCCGAGGCCGTCGGCTGGAAGGTCGTCGAGGAGGCCTGAGCCCCGCCCTCTAGGCCCGAGCCTTGCCGCACGAGGCGATGAGGTCCGTCAGCTGCCTTTCCTTGAGCCCGGCGAGGTGCTTTCCGTCGAGACGTTTGGAGACCTTGCCGCCCTCGAAGAACAGCACCGTCGGATAGACCGCGATGCCGTGCGCGTCGAAGACGGTCTCGTTGCCGTCGAGAAGGATCCGGAAGAACTCCCCTTCGCGGCCGGCGGCGTACTTCTCGTAGACGGGAAGGAACGCCCGCGAGAACGGGCACCAGTCCGCGTAAAAGAGGATGAAGACTCCGTCCGCTGATCCCGTGATCTCCTGGATCTCCTTCGAAGTGCAAACCCTGCTCATCTTCGCCTTCTTTCGACCCTCCGGATTCAGGCAGCCATTATAGGCCCGCGCTCCGGGGCCATCAAGTGCCGCCCCCTCTTCCCGGGCGCGCCCGGCCCGCGTATAATGACGCGCAGACATGTTCCTGCTCAACGAATTCCTTCTTCTTTCGCCCCTGGTCGTCTACGCGTTCGTCCGGGTCCTCGTCCTCTTCCGGAGACCGGCGGCGCGGCTCGCCTTCGCCGCGGCCTTCGGCCTGCTCGTCGCGGCCTTCCCCATCGCCGAGTCCCTGTCGCACCGGGCGGGGAGCGGCGCCCCGCGGGCCGTCATCCTCGCGGGCTACGATGCCCTCCCCTTTTCTGATGTACTTCGTCCTGACCGTCATCTTGTCGGATATCCTCGTCGGCGCCTGCCGGCTCGCCGGGCTCGTCTCCCGGGAGGCCGTCTGCGGCGCCCGGTTCCGCCGCCTCCGTCTGGCCGCGGCCTTCCTCATCCCCGCATTGGTCGTCGCCGGGGGGATCGCAAATTTCCATTGGCTCCGGACGAAGGAGTACCGCGTCGAGATCCCGCGCCGGGGGTCGGCCATCGCCGGCCTGACGGTCGTCTTCGCCGCCGATTTCCACCTCGGGGCGATCACGGACAGCGGCTTCATGGCGAAGTTCGCGGACAAGGTCAACGCCGTCGACCCCGACCTCGTCCTCGTCGGAGGGGATGTCCTCGAAGGGGACCGGCGCAACGAGGACACCTCGGCTTTCGAGCGGGAGTTCCGGCGGCTCCATCCTGCCTACGGGGTCTACGGCGTGCCCGGGAACCATGAGGGCCACGGCGGCGGGGGGCGGGGCTTCTTCGAGCGGGCCGGCATCCGGCTGCTCGAGGATGCCGTGGTCAAGGTTGACCAGGCCGTTTATCTCGTCGGCCGCAAGGACGCCCGGTCACGGGACCGCAAGGCTCTCGCCGACCTCCTGCGCGGCGTGCCGGGGGACCTGCCCGTCATCCTGCTCGACCACCGGCCGACGGACCTCGGGGCCCCCGGCCTGGCGGACGTCGACATCCAGCTCTCGGGACACACCCATTACGGGCAGCTCTTCCCGGTCAACTGGATCACCGACCGCGAGTATGAGCTCAGCTGGGGGCACCTCAAGAAAGGGCGGACGGATGTTTTCGTGACGAGCGGCGTCCAACTCTGGGGCCCGCCCGTGCGGACCGCCGGGGCCTCGGAGATCCTCATTATCCGCGTCAAATTCACAGACCCGGCCGAAGCTCGATAGCCGGCGTCTTCCAGGCGAAAACGAGAAAGCAAGGCGAGGAGAGAGCCCGGCGTGTCTAGGTGCCGAGCTTGAAGATAGACCGGAACTCGGGGTCCTTCCGGAGGGACCTGAGTTCCGGCAGGATGATCGCGGGAAATAGAAGTCGCCCGACCCGGCGGCCATGGACTTCCTGAGAGCTTCGACGGCCGGCTCGGCTGGCCGAGAAGAGCGTAGAGCTCGGCCAGATCCATCAGCTGTTGGCGTCCTTGAGCTCGGCCAGCCGGACGCACTTCAGGCAGGCCTCGGCTTTGCCCGCTCGCCGGCGATAAGCACGGCCGCCCCGAGCGCGATCCAGTCCGCAGGGTTGGGCGGCGGCCTGCCCACTCCTTCTCCAGCCCGGCCCGGACCTCGCGGAGGGCCTCTTTGGCCTCGACCGCCCTGGCCCGCATCCCGCAGGGCCAGGGCCAGGGCGATCGAATCCCAGACGATCGTCCCCTCCGACTTCCTCTCCTTGTCGAGCGCAACGACCCTCCGGTAGAAGGGAACCGCCGCGGAGGGTTTGCCCGCCGCGTAGAGGACGTGGCCGAGGTTGGGCAGGGCATAGGGATGGTTGGCCTCGAGTTCGAGCGCCTTCCGGAGCTCCTTCTCGGCCTCGCACGAACTTTTCCTGAACGGCCAGACTGTAGCCGAGATAGCTATGGGAATTCGCCAGCGACGGAGCCAGCTCGGCCAGCCGCCGCGCGGCCCTTTCTGCGGCCGGGGCGTCGTGCCTCAGGTTCATGTGCAGGAACCAGGCGTTCTGCAGCGGGATGGAGCTCTTGGGGGCCCGCCGGGCCGCCTCCTCGAACAGGGGAACGGCCTCGTCGTACCGGCCCAGGGCCTGAAGGACGCGCGCCGCGTTGTTGTAAGGGGGCATGAGGTCGGGAAAGAGCTCCATGAGCGTCTTGTACTCCGCGAGGGCGCCTTCGAGGTCCTTGTCGACGAACTGGCGGCAAACGGCCTTGAGCGGCAGAAGGTCCTTCTCCGGCAGCTTTTGGCTCATGCCGTCCTCAAGGGCTTGTCTGAGCATCGCCTGGCCCTTCTTTTCATCGTTCATGAACTGGATCAGGACGAGCGCCAGAGAGCTCCGCGCGGCGACGAACTTCGGGTCCTTGTCCAGGGCAAGCTCGTAGAGCGCGACGGCTTCCTTGAAGCGGCCGTCGCTCCGCTTGGCCTGGGCCAGGGAGAAATAGTTCAACGCCTCCCACGAGGACGTCGTGACCGTGGCCACGGGCCGTGCGGCTTTCTCGATCGAGCCGAGCGATTCGCCGAGCCGGGAGCGTAGCCGGCCGGTCAGCTGGTCGATGCCCTTGAGCAGGACGGCCTCGCGGCCCCGGGCGGCGACGCGGATGCGGTCGACGTGGCGCTGCTTCAGCGGGTCGACGAGGATGGCCTCGAGCTCGTAGGCCTCACCGGCGGCCAGGATGCGCGGCAGGATGAAGGCCCGGACGCCGGCGAAACGGCAGATTTCGCAGCCGAGGGCCTCGTCGACGCGGGCCGAGGGGTCGACGCGCATCAAGCGGAGCGTCTCCGCGATCTGCCCCTTGTCGAAGACGGCGGCGAAGGGCGACTGCTGGAGGCCGGCCTCGATGGCCGTGCGCAGGGCCAGGTCGAAGACCTTGTCCCCGGTCAGGTTCTCGACGTCGGCCACCATCAGCTTGTCCCGGCTTTCAAAGGCCAGGCCGGCCGGCTGAGGAGCCAGACGGCGGCCGCCAGTGGCGGCGAGCGAAACGGCCCCGGCGGCGACGAGGAGCCGGCGGCGGGAACTGCCGAAAGTCAGCTTCCGGGCGGCGGATCGGAGCCGCGCGTCGCGAGCCGGGCCCGCAAGCCGCGGAGGGCGTCGGCCATCTCCCGGGCGGAGGCGAAGCGCTTCGCCGGGTCCTTGGCCAGGGCCTTGCCCGATGACCTCGGCAACGCCGGCCGGGAAGCCCGGGACGGAGGGACTCGACCGGCCGGGGCGCCTCGTGGAGGATGGCGTGGAGGACGGCGCGCTCGTTGTCGCGCCCGAACGGCAGCTGACCCGAGACCATCTCGTAGAGGACGACGCCCAGGGACCAGACGTCGGTCCGGGCGTCGACGTCGTCGCCGCGGAGCCTGCTCGGGCGACATGTAGGCCACCGTGCCAACGTCGTCCCCGGGGCAGGGTCAGGCGCGCCTCGCCGGCGAGCTTGGCCAGCCCGAAATCGAGGATCTTGGCCTGGCCGTCCTGGTGATCATGAGATGTTGGCCGGCTTGATGTCGCGATGGACGATGCCCTGCGCGTGGGCCTTGGCCAGGCCTTCGGCGACCTGGATGGCGATGGCCAGGGCCTCGTCCGGGGCGAGCGGCCCGCGGCGCGATCTCTCCTTAGGCTCTCGCCCTTGTAGCAGGGCCATGGCGATGAACATGCGCCGGTCCTCGGTCTCGTCGATGTCGTGGATGGTGCAGATGTTGGGGTGGTCGAGGACCGAGGCGGCCTGGGCTTCGTGGACGAAACGCTCGCGGGCCTCGGCGTCGGCGGTGAGCTCCGCCGGCAGGAACTTGAGCGCGACCGTGCGCTTGAGCCTGAGGTCTTCGGCCTCGTAGACGACGCCCATGCCGCCGCGGCCGATCTCCCTGATGATGCGGTACTTGCCGGCGAGGACCTGCCCGGCCGCGATGCGCGAGGTTTCGACCTTGAGAGTCCTGGTCGGTCCGCCTTCCATCGGCCCCTCCCGTTCGTCCCGACGGGTTGAGCATACCAAGCCCGGCCGCGCGAGTCAATCCGGGTTTTCGCGGCGGCCCGAGCCGCCGCTATAGTAAGGGACCGGCCTGGCCGGGCGGACCGCGGACCGAGGAGGGAGACAATGAGCATGACGATAAGGGGACTCAGGCACTTCTTTCCTTGATCGCGGGCCTCGTGTTTCCTCCGGCCGGCGCCGGCCGCGGCCGACGGTTTCGACCGCTTCCGCTTCACCGGCACCCCGGCCCCGCTCCCCGCCGTCCCGACCCCGGACAATTCAACGGCTACACGAACTACTGGCACGACGTCTACTGGACATGGTCGCAGTACGGCAATCTCTTCCTCATCAGCCAGCCCGACGTGGCCAGGACGATCGACCAGAGCAAGGTCGACATCGCCGAGGAGCTGGGCGTCCCCGGCCTCTGTTCTGGCCGAGGGTTCCTCGACGCCTGGCTCAAGAGCCCGGTCCGCGAACTCGACGACCCGGACCGCGCGCGCGCTCGAAAAGGCCCTGGACCGGCGCCGACGACCTCGCCCGGGTCCGGGCCGGGAGCGCCCTGGGCCGCCGGCTCCTCGCCCTCGCGCCCGACCTCGACCGCCGCGCCGAAAGGCTCTCGGCAGCCACCAGCTCGAACGCCCGCGGCGTCCAGGAAGTCCGGGCCTTTGTGCTGGTTAGAGACGGACGGCGGCTCTTCGTCGTCGTCACGGACTGCGCCGACGGCCGGCGCCGCGTCAGGGAGCTCCTGGCCGCCGTCCGCGACGTCTCGGCCGCTACGACCTCCATCGCGGCTGGTTCGGCACGGGGACGCTCCTCCACAGCGTGACCTGCTTCCCCGGCCATCCGCTCGAGGTCATCGGCCAAGGGTCTCGGCCAGGGCAACGACTGGTTCACCTTCAGCGGCTACATGGACTACCATGATGCGGGACGAGCTTCCGGCCTGGCTGGCCAAGGTCGGGCTCGACGTCGTCGACCGACGTCGGCACCGGCAAGGCCACCCACAGCCTGGGGACCATCGCCTACGGCCTCCGCGACTGGGACGGGCTCAAGATCCAGGACATGCCGACCGAGGAGGAATGGATCAAGTTCGTCAGGGACCGCGGCGGCTACATCTTCCGGCCCGTCTATCGCGCCGAATGCGACAAGTTACAAATACGACGGCTACATCGCCATCGACGGCAACAAGAAACAGATCGACGGCGAGGACGTCCCCTTCATCCTCCAGACGGGCTTGGTCCGCGAGGACGCGCCGGCCTGCATGGTCCTCTT
This sequence comes from Candidatus Aminicenantota bacterium, assembly GCA_963805045.1. Taxonomy (GTDB): domain Bacteria; phylum Acidobacteriota; class Aminicenantia; order Aminicenantales; family Saccharicenantaceae; genus DATKJS01. Next base: position 11,161 of record CAWDTC010000026.1, read on the forward strand.
CACGCCGAAGGGCACGCCGCTGACGCCGCGAGGCGATGTGGCAGGCCATCCTCGGCCGGCGGGCGGTCGGCGTCCTGCCGCAGGGCAGGATGATGGGACCGGCGCGCTCTCCGGAACGCGCTCCAGATGCTCCTCCTCGACCGGGTCTTCCTCGAGAACTATTTCGGCGACCGGGTCCAGATCGAGGCGGCGGTCGAGGGCCGCGAGCTCGTCGTCCGGGCCTGGCGAACCTCGGCCGGGACGCCCGTCGACGGCAAGCTCGAGATCCGGCCGGCGCCGGAGCTGCAGATCGCGGGCCGGGTCCGCGCTGACGCTTCCCTGCCGCCGCAGCGGAGCGGACCTTCCGCTTCGCCGTCGAGCCCGACGGCGCGGCCATGGCCAAGACCAACCCCATCCTCGTCGAGCTGCGCTGGAGCGGCGGCCGGAAGAGGACGCTGGCCATTCTGGACATGCCGCCGGCCGTCTCCGTCCATCGGCTCCTCTACGGCCAGGCGCCGGAGGTCGTCTATCCCCGTCTCCGTCCACAATTTCTCGAACGGGACCGGCTATCCGGTGTCCGGTCAAGGTCTACGGCGCGGGCCGGCGCCGGGACGCCGGTTTATGAAGACCGCGCAGATCGGCAAGGCCGGCCGGGCGAACACGAGGCAACTGACCTTCCGCCTGCCGCTCAAGGCCGGCTCCTACACGGTCAAGGTCGCCGCTCTCGGCGCCTCGGACGAAACCCAGCTCGGCGTCGAGCCGGCCGCCGGCCGGGCCACGGTCACCGAAGTCGACCTCAACGGCGACGGCGATCAACGAGTACCGGCTGGAGAACGACAAGGTCCGGGTGACGCTCCTCGCGCATCGGGGCGCGCATCATCGAGTACTTCGTCAAGGAGCGGAACGACAACGTCCTCTTCAAGCTCTGGCCCGAGAAGGAGGACACGGACAAGCGGCCGTTCCGCGAGCGGGGCTTCTATCCCTACGGCGGCTTCGAGGATTTCCTCGGGCAGGCCTCGCATCGAGACCCACAAGGTCTACGACGCGGAGATCGTCACAGCGGCGAGGGGCCTTCGTCCAGGTCCGGATGGAGGCGGACTATTACGGCAACCGTCTGGAAAAGATCTTCACCCTCTACGGGGATTCGCCGCTCGTCGAGGTCCGCTTCGCCCTCGAATTCCGGAACCCCGAGCTCCACATGATCGGGCCGCAGCCGATCCTCGAGCTCGGAAGAAGGCACTGGACCGAGGACGTCTTCGTCGTGCCGACGGTCAGCGGGCGGCGGGAGTTCCGGATGAGGCCCGAGGAGTATTTCGGCGAGGTCCTCTTCCTCAAGGAGGGCTGGAACGCCGGCCGCGACACGGTCGAGGACGTCTCCTTCGTCGGCGCCTTCCCGGTGAGCGAGCCCGAGTTCCTCCACCTGTGGATGAACCATCCGTCGCAACGGCGAGTCGAACCACTACTACGCCGAGCTCCAGCCCTGGGTGCCCATCTTCCAGAAGACGGTCCGCTATTTTTCCTACTATCTGTGGGCGGACGCCGGGCCCTGGGAGAAGGGCCTCGAGGAGCTGAGGCGGAGGAACCTCATCACCTCGAAATAGGAGCCGGCCGGGCAGGGATTCCGGGGCCGGCGCGGGTTGACCGGCACCGGCGCCTGTGCTATTGAATAGGGAAAATGGCAAGGCGATACCACTGCACCAGACACGTCCATGATCGGCCGGACTCTCAAGCACTACTGGGTCGAGAATCTCCTCGGCCGGGGCGGCATGGGCGTCGTCTACAAGGCCGTCGACACCCGGCTCGAGCGGCCGGTCGCCCTGAAGGTGCTCGCGCCCGAGCCTCGTCGCCGACCCCGACCGCAGGACGCGCTTCCTCCGCGAGGCCCAGGCGGCGGCCGCCGTCAACCACCCGGCCATCGCCCAGGTCTACGACATCGACGAGGCCGACGGCGGCATCTTCATCGCCATGGAGTTCGTGGACGGCAAGACCGTCAGCCGGCTCATCGCCGACGGCGAGCTCGACCTCATGGGGGCGGTCGAGATCGCCCCCCAGGTCGCCGACGGACTGGCCAAGGCGCACGAGGCGGGCATCATCCACCGCGACATCAAGTCCGACAACATCATGGTGACCCGCGACGGCCACGCCAAGATCCTGGACTTCGGCCTGGCCAAGCTCCTCGAGCCGGCCGCGAACGGGCGCCGGAGACCCCCGACGGGCGCCGGAACCGGACCCTGACCCAGCGACCACGGCCGGACGATCCCCGGCGCCGTCATGGGCACGATCAGCTACATGAGCCCCGAGCAGGCCCGCGGCCGGGACCTCGACCCGCGGAGCGACATCTTCTCGCTCGGCATCGTCCTCTACGAGATGGTGACGGGGGAGCTGCCGTTCAAGGGCGAGACGCCGCTCGACACGATGCACGCCATCGCCTTCGAGGAGGCCCGGCCGGTGACGGTCGTCCGGCGGAACCTGCCTCGCCCAGGTCCACCAGATCATCGACCCGCTGCCTGCGGAAGAAGCCCGAGGACCGCTACCCCGACGCCCGGGCCCTGGCCGACGACCTCAAGCGGCTGAAGCAGGACCTCGAGACCGGCACGCGCCGCTCGCTCGCCGCGGGGGAACGGCTCAAGGCATGGGCGGAGAGGGTCCTGGCCTCCATCCCCTTCGGCAACAAGGGCCTGATCATCGCCGCGGCGGCCGTCGTCGTGACGGCGGTCCTCCTCATCGCGCGCATCAACTGGGGGTCGCTCATCGGGCCGGCCATCATCGGCCTGCTCGTCTACAGGCGGCATCCGGAACAGGAAGCGGCAGATGCTCAATAAGTTCGCCCAGAAGATGGCCAAGTTCCCGGACGTCCGGGCCGTCATCATCAAGGAGGACAAGGTGACGGTCGTCGTGGATGCGCCCCAGGCCTGGCTCTATCTCCGGGTCACGAGCCTCATCGAGGGGATCAACAAGCGGCTCTACTTCGGCAAGCACGTCGAGGCCGAGGTCCAGAGCGAGCCTGGCCGACGACGAATTCCGAGCCTCCTCAGCCAGACGGGCGTCGTCTATGTCAGGGACGAGGCACCGGGCGGGGCGGCTCCAGGGCACCGCGAATAAGTGAGCTATTAAAGAAAAGAGGGACAGTCCCCCCCGGGGGGCAGTCCCTCTTCACTAAAAGTCGGAAAAGAGGCCCATCAGCTTCTTGGCGCCGGCGACCGTCTCCTGGGCGATGGCCCGGGCCTTCCTCGCCCCTTCCCTCAGGGCCTCCCGCACGTATTCGGGCTTGGCCTGGAGCTCCCGCCGCCGCTCCCGGATCGGGTCGAGGACGCGGCAGAGGTTCTTGAAGAAGACCTTCTTGCAGTCGATGCAGCCGATGGAGGCGGTCGTACAGCCCTGGACGATCTCGTGGATCTCGGCGTCCGGGGTCACCAGCTTGTGGTAGCTGAAGATGTTGCAGCGGTCGGGGTTCCCCGGGTCGCTGCGGCGCTTGCGGGCCTCGTCGGTCTTGGCCGGCCGGAGTTTCTCCCAGATCGCCTCCGGCTCCTCGGCGACGCCGATGGTGTTGTTCAGGGACTTGCTCATCTTGGCCTCGCCGTCAATCCCCATGATCCGGGCGCCGCGGCCGATGAGGGTCCGGGGCTCGGGGAAGTAGTCGCCGAAGCGGCCGTTGAAGCGGCGGGCGATCTCGCGCGTGAGCTCGAGGTGCTGGGCCTGGTCCTCGCCGACCGGGACGGCGTCGGCCTTGTAGATGAGGATGTCGGCGGCCTGGAGGATGGGGTAGTTGTACAGGCCGGCCGTGACGTTCTCCCGCTCCCGCTCGGACTTCTCCTTGAACTGGGTCATGCGGCCGAGCTCGCCCAACGGTGTCACACAGTTGAGGAGCCAGCAGAGCTCCGTGTGCTCCGGGACGTGGCTTTGGATGAAGATCGTGCACAGGGCGGGGTCGAGGCCCGCGGCAATGTTGTCCAGCGCGGCGTCGAAGATCCGTTGCTGCATGAGGGCCGGCTCGTAGCTCTGGGTGATGGCGTGATAGTCGACGATGGTGAAGAAGCAGTCGTACTCCTTCATCAGCCGGACCCAGTTTTCGATGGCGCCGAAGTAATTGCCGATGTGGATCGTGCCGCTCGGCTGGATGCCGCTGAGGACGCGTTCGCGTGGAGTCATGGCCGGACCTCGTCTTTCGTCTCGGGGCTATTGTATCGGCCTTCGGGGGGCCAATCAAGCCTCGCCGAGGAGGGCCAGGAATTCGGCCAGGACCATGGCCGTGGCCCCCCAGACCTTATGGCCCCGGTACTCGTAGAACGGAACGACGGCCGTCCGGCCGCCGAAGGTCCGCGTCTCGCGGCGCCGGTTCGCCGGGTCCGCCAGGTGCCCGAGGGGGATCTCAATGAGCTCGGCGACCTCGTCGACCTGGGGCCTGAACGCGAGGGTGCCGGGCAGGAAGGCGACGGTCGGGTAGATGCAGTAGTTGCTCGAGGCGAGGTAGAGGGGCGTCAGCCGGCCGAGGACCCTGACGGGGCCGAGGTCGAGCCCCAGCTCCTCCGCCGTCTCCCTCAGCGCCGTCGCCTCGAGGGACTCGCCGGGATGCTGCTCCCCGCCCGGGAAGGAGATCTGGCCGGGGTGGTGGAGGACCCGCTCCGTCCGCCGCGTCAGGAGGAGGCGGAGCTCGGCGCCGCTGTCGTAGAGGAGGACGAGGACGCCGGCCTTGAGGCAAGTCCCCTCGACCTCGAAATAAGCTTTGTGCCCCGGGCGCGGGTCGGGGGCCATGAGGAGCTGGGCGGGGATGCCGGGAAGGGGCGCCCGAAGCCCGGCTTCGATCCTCCCCAGCGTCTCGCGGCGGTCCATTAAATTAGCCTCAGACTTGTCAGACTATTATAGCAAAAGCGCCTTAAAGGAATTGGCTGGGGAATTCCGGATGACAGGAGCTTAATCAGGAGGGACTGTCCCTCCCAAGGGGACAGTCCCTCTTTTCCCGACTATTCGCCTGGCGCGCAGGGCCGGTCGCCTCATTTTTTGTCCCGTCCGGTGAGGAGCTTCTCGATGTCCTCGATCTCCTTCGGCACGTCCTTCGACAGGACCTCGCAGCCGTCCCTGGTGACGAGGACCGTGTCCTCGACGCGGATGCCGAAGCCCTTCTCGGGATAGTAGAGAGCCGGCTCGATGGCGAAGACCATGCCCTCCTTGAGGACTCCACCGAGGTTGACGTCGTGGACCGAAAGCCCCACGCCGTGGCCGAAGCCGCCCTCGAGTCCGCGCGGGTCGATCCCCTTGGCCTTGAGGGCCGCGGCGACGTGCTCGCGCACGGAGGCGGGCGTCGCGCCGGGCCGGTAGGCCTCGATGCACGCCTTCTCGACTTCGAGCACGGTCCGGTAGACCGCCCGTTGCTCGTCCGTGAACCGGCCCGAGGCCGGCCAGGTCCGGGTGATGTCCATGGCCATGTGGTCGAGGTCGCCGCCGAAGTCCATGAGGACGAGGTCCCCGGCCTCGACGCGACGTGAATTCTGGTCGTAGTGCCAGACGCAGGAATTCGGGCCCGAGCCGACGATCGGGGCGTAGGCGGGGCCCCGGGCCCCGTTCTTGAGGATGACGGTCATGGCCGCGGCCTCGATCTCGTACTCGAAGACGCCGGGCCGCGTCGCCAGCATCGCCTGCCGCACGCCCTCCGCCGAATGGCGGCCGTTGCACCGCAGGACCTCGATCTCCTCTGCGCTCTTGATGACCCTCAGGCCGTCGATGGCCGGGGCCACGTCCCGGAGCTCGCACTCGGGGTAGCGGCCCCGGAGCTTCTCGATCCGGTAGCGGTCGGCCGAGAGCTGGTCGTTATAGTGGCTGCGCGCCCTGCGGCCGTCGAAGATCCCGGTCTCGCTCCGGGCCAGGTCCATCGTGTCCCGAGCCGAAAGCCGGAGATGGAGGACCCGGCCGGACCTCGCCAGGGCTCGGGCCAGGAATTCGTCGAGGTCGCCGACGGGGAGGATGTCGTCGAACCCGGTCTTGGCCTTCGCCTCGGGGTCCTTGAGCAGGTTCGGCCCCTCGACCATGACCTCCCGCGCCGATTGCTGGGGCAGGAAAAGGTACGTCCGGTTAGCCGCCGGGAGCATGACCAGGACGGCCCCCGTGTCCTCGTTCCCCGTGAAATAGAAAAAGTCGTTGTCCTGGCGGAAATGCGCTCCGGGCGGGACGTCGACGTCACCGAAGAGGAGGACGACGCCCGTCTTGACTTGGTCCATCAGGGCCGCTCGGCGGCGGGCGGACTCTCCGGGCTAAAGCCCGTCCGCTGGGCCAGGGCCGCGGCGGGCAGAAGAAGGGCCAGGGCGGCCAGCGCCGTCCCGAATGTCGGGCTCCGTCTCATGGTCTGGGCCTCCTTTCCGGTGAAGGGTCAAGGATAATCCATCCCCGGCCCCGATTCAACTTTCCGCACTCCGGCCGGACGGGCGACTAAAACATTGGCTGTTAAAGGAACCGCCAAGGATCAGGTCATGTATGAAACGTTAGAAGTCCCGAATCGCCCGGAACCCGGGCGCCCCCTGTTCCTCCGCGACGCGGAGGCGTTCGACCGCGAGATCCGCCGCTTCGTCCCCTACCAGGCGGACATCCTCGAATCGCTGGTCGAATCCATGCTCCTCATGGAGTGCGACTACGCCCCGGTCCTCGACCTGGGCTGCCGGACGGGCATCCTCAGCTCGCACCTCGTCGAGGAGAAGCCCTACGTGCGGCTGGTGGCCGTGGACCAGGAGCCGGCCATGGTCCTCGCCTGCCGCGAACGGCTCGGCCCGGCCGGCGAATGGGTGGACATCGAGCGGCGCTCGATCGCCCAGTACTCGCGCCCGGCCGCTTATGACCACATCCTCTCGAACCTCGTCCTCCACTTCCTGCCCGCCGCAGAGGACAAGGAGGCCGTCTGCCGGAACGCGTTCTGGTCGCTCAAGCCGGGCGGGATCTTCGCTTTCTCCGTCATGCTCGACGTCCGCTCCTCGGCGGACGGGGAAGCGCGCTGGAAGCAATGGGAGCGGGACGTCATGGCCACGGGCGTCCGCCGGGAAGAGATCCAGGATTGGCAGCTCCGCAACCGGCCGGCGTATTTCCCGGCCAGCCAGCAATCCTGGCTGAGCTGGCTCGCCGAGGCCGGGTTCGTCCACAGCGAGCTCGTCTGGTCCGAGACGATCTTCGGCACCTTCTGGGCCAAGAAGCCGGCCGACAGGCCGGGCGGCGGGCCAGAGAACTTCAGCTGACGGGCCCGGGACCGACGTCCGCGGCCAGACCCCATCGACCGGAAAGGGACGGGACCGCCCCGTTCAGCGGGAGGAAAGGTGGAGGAGGGGCGCCCCCGCGGCACCCCTCGCTCCGGAACACAAAGAAGGAGGGTTATGGAAGGGTATCGGGAAAGGGATCAGCTCGTTCACCGTTCGTTCCACGGTGTTCGTTCATGCATATTTTGTGCCACCCGTTTCCCGCTCCCGCGCCGCCTGGAGCGCCGGCCGGCCCGCGGCCGGGACCTTCCCTTCCTGTAAATATCGTTTACAGCGCCGGCGGGGCGGCGCGCCGTCAGGCCGGGGAACCGGGCGCCAGCTTCGCCTGCAGGGCGCGGTCGATGGAGGCGTTGAGGAGGTCGAGGTCGAGCGGCTTGACGAAGAAGTGGCTGATGGCGAGCCGGCTCATCTCGTCGACCCTGATCTCGTCCGGATGGGCGGAGATGAGCATGGCTTCGCCCTCGAAACCCGCCGCCCGCAGTCTCCGGATGAGCTCCAGGCCGTTGAGGCCCGGCAGCCGGTAGTCCGTGATGACGAGGTCCGCCCGGGACCGCTCGAGCCGGCTCAGGGCCTCTAAGGCGTTGCCCATGGCCAGCACCCGGTAGCGGCCCTTGAGGAGCAGGGTGAAGGTCTTGCGGAGGGTCTCGTCGTCCTCGACGACGACGATGGTCTTGCCTGCCATGGAAGTTCTCTTTATCTTTCCGCCACGAGAAAATGCACGTTTTGTGCCAAGCCGCGGCCGGGCAGGGGCCGGAGAGGAGCCGCCGTCCCGGGGGGAGAAGCCCGAAGATTATTTACAGCCGGGCAAGGGAGTTTACACGGCCCGCCGTCAGCCCGCGTCCCCGACCTCGAGGCCGTAGTCCTTGATCTTCTTGTCCAGGGTGGGCCGGCTGATCTGGAGGATCTGGCTGGCCCTCGTCTTGCTGCCCTTGACGGCGTTGAGGACGTGCTGGATGTAGTTCTTCTCGACCTCGTCGAGCGGCACGAGCCCGGCCGGGAAGCCCCCCTTCTCCTCGGGGTCGAGCGGCAGGTTCTCCCTGAGGACGACGTCGCCCTTGGCCAGGATGACCGCCCGGGTCAGGGCGTTCTCGAGCTCCCGGACGTTGCCCCTCCACGGGCAGGTCGGCGAGGTACTTCATGACGTCCGGCGGGACCTTGCGGACGTTCTTGCGGAGCTCGCGGTTGATCTTCTCGAGGAGGTAGGCGACGAGGTCCGGGATGTCTTCCCGCCTCTCCCGGACCGGCGGCAGGTTGATCTCGACGACCTTGAGCCGGTAGTAGAGGTCCTCGCGGAACCGGCCCTTCTCGATCAGGGCGCGGAGGTTCTGGTTGGTGGCGGCGATGATGCGGGCCTCGGTCTTGAGGACCTTCTCCCCGCCGACCTTCATGAAGTCGCGGCTCTCGATCGACCCGCAGGAGCTTGCTCTGGAGGTTCGGCGAGACGTCGCCGACCTCGTCCAGGAAGAGCGTCCCCTTGCCGGCGATCTCGAACTTGCCCTTGGTCTCGGCAGACGGCGTCCGTGAAGGCGCCCTTGACGTGGCCGAAGAGCTCGCTCTCGAGCAGGGTGTCGGAGATGGCCGAGCAGTTGATGACGATGAACGGCTCGTCCCGGAAGGGGCTGTTGTAGTGGATGGCCTTGGCCACGAGCTCCTTGCCCGTGCCGCTCTCGCCCTGGATGAGGACGTTCGTCCGGGTCGTGGCCACGGAGCCGATCATCTTGAAGACGCCCCGCATCGGGGCCGAGTGGCCGACGATGTTGTCGATCGTGTAGGCCTTCTGCTTCTCTTCGACGAGGTAGCTGACCCGGTCCTCCAGGGCCCGGACCTGGAGGGCCTTGTCGATGACGAGCTCGAGCTCGGCCGCGTTGAGCGGCTTGACGAGGTACTCGTAGGCGCCGAGCTTGACCGCCTCGACCGTCGTCTTCATGTCGTCGAAGGCCGTCATGACCAGGATGATGGCCCGGCGGTCCTTCTCCTTGATCCGGCGCAGGACCTCGAGCCCGTCGAGGTCCGGCAGGCGCACGTCGAGCAGGACGAGGTCCGGGGCGGATTCGGCGAAGCTCCGGACGCCGTCCTCCCCGTCTCCGCGGCCGCGACGTCGAAGCCGCGCCGGGAGAGCTGGGAGGTCACGGTCTTGCGGACGAGCGGGTCGTCCTCGATGATCAGGATGGATTTCATGTCCCCTCCTCGCACGGGATGAGGATGACGAACGCGGTCGCCGAGCCCGTTCCCCGGGCCCGAGCCCGATCGACCCGTCGTGCTGCTCGACGATCTTCCGCGCGTTGGCCAGGCCCAGCCCGAAGCCGGCCGGCTTCGTCGTGAAGAACGGCTCGAAGATGCTGTCCCGGTCCTTGTCCGGGATGCCGCGGGCCGTCGTCCGAGATGCGGACCCGGACCCGCCTCCGGCCGCCGTCGGCGACGGCGTCCGCGACGACGCGGATGCGCCCGCCGGGCCCCAGCGCCTCCTCCGCGTTGCGCAGGACGTTGAGGAAGACCTGCCGCATCTTGTCGCCGTCGACGAGGACGGGCGGCAGCCCGGGGGCGTAGTCCGTCTCGAGCGCGATCCGCTTGTCGGGCGAGCGGCGTCCCGCAGCAGCTTGAGGGACTCTTCGAGGACCTGCTCGACGGGGAAGCGGTCGAGGGCGAGCTCCGCGACCCGGGTGTAGTTGAGGAGCTCCTTGATGAAGCTTCTCGATCTGCCCGATGCCCTCGTGGGAGAGGGCGATGTGCTCCTGCCTCGGCCGCGTCGACCCCGCCGTCCTCGGCCATCCTTCTGGATGTTGAGCTTGACCGAGGTCAGCGGGTTGCGGATCTCGTGGGCGATCGTCGCCGCCAGCCGGCCGATCGAGGCCAGCTTCTCGGCCTGGATGAGCCGCCGGTTGGCCTCGGCCATGCGTTCCCGGGCCTCGAGGAGCCGGCCGCTCATCTCGTTGAAGCTACGGGCCAGGTCGCCGACCTCGTCGCCGGGCGCGATGTCGATGGCCCGGCCGAAATCGCCCCGGGAGATGCGGACGGTCCCCTCGACGAGCTTCCGCAGCGGCCGGGTGATGCGGTTGGCCAGGACGGACGCCCCCAGGACGCCGAGGAGGATGCCGCCGAGCCCGACCAGGATGATGACGAGGCTGGTGTTCCTCCGGACCGCGTACATGGGCTCGAGCGAACGGCCGAGCTTCACCGAGGCCCACTTCGTGTCGCTCTCGGGCAGGAAGATGGGGATCTCGACCTCCAGGACCCGCACTTGTCGGCCGTCGAGAAGGACCTTCTTTTCGACCGGCTGGACCGGCTCGTCCGGCCTGACGTCCTCCCCGAGGCCGCTGCGGCCCAGGATGTCCGACCGGGACCGGACCAGGGGATTCGCGGCCCTGGGCTCTCCCGAACGGTCGTAGAACACGATGTACGGCAGCTGGTCGCTGACCTGCTGGTCGATATTGTCCTCGATGGCCGGCCAGTCGGAGCGGCTGAGGGGCTGGAGGTTTTGCTGCCTCATGTATTGCGCGTTCAGCTGGACCTCGGTCTCGGCCTGGCTGCGGAGCGCCTGGAAGACCCAGACCCGGATGACGAACAGGACGGCGCCGAAGAGGACAAAGACCAGCATGCTGATCCACAGGATGAGCCGCTTCGTGATCGACAGCTTAAGTCCCACCCGAGGCTCCCTTCTTCTCGATCCAGATCTCCTTGACGTCCAGGAAGAAGAACCCGAGGGCCGGGAGCTTGGCGCCGTGGACGCTCGGCAGGAGGGCGATGCGGACGCGCTCCGTGCAGAGCGGGACGGCGGGCATGTCCTCGAACAGAATTTTTTCCATCTGCCGGAAGAGCGCCGTCCGCCGCTCCCAGCTCGTCTCGACCTCCGACTGCTCGAGCAGGGCGTCCAGGCGCGCGTTGCCGTAGTGCGCGCCGAGGCGGTTGGCCGGCGACTGCGAGCCGTAGAGCGGCAGGATGATGTTCTCGGGGTCCGGGAAATCCATCGTCCAATCGACGAACTTCAGGTACGGGACGCGCACGGACCGGATGTCCTCCGCGGCCTTGAGGTACTTGACCTCGAGCCCTATCCCCAGCGCGCCGAGTTCCCGGCCGAGCTCCCGGGCCAGGCCGGCCTCGGCCTCCCGCCGCGGCAGGAGAAGGACGAGGGTGAGTGTCAGGCGGCCGCCGGTTTCGGGGAGAAGGCGGGCGAGGAGCATGCGGGCCTTGTCCGGCTCGTAAACCGGGGCGGCGTCCTTGGGGAAGAAGCCGGGCAGGAGCGGAGGGATGAAGCTGTCCGTCGCCTGCGGCAGCATGGCCGGGGTGGCGATGGCCGCGGCCAGCGCCCCCCGGTCGAGGCCGAGGGCCAGGGCCCGGCGGACCTCGGGCCGGTCGAGGGGCGCGAGATGGCAGCTCAGGGCCAGCGAGGCCGAGCGGAGGGAGCCGTTCTCGAGGATCTGGAACCGCTTGTGGAGGAGGCCCTCGGAGGTCAGGGGGATGATGTGGACCTCCCCGGCCTCGAAATCGTCGTCCCGGAAGTAGGGCGAGTACTCCAGGGCGTCCAGGTACGGCTTCTTCCCGAAGTACTGGACGAAGCGCTCGAGGCGGACGCCCAGGATCTCGAGCGCCGGCGGCCCGAACTTCGGGCTCCGGATCCAGTAGTCGAACCGGAAGGGCCCCGTCCCGACCGGGTGTTGGAAGAAGCGGCTCCCCTGTTCCTCGAGGAGGTCCTTGGGCAGGATCTTGCAGTAGTACATGGCCAGCAGGTTCAGCCCGAGGCTCGAGACGTAGGGCCTCGTCCATTGGATCTCGAAGGTCTCCGGGTCGATGACCCGGAAACCGCTGACGTCCTTGGCCTTCCCCTCCCAGTATTCCCGGGCGCCGGCGACCCGCGGCACGAAATAGGGCCAGCAGACGTTCTCCGGCCGGTTCTGGCAGAGCCGCTCGAGCGAGAACTTGACGTCCTCCGCGGTCATGACGCGGCCGTTGTGGAAGCGGACGTTCTTCCGCAGGTTGAAGGTGATCCGCGTCCCGTCGTCCGAGATCGTCCAGTAGTCGGCCAGGCTCGGGATGACCAGGAAGTTGTTGTCGAACTTGACCAGGCCGTCGTAGAGCTGCTCGATGATGAAATAGTGGGAGGCCGCGGATGGGTCGAAGACGGGGTTGAACGGGGCCTGGTAGGCCTTGACGAGGAGCGTGCCGCCCGTCCTCGGGCGCACCTCCGGGACCGGCTGGACGGGGACGCCGCCCGAGGCCACGGCGGCCAGGCCGATGGCCAGGAGCGCGGGGCCGGCGAAGCGTCGGACGGTCAGCATGGAGCGACTCTCATCTTAGCCAAAAACCGGCAAAATTACATCATTTAGCAATCTTCATGCCAACAGGGATGGCTGCGGCGGACGCGGAGGGACGGCGAGGCGGCCGGGCCCATGACGGTCCGGGGAGCGGCCGGGCCGTAAAGCAACTTTACAGGGGCGCTATTTCGCCCGCAGCTCCTGGACCCTCTTGAAGACCCGCATGAAGTTCCCGCCCCAGACCTTCTCGATCTCCTTCGCCGTGTAGCCCCGGCGCAGGAGCTCCTCGGTGACGTGGATCATGCCGCTCACGTCGTCGCAGCCGACGACGCCGCCGCCGCCGTCGAAATCGGTCCCGATGCCCACGTAATCAATGCCGATCGTCTTGCGGACATGGTCGATGTGGTCGACGAGGTCCTTGACCGTCGGCCGGGCCTGCGGGAACTTCGCGTCGATGGCGGCGTATTCGGCCATGGCCTTGTCCCGGACGGCCGGGTCGCGGACGGCCCGGAAGTTCCCGTACTTGGCTTCGAGCTCCTTGAGGGCCGCGTCGCGCTCGGGGTACGGGGCGGGCTTCTT
>CAWDTC010000027.1:0-11948 GCA_963805045.1 Candidatus Aminicenantota bacterium
AGTTTGAAAACCTCCCGTTCTCCGGGCCTCGGGCTCTGCTATAATGGGGGGACCTCACGGGACTTTCGCCATGGACGACCGCGCGATTCTCGACCGCATCGAACGGGGGCTGCGGGCGCCGCTTCCCGGCGTCGCCGCCCAGCTCCTCATGGCCCCCGACCCGCGCCCCGGGCAGAAGGCCTATTTCGAGGTCGAGGGGACGGCCCTCAAGGCCGGCGTCCTCGTCCTTCTCTACGAGAGCGGCGGCGAGCTCCGGCTCCTCCTGACCCGGCGCACGGACCGGGTCCTCCACCACCGGGGCCAGATCTCCTTCCCGGGCGGGGAGCAGCATCCGGGCGAATCGCTCGAGGCCACGGCCCTGCGGGAGACGGCGGAGGAGCTGGGGCTCGACCTCGGCCCGGTCAGGGTCCTCGGCCGGCTGACCCCCCTCTATATCCCTCCGAGCAACTACTGCATCTACCCGACCGTCGCCTTCCTGCCGGGGACGCCCGCCTTCAGGCCCCAGCCCGACGAGGTGGCCGAGCTCGTCGAGGTCCCGGTCTCGCACCTGATGGACCCGGCGAACCGGCGCCGCGAGACGCGGACCGTCGGCGGGAGGGTGGCCGTCGTGCCCTTCTACGAATACCGGGGCCACCAGGTCTGGGGGGCCACGGCCATGGTCCTGGCCGAATTCCTGGTCCTCCTCGGCGAGGCTTGATTGGCCCGGCGAAGGCCGATACAATAGCCCCGGAACGAAATGCGAGGTCCGGCCATGACTCCACGCCAGCGCCTTTTCAGCGGCATCCAGCCGAGCGGCACGATCCACATCGGGAACTACTTCGGCGCGATCGAGAACTGGGTCCGGCTGATGACGGAATACGACTGCTTTTTCGCCATCGTCGATTACCACGCCATCACGATGAGCTACGACCCCTCCCTCATGCAACAGCGGATCTTCGAGGCCGCCCTGGACAACATGGCCGCCGGCCTCGACCCCGCCCGGTGCACGATCTTCATCCAGAGCCACGTCCCGGAGCACACCGAGCTCTGCTGGCTCCTCACCTGCGTGACCCCCATGGGCGAGCTCGGCCGCATGACCCAGTTCAAGGAGAAGTCCGAGCGGGAGCGGGAGAACGTCACGGCCGGCCTGCTCAACTACCCCATCCTTCAGGCGGCCGACATCCTGATCTACAAGGCCGTGGCCGTCCCGGTCGGCGAGGACCAGGCCCAGCACCTCGAGCTCGCGCGGGAGATCGCCCGCCGCTTCAACGGCCGCTTCGGCGACTATTTCCCCGAGCCCCGGACCCTCATCGGCCGCGGCGCGAGGATCATGGGCGTCGACGGCGAGGCCAAGATGAGCAAGTCCCTGAACAACACCATCGGCGTCGCCGAGGACCCGGACGCGATCTGGGAAAAACTCCGGCCGGCCAAGACCGACGAGGCCCGCAAGCGCCGGAGCGACCCGGGGGATCCCGACAGGTGCAACATCTTCAGCTATCACAAGCTGGTGACGCCCGAGGCCGAGATCCACGAGATCGTCCGGGGCTGCACCACGGCCGCCATCGGCTGCATCGACTGCAAGAAGGTCCTCTTCAAGAACCTCTGCCGCGTCCTCGACCCCATCCGCGAGCGGCGCCGGGAGCTCCAGGCCAAGCCCGAATACGTGCGGGAGGCCCTGAGGGAAGGCGCCCGGAAGGCGCGGGCGATCGCCAAGGAGACGGTCGCCGGCGCCAAGAAGCTGATGGGCCTTCTGCCCGAATTCTGATGAAGAGGGACGGCCCCGCTCGGCGGGGCAGTCCCCCCTTTTCCGCCCGGGGGAGGGCAGTCCCTGTCTTTTCCCAGGCAACTCTTCGGCCCTTTTTCCCGTCTATGCTCTTGAAGGTCGTTCTATAAGGAGGCTTCGATGCTGAGAACCACCAAGATCCTTATCCTCACCATCCTCGCCCTGCTTTTCGCCGGGCTGTTCCTGCTGGCCGCGGCCGACTACCGGGAGGAATTCTCGAAGACCCTGCCGCTCAAGGCGGGTCAGACTTTCTCCCTGGAGAACGTCAACGGCCGGGTGTCCGTTACCACGTGGAAGGAGGACCGGGTCGAGATCAAGGCCGTCAAGGTCGCCCGCGACGACGAGAAGGACCTCAAGGACGTGGAGATCCGGGTCGAGGACGCGGCCGGGAAGGTCTCGGTCAAGGCGATCTGGCCCAAGTTCCGGCTCCATTTCAACGTCAACGTCATTTTCGACGTCAAGGTCCCCGAGGGCGTCAACCTGAATAAAGTCGAGACCGTCAACGGCGACGTCGAGGCGACCGGCGCCTACGGCTCGGCAGAGCTCGAGACGACCAACGGCTCGGTCATCGCCGACGGCGTCAAGGGCAGCCTCTCCGTCTCGACGACGAACGGGGGCATCACGGTCAGGCGCCAGGAAGGCCGGCTGGAGGCCGAGACGACCAACGGCGCGATCCGCCTCGAGCACCTGACCTTCAAGGACGGCCTCCAGGCCGAGACGACGAACGGCTCGATCACCCTTATCCTCGAGTCCGCGGCCGAGGTCAACGCCAGCCTCGTCGCCGAGACGACGAACGGCCACGTCTCCGTGGATTTCCCGGTGACGCTCCAGAACCTCCGCCAGTCGCGGCGCCGGGTGGAAGCCAAGATCGGCCAGGGCGGGCCGGAGATCCGGCTGACCACGACGAACGGGTCGATCTCGATCACGAAATAAGTCCGACGGGTCCACTCCGGCCGCGTCCCCGAAAGGGCCGAAGGGGAATGGCCGGAACGTCATGTGCGGTTTAGCGCAAACCGCACTCTGGAGTGAAGGCCATCCCCGAGGCGCTTTCGGGAAGATCCCAGAGGGACAGTCTCCGGAGGGGACAGTCCCTCTTTTTCTAATCGCGGGAAGGCGGCGAGCCGCCCGGCGCCTCGTCCCTGAGGTAGACGACGCCCGTCTGGCTGAGAAGCCTGCGGAACTCGTCCTCGGCGAGGCCGCTGCGGACCTCGGCCGTGACGTGCTTGCCGAAATAGAGCCGCTTGTTAATCCCCTCGATGAGGCTCGTCGTCCGGAGATAGAGCGAGGCCGGCGGCGCGTCCGCGACGACGATGACCTTGTCCTCCTTGACGATGACGGCCCGGACGTCCGGGAACTTGGCCATCTTCTGGGCGAACTTGGCGAGCATCTGGCGCTTCCGGTTCCTGACCGACCTGTAAACGAGGAGCCCGATGACGGCCGGACCGATGAGCGACCCCCAGTTGACGCGGGCGACGAGCAGGACGACGGTCACGGCGAGCGCGGCCAGGGCGAGGACCAGGCCCTTGTTCCCGAAGGGGATCGAGGCCACGAGCCGCTCGGCCCAGGCCTTGAGCCGCTCCCCCGGCCCGAGCGAGCGGCGCGCGCCGGTCTCGAGGTCCTGCTCCAGCCGCTTGAGGTCGGCGGTCAGGGACCGGGCGTCCGGGTAGCGGTCCTCGGGTTTCTTCCGCAGGCAGCGCGAGAGGATGAGGTGGAGGTGGGGAGGCAGGTTCCGGCGGATGACCGTCACCGGCCGGGCCTCCTCGTAGGCGATGGCGTGCATCGTGTCGATCGGGGTCTCGCCCTTGAACGGCAGCTCCCCGGTCGCCATCTCGTAGAGGACGATGCCGAGAGAAAAGATGTCGCTCCGCGGGTCGAGGTCCCGGCCGCGGGCCTGCTCGGGGCTCATGTAGCTGATCGTCCCCATCACGGCGCCGGGCATCGTCCGGCCGTGGTCCCGGGTCAGGGTCCGGTCGGGGACGACGGGGGTCTCCGGCGCCGCCGTGGCCGGCTCGAGGAGCTTGGCCAGGCCGAAGTCGAGGAGCTTGGCGTGCCCGTCCTTGGTCACCATGATGTTGTCGGACTTGATGTCGCGGTGGAGGACGCCCGCCTCGTGGGCCTTGGCCAGCCCCTCGGCGACCTGGCGGGCGATCTCGACCGCGCCCAGGATGTCGAGCTCGCCGTCGGCGATGAGCCGGCTGACCGTCTTCCCGTCGATGAACTCCATGGCGATGAAGATGCCGCCGTCGGCCTCGTCGATGTCGTAGACCTGGGCGATGGCGGGATGGTTGAGGGCGGCCGCGGTCTGGGCCTCGCGGAGAAAGCGGGTCCGGCGGTCCGGGTTGGCCACGACGTTCGGCGGGAGCATCTTCAGGGCCACGGGGCGCTGGAGCCGGATGTCGACGGCCTTGTAGACGACGCCCATGCCGCCGCGCCCGAGGAGCGATTCGACCTTGTAGTGCTTGAGGACCCGGCCGATCAGGGACGTCGCGAGAAGAGGACCGCCTTCCATTTCCCCAAAAATAGCACAGCCCCCCGTCCGGGTCAACCGGACCCGGCCCGCCCGGGGCCGCGCGGGCTCATTTCGAGGTGACGAGGTTGCGGCGCCTCAGCTCGTCGAGCCCCTTCTCCCAGGGGCCGGCGTCCGCCCAGAGGTAATAGGAGAAATAGCGGACCGTCTTCTGGAAGATGGGCACCCAGGGCTGGAGCTCGGCGTAATAGTGATGGGACTCGCCGTTCGAGGGGTGGTTCATCCACACGTGGAGGAACTCGGGCTCGCTCACCGGGAAGGCGCCGACGAAGGAGACGTCCTCGACCGTGTCGCGGCCGGCGTTCCAGCCCTCCTTGAGGAAGAAGAGCTCGCCGAAGTACTCCTCCGGCCGCATCCGGACCTCCCGCCGGCCCTTGACCGAGGGGATGACGAAGACGTCCTCGGTCCAATGCCGGCGGCCGAGCTCGAGGATGGGCTGCGGCCCGATCATGTGGAGCTCGGGGTTGCGGAACTCGATGGCGAAGCGGACCTCGACGAGCGGCGAGTCGCCGTAGAGGGTGAACGTCTTCTCCAGCCGGTTGCCGTAGTAATCCGCTTCCATCCGCACTTGCACGAACGGGCCCTCGCGCCGGACGACCTCCGCGTCGTAGACCTTGCGGGTCTCGATCGAGGCCTGGCCGAGGAAGTCCTCGAAGCCCCCGTACGGGTAGAAGCCGCGCTCCCGGAACGGGCGCTTGTCCGTGTCCTCCTTCTCCGGCCAGAGCTTGAAGAGGACGTTGTCGTTCCTCGACTTGACGAAGTCCTCGATGATGCGGGCCCCGGTCCGCAGGAGCGTCACCCGGACCTTGTCGTTCTCCAGGCGGTACTCGTTGACGCCGTCGCCGTCGAGGTCGACCTCGGTGACAGTGGCCCGGCCCGCGGCCGGCCCGACGCCGAGCTGGGTCTCGTTCCCGGCGCCGAGCGCCGAGACCCTGACCGTGTACGAACCGGCCTTGAGCGGCAGGCGGAAGGTCAGCGTTTCGTGGTCCCCCGGCTTGGCCCGTCCGGTCCGGGCCGTTTCGTAGACAGGTCTCCCGGCGCCGCCCTCGGCGTAGACCTTGACGGCCACGGCGTATTCCGGCCCGTTCGAGAAATTGTGGACGGAGACGGGGTAGACGACCTCAGGTTCCTGGCCGTAGAGGAGCCGGTGGACCGAGACGGCCGGCGGCAGGTCGAGGACGGCCAGGGTCCGCTTCCGGGCGGCGCCCCAGCGCAGCTCGACCAGGACGGGGTTGGCCTTGGCCATGGCCGCGGCCGTGGGCTCGACGGCGAAGCGGAACGTCCGCTCGGCCTGGGGCGGCAGGGGGCGTCGGCGAGCCGTGCCGCGACCCGGAGCCCCGGCGCCGGGCGGACTTCAAGCTTCGCGTCGATGGGTGTCCCGGTCAGGTTCGCCGCGCGGACGACGAGCTCGCGGCCCTCGACCGCGGCTTCGAGCCGGACGCGGTCGCCGAAATAATCCTCCAGGAAGACCCGGTCGAGGAGGAGCATCTCGAGGGCGCGGCGGAACGGGCCGGGGCCCATCATCCGGCCCTGGGGGAGGACGCCGACCGCCCTCCGGCCCAGGATGGCCTCCCACATCCTCTCCCGGGTCAGCGGGGCGCCCTTCTCCGCGAACAGGACCATGCAGGACGGCGCGTCCTCGCGGACCATGCCCGTCTGGAGGATGAAGGGCACGTCCTCGCCGTCGATCTGCTTCTGGTTGCCGTCGCCGGCGATGTATCCATCGTACGTGAACTTGTCGCAGTCGGGAGCGTAGACCGGACGGAAGATGTGGCCGCCCCGGTCCTTGACGAACCTGATCCACTCCTCCTCGGTCGGCGTGTCCTGGATCTTGAGTCCGTCCCAGTCCCGCAGGCCGTAGGCGACCGTGCCCAGGCTGTGGGTGGCCTTGCCGGTGCCGACGTCGGTCGCGACGTCGAGCCCGATCGCGGCCAGCCAGGCCGGGAGCTCATCCTTCATCAGGTAGTCCATGTAGCCGCTGAACGTGAACCAGTCGTTGCCCTGGCCGAGCCCCCGGGCGATGACCTCGAGGGGGTGGCCGGGGAAGCAGGTCACGCTGTGGAGGAGCGTCCCGGTGCCGAACCAGCCGCGGTGGAGGTCGTAGCGGCCCAGGATGTCACGAAGGCTCGCCAGGAGCTCCGCGAATCGGCGACGGCCGTCGGCCGAGTCCGTGACCACGGCGAGGAGCCGGCGGTCACCGCCGGCCAGCGGAAAGGCCAGGACGTCGGCGAAGCCCCGGGCGTTCAACTGATGGCTGCCCTGGGCGTTTCGGGCGGCGGCGAGGTCGGGCGCCATGGCCAGGAGCCGGCGGCCGAGGGCGCTTCCGGGCCGGGCCCAGGCGAGGACGTCGGCGCCGGCCAGGGCCTTCTCGAGCGCCGCTTGGTCCGGGTCCTCGAGCTCGCGGACCGGCCCCTTGAGATAGGCCTCGAGGAATCCCTCGGCCAGCAACAGCCCGGGGACGCCCAGCGCCTCGGCCGTGTCGACCTTGCTCTGAGCGATCGAGCTGGGCGACGTCCGGCTGGCTGATGAGGAAGAGATTGCCGTACTGGGACCATGTCCAGTAGACATCGTGCCAGTAGTTCGTGTAGCCGTTGAACCGCCCGGGCGTCGCGACGGCGGGAAGGGGGGCCGGAGCGCCGGCGAAGCGGAAGCGGTCGAGGCCGTCGGCCGCGGCCGGCGCCGGGAGGACGAGAAGGGAGGCCGCGATCAGGAGAAGGAACGCCGCGCGCGCCCGGTCCATCTTGCTCATCGTGTCCCTCCTCGGTCCGCGTTCCGCCCGGCCGGGCCGGGTCCCTTATTATACCGGCGGCCGGGCCGCGGCGAAAGCCCGGATTGACTCGCGGGGCCGGGCTTGGTATGCTCGTTCTGCGGGGACGGCGGGAGGGGGCGGATGGAAGGCGGACCGACCAGGACTCTCAAGGTCGAAACGTCGCGTATCGCGGCCGGGCAGGTCCTCGCCGGCAAGTACCGCGTCATCAGGGAGATCGGCCGGGGCGGCATGGGCGTCGTCTACGAGGCCGAGGACCTCAGGCTCAAGCGCACGGTCGCCCTCAAGTTCCTGCCGCCCGGGCTGACGGCCGACCCGGAGGCCCGCGAGCGTTTCGTCCATGAGGCCCGGACCGCCTCGGGCCTCGACCATCCCAACATCTGTACCATCCACGAGATCGACGAGACCGAGGCCGGCGGCATGTACCTCGCCATGGCCTGTTACAGGGGCGAGAGCCTCCGGGAGAGAATCGGCCGCGGCCCGCTCCCTCCGGACGAGGCCATCGGCATCGCCCTCGGCGTCGCCGAGGGCCTGGCCAAGGCCCACGCCTCGGGCATCGTCCATCGCGACATCAAGCCGGGCAACATCATGGTCACCGAGGACGGCACCGCCAAGATCCTCGATTTCGGCCTGGCCAAGCTGGCCGGGGAGGCGCGCCTGACCCTCCCGGGGACGACCGTGGGGACGGTCGCCTACATGTCGCCGGAGCAGGCCCGCGGCGACGACGTCGACGCCCGGACCGACGTCTGGTCGCTGGGCGTCGTTCTCTACGAGATGATCGCGGGCGGCCTGCCGTTCCGGGGCGAGAAGGATGGGGCCGTCCTCCACGCCATCCTCCATGAGCCGCCCCGGCCGATCGAGTCGCTCCGCCCCGGCACCCCGGCCGGGATCGCCGGGGTCATCGGGCGCGCTCTGGCCAAGGACCTCGGGGAGCGCTACCGCTCGGCGCGCGAGATGGCCGACGATCTCCGCGGACTCAAGACGCAGCTCGGGACGGGCGGCTCCGTCACCGCCCGGAAACTGACCTTCCGCAGGTCGCGGCGCCGGCTTATCATCGCCGCCGGGGCCGTTTCGCTCGCGGCCCTGGCGGCCGCCGTCTGGTTCCTCAGCCGTCCCGGCCTGGCCTTCGAGAGCCGGGACAAGCTGATGGTCGCGGACGTGGACAATCAGACCGAAGACAAGGCCTTCGACCTGGCCCTCCGCACCGCGATCGAGGCCGATCTTCAACAATCCCCCTACGCCGCGATCTTCGACCGGCCCCAGATCGCGGAGACCCTGCGGCTCATGCGCAAGGACCCCGGCGCGAAGGTCGACGAGGCCACCGGATGCGAGGTCTGCCGTTTTGCCGGCGTCCGGGCCTTCATCCTGCCGCGGATCTTCAGCGCCGGCGAGGCCTACGAGCTCGAGGCCATCCTCATCGACCCCCTGATCCGCGGCACGTCGACCGGATCCGCGTCACGGCCAAGGGCCGGGAGGACGTCCTCCTGCATGCCATCGACAAGCTCGCCGGACGGGTCCGCTCCCGGCTGGGCGAATCCTTGAGCTCCATCCAGAAGGCGAGCAGATCGGTCACCCGGGTGACGACCTCCTCATGGGACGCGCTGACCTATTTCTCGCAGGGCCTGAGCAAGTGGCAGCAGTCGAAATTCAAGGACGCGGCGGCCCTGCTCGAACTGGCCCTGGAGAACGACCCGAAGTTCGTCGATGCCCGGAGCTCTCTCGGGCTCATCCACTGTCAATTCCTCGGCCAGAAGGAAAAAGGCAAGGCCATGCTCCGCCAGGCGCTCAAGGATGCCGAAGAGCAGCATCTCGCCGAGCGGGATATCCTCAAGCTCCGGGCGGCCAACAAGCAATTCGTGGACGAGGACCTGCCGGGGGCCCTCGACGAGTACCGCCTGATGCGCGAGCTGTTCCCGGATTTCATGCCGCCATGGAACAACTCCGGCATGATCCTGCGTGCGCTGGGACGCTACGGCGAGGCCGCGGCGATGTACGAAAAGGCCGCCGAGCTCGCCCCCCACAACAGCATTCCGCTCTCCAACCTGTGGTTCACGTACCTCGATTACTTGAGGGATGCCAAGGCGGCCGAGAAAGTCGCGCGCCGCCTCGTGGGCTTGTCGCCGGAGATCCCCTTTTCCCGGAACTTCCTCGGGTACAGCTTGGCCGCCGAGGGCCGCTTCGACGAGGCCGAGAAAGAACTGCGGAAAACGCTCGAGCTCGAGCCCGACCATACGTACGCTCTGCCCAACCTGGCGTACGTGCTCTACGCGGCGGGGAAGCCGGCTGAGGCCGTTCCCTTCTTCCGCCGGGTCTATGAGCTGACCCGCGAGGGCCGCATCCCTGGCTCCCCCGAAAAGAACGGCGCCTATCTAGCGCTCGCCCTCAGGAAGTCGGGACACGCCGATGAGGCCGCCAACGTGGCCGCTGAGGCACGGGTGCTGCTGAAGAAGCGGCTGAAGGAGGCCCCGCCGGGCGCCCAGGACCTGGCCATGATGGGCCAGGCGGCGGCCGCAGCCGGTCAAGCCAAGGAGGCGGCCGACTGCCTCGAGCGGGCCCGAGCCCTCCGTCCCACGGACTCCTATTCTCTCGTGGACATCGCCGAGCTCAGCGCTCTCCTGGGACAGAAGGCCCTGGCCATAGAAACGCTCAAGAGCGCCGACAAGGGTGGTTACTCGGACTACTTCCTGCCCGTCATCCTGCCGGGATTCCAGCCCATCGCCCGGGAGCCCGAATTCCGGGCGCTCTTCAAGCTCGGCCGCTGAGGCCGAGGCCCGCCCGCTCCCCCGGGGCGCCCACTCTGCGCGGGCCGGGCTCGTCCGGATATGGGGAAGCGCGCTTGATGGCCCCCGGCCGGGGGCCTATAATGGTTCCCTCATTCCGGAGCGACGAAAGCAGGCGACATGAGCAAGATCTGCAATTCGCAAGAGATCCAGGGGATCACGAAATCCGCGGACGGCGTCTTCGTCCTCTTCTACGCCGACTGGTGCCCCTTCTCGCAGGCCTTCCTTCCCGTCTACGAAAAGCACGCCTCCGGCCGCGACGGGGAATTCTATCGGGTCCTCCTCGGCGGCAACGAAGCCCTCTTCGACGCGCACGTTATGTTTCTGTTAGCGCGTGGACTGAGTTTACGTATTGCTGCGGCGAGCGAGGAGCGGGAGGCTCAACGCGCTTTCGTAACTGGCATGTCCGTGGTGCGCGGGAATATTCCGGCGAATGGAACCTGATTCTGACTGCCGCGAAGAAGCGCGGGAACGCTGTTCGGGGCGTTGCGGTAAAGCACCACCATGGTTGCCATCTCCTTGTAGCCGAGGCTTCATTTTCGGACTGATACCCATGCAGATGAGGCGGAAACGTTTCTTGGTCTCCGCATCCAAAATCGTTGAATTGTCATGCAATGGACGCTCGGCCTTTGAATGGACATGCCCCGCAAAGGCCTCGATCCCCGTTCCGCCAGTTGATATATGGCTTCTTCGCAAATGCTTGGAACCAGCAAGAACTCGGAAAACGTACCGACGACGCTGCGGAGCGCAAAATCTCGGGCCTTGCAGAACTGGTGCCCGTGCCAACGAAATCGTCGGTATAGATCAACGCCCCTTCACCCACCTCGTTTGTGGCCCTATTGAGACCCAAAGAGTCGCGGGAGTCAACAAACCGACAGCCCGCGCGCTCAATTCGCGGCACATAGCGGAGCATGTTCAGCATGACTGGCTGCTACTTCCCGCATCATCAACCTGATAGGTGAACGAGCCTTTTGGGAGGCAATCCTGCGTCGGCCAGCCGCTTCATGAGCGCGGCATTCTGCTCGACGAGAATCCGCTGAGTGTGGCTCTCGGAGATATAGACGACTTTTGTCGAGCAGCCCGGCGGCGTTCTTGCGGTCACGTTTCTCGAATTGCTTGATCCAGCGGTTCACGCCACCGAAGGTAACGGGCTGGGGCTTATAGTCGTGAAATCGCAGCGAGGCTCTGCTCCGCCTTCATGGTCCCGAGCTTCGGCACAGTGATTTGCCACGCGCTCAGAATCTCCAGCAACAGCGCTTCAAAGGCGTGGCCCACCTTGTCGAGCTCGTCTACCAGCAGCACGCAGGGCCGATCCCGGTATCGCAACGCCCGCAGGAGAGGACCTTCGGCAAAAAAATCAATCGAATGCAGGCGCTTCCGAATGGCGTCCCAGTCTTCGCTGAGGCGGTCGCCCTGGGTTTCAAGGAAAAGCTTCTGCAAGGCCTCGTCGAACTTGCCGATGGCCTTGTCTTCCGTGATGCCTTCGTAGCACTGAAGGCGCTCGACGAACGTTCCCGCGGCCTCGGCCACGGCGTATGCGAGCTCCGTCTTGCCACAGCCGGGCGGCCCTTCCACCAGCAACGGCTTCTGCATCCGGGCGGCGAGATAAACCACTTCCAGGGTCACCTCGTCGATGACATATCTGGCTTTTCGCAGTCTCGCGGAGAGTTCCTGCCTTGATGGAAACATTCGCATCGCCTCCTCGCCGCACAATCTACACTGGCATTTTTTGTGGAATGGGTGAATTGAACCGCCTGCGGAAGGTCTACCTCAACCGGCGGGATGCGGGAAAGGCAAGTACAATGGGCACTTGGATGTACAAAACGAGCTTCGAGGGATTTTTTTCACGGGTCGACAAACTTGACAACCGCATTGGGACCGCTGCCTGCAGACGGCAACCGTTGTCCCGCGACCATTTCGCGGAAACAACGCGCGGGATTGTCCAACTTGTTTCACGGGTCGAGCGATGGGAGAACCAAGTCACTGCAGGCAAACTGCAGCAGATGTCCCCAGCATGGGGCATGCCAGATTTTTTGGGGTTAGCCGGTCGACAAACTTGACAACCACCTTTCCAGTGCGAACCCGCACAGGCAAGTGATATGCCCATTTGTT
>CAWDTC010000028.1:0-44112 GCA_963805045.1 Candidatus Aminicenantota bacterium
GCCCGGGACGACAACTACAAGCACATCGACTGGCGGGCGACCGCCCGGCGGCTGAAACTTACCGTCAAGGATTATCAGACCAGCCAGAGTCAGCGGATTATCTTCCTGATGGACTGCGGGCGGATGATGACCAACCAGTCGGCCGGCCTGAGCCTGTTGGACCACGCGCTGAACGCCATGCTCATGCTCGGCTACGTGGCGATGCGCAGGGCGACAGCGTGGGCATGATCGGTTTTTCGGACGAGATTCACAGCTTCGTGCCGCCCCGCGGCGGCATGAACCAGATGAACCGCCTGCTGCACGCCTCGTTCGACCGCTTCCCCCAACTGGTCGAATCGCGATATGACCAGGCGTTCCGCTACCTGGCCGCCCATTGCCGCAAACGGTCGCTGGTGGTGCTGGTGACGAACATCATCGACGAGGTCAATTCCAACCAGGTGGAGCGATACTTGACGAATCTGGTGGGCCGCCACCTGCCGCTGGGCGTGCTCTTGCGCGACCGGCGGCTATTCGACGCCGTCGAGATCGAGCAACCTCCCGACGATGAACTCTGGCGTGCTGCCGCCGCGGCCGACATGTTGGCCTGGCGTCACCAGGTGTTGAGCGAATTACAGCAAGGGCGTGCTGGCGCTCGACGTCTTCCCCGAGACATGACCGCGCCGCTGGTGAACCGCTACCTGGAGATCAAGGCCCGACATCTGTTGTAGAACGATGGGATGGAGAAGGTATTGGCGAGTGTCGCTCGCCGCATGGCATTCCCCAATCATGCTCAGGGCACGGTTCATCACTTCGTCGGAAAGGTACATCCCGCCTTCGCGCAGAGATCGCTCCACAATCAGAGCGGCTTCAGCAGATTATTCCTCGTTTCTTGGCAATCAGAACCAAGCCCAGGGTGCACAGTGGGAATCCCGAGGGCGTCGGCGCACCACCGCGCTGGAAGGTCATCCAAGACCGCAACAGTTCCCGAATGGGTGTGTGCCCAAGCCAAGACCGACGATTCCCCCAGGCCCAAATCCCAGCGTTCGATGATGGAAGGGATCGGCTGCGATTCGACAATTGTCAGCCAGTCCAAGTGCCTTAGAATGGCCGCCGTCGGGTGCGCCAGCCCATACGTTTCGATTTCTTCGACAACTGCCTGCGGCACGAGCAAGGGCTGTCCAGCTAATTGCAGCAGGTCGGTTAGGCCCGCGGCACCGGGGGGAGTTCGCGGCGAGGCATTGACGACGGCGTCAGCCACGATCCAACTCCCGCTTGAGGTCGTCAAAATCGACGGTAAAAACGTCGATCTTGTTATACGGCAGTGGGCCAGGAAGTCGGCCCGATTCACCCCGGCAATCTGTGCTCCCTTCTCTTGCGAGACCAGCCCACGACTGTACCACAACATGGCCGCCGCCAGCCGCATTTCGCGGGCGAATTCGTCCGGCGAACGCCGTAAAGCCGAGAAGACCTCTTCGGGCAAGTCCATCGTCACTGTTTGCATATGTCGTCTCCTATTGAATCATACCACTGGCTGTGAATACTGTAAAGCCAAGGGCAGATTGCCCGGCATCATAGTCACCGGACCTTCAGCACCTTGCGTCAGTGCCACCCGCGTAGACACTATCGTCACCGCGAAACCGAGCTCTCCCAGCGAATGGCTGGATCAGAAACGTTTGGATCCTTAACGGCCGCTTGGATGGGAGTAACCGTATGATTAGCAGACGATCGCTCGGCCGGCTGTTTGGCAGACATAGGGCAAGACATCTGTTAGTCTCTGGTTTATTGGCGGCATGTTTGGGCTGGCCCATACGGGCTGCAGCATGTTGCCGCAGGCATCAGCAACCTCCTGCTAAAATCGGTCTCAGATCGAAACAAGCCGAGCTCGCAGGACAAGGTCCAGGCCGATAAGTTTCCCACGGCGAAAGAAGCGGGCTTGTAAAAAAATCTGACAAAGACTTTCAGGCATAGACAAGTCTTCGGCCCTTTGCCTCCGGAATAGCGTCACATGAATTCTTTTGCCGTTTGAATCCACAATTCTATTGCGGTTTTAATGTTCCCCTTTCTCTAGCCCCTTAATATTTCTTTTTCCTTCTATTCCCAGGCGTTTTACGCCTGGGCTGAGGAGAATTCCAGCGATTCTGGTTAGCAGGCTTCTAGGTGCAACGGCATTGATTCGGGAATCCTGTAAACGGGATTAAACATGTAAATCTGGTAATCTGTTATCTGACCATATTTCGCCTTTTATGGCAGTACTTGGCGAAAGCCGCTCTATATGTCATAATATTTCAAGGTGAAATTAGCGTTTTTTAAAGGACCTAGTCTTCAGATAATATAACCATGTCGCCCAATCCTTTGCGCAATATTCCGTCGGTCAGGGAATTGTTGGACGCTCCGCCGTTAAAGGCGCTGGTCGATCGGATCAGTCACAACGCCGTGGTGAGCGCAGTGCGAAAAGTGCTGGACGAAATGCGCACGGAAGTGCAAACCGCCGCCGCGGAAATGACGCTGCCCAACGTGCCCGATCTGGCCGAGCGGATCGCCCGGCGGATCATGGAAAGCGAAACGCCTTTGCTCAGGCCGGTCATCAACGCCACCGGCATCCTATTGCACACCGGGTTGGGACGTTCTCCGCTGGCCGATGAAGCCATTGCCGAGATGACGGCCGTGGCCAGGGATTATGCCAGCGTGGAAATCGATCTGCCCACGGGCCGGCGATCGCGGCGCAGCCTGGCCGTGGAAGACCTGCTTAAGGAATTGACCGGCGCCGAAGCGGCAATGGCGGTAAACAACAACGCCGGGGCAACCATGCTCACGCTGGCCGCCCTGGCCGCCGGGCGCGAGGTGATCGTCTCGCGCGGACAATTGATCGAGATCGGCGGCAGTTTTCGTTTGCCTGAAGTGATGGCCGCCAGCGGCGCGGTGCTCCGCGAAGTCGGCGCGACCAATAAAACCCATCTGGCCGACTACGCCCGGGCCATCGGCGAGCAAACCGCCGCGTTGTTGCTGGTTCATCCCAGCAATTTCGTGGTGGTGGGCTTTACCGAAAGCGTGGAACTGCCGGAGCTGGTCGAACTGGGGCGAAAGCACAAGCTGCCGGTGATTCACGACATCGGTTCCGGGGCGCTGGTGGATTTCAGCCGCTTCGGTTTCCGCGGCGAACCGATGGCAAAGGAAAGCATCCACGCCGGCGCCGACGTGGTGCTGTTCAGCGGCGACAAATTGCTGGGCGGTCCGCAATGCGGGATAATCGCCGGGCGCAAAGCACTGATGGAAAAGATCGAGCGGCATCCGTTGGCCCGGGCCTTGAGGGTCGATAAGATCACCCTGGCCGCCCTGGCCGCCACGCTGCGGCTTTACCGCGATCCGGAAAAAGCCCGGCTGGCGGTGCCGCTTTTGCGGCTCCTGACTACGTCCGAGGAAAATCTGCAAAAACCGTGCCGAGCGATTGGCCCCGCAAATGGCGGCGCTTAAAGAGCTTGATCAGTTCGGCCGAAGCAATATGCGACGTTACCTATCTTGGCGGCGGTTCGATTCCAACCCAACAATTGCCGACCTGGTGCGTGGCCTTAAACCGGCTTCGTGGTCGGTCGATCGATTGGCCGCCGCTTTGCGGACCGGCACGCCTGCCGTTGTGGGCCGGGTGCGCAAGACCGCCTGCTTTTGGATCTGCGAGCGTGTTTCCCCGCCAAGATACAGAGATGCTCTCGGCCTTGGAAGCTTTGAGCAAACCGTGACGGATCGCAGAATTCCATCGTATCAGCATAAGGACTTAATCATGTGCCTTATCCATTACACGGCATCATGCTCAATGTGCAGCACGCCGTGTGCGTCACCTGAGCGAGCACTGCTACTCGGCGGCATTGTCGAAAATAAAAGACGTTCTTATGGTGGCATTGATTGTATTTGTCTTTTGGCCCGGCCATTGCCCAGGAACCGCCCCCTCCCGCTCAAATCCATCCCTGGGGACAATTCGAGCCCGGGACCTGGAAGCTGGTACGCGTGGTTACCGAGAACTTCAACGAACAAGGTTCCCTGGCGGGAACCAGCATAAGCGATTATAAAACGACCCTGCTTGACACTGATGAAAACGGCGTCACCCTGGAAATGAAGGTCTGCGTGGAAGTGGCGGGAAAGCGATTCGACGGCGAACCGCAAATCATCAAACAGAATTATTACGGCGAACAACAATCGCCGGGCTTGAAACTCAAAGAACCCGACCCCGGCCAGGTCACAATCGATGACCGGAAAATCCCCTGCCAGGTCCGCGAAATCGATTCGTCCAACCCGAACGGCAAAACAACCACCACAATTTATTATTCCACCACTGTGCCGCCTTATGTCTTAAAACGGGAAAGCGTTACCACCGACCTGGAAGGCAAGAACATCTTAAACGAAACCAACGTTTCGGTGCAGGCCATGGAAATGCCCAGTAAAATACTCGGCGCATACGCAGAGCGCAGCCTATGTTAAAACCCTGCAAAAAACTCCCAAGGGCACGATCTGCACACTGGCCATCATTTGTCCCGAAATACCCGGCGGCATCGTCAGCAACAGCTCCAAGGAACTCGATTCTTCCGGCCGGATGGTCCGCCGCAGCACCCTGGAACTTGTAGATTACAACACCGAACCCGAAAAAAACCGCACCAGCGTCTTCGGCCGCAAACGCCCCGCCAGAAACCGTGGAAATTAATCCTGCATGTAAACCGTTTGCGGTTTCGCGATGATGAATTGAATAAAGGCGAATTAGTGGAAATTAAACGTCAGGAATCGTTTTAAAAGTGCATTTTTCCACTCTATCTATCTACATAAAATCGATACGGTGATCAGAAGAAAGTACAACGCGCATGTCAGAACGCTAATCACCAGGCCGGCGATGGCGTAGGCCTTGAATTTGTCCAGTATGATTGCCACGATATTGGTCACCAGGGCCAGCGGAGGCACTACAAGTGTGAGCACTCCTGCAAGGAATGCCAGTGGCGAGCCTCATCCCGGGCGCAGGACCATCATCATCGCAAATACCAGCCACGGCAGGATAGACAGCGCAAGCCCGATTTTTCCAATGGTCGCTTTATTCTCGTTTTGCATCGGCATTACGCCTTTACCTGAAACATTAGTGAAGCAATCGGCTGTCAACCTCGGGCATTGTAGCAAACGGCCGGGAAACCTACAATTGAAATATCTTGAATCCTGTATATTATTTCAAGAGATAATTAACTGGTTTCTTGAGAAAAAGTCCCGGAATCGTAGGGTCCGTGCTTGCACGCACGCGTTTTCTGACATGGAGTGGATAATGAAAATTCTTAAAACTTTTTGCACCACCCGAGCCCCCGCGGCAACCATTCTTGTCCGGCTGATCGTAGGTTGGTGTTTCTATCCGAGGGCATCCAGAAGTTTCTATTTCCCAACGCGCTTGGAGTAGGTCGCTTTGTTAAAATCGGCATACCGTATCCCGAGATCATGGCCCCATTCGTCGGAGTATTTGAGATCGGATGCGGGTGCCTGATCATTCTGGGCTTGCTGACGCGATTGGCGGCCATACCCATGATCATCAACATGATTGTCGCCATTGCATCCACGAAAATTCCCATGCTCTTGGGACACGCTTATTGGATATTTAGTCTTCCCAAGCTCGAACATTACGGATTTTGGACCATGGCCCATGAAGCCCGGGTTGATTTTGCAATGCTTTTTGGCGCGATCTTCCTGCTGATTGTCGGGGCCGGTTCGATATCGCTCGACGCCCTCTTTTTCCGCTATCGCGATCCAGAAGCATGAACGATTCCTAGCATTCCTTTCAAAAGCCGTAATCCAAAAACCGCTTGCGGTTTCGCGATCCCAAATTATCGCTTGCGGTTTCGCGATGCTGAATAAGAGGGCCAGGCAATTTATTGCGTACTCTTCCAACACCAGAATTAGCAGCAGGAAAAAAGTAAAGCCAATGCTTGATTATTTTATCCATTCTTCCTATGCTGCGTATTTGTTAAACATTCCGGCACTTTGCCATTGACCAAGACAACAGCAAATCTATAAAATCCGCCCTCGTTTGCGACTAAACTCCTGCAAAAATTATGCAAAACTTATCTTCAAAGCAGGATATTTTGCCTAATTCGCAAACATGTTAAAAAACGAATAATCAATCAGATGCTGTAATACGATTCTATTTATACAGTATCCGACTTGTCGTAGATCAAGTTTTCCTCATGGATGAGGACGCCCATTAGGGGCGGATGACATGGAGGTTGCGGGTCGAACTGATTTCTTTTCGCCCTTTGAAAAGGACACTATTTTTATGCGTATTTCCAGATCACAATGCGTTTGGTCCTCATTTTGACTATCGGCATATCAGGCTGCTACAGCGGCGGCAAATGGACAACGCCCAACCTGGCGTTTTGGAAGAGCAATCCATTTAGTTCTTCAAATACTGCGACTGCCGGCACCTATCCGCCCGCGGCCAACGGCACAGCAAAACCTTCGGCGCTGGCGGCGAATAATACATCGGGCGAAACGACCACCGCGCTAGTTACCAAAGCACCGCAACGAACACAATGCCCGGCGGCGCCGCTGCCCCGCAATATTCTTATCCTCCAAATTCTTATCCTCCCGCTACAACATCGCCTGCTGGCGCGACAACAGTGCCAAATTATCTGACGGGAACGCCGAACAATGTGGCCGCCTCGCCGGCTTATACGGCCAGCGCAAGGAATTCCGTAACTGCCAGTTCTGCTCCGACGCCTCAGCAGGGTCCTTATGGATCAACAGGATACACCGACGCAATAACCGGCAGGAAGCAAAACGCTTTTGGATCGGACGCCGCTGCTGCGAGCCCGAGTCCTACTGCAAACAGTTATCCTGCCACTACTTCGACCAACAATTACTCCGCCGGCGGCTATTCCAATCCGGTTCGCCCGCCGGTTCAGCCGAGCACAAATCCGGGGGGTCCGGCGGCGATCGTTACGGCAGTTCCGGCGATCGATACGGCAGCATTCCCGACCGCGGCGCAAGCGCTGATCGATACACGCAGCCGGCCAACGGAGCGAACTACGGAGCCAACTCCGGCGGATATGCCCCTACGAGCTACGGCGCAAGTGCTGATCGTTATTCTCCGACAGGCACCTCTCCGGCCACTAGCGCCTCGACCCTGCCTGCATCCACAACAAGCTATGGCGCAAGTGCCGATCGTTATTCCCCGACCGGCACCGCTCCGGCCACTATGCACCTCGACCCCGCCTGCATCCACGACTAGCTACGGCAACGGTGTTCAGGGCATAGCGCCTCCCACAAGTTACAACCGCACAACCGCCCCTGCATCGACTCCGGCGTCGGCAGGCGATAGTCGTTACGGCGATTCACGCACCGCCGATAGTACGTCCTAGCGCCGAATGCTACCAATGCATCGGCCACGTATGGCAACAGTGCGCCAGCCGACCGTTACGCTCCCGCCGCCGACCCGGCCACAGCCAGTCGCTATGTTCCTCCGAGCACATCGCTCGATAGTGCCAATCCCTCGGGCGGTAGCGGATACGGCACTAGCCCTTCTACTTACTCGCCCACCAGTACCGGGGCTTCGTCTACAGGCACGCCCAGCCCATACGTTCCGCCCACCACCTCGGCGCCGGCGGGAGGCTCGAACGATGTCCCAGCCTATCGGCCTGGAAGCGTGACCACTTACACGCCGCGTAAATCCGGCTCAACCGCCAGCGCAATCTCCTCCTTGCCCGATACCACTTCGGGCTACGGCGTTACCCCGGCCAGTTATGACCGATAGTGGTCGGCTGACTAGTTAGGGATTAGTAACATTCAGGTGGCTGTAAGGATGATGTGTCAGTGTCCAGATCACTTTTGCCATACAGTTGCCATCGACGATCAGCCAACCGCTTGCGCCATTCGAGCTTATAACTTCATCATTCTTTCGTCATTTTTGCTTCGTCATTAGTCATTCATCTGCCTCTTACAGTCTCTGCCCAACTCGCCCCATTCTGCGGTCTTGTCTTCTGCCCGGTCGGTGCATTTCTTCCAATTAAAAACCGATTACGATGCCTCTACCGCTCAGGCCGATTATGATATGATTAGAAAAAGCATAGACAATAATCACCCCCATTTTTGGGAGAGCGGCGTTGCTTGCGGGACCCGTATTTCTGCGTGAGGTTATAATCGCCCCCAGGCGGCGCGGATTTACATTGCCCGCACCGCATACGTGGCCGTGCTCCTGTTGCTGGTTTTCACGGCATGGATGGTGCTCTACGGCACGCAAAATGTCCAGGACATAGGCGACCTGGCCCGGTTCGGGGCCATTTTATTCCAGATTCTGGCCCCTTTGCAATTGGTCTGGGCTGCTTTTTTTCGGCCATGCTGGCAGCCGCGGCCGTGGCCCATGAAAAGGACCGCCACACTCTAATACTGCTCTTGCTGACCAATCTTTCCAATAGCGAACTTGTATTGGGAAAACTCCTGGCCAGCATCCTTAACGTGCTGGTCATGCTCGCCGCCGCGTTCCCCTGTTCATGGCTGCCGCCTTACTGGGCGGCATTTCCTCGGCCAGATAGTTTGGACGTTCGCCATCACCCTAACCAGCGTACTGGCATGCGGAAGTCTCGGATCGCTTTTGGCCCTGTGGCGTGAAAAAACCTTCCAGGCCCTGGCACTGACCGTCTTGGTCCTGGTACTCTGGGTGGCCGGTTGGGAAATCGTGGCCGCCGGCGCCTGGGCGAAAATTTTGCCGGCATCCCTTGTCAGGTCTTGGCCACAGGCATGAGCCCATGGCGGGCCATACTCGAAGCCATCCAACCCTACATCCGCTCGCAGCCTTCGCTGGGCGTCTTCGGCAATTCCATCAATCTATATCTACTTTCCTCGGTCACCATCGCCGTTTTGCTCAACGCAATTGCCATAGCCATACAACCCCGGCGGGGCCCAGGTCGTGGCCTGGACGCCGGACGGGCGAAGGTGGTCTTCCGCTCGATGTTCGAGAACGTCGTCGGCCGCGACCCGAACCTCTACGCGGTGAGCGTCAAGGGCGGCGCGCCCCGAGCGCTGCCCGCTCGACCGGGGCGTCCTGATCAGCTTCATCCCCGACGGCACGAAGTTCCTCTACGCCCGCCGGGGCAACGAGGAGTATTACTGGAAGCGCTACAAGGGCGGCCAGTACCAGGACATCTGGCTGTACGACTTCGCCGCCAAGACGTACACGCCGGTCACGGACTACGTCGGCAAGAACAGCTACCCGATGTGGATCGGCGGCCGGATGTACTTCGTCTCCGACCGCGGCGAACGGCATCTCCAACCTCTACACCCAGAAGCTCGGGACGAAGGAGGTCAAGCCGGTCACGACGTACGCCGACTTCGACGTCATGATGCCGAACACCGACGGCCGCTCGATCGTCTACGTGCAGGACGGCCGCCTCCACGTCTTCGACACGTCAGGCCGGCCAGGACCGCAAGCTCGCCGTGGAGGTGCCCTCCGACCGCTGGGCCCTGCGCAGACCGGACGATCAACCCGCGCGACTACATCCACATCGGTCGAACCTGTCCGAACGACGGCAAGACGGTCGTCCTCGAGGCCCGCGGCGACGTCTTCCGCGTGCCCGCGGGCCACGGACCCGGCCGAGAACCTGTCCAAGACCCCGGGCACGCGCGAGATGCTATCCGGCCCTCTCGCCCGACGGCAAGACCGTCGCTTTCTTCTCCGACAAGACGGGCGACTACCAGCTCTACACCCAGAGCGTCGCGGGCGGCGAGTGGACGCAGGTCACGACCGACCTCGACCGCGCCGTCTACCGCCTGGTCTGGTCGCCGGACGGCAAGAAGATCCTCTTCGGCAACAAGGACTACGCCATCTTCTACGTCGACGTGGCCGCGAAGAAGCTGGTCAAGGTCGACTCGTCGAACCAGATGAAGAACGACGAGTTCATCTGGGAGATGGCCGACTACACCTGGTCGCCCGACTCCAAGTGGATCGCCTACAGCTTCGTCCAGTACAACCGCAACAGCCAGATCTTCGTCTACAACATCGAGACGGGGAAGAAATACCCCGTGACGGACGATTTCTACGACAACCTCTATCCCTCCTTCGACGCCAACGGCAAGTACCTCTATTACGTCTCCAGCCGGAACTTCGACCTGCAGATGGACTTCTACGAGGACAACCACGTCATCGCGACGCCCCAGCAGGTCATGGCCGTGGCCAGCTCCGGGACGGCGAGAAGCCGCCCTTCGCCGGCGCCCGGCGCCGGTCCAGGGAGGAGAAGAAGGCCGAGCCCGAGCCGTTCCGCATCGACACCGAGGGGCTGGCGAAGCGGACCTACCCGCTGCCCGTCCCGGCCGGGAACTATTTCTACCTCAAGGCCGGCAAGGGCAAGGTGCTGTGGGCCTCCGTCGACGCCTTCACCGAGGCCGAGTACGAGGAGATCTTCAGGCCCAAGGGCGCGACCAAGTGGACGCTGCACATCTTCGACATGGCCGAGCGGAAGGAGGCCGTCCTCAACGACAAGGTCCGCGACTTCGGCCTCTCGCCGAACGGCGAGCAGCTCATCGTCTGGAAGGACGGCGACCTCTTCACGAC
This sequence comes from Candidatus Aminicenantota bacterium, assembly GCA_963805045.1. Lineage (GTDB taxonomy): Bacteria > Acidobacteriota > Aminicenantia > Aminicenantales > Saccharicenantaceae > DATKJS01. Next base: position 10,538 of record CAWDTC010000028.1, read on the forward strand.
CTCGGTCGACAAGGCCTTCGGGTCGAAGGCGCTCGGCGAGAAGCTCAACCTCTCGGGCCTGGTCTACACCGTCGACCTCCAGAAGGAGTGGCACCAGATCTTCAACGACGCCTGGCGCTGGTACCGCGACTTCTTCTACGACGCCGAACTTCCACGGCCGCGACTGGAAGGCCATGGGCGAGAAGTACCGCGCCTATATCCCGTACCTCTCCTCGCGCGCCGAGCTCAACTGGGTCCTGTCGCAGATGGTCGGCGAGCTGTGCGTGTCGCACACCTACATCGGCGGCGGCGACTTCGGCCCGGCGGCGACGCCCCCCTCGCCGGTCTTCACCGGCCTGCTCGGGGCCGACCTCGTCGCGGACAAGGCCACCGGCCTCTACAGGCTGGCCAAGATCTACGGCCCGACCGAGATCAACCTCGACCTGCCCGGCCCGCTCGTCCGGCCCGGACATCGCCGTCAAGGAGGGCGACTACCTGCTGGCCATCAACGGCACGGCCGCTCAAGGCCGGCGACGATTACTTCAAGCTGCTCCAGACGACGGCCGGCAAGAAGGTCAAGGTCACGGTCAACGCCAGGCCGGCGATGGAAGGGGCCAGGACCTACGACGTCGAGCCCATCCGGAGCGACAACGCGCTCCGCTACTTCCGCTGGATCCAGGACAACATCCGGACGATCGAGAAGGCCACCAACGGCCGCGTCGGCTACATGCACATCAACGCCATGGGCGGCGGCGGCATCGGCGAGTTCGACAAGTTCTGGCGCGCCTTCCGCTACAAGGACGGCATCATCATCGACGTCCGCCGGAACTCGGGCGGCTGGACCGAGTACTTCCTCATCGACAAGCTCGAGCGGGTCATGACCTCCCAGAACGTCCTGCGCGGCATGGTCCCCTTCCGCTACCCCGGCTCGGCCGGCAACGGCAACTACGTCGTCATCTCCAACGAGAACAACGGCTCGGACGGCGAGGCCTTCGTCGACGACTTCAAGGCCCGCAAGCTCGGGCACGGTCGTCGGCGTGCCCTCCTGGGGCGGCCTGGTCGGCATCCTCAACCAGCAGCTGACGATCGACAACGGCACGGTCGAGCAGTCGAACAACGCCTTCTACGGCCGCGACGGGAAGTGGATCGTCGAGAACCACGGCGCCGACCCCGACGTCCTGGTCGACAACGACCCGGGCTCGGTCATGGCCGGCCGCGACCTCCAGCTCGAGAAGGCCATCGAGGTCATGCTGGAGAAGATCAAGAAGAACCCGCCGACCTTCCCGCCCGTGCCGGCGTATCCGAAGAAGTAGTGGACGGGGAGAGGCGCGGTCCAGGGACGAGCCGGGGACATGTCCCTTTGGTACGTGTCCCCGGATCTAGCTAGCGGCCCGTTCGCAACCAGTCCCTGAAGATGGCGGCCTGAAGAGGGTCCGGACTCGGGACCCGGGCGAGCGAATAGGTGAACTTGGCGTCCTTGCCGAGGACGACCTCCGCGTCCTGGGTCTTCTCTCCGCGGGAATATCGAAGTTTGATCTTATCTCCGGGCTCCTTCGCGGAGAGCCGGTCGCTGAGGACCTTGGTCGAGGCCGGGAGGCCGTCGACCTCGAGGATCCGGTCGCCGGCGCGCGAGCCCGGACGTCTCGGCCGGCGAACCCGCGCTCGTGCCCGTAACGATCATCTTCACGCCGTCCGTGAGCGTATCGAGCCCGAGGAAGGCGCCCGGAGCGTCCGCCATGGCGGCCTTGACCTCGAGGCCGGCCGGGGCGAAGAACCTCGCGTAATCGACGTCCTTCGAGCTCGAGGCGTAGGCCAGGACCTCGGCCAGGGGTGTCCCGGCCGCGCCCTCGCATTCCGCCCTGAACTCGGCGTCCGTGAAGCCGCGCTTCTTCCCCAGATAGTACTTCCGGTAGAGGGAGCGCATGACGTCGTCGAGGGAGCGGGCGTTCCGGCTCGCGGCGCGGATGGCGACGTCGAGCATCGCCCCGAGCATGGCCCCGTTGTCGTAATAGGACATCGTCGTCCGGCGGTCCCCGCCGAAGCCGGCGCCGCCCCACGTCTCCCAGCTGGACTCCGCGGCCGACATGTAGCGTCGGCCCGGGGTGTTCTCGAAGCGCGTCATGTTGCCCTGCATCTCCTCGAGATACTCCGCCGGGGTCATGAGGCCGGCCCGGACCATGACGATGTTCTCGTAATAGACCGTCAGGCCCTCGGAGACCCAGAGCATGTCGGTGAGGTTCTCCGTCTCGTAATCGAACGGCCCCAGGGCGATCGGCCGGATGCGCTTGACGTTGAAGAGGTGGAAATACTCGTGGGAGATGTAGCTGAGCCAGCCCCGATAGCCCTTCTCGTCCGTCAGACCCTTGCCGATGAAGGCGCAGGCAGCGGAGTTGGCGTGCTCGATGCCGCCCCGGCCGTTCCCCATCAGGAGGAACGTGTAGTGCCGGTAGGGGATGTCGCCCATCAATCCCGTCGCCGCCTCGACCAGGCGCTTGAGGTCGGCGACCATCCTCGCCCGGTCGACGCTTTCGGGGACGTCCTCGATGACGACGGCGTGGGGAACGCCGCGGACCTCGAAGCTCCGGACCTCCTGGTTCCCGAGAAGGACGGGGCAGTCGTAGAGGGTGTCGAAGTCCGGAGCGGCGTAGGTCCTCGGGCGGCCTTTGACCGGGTCGAGCCCCGTGCCGACCTGCGTCCAGCCAGGCGGCATGACGAACGTGACCGTCGCGGGCCGGCCCAGCTGGCCCGCAAGATACATGTACAGGCCCGGCGGGGCGATGAAGGCCCGCTTTTCGTCGAGATAGTTCTGGGCCACGAAGGAGACGTCGCCGAGAACGTCATAATCCAGGACGACGGCCCGGGCGCCGCCGGTCCCCACGCGCCAGGTGTTCCTGGTGACCTTCTCCCAGGGCAAGGGGCGCCCCGTCCCGTCCGCGGCCCGGAAGTCCGAGACGTTCTTCTCGTAGTCCAGGATGCCGGTAGAAGCCCGGGCATCCAGGCCGGCATGAGGAAGTCCTGGCGTCTCGGCCTTCGGGACCTCGCACCTCATCGTCACATGGAAGAGGTGGGCGGCCGGCCGTGGCATGGACACGGTGAAGGTCATCCTCGCCTCGGCGCCCAGGGGCGCGCCGGGGAGGAGGACGGCAAGGACCAGGACTCCAGAGGATGGCGCGGACACGATTCGTCATGATGGCGGAACTCTAGCCAGAGGCCGCCGGCCGCTGTCAAGCGCCCGCGTCACGGGGCCGCCGCGACGGCCCCGCGCCTTGACTTCCCGCCGCCGCGGGGAATATCATCTTGCGCGATGAGCAGGCTCGGTCGCGGACTCGACTCTCCGGGTGGCCGGGCCGCGCGAAATCCCCAATTCCAGCCGAACAGGATCCGAGGAGGTCTGTCATGAAGTCCACGCTTTGGAACCGCAGAACGTTCCTGAAGATGGCCGGCGCCGCCGGCACGGCCGCCTTCGCCTTCAAGGCCGACGCCCTCGAGCGCGTCACCGAGGCCGCCCAGTCGGTCGCCGGCCTGACGCCCGAGGAGGTGGCCAAGGACGAGTTCTACTGGCGCGAGATCCAGCTCGCCTTCAAGCTCGACCGCGAGCTCATCAACCTCAACAACGGCTTCACCTGCCCCATGCCGCGGGTGGCCCTGGAATCGACCTTCCGCTACATGGAGATGATCAACATGCTGCCCGTCCACTACCAGGGCATGGTGGCCGGGAACAGCGAGACGCTCCGCCGGCGGATGGCCAACGAGTTCGGCTGCGACCCGGAGGAGATGGCCCTGACGCGCGGCGCCAGCGAGGCCCTGCAGATCGTCCAGAACGGCCTCGACCTCAAGGCCGGCGACGAGGTCGTCACGACCGAGCAGGACTACCCCCGGATGCTGACGACGTGGGACCAGCGCATGCGCCGCGAGGGCATCAAGGTCACCCGCCTCCAGTTCCCCGTGCCGGCGACCCAGGACTTCCTCTACAACATGTTCGAGAAGGCCATCTCGCCGCGGACGAAGGTCTTCCACTTCACCCACATCACGAACCTGACGGCCCAGCTCTTCCCGGTCAAGCGGCTGTCCCGGCTGGCCCGCTCGAAGGGCATCGTGACCATCGTCGACGGCGCCCACGCCCTGGGGCACTTCCCGTTCAAGCTGCGCGACCTCGAGTGCGACGCCTACGGCGTCAGCCTCCACAAGTGGCTCCTGGCCCCGCTCGGCAACGGCTGCCTCTACGTCCGCAAGGAGATGATCCCGAAGTTCTGGCCGCTCCAGGCCGCGCCGGAGCAGCAGGACGACGACATCCGCAAGTTCGAGTCCATCGGCACGCACCCCTGGGCCATCCGGGCGGCGCTCGGCGAGTCCCTGGCCTTCCACCAGGCCATCGGGGCGGAGCGCAAGGCGGCCCGCCTGCGCTACCTGACCCTGCGCTGGGCCAACGCCCTCAAGAGCAACCCGCGGATCAAGGTCCTGACGGAGACGAGCGAGCCGCCCCAGGCCTGGGGCGTCATGGCCGTCAACATCGAGGGCATCGACGTCCGGCAGCTGGCGAAGTTCCTGCATGGACAAGTACAGGATCATCGTCGTGCCGCTCGTCGGCGGCGCCCCGCCGAACTCGGTCTTCGACTACCAGGCCCTCCGCGTCTCGCCGAACGTCTACACGACCCTCGAGGAGATCGACACGTTCGTCGAGGCCATGGAGGAGGCCGCCAAGAGCGGCGTGCCGGAGACGCCCGACCCGATCCCGGGCTACCCGGCCGACGTCACGGTCTGAAGCGGAAGCAAGGAGGCGCGTCATGAAACGTCGGGTCGATGGCCCCGTCGTGGGCCTGGCCCTGCTTTTCGTCGCGGGCGTCGCGTCGGCGCTCGCCCAGACGTCCTTCCAGTTCCAGATCCCCTTCCCGTTCCAGGCGGGCGGCAAGAAGCTGGCCGCCGGCGCGTACGCGATGGCCAAGGGGGCGGACGGCGGGCTCGTCCTCCGCCAGGCGTCGAGCGGGAAGGAAATGCCGGTCCCGGCGCTCGAGAGGATCGCCAAGACCACGCCGCCCGTCGGCGAAGCCCGCCTCGTCTTCGACGAGGTCGGGGACTTCGCGCCGTCGTACACGGAGTACATCACGGTCTACGTCCTTTCGGAGGTCTGGCTCCCGGGCGAGGACGGCTACCGGATCCACGTGACCAAGGGCGCCCACAAGACCAAGGTCGTCACGGCCGGCGCGGTCCTGCCCATCCACCGGCCCGATTGACCGGGGCGCGGCGCTCCAGCGGGGAATCGTCCCGGAGACATCAAGAGAACCATGCGCAGGCATGACCCCGGGAAGCGGGATTTCGACAAGTCGGCGCCCGGGCTGGGAGCGCGACGCCGCCCGGCTGAAGATGACGGGCGCCCTGGCGGACGCCGTCATCGCCCGGCTGACGTGGGGCCCGGACCTCGTGGCCATGGACTACGGGGCCGGGACGGGGCTCGTCACGCTCCGCATCCAGCCGCTCGTCGGCCGCGTCCTGGCCGTCGACACCTCGCCAGGCATGCTCGCGGTCCTGGAGGAGAAGGTCGCCGCGGCGCGCCTCCCGAACGTCGCCGTTCGGCTCTGGGACGTCGAAAAGGACCCGCTCCCCGGGGACCGGTTCGACGTCATCGTCAGCACCATGACCTTCCATCATCTGCGGGACATCCCGGCGGCGCTCGGGACGGTTCCACGAGCTCCTGCGGCCCGGCGGGCAGATGGCGGTGGCCGACCTCGACACCGAGGCGGGCGACTTCCATGCCGACCCGGCGGGGGTCTGGCACTTCGGCTTCGACCGGGACGAGCTCAAGGGGCAGTTCGAGGCGGCGGGTTTCTCGCATGTCATGACGGAAACCGCCTACCGCCTGGAGCGGCCGGTCGCGGGCGGCGGGCTGAAGCAGTTCAGCCTTTTTCTCCTGTCCGCGGCCGCGTGAGCCGGAGCGGCGAGTGGCGCCAGGCGGCGCGTTCGGGTAAAATAGCCGTTCGAGGACAGGACGAAAACCCGCCATGATCGTCGTCGACGACCTCTCGAAGAGCTACGGCAAGCAGGGGCTCTTCGACTCCATCAGCTTCAAGGTCAACCGCCGCGAGCGCGTCGGCGTCGTCGGCCGCAACGGGCACGGCAAGACGACCCTCTTCCGGATGATCATGGGCCTGGAGGAGCCGGACGCGGGCACGATCACCAAGCCCCGGAACTACCGCATCGGCTACGTCGAGCAGGCGATCGCCTTCGCCGCCGAGACCGTCCGGGCCGAGGCCGCCCGGGCCCTGGCCCACGACGCGCAGGACGAGATCTGGCGCGTCGAGAAGGTCCTGGCCGGGCTGGGGTTCGAGCCGGCGGACCTGGACAAGCGGCCGCTCGAGCTCTCCGGCGGCTACCAGGTCCGGCTGAACCTGGCCAAGGTCCTCCTCGGCGACTACCAGATGCTCCTCCTCGACGAGCCGAGCAACTATCTCGACATCACCTCCCTCCGCTGGCTCGAGCGCTTCCTCGTGGGCTGGCCGGGCGAGGTCATGATCATCACCCACGACCGCAGCTTCATGGACAACGTCGTGACCCACATCCTCGGCATCCACCGGCGCAAGGTCCGGAAGATCGCAGGGCGACACGTCGAAGTACTACGAGCAGATCGCCGCCGAAGAGGAGGTCTACGAGAAGACCCGGATCAACGACGAGCGGAAGCGCAAGGAGATGGACCTCTTCATCACCCGCTTCCGGGCCAAGGCCCGGCTGGGCGGGCTCGTCCAGTCCCGGGTCAAGTCCCTGGAGAAGATGGAGAAGAGGGAGAAGCTCGAGGCGGTCAAGGACCTCGAGTTCTCGTTCGCCGAGAAGCCGTCCTACCACAAGTACGCCATGGACGTCCGCGACGTCTCGTTCGCCTACACGCCGGACCGGCCCCTCATCCGGCGCTTCTCCATCAGCATCGGGGCCAGGGACCGGGTCTTCGTCATCGGCCGCAACGGGCGGGGCAAGACGACCCTGCTCAAGCTCCTGGCCGGCGATCTCGCGCCGCGCTCCGGCGAGATCACCTCGCCCCAGTCGGTGGCCCCCGGCTATTTCGAGCAGACCCACATCTCGACCCTCGCCGGGACGAACACGGTCCTCGAGGAGATCATGTCGGCCGACCCCGCGGGCGACCCGAAGCGGGCCCGCGCCATCGCCGGGGGGATGATGTTCGAGGGCGACGACGCCCTGAAGAGGATCGCCGTCCTCTCGGGCGGGGAGAAGAGCCGGGTCCTGCTCGGCAAGCTCATCGCGACCCCGATCAACCTCCTCCTCCTCGACGAGCCCACGAACCACCTCGACATCGAGTCGAACGACGCCCTGCTCGAGGCCATCGACAGCTTCGACGGCGCCGTGGTCATGGTCACCCACAACGAGATGTTCCTCCACGCCCTGGCCGAGCGCCTGGTCGTCTTCGACAACGACGACATCATCGTCTACGAGGGCGGCTACGGCAGGTTCCTGGAAAAGGTCGGCTGGCGGGACGAGGTCATGCAGCGCCCGCTCGGGGGGCGCGGACGTGGGACGGCGGCGAGGCGAAGGAGAAGCCGACGCCCAAGGAGCTCCGCCGGCTCCGCTCGGAGGTCATCACGGAGCGCTCCAAGGCCCTCCGCCCCCTGGAGACGCGCATGGCCGAGGTCGAGCGGGCGGTCGAAAGCCAGGACGCGACGCTCAAGGACCTCAACCGCCGGCTCGTCGAGGCCTCCCAGGCCAGGCAAGGGAGCCGCGTCGTCGAGCTATCGAAGACCATGCACGCGACGAAGAAGGCCGTCGACGGGCTCCTCGAGGAGCTCGAGAAGCTGACGGCCGAATACGAAGCGGAGACGGCGGACTTCGACGCTCGCCTGCGCGCCCTCGATGTCGAGGAAGGCCCGGCCGAGTGAGGCCCGGGCACCGGCGGCGGAGAATTAACCCATTCTTAACCGTTTTTTGACCGATTCTTAACCATCGCGGGTGTTTCGGCGCCGGCCTTTAAGGTATAATCCTCCCTGATCGATAAGGTCGGACAAGACCACAGATGCGTTACCCTCTGTCGCTCCTCCTGTCGGCTCTCTGCCTCATCGGCCTGCCGGGCTGCCGCGGCGCCGGCGCCCAGAAGGACCTCATCGTCGCGGGCTCGACGAGCATCCAGCCCTTCGCCGACAAGTGGGCCGAGGTCTTCATGGAGGAGCACGCCGGAGTGGGCGTCAACGTCCAGGGCGGCGGCTCGAGCGCCGGCATCCAGGCCTGCAAGGCCGGCGCCTGCCAGATCGGCATGTCCTCGCGCGAGCTCAAGCCCGACGAGAAGGATCTCCACGAGATCGTCATCGCCCGCGACGGGCTGGCCATCATCGTCCACCCCTCGAACCCGGTCCGCGGCGCGACGCTCTCACAGGTCAAGGAGATCTTCGCCGGCGACCTCACCGAACTGGAAGGTCCTCGGCGGCCCGAACAGGGCGATCACCGTCGTCACCCGCGAGGAAGGGTCGGGGACGCGGGGCGCCTTCCAGGAGCTCGTCATGGGCAAGACCCGCATCTGGCGCGGCGCCATCACCGAGGACTCGAACGGCACGGTCCGCGAGATCGTCGCCCACGACCCGTACGCGGTCGGCTTCATCTCGCTCGGCTTGGTCAACGACGAGGTCCGGGCGCTGGACCTCGACGGCGTCCTGGCGAGCGAGGCGAACATCACGGGCCGGCCGCTACAAGCTCGTCCGGCCCTTCCTCTTCCTGACCAGGGGGGAGCCGGCGGGCACGGCCAGGGAATTCATCGATTTCGTCCTTTCGGACGAGGGGCAGGCGCTGATCAAGAAGGAAGGGCTTATCCCCGCGAAGTAGCCGCGGGCGGCCGGGGCGGGGGAGAGGGAAGAGGATGAACAGGCTCGAGAGAAAGGACCGGCTCATCCGTCTGGCCCTCCTCGTCGTCGCCTTTTCCGCCGTCTCCATCCTCGTCGTCATCACCGTCTTCATGTTCGGGCAGGGGACGCCGGTCATGTTCAAGTACGGCCTGGGGAAATTCCTGGCCGGCTCGAACTGGTACCCCTCGGAGAAGAGCTTCGGCCTGTGGCCGATGATCGTCGGCTCGCTCTACGTGACGCTCGGCGCGCATGGTCATCGGCGTGCCCTTCGGCCTGGCCTGCGCCATCGTCCTGACCGAGTTCTCGTCGCGGCGCGTCCGCCGCGTCCTCAAGCCGGTCATCGAGCTCCTGGCCGGGATTCCCTCGGTCGTCTACGGCTTCATCGGCGTCGTCATCCTCGTCCCGTTCATCCGGGAGACCTTCGGCGGCCCCGGCCTTTCGGTCCTGGCCGCCTCGATCATCCTCGGCATCATGATCCTGCCGACGATCATCAGCATCTCCGTCGATTCGATCGCAGGCCGTGCCGCCGGCCTACCGGGAAGGGTCGATGGCCCTGGGGGCGACCCGCTGGCAGACCGTCCGCATGGTCATCCTCCCGGCCGCCCGGTCCGGCATCATCGCCAGCATCATCCTGGGCATGGGCCGGGCCATCGGCGAGACCATGGCCGTCATCATGGTCGCCGGCAACGCCGTGAGCATGCCCGGCTCGCGTCCTGGCCCCGGTCCGGACCCTGACCTCGAACATCGCCCTGGAGATGGGCTACGCCGCCGGCGAGCACCGGCAGGCCCTCTTCGCCACCGGCGTCATCCTGTTCGTCATCATCATGGTCCTCAACACGGTCGCCAACCTGACCTCGTCCCGACGGAAGGGGGCACGGCGATGAGCCTCGACCCCCGCCTGACCCAGCGCCTGGCCAAGGCCGTCCTCTGGGCCATGACCGTCCTGACGGTGGCCGTCCTCGTCTTCATCATCGTCTTCATCCTGCGAAAGGGCCTGCCCGTCATCGACCTCGACTTCCTGACCAAGAACCCCGTCGACATGGGCAAGGGCGGCGGCATCTTCCCGACGATCGTCGGCACGGTCGTCCTGACCGCCCTGGCCATCCTCATCGCCACCCCGCTCGGCGTCGGCACGGCCATCTACCTGACCGAGTACACCTGGGAGAACGCCGTGACCCGCGTCATCCGCTTCGGCGCCGAATGCCTGGCCGGCATCCCCTCGATCATCTTCGGCCTGTTCGGCTTCATCTTCTTCGTCATCAAGCTCGGCTTCGGCTGGTCCATCCTGAGCGGCGGCCTGACCCTGGCCTTCATGATCCTGCCGACGATCATCCGGACGAGCGAGGAGGCCATCAAGAGCGTGCCCGTCCGTCTACCGCGAGGTCAGCTTCTCGCTCGGCGGGCACGCAAGTGGCAGACCGTGACCCGGGTCGTCCTGCCCGTCGCCCTGCCCGGCATCGTCACCGGGCATCATCCTCAGCATCGGCCGGAGCATCGGCGAGACGGCGGCCGTGATCTTCACCGCCGGCAGCGCCCTGCAGGCTCCCGACGTCGCTCTTTTCCTCGTCGCGGACGATGGCCGTCCATTTCTACATCCTGGCCCGGGAGGGGATCTCGATGCCCGAACGCCTACGGCACGGCGGCCGTGCTGATCATCGCCATCCTGCTCGTCAACATCGCCGACCTACTGGCTGATGAACCGCTTCATCAGGAAGTATTCGTGAGGACAGAGCGGACGAACGCCCGCGACTCCCGTCGATCCGGGTCAGCCGGTTCAGCCACTTCTTCGGCGGCCGGCGGACGCTCGACGGCGCTCGACCTCGAGGTCTTCCGGAACGAGATCCTCGGCATCATCGGGCCCGCGCGGAGCGGCAAGATCGACCTTCCTCTGCGCCCTCAACCGGCTGAACGACCTCGTCCGCGGCTCGCGCGTCGAGGGCCGGGTCGAGATCGACGGCAAGGACATCTACGGCCCCGACGTGGACGTCGTCGAGCTGCGGCGGAAGCTGGGCATGGTCTTCGCCACGCCCGTGCCGCTGCCGCGGTCGATCTTCGACAACGTCGTCTACGGCCCGCGCCTGGCCGGCGTCCGCGACCAGGCGCCGGCTCGACGAGCATCGTCCGAGACAGCCTGCGGAAGGCCGGCCTCTGGGAGGAGGTCAAGGACCGCCTCGAGCACAGCGGCCCTCAAGCTCTCGGGCGGCCAGCAGCAGCGGCTCTGCCTCGCCCGCATCCTGGCCCTCGAGCCCGGAGGTCATCCTGCTCGACGAGCCGACGCTCGGGCCTCGACCCGATCTCGACGGCGAAGATCGAGGAGTCGCTGCGCCGAGCTCAAGAAGCGACTACACGATCATCCTCGTCACCAACAACACCAAGCAGGCGGCCCGCGTCGCCGACCGGACGGCCTTCTTCCTCATGGGCGAGCTGGTCGAGATCGGGCCCACCGGCCAGATCTTCACCGCGCCCGAGGACAAGCGCACCGACGACTACATCGCGCGGGAGGTTCGGATGAGGCCGATGAGACGCCATCGAAGTCCGCGACCTGTCGACCTCTACTACGGCGAACTTCCAGGCCCTCAAGATCGATCGACCTCGACGATCCAGGAGAAGCAGGATCACGGCCCTGATCGGGCCTTCCGGCTGCGGCAAGTCGACCTTCCTCCGCTGCCTCAACCGGATGAACGACCTCATCGACGGCGTCCGGATCGACCGGACGCGTCCTCCTCGACGGCCAGGACATCTACGCGCCCGGACACCGACCTCCTGCGAGCTGCGCAAGCGGGTCGGGCATGGTCTTCCAGCGGCCCAACCCCTTCCCGCTGAGCGTCTACGACAACGTCGCCTACGGCCTGCGCGTCGCACGGCGGCCAGGACCGCCGGGCCCTCGAGGAGAAGCTCGTCGGCGCAGCCTGGAGTCCGTCCACCTCTGGGACGAGCTCAAGGACCGGCTCGATGCGAGCGCCCTCGGCCTGTCCGGCGAGCAGCAGCAGCGGCTGTGCATCGCCCGCCTGGTCGCCGTCGAGCCCGAGATCCTCCTCATGGACGAGCCCTGCTCGGCCCTCGACCCGATCGCCACCGTCGCGGATCGAGGAGCTGATGCGCGAGCTCAAGAAGCACTACACGATCGTCATCGTCACCCACAACATGCAGCAGGCGGCCCGCGTCTCGGACGAGACGGGCTTCATGCTGCTCGGCGAGCTGGTCGAATTCGGCCGACCGAGCGGATCTTCACCAACCCCCAGGACCCGCGGACCGAGGACTACATCACCGGCCGGTTCGGCTGAGGCCGCCGGCGCCCCTTCCCGGGCGGCGCGGCCGGCGCTGCTCCCGGCCCGAAAATGGGGTATAATTGAGGCGCCGGTCAGAAGACCGGGACGGATGGGGGGCGACCGGACGGCGCGCCTCCCGTCGAGGAGGGCCGATGCGACGCAAGGTCTTGCGGATCTCCCTCGCGGCGCTCTCGGCGGCCCTTGCCGCCTCCTGCGTCATGGTCATGGACCCGGGCCGGGGCGAGACCTGGCCGGCCAACCCCGAGTTCCGGCGAACCGTCGATTTCGCCGCCGGCGGCACGGTCGGCATCGAGCACACGCTCGGCAACGTCGTCATCACCGGCCGGGACGGGGATTCCGTCGAGGTCGTGGCCACGGGCCGGCCCGACGAATCGTCCGACGGCCGGGTCCGGGTCTACACCGCGGCGGACCTCGAGCCCTCGATCGACGTCCGCAAGGCCGGCGGCGGCCTCAGGATCCGGACCAAGTCCCTGGGCGGTCCCTGGTCGTCGGGCGGCCTGGACTACGCTATCCGGCTCCCTCGCTCGGTCAACCTGGACCCCGTGCGCCTCGAGAAGGGCGACGTCTCGGTCTCGGGCGTCTACGGCCGGTTGACCGTCGAGCTCGGCACGGGGAGCCTCAAGGTCGAGAACTTCTCCGGCCCTCTCAAGGCCTCGATCGGGTCGGGGCAGGCCGACATCGAGCTGCTGGACGTCCGGGCGGAGGACATCGTCCAAGTCACGGTCGAGGAAGGGGACATCGTCCTCCGCCTCGAACCCGGCGCCGGCGTCCGCGTCGAAGCGGAGGCCCCGCGGGGAGAGGTCACGTCGGACTTCGACTTCGGCAGGCCGCTTCCGGCGCGGACGCTCGCCGGGCGGCTCGGGAGCGGCGAGGCGCAGGTCGTCCTGAAGGCGCTCCGGGGCAATATCCGGGTCGTCAAGACGGGGTGACGGCGCGACGCCCGTCGCTCTCCATCGGGACGTCCGCCCGGCCTCACCTCTTCCAGCGGAAGGGTTTCTCCTTGCGGAAATCGGGAACGAGGTGCTCGTCCGGTCCGAACGGCTCCGGCTGCAGGAAAAGGTGGGCGTGGACGAGCCCGGCCGCCCGCTCGGCCACAGGGCGATATTCCCCGGGCGTGAGGCCGCGGCGGAGCTCGGCCGGCGCCTCGTGGCAGGGCCGGTACTGGCTCATCAGGCTCAGCCCGATATAGGGGGAGAGCGCGGCCGCGACCCAGTCCAGGACCGCGAGCGAGTCCTCCGTCGCGCCGGGCAGGACGAGGTGGCGGACGATGAGCCCGCGCCGGGCCGCGCCGTCGGGGCCGGTCTCGAGCACCGGCCGCTGGACCGACATCTCCCGGACGGCGGCCGAGGCGTGCTCGAAATAGTCCGCCGCTCCGGAGTACCTTTTCGACAGGACGGGGGAGCGGTACTTCAGGTCGGGGAGATAGATGTCGACGATCCCGTCCAGCGCCTGGATGACCTCGAGGCCGTCGTAGCCGTTCGAGTTCCAGACGAGCGGGAGCTCGAGACCGCCGGCGCAGGCGATCCTGAGGGCCCGGAGGACGGGCAGGACGACGTGCGTCGGCGAGACGAGGTTGATGTTGAGGGCCCCCTCCGCCTGGAGCCGGAGCATCATCCCGGCGAGTTCCTCGTCCGAGGCCGGCGTCCCCTCGAGCAGCCAGCTCAGCTGGTAGTTCTGGCAGAAGAGGCATTTCAGGTTGCAGCCCGTGAAGAAGACCGTCCCGGACCCGGCCCGGCCGTCCCGCCGCTCGACGGTCCCGGAGCGGTCGGTGCCGCTGAGGACGGGCTCCTCGCCGAAGTGGAGCAGGGCGTGCGAGACCGAAGCCGCGGCCCCCGTCCGGCAGACGCCCTTCTCTCCAGCGGCCCGGTCGACGCCGCAGCGGCGCGGGCAGAGCGTGCAGCGGGCCTCGAGCGGCGCCAGTTTCTCCAGCGCCCGCTCGATCAGGCGGATCTTCTTGTCGCGGTCGGGCATCGGCGGCGTTCCTTCGCGAGGCTATTGTATCAAAAAGCGCAATGGTCCGACGGGCCCCCCTCCAAACGGGGTCTTTCGGATGGCCTTGACGCCAGCGCAGCTGGCAAAGCGCGGGACGGTCGCTCTGACGCCCAGCTGGGTTGATTCGGGGCGCGGCGGTGTGTATAGTAGTGGACTCGTCCGCGGGCGCGGCGGCGCAATATCGCCAAGGATGAGACCACGGGAGCCGGTATTGATCGCCAGAATCATCGACATCGCCCTCCACCTCGACCGATACCTGAGCGCCATCATCCAGCAGTACGGCATCTGGACCTACGGCATCCTGTTCCTCGTCATCTTCGTCGAGACGGGCTTCGTCGTCATCCCGTTCCTGCCGGGCGATTCGCTCCTCTTCGCCGCGGGGACGTTCGCCGCCCTCAAGGCCCTCAATATCGTCGGCCTGATGGCCCTGCTGTCCGCGGCCGCGGTCCTCGGCGACACGGTCAACTACTGGGTCGGCCACGCCCTCGGCCCGAAGATCTTCCACAAGGAGGGTTCGCGCGTCTTCAAGAAAGAGTACCTCGACCGGACCCACGCCTTCTTCGAGAAATACGGCGGCAAGACGATCATCATCGCCCGCTTCGTCCCCATCGTCCGCTCCTTCGCCCCCCTCGTCGCGGGCATCGGCCGGATGTCGTACGGCAAGTTCCTCTCTTTCAACGTCATCGGCGGCGTCGGCTGGGTCGTCCTCCTCACGGGCGCGGGTTATTTCTTCGGCAACATCCCCCTCATCAAGAAGAACTTCTCTCTGGCCATCCTGGCCATCATCGTCATCTCGACCATCCCGGCCGTGACCGAAAGGCTGCGGGCCAGGAAGCAGAAGTCCGCGCCCCCTTCGTCCCCTCCGGCCGGCTGACGCCCGTCCGAGGGGCCGGCCCGGCTCCCCTGAGCTGAAAAACGACCGCGATGACGTTCCCGGCGCCGTGGCGCACTGGAACGGAGGAAGGGGTCTCTAGTCGCAGGGCTCTGCGAGGGCCCGGGCCAGGCGCCGCAGCCGCGGCGAGGCCAGGACGTGGTGGGCGGTCATGTCGGTGTGGAGGGGGGTCAGCGAGACATAGCCTTCGTGGGCGGCGATGACGTCCGTGCCGCTGTCCCCGACCCGCTTGGGCGTCCCCGTGCCGATCCAGAAGTAGGACGCTCCCCGCGGGTCCTCCTTTTCGATGATCTCCGGGTCGTAGAACTTCCAGCCGAGTCGCGTGACCTTGACCCCCCTGATGGGGCCCGACGGGATGTTGACGTTCAGGGTGACGCCGGCCGGGAGTCCTTCCGCGAGGACCGAGGCGGCGATGCGCCGGACGATCTCCGCGGCGGGACGGAGGGCGAAGCGGCCGCGCCCGTCGGGGAGCATCGAGGCGGCGATGGACGGCACGCCGAGGAACGTCCCCTGGAGCGCCCCGGCGACCGTGCCGGAATAATTGACGTCCTGCTGGCCGAGGTTCGGCCCGGGATTGAGGCCCGACACGATGAGGTCCGGCCGGCGGGGGAGGAGCTTCTGGAGGGCGAAGTAGATGCAATCGCCGGGCGTGCCCTCGACGGCCCAGACGCGGGTTTTGATGTGGTGGATGCGGAGCGGCTGACGCAGGGTGATGGCGAGCGAGGTCGCGCTTCGTTCGCGGTCCGGGGCGACGATATAGGTCGTGCCGAGCGTGCCGAGCCGGCGGAAGAGGACCTGGATCGTCTCGTGGTAGAAACCGTCGTCGTTCGTCAGGAGGATGAGGGGCTTCCCGGGCCTGCCCTTCGCGCCCTTACCGGACTTCATGGCCGCACCTCGGTCGTCCCTGGGGATGGAGAGGAGAAGTTGGTCGGGACGGGCGGATTCGAACCGCCGACCCCATGCACCCCAAGCATGTGCGCTACCAGGCTGCGCCACGTCCCGGACCGCGGTCCCACATTATAGCAGAACCGCCGGAAATGTCATCGTTTTTTCGGCAGCTTCTCGAGCGAGGCGGCGAGCTCCTGGAGCTCGCCGCGGACGTTGTAGAGGGCCTTGCGGAGCTTCTCCGGGTGGAGC
This sequence comes from Candidatus Aminicenantota bacterium, assembly GCA_963805045.1. GTDB lineage: Bacteria > Acidobacteriota > Aminicenantia > Aminicenantales > Saccharicenantaceae > DATKJS01. The sequence goes on from CAWDTC010000028.1 coordinate 26,659, forward strand.
GGGAGCGAGGGCTGGAGGCCGAACTCCTCCTCGACCCGCCGCCGGATCCCGGCCATGGTGTGGCTTTTCGCCTCGACGAGCTCGCGGATGCGGAGGATGATGTCGAGGTCCTTCTGCCGGAAGAACTTCTGGCCGCTCCCGGTCCGGCCGGCGTTGAGGAAGGGGAACTCGTTCTCCCACGCCTCGAGCGTGGCCTCGTCGACCTTGGCCAGGCGGACGACCTCGTCGACGCGGTAGACGAGCTTGGCTTTCGGCTTGTCGTCCCTGAAGAGCCTGGGTTCTGCGGTTTCGTTTCTCACGGGCGTTACGGAAGACCCCACATTAGCATTTTCGCCCGGCCCGGTCAAGGCAACGGCGGGGCGCGGCCGCCGCCAGGGCCGTCCCGTTGTGATATAATCCGCGGGCAGGGTCCCCATGGCCGAGAAAGACAGGAAAAAGGCCCAGGAGACGGCCGCCGAGACGACGCCCCTGGCCGAGCGGATGCGGCCGCGGACCTTCGAACGCGTCTACGGGCAGGACCACATCCTCGGGCAGGGCAAGATCCTGTCCGAGCTCATCGAGGGCAACCGGCTCGTCTCCATCATCTTCTGGGGCCCGCCCGGTTCCGGCAAGACGACCCTCGGCATGATGCTGGCCCGCCATTTCGACCTGCCGTTCGAGTTCTTCAGCGCCGTTCTCTCGGGCATCAAGGAGGTCAAGGAGGTCATGGCCCGGGCCGAGCAGCAGCGCAAGCTCTTCGGCAAGCCGATGATCCTGTTCATCGACGAGATCCACCGCTTCAACAAGGCCCAGCAGGCCGCCTTCCTGCCCTACGTCGAGAAGGGCGACATCGTCCTCTTCGGCTCGACCACGGAGAACCCCTCCTTCGAGGTCATCGCCCCGCTCCTGTCGCGCACGCGGGTCCTCGTCCTCAAGCCGCTCGACCGCGAGGCCCTCGCCCGGATCGTCGGCGACGCCCTGGCCGACCGGGAGCGGGGGCTCGGGACGCTCGGGCTCGCCGTCGACCCGCCCGCGCTCGACCTCCTCGTCGATTTCGCCAACGGCGACGCCCGGCGCGCCCTCAACACGCTCGAGATCGCCTCGAGCCTGGCCAAGAAGGAGACGATCACTCTCGAGAACGTCCAGGAGGCCCTGCAGAAGCGGACGCTCCTCTACGACAAGGACGGGGAGGAGCACTACAACCTCATCTCCGCCCTCCACAAGAGCCTCCGGAACAGCGACGTCGACGCCTCCCTCTACTGGCTGGCGCGGATGCTGGCGGCGGGCGAGGACCCCCTCTACATCGCCCGGCGCCTCGTCCGCTTCGCCTCGGAGGACGTCGGGCTGGCCGACCCGCAGGCCCTGGCCCTGGCCCTCCACGCCAAGGAGGCCTACGACTTCCTCGGCTCGCCGGAGGGGGAGCTGGCCCTCGCCGAGGCCGTCGTCTACCTGGCCTCGGCGCCCAAGAGCAACCGCGTCTATTCGGCCTTCGGGGCGGCCATGAAGGACGTCGAGCGGAGCCCCCACGAGCCCGTGCCGCTCCAGATCCGGAACCCCGTGACGCCGCTGATGAAGGAGCTCGGCTACGGCAAGGACTACCAGTACGCCCACGATTTCGCCGCCTCGACGACGGACATGGAGACGTTCCCGGAGAGGCTCCGCGGCCGGAGGTATTACGAGCCGGGGTCGCTCGGGTTCGAAAAGGAGGTCCGGAAGCGGATGGAATGGTGGGAGGCGCTGAAGGCGAGGATCCGGGAGAACAAGGCCGGCCCGGCTAAGGAATCCGGCAAGGACGAGAGCTGACCCTCACCCCCGGGCCGCCGGCGGCCCGTCCTTCTCTTCCTTCTCCTTGAGCAGGTAGTAGACCTCCCAGCTGATGTCGTCGGCCAGGCAGCCGAGGCAGGACTTGGGCGTCGTGGCGATCTCGTCGTCGGCGATCTTGTCCTTGATGATGCGCTTGACGACCCGCCGGATCTTGTAGAGAAGGATGTAGTTGACCATGGCGGCTCTCAGCCGGAAATGATACCAGTTTAGCTCACCGCATGCAAAGAGAGACCGATGGAGATAGCCTCCACTCCAGAGTGCGGCTTGCGCTAAGCCGCACATGACGTTTCGGCCATCCCCATCGGCCTCTCTTAGGAGCGCGGGCTCGCTGGAGGCCTTCCCTCCAGAGTGCGGTTTGCGCCTCGGACGAATCATGCTATAGTTTTCCGCGAGCATGAGAAGCCGGATGACCGCTCCGCGAACCTCCCGGCCGCTCCTCGCCGCGGCGGCCGCGGGGTTCTCCGCTCATGCTGGCCGCGGCGGCTCCGGCCTGCCGTCCGGCGCGGCCGAACCTCGCCCCGCGGCCCGAAGCCATCGGCTTTCCGTTGATGGAGGCGGGCGCCCTTCGTTTCGAGGGGACGGCCAACCGGCCCGTCCGGGCCCGCTACGGCGAGGCCTATTTCACCACGGACGAGGGCGCCCTCTACGACGTCGACGTCCTCTCCCGCCGCGTCCTCTGGACGTTCAAGGCCGAGGCTCCCGTTCCCGCCCCTCCGGAGCTCGCGGAGGGCTCGGTCGTTATCCGCGACGAGCGGGACACGATCTACATCCTCGACTCGGGCGGGAAAGTGACCTTCAGGGCGGCCGCGGCCGGGCCCGTGACGACGGCCGTCCGGGCGCACGGCGCGCGGCTCCATTACGGTTGCGCCGACGGCCGCATCGTTGCCATAGACCTCCAGGACGGCCGGCCCGCATGGGAGCACCGGGCGGGGTCCGCGGTCCTTTCGGGTCCGGTCTTCTCCGGCGGGCTCGTCCTCTTCGGCACCGAGGACGGGCGGCTCCTGGCCCTCGACGGGAGCAGCGGTCGACCCCTCTGGACGTTCGCCGCCCGCGGCGCCATCCGGGCCGACCCGGCCGCGGCGGACGGCGGCGTTTTTTTCGGCACGGCCGAAGGCTATTTCTACGGCCTCGCGGCGGCCACGGGGAAGAAGCGTTGGGCGTTCCGGCTGGCCGGGGGGCCCGTTTCGGCGCCGGTCGCGTCCGGCCGGCGCCTCCTCGTCGCCGCTTCGGACAGCGTCCTCTACTGCCTCTCGGCTTGCAGCGGGGAGATCCTCTGGTGGCAGGGCGTGCCGTCGCGGGCCGTCCACGCGCCCTCGGTCGCCGGCGGCCTCGTCCTCGTTTCCGCCTTTTCCCCGGACGTCTCCGCCTACGACCTGCGGAACGGTTTCCCCTCGGGCACCTGCCGGGCGGGGGGGGACCTCCAGAGCGGGGCTCTCTGGGTGACCCCCTACCTCGTCCTCATCGAACCGGACCCGGACCGGGGCGGCCAGAAGATGGTTTTCCTCGAGCGCGACCGTCGCCCCGTCGAGACCCTCGGACAGACGACCCCCGTCCGCCGTTGAAAAGCCGCCCGGAAAGTCTTAGAATCGGGGCCTCGGAAAGGAGCGACGACATGAACCGCGAAGACGCCCTGAGCTTGCTCGCGCAGCATCTCAAGAACAAGAACCTCGTCAAGCACTGCCTGGCCGTCGAGGCCTGCATGAAGGCCCTGGCCGCGCGCCTCGGGCACGACCCCGCGCCCTGGGGGCTGGCCGGCATCCTCCACGACCTCGACTACGAGGTCACGGAAAAGAGCCCCGAGCTCCACACGACCGAGACGGTCAAGGTCCTCCGCGAGAAGGGCATCGACGAGGCCGTCATCCACGCCGTCCAGGCCCACGCCGGAAAGGTCCCCTGCGAGTCGCCCATGGACTGGGCCATCTTCTCCGTCGACCCGTTGACGGGGCTGATCATCGCGGCGACGCTGATGCATCCGGACAAAAAGCTCAAGTCGATCGACCTCGAGTTCGTCAAGCGGCGCTACAAGGAAAAGAGCTTCGCCCGCGGCGCGCGCCGGGAGGAGATCGAGGCGTGCCGGAACCTCGGCCTCGAGCTGGACGAGTTCCTCTCCATCGCCATCGCCGCGATGCAGGGGATCGACCGCGACCTGGGCCTCGCCTAGAACAGCCCCGCCTTCAACCCGAACTCGATGGTGCGCCCCCGCCAGGGGAAGCCGGGCTCCGTGTAGAAGTAGTGGTTGAAGAGGTTCGTGACGCGGAAGAACGGCTCGAAGTTGCGCACGCTCCAGCTGAGGACCGCGTCCAGGCTGAAGTAGCTCGGGATGATCAGGTCCGTCGACGTGCTCGTGTTCCAGTACCACGACTTCGAGGCCACGATCCCCGTCAGCCCGAGGCGCGGGCCGCCGGGGAATGAGAAGCCCAGGTCGAACGTCCCGGTATGCTTCGCCAGCGCGTCCAGGGGCCGGTCGTCGGAGATGTCCTTGTGGTCGAGGAACGTGTAGTTGGCCTGGGCCTCGACCCCGAAGGCGCCGAGGGTCAGCTTCTTCTGGGCCTGGAACTCAAAGCCGTTGATGCGGGCCTGGTTGATGTTGAGGAACTCCCGCGTCCCGTCGGGCAGGCGGATGCTGATGATGAAGTCGCGCAGGGAGTTCAGGAAGAAGGACGCGGACAGGAAGAACTCCTTGTTGTAGGTCACGGCGAGCTCGGAGCTGCGGCCGGACTCGCTCTTCAGGTCGGGGTTGCCCCCGACGGAGGAGTAGAGCTCCCGCATCGAGGGGTACTTGGACTTCGTGGCGAAGGAGATGTGGATGTCCAGGGCGTCCGTCGGCGTGTACTTGAGCCCGACCAGGGGGTTGAGCCGCGTCGTCGTGCCGCCGACGTACTTGTGCAGGGCGTCGAGGCTGACGCCGGCGATGAGCTGCCACTTCGAGAAGATCGCGATGTGGTCCTCGACGGCGCCGGACAGCGACTGCTGGTGGTAGCCGTACCAGTCGAGGCCCGGGTTGTCCTGCTGGCGGGTCCTGTCGCCCTCAAAGTAGAGGCTGGCCTTGAGGGTGTTCCACTTGGCCAGAGTAAACTCGCCGAGCCCGAAGAAGCCGTAGATCGGGTTGTTGTAGGAGCTCACGGCCGACAGGGCCGAAAGCGTGCTGTCCGTGTACTGGTCGAGGACATTGTAATAGTTCACGTAATAGCCGCGGAAGCGGAGCACGGCGTTCTCCCCGAGCTCGGTGTACCCGCCGGCGCTGACCGAGGTCCGGTCCCAGTCCTTGAACCGCCAATAGCGCGCCGAGCCGGTGAGGGCCGCGGGGATGCCGTACGACGAGTGGTAGGTGTCGGCGTTGACCATGATCTCGCTCGTGTCCGACGGGTTGTAGATGACCTTGCCGCTCAGGTTGAAACGCTTGTAGTCGCTCAGACCGCGCAGGACGTTGGTGCCGGTGACGGGGTCGGCGTAGCGGAAGCCGTCGGAGTCCTGGGCCAGGGCCGAGGCCACGACGCCGACCCGGCCGAACTGCATCGAGGCGTCGGCGCCGGCGCCCGGGTGTTCTGGCCGCCGTAGGACAAGGTGAGATAGGCGTTCGGGTCGGGCGTCGGGCGGCGGGTGATGACGTTGACGATGCCGCCGAGCGTGTTCGGGCCGTAGAGGACCGAGGACGGGCCCGTCGTGATCTGCAACGAGGCGATGCCGCCCGAGGACACGGTCTTCAGGTCGAAGGTCCCGAAATAGGGCTCGACCATGGGCACGCCGTCGACGAGCAGGGCGATCCGGCCGGAGTCGATGCCGCGGAGCTTCAGGGTGAACTCGTTCTTGGCGCCGACGGTGACCGTCGCGCCGGGGACGTAGCGGAGGACCTCGGACGAGGTCCAGGGGCTTCCGCTGTTCGATCGTCGTGGCCTCGACCGTGGTGACCGTGGCCAGGGGGACCATGCGGGGAGCCTTGCCGATGACCTGGATCTCTTCCGTGATCCGGACCGGCTTTTCCTGTTCCTTCTCCTTCTTCTGCTTGTCGGCCGCCTGGTCCTGGCCCGCGGCCGTGAGGGGACGAGGACGAGGCCGAGGACGAGGAGGGCGGAGACCGTGAGGATGAGGGAGCGAGAGAGCGGACGTTTCATGACGTTCTCCTTTTCGAAATGGAAGGAAGAACCGTTTCCCGTTTTTCCCTGTCGGTCGGAGGGCGTGGCCGCCCGGGGCTTTAGCCCCTCCGACTCGGAGACGGACGCTATTCTACTAAAAAAGAGGGGGTCAGGTCTGCTTTTCTTGCAGAAAAACTGCAAGAAAGTAGACCTGACCCCTTCCGGATTCGCTTCCAGTCTAAGACGGGGCGCGTTCAGGCCTGCTTGGCCGGGCTCTGCGAGCTTGCTGTGGCGGACGCTGTAGAGGAAATAGATGAGCAGGCCGACCAGCAGCCAGACGCCGAAGCGGATCCAGGTGACCTTGGGCAGGCTGGTACATCAGGTAGAAGCAGAAGGCGACGGTGATGAGCGGCGTGAAGGGCACGCCCGGCGTCTTGAACTTCCGCTCGACCTCGGGCCGCGTCTTCCGCAGCAGGATGACGCCGACCGAGACGAGGACGAAGGCGAAGAGCGTGCCGATGTTGCAGAGGTCGATGATCATCGGCAGGGGGAAGAGGCCGGCGATGAGCGGCCGTGGCGATGCCCGTGATCCAGGTGCAGAGGTGGGGCGTCTTGTGCTCGGGGTGGACCTTGGCGAAGGCCGGCCGGCAGGAGGCCGTCCCGGGCCATGACCATGAAGATCCGGATCTGGCCGTAGAGCGTGACGAGCAGGGTCGAGATCATGCCGATGATGGCGCCCGTCGCGACGAGCGCGCCTGCCCCACTGGATGCCGATCCGGCCCAGGGCCGCCGGCAGGGCGTTGCCGACGTCGATCAGCTTGTAGGGGACGATGCCCGTCAGGACGAAGGCGACGGAGACATAGAGGACGATGACGACGCCCAGGCAGAGCATGAGCCCGAGCGGGACGTCCTTTTTGGGGTTCTTGGTCTCCTCGGCCGCGGTCGAGACGGCGTCGAAGCCGATGTAGGCGAAGAAGATGATGGCCGCCCCGGCCATGACGCCCTTCCAGCCGAAGGGCATGAGCGGCTGGAGGTTGGCCAGGCTGACGTGGCGGACGCCGAGGAAGACGAAGAGCAGGATGACGACGATCTTGACGAGGACGATGATGTTGTTGATCTTGGCGCTTTCCTTGATCCCGATGTAGAGGATCCAGGTGATGAGCAGGGTGATGACGATGGCGGGCACGTCGACGATCCCGCCCGAGAGGACGATCTTGCCGGCGGCGTTGGTCGTGATGGGCGGGGTCAGCAGGGCCTTCGGCAGCTTGACCCCGGCGCTCTGGAGGAGCCCGATGAACGTCGTCGACCAGCCCGAGGCCACGGCGCTCGCGGCGACGAGGTATTCGAGCATGAGGTCCCAGCCGATGATCCAGGCGATGACCTCGCCGAAGGCGACGTAGGAATAGGAATAGGTGCTGCCGGCGACCGGGAACATGCAGGCCAGCTCCGAATAGGTCAGGGCGCAGAAGCCGCAGGTGACGGCGGCGATGATGAACGACAGGAGGATGCCCGGGCCCGCGAGCTGGGCCCCCTGGCCCGTGGCGACGAAGATGCCCGTCCCGACGACCGAGCCGATGCCCAGGGCGGCCAGGTCGAGGGCCGTCAGGTTCTTCTTGAGCTGGGTGTGCTCCGAGGCGTCGTCGATCTGCGCCGGGGTCTTGGTGATCCAGATGTTCATGCATGAACCTCTTTCGGGGCGGGATGGCGGAGTCATGGGGCGATGTGTCATGGACGGGGGATTATATACAATTCGGCCGGGAGATATCAACCGGAAATCAGCCTCGGCCTTTTGACTTGCCCCGGGCCTTATGCTATAAATCCGGCGGATACGCATCGGGACCTCAGGACGCGGAGAGCATGAGGATCGTCGCCGTCGTCGGCCTGTCCGAGAGCGGGAAGACGCGCCTGCTGGCCGGCCTCATCGCCGAATTCAAGCGCCGCGGCCTGCGGACGTTCGCCGTCAAGCACTGCGCCCACGGCTTCTCCCTCGACCTCGAAGGCAAGGACACCTGGACCTACACCCAGGCCGGGGCCGACGGCGTGGCCATGGTCTCGCCGGAGGACTGGGCGGTCGTCCGGACGCTGCGCCGAGGACGACCTCGCGGCCCTGGCCGAGCGGGCCTTCCCCGACGCGGACGTCGTCCTCATCGAGGGCGGGAAGCAGGCCCGGGGCGTCCGGAAGATCGAGGTCCTGAGGTCCGGCGTCTCCGACCTCGTCCAGACGCCGCCGGAGGAGCTCCTGGCCGTCGTCACCGACCGCGAGGCGCCGCCGGGGACGGCGGCGCCGGTCTTCACGCCGTCGCAGGCCGTCGAGCTCTGCGACCTGATCCTGTCGCAAGAGGAGGTGCCTCGTGCCGGAGATCAAGCTGGAGATCGACGGGAAGGACATCCCTTTAAACCCGTTCGTCCGGACCTTCATCGAGAACACGGTCCTGGGCATGGTCACGTCCCTCGCCGGCGTCGGCGCGGAGCCGAAGCGGATCGTCCTCGAGATCGACCGGGGAGCGGAGGCGGGGAAGAAGGCTTGAGGCGGGATTGACCGGGGGAGGAGCGTCATGACGGATTCTCCGCTCGATTTCGCCAGGAAGTATTTCGCGGCGCGTGACCCGGTCGTCCTGGACGCTTTGCGCCGGAGCACGGTCGGCATCGCCGGCGCGGGCGGCCTCGGCTCCACCGTGGCCGTGGCCCTGGCGAGGGCGGGCGTCGGGCGGCTCGTCATCGCCGATTTCGACCGCGTCGAGCCCTCGAACCTCAACCGCCAGCAGTACTTCGTCGACCAGGTCGGGCAGGTCAAGGTCGAAGCGCTCAAGGAGAACCTGCTGCGCGTCAATCCCTTTTCCGTCTACGAGGTCCACGAGGTCCGCCTGACGCGCCGCAACGCCGCGGTGATCTTCAAGGCGGTGGACGTCCTGGTCGAGGCGTTCGACAAGGCCGAGGCGAAGGAGATGCTGATCGAGGCCTGCCTGCGCCGTTTCCCGGGGCGGCCGATCGTGGCCGCGTCGGGTCTCGCGGGCTACGGGGGGAACAACAAGCTCCACACCCGGAGGATGGGGAACCTCTACATCTGCGGCGACGAGGCGAGCCAGCCTCCGCGGGGCGTCAGCCCGATGGCGCCGCGCGTCGGCGTCGTGGCGCACCTGCAGGCCAACCTGGTCGTGGAACTCCTGGTGAAGATGAGGGGGCGTCATGTTCAAGGTCAATGAGTATTTCGAAGGCCGGGTGAAGTCCATCGCCTTCGCTACGGCCGAGGGGCCGGCGACGGTCGGCGTCATGGCCCCGGGCGAGTACGAATTCGGGACCTCGACGGTCGAGGTCATGACCGTTATCAGCGGGAAGCTGACGGTCAGACTGCCGGGAAGCGAGGATTGGAAGGACTACGGCCCCGGCGCCAGCTTCACCGTCGAGGCGAAAGAAAAATTCCAGCTCAAGGTCGCCGCCGACACTGCTTATCTCTGCCTTTACAGGTGAGCTTGCGGGCTCCGCGACCATAGCGTCGAAAGGGCGCGGACGGAAGCCCCGGTCATGACTCACTTCCAGCTATAGACTCTTTTGCGTCCACTCTCCGTCGATGAGCCGCCACATCTTTCCCGTGGGGTTCCTGTCCCGCAGCTCGGCCGGAAGCCTCGCCGGGCGGACGTTGTCGTAGCAATGGAGGGCGGCGAAGCGCGTCATCGCCGCCGGGATGCCGACGGCGGTGAAACCGGGGTGGCCGGTGGCGGGGTAGGGGCCGCCGTGGTTCATGGCCGGCGAGACGGCGACGCCGGTGGGCATCCTGTCGTTGAGGAGCCGGCCGACCTTCCGCCTGAGGTGCGGCTCGATCGCCCCATAAGCCGCGTCGTCGGCCCCGCCGCTGTGGCTGTAGATCGTCCCCGTGAGATGGCCCTCGAGGCGGGAAGCGATCTCCTTCATTTCGGCGGCGTCGCGGGCCAGGACGAGCAGGGACAGCGTCCCGAACGACTCGACCTGGAAGGCCGCGGATCCCGGAGGAACGCGGCGCCCGGCAGGCGGAAGAGCGTCGGCAGGAACCGGAAGCCCGGCCCTTCGGGTTCCCGGCCTCCCGTGACGAGCTCCGCGCCGGCCGCGGCCAGCCGCGCCGTGGCCTCCTTGAGGCCCTCGAGGACGCGAGGCCCGAGGAGTATCGCGGCCCCGGCTTTCTCGAAGCCGTCCTTGACCGCGGCCAGGAAGCCCCGGCCCGCGCCGTCATCAACGATCACCGCCAAACTCGGCTTCGTGCACATCTGCCCGGCCGAGGCGAGGCACGAGCTGAAGAGCTCGCCGGCGATCGCCTCGCCCCGTTCCTTCAGGGCCCCCGGCAGGAGGAAGACGGGATTGGCGCTCGACATCTCGACATAGACGGGTTTGCCCGGCCCGGTCGGCGGCCTCCTTGATCATCATCCCCGCCGCCCGGCTCCCGGTGAAGGCGACGGCCCCGACGAGGGGGTGGGAGACGAGCCGCAGGCCGTCTTCGGGCGCGAAGTGGTAGAGGAGCTGGACCGCGGCCGGCGGCAGCCCCGCACCCTGGAGGGCCTCCCACGCGGCCTCGGCCAGGAGCCGCGTCGTCCCCGGATGCCCGGGGTGGGCCTTGGCGATGACCGGGTTGCCGGCGGCCAGGGCGGCGGCGAAGTCCCCGCCGCCGACGCCGTTGAAGGCGAAGGGGAAGTTGTTCGGCCCGATGACGACGACCGGCCCGCCGAGCGGGCCGAGCATCGAGCGGATGTTAAGCCGGGAGTCGATGGTGGCCCGGCACCAGGACCGGGCGCGGCAGGCCCGGGCGGCTTGGCGGAGCTGGTCGGTCAGGCGCGGGAATTCGACGGACCGGAGGCGCGGCTCGACGGGCAGGGCCGTTTCGAGATGGGCCGTCTCCGCCAACTCGTCCCGGCGCGCCTCGAGCTTCGCCGCGAAGGCCTCGAGGAAGGCGGCGATCGGTCCGGGTCCGGCCTCGGTCATGCGGCCGGCGGCCGCGGCGCCCGCCTCGAGGGCCGCCCCGAGGTCCGGCCATGCGGAGATGGGATAGGCGCCGGGGAGTGGGGCGCCGGTCGCCGGATTCAGGGCGTGGAACGAGCCCGACGGCCGGGCGGCCGCCCGCCATTTTCCGTCGACCAGGATCTTATGGACCATTTCGGGACAAGAGAGCTCGGCGGCCCCGCCCGTTATCCGCCGGAATAGATCGGGGAGACGACGATCCGGTCCCCGTCCTCGACCCGCTCGCCCGCGGCCACGGCCTTGCCGTTCCGCGTGACGATCTTCGGCCTGGCCTTGTCGATGCCGACGAGGGCGAGCACGTCGTCGACCGTGGACTCGGGCGGCACCTCGATCGCCTTCTCGCTGAACCCCTGGAGGTTCACGAAGGGGCCGATGAGCTTGACGGTGATCTTCATCTCAGGTCAGGGAACCGAACCTCTGCGCCGCCGCCGCCTCGGCCGCGAGGCCGAGCCGCTCGAGCGTGGCCCGGGTCGGGATGCCGCGCCGGTCGTAGCCGCGGATGTCGTAGTAGTGCTGGAGGAGGCCGTCGTACTTGTCGTACTCGAGGTGCTTGCCGGCGATCGGGCCTTCCGTATCGGCGTTCGCCGGGTCGAACCAGACGGCCGGCGGATAATCGAGCTTCCGGTCGGTCGCCGGGTATTCGCGGAGCCAGAAGAGCTTGATCATGGAGTAGACCCGGTCGGAGATCGTCCAGAAGTCGTCGAGCGTCCAGTCGAGCCCGCTGACGGCGTTGAAGTACTTGGGATAGTTCTCGAGGCCCCAGCCGAGCTCGATCCAGGGGAAACGGCAGGCGACGATGTACTCGAACAGGCCGCCCCGGATCCGCTGGAGGTCGATGATCTTTTGCGCCTTCTCGGGGCCGTAGGACTCGCGGGAGGTCTGCTTGAGCTCGAAGGTGATGATCCAGGACTCCTTGTGGTGGGCGCCGATGGGGCTGACGCCGAAGGCCAGGGCCATGCCGGGGATGAACTTGCAGTTGTAGGCCGCGACCTCGAGCCCCTTGACCTGCATGGCGTAGGCCTCGGAGCCGTGGCCGAAAGCCCGGGCGGCCCGGAGCGACCCCTCGGCGAGGAGGTTCCCCACCTCGCCCTGGCGCAGGGCGATCGCCGTGAGGACCTTCTTGAAGCCCTCGGCGTCGCCGAACCGGAGGTCGCCGGTGACGGCGCCCCGGTCGATGGCGTCGGCGTAGAAGCTCAGGACGCAGCCGCCGGACATCGTGTCGATGCCGTAGTCGTCGCACAGGTAGTTCAGCGCGCCGACCTGGGGCAGGTCGAAGATCTCGAGGTTCGGGCCGAGGAGGCCGACGTTCTCGTAGTCGAGCTCGGACTCGCGGCCCTCGTCGTCGCGGATGGTGATGCCGCAGCGCATGGTGCAGTTCGGGCAGCCGTAGGTCGCGACGCGGGCGTTGTTCAGGCGCTCGCCGTCGACCTTCCAGGCGTCCGGGTGGTGGGTCTTGCGGAAGTTCCGGACGGGGAGGGCCGCGACCTCGTTGCACCAGGCCAGGACGCCGTTCGTGCTCTGGATGGACCAGCCGGACTTCTTGTCGATCTCGTGGACCGTCCTCAGGTCGTCGGTGCCGAGCTTCTTCATGGCCGCCGCGTCCGCCTGGGGGATGGGCTTCGTGCCCTTGGCGACGATGGCCTTGAGCCGCTTCGAGCCCATGACCGCGCCCATGCCCGGCCGGCCGCCGGCGCGCCCCTCGAGGCTGCGGATGACGGCGTAGCGGACGAGGTTCTCGCCGCCCTGGCCGATGTTGAGGACGCCGACGCCCTTGCCGTACTTGGCGTAGATCCAGTCGTTCGTCTCGTAGGTCCCCTTGCCCCAGACCTCGTCGGCCGGCAGGAACTCGACCTTGTCGTCCTCGATGTAGAGCATGGTCGGCCGCTCGGCCCGGCCCTCGACGATCAGGGCGTCGTAGCCGCACTTCCGCAGGTGCTCGGTCATGCGCGTGCCGAGGTTGCCGTCCCCGTAGCCGCCGGTGATGGGCGACTTGGCGGCGACGACCGTTTTCCCGGTGTTAGGGGCGGGGATGCCGGCGATGGGGCCGACGGCGACGATGAGCTTGTTGTCGGGCCCGAGGGGGTCGATGCCCGGCGCGAGCTCGTCGTAGAGGATCTTGACGGCGAAACCGCGGCCGCCGATCCACTTTTGGGCGAAATCCTCGGTGAAGGTCTCGACCTTGGACGTCTTCGTGGTCAGGTTGACCCTCAGGATCTGCCCGGTCCAGCCGTTCATGATGATGTCCTCCGGTCGTATAAAAACCCGTTGACCATCCTACCCGGAGAGAGCGGCGGAGTCAAGGGTCAAACGGCCTAGCGCCGTGGGGGAACTCCGGGGGGCCCTTTTCCGTATGATATTCTGTATAATAGGTCTCCGGCGGGCGGGGAGCCTTCCGGGAAAGGAGTGCAGACATGGCCAAGAAGCTCTACCGGTCGACCGGACAGAAGATGCTGGGCGGCGTCTGCGGCGGCCTGGCCGAATACTTCGACATGGACGTCTCCCTGGTCCGCCTGGTGTTCGTCGCCGTCTGCCTGGTGACGGCCGTCCTGCCCATGACCTTCTTCTATTTCATCGCCTGGATCGTCGTCCCCATCGAGCCGCCCAAGCCCTAGGGGCAGGGGGGCGGGTCCCGGTTGACTTGCCGGGTCTTATCCGGTATAAACAACTCGGCTTCCGAAGATGGGTATGAAGAGCGCCCTGGAGATCCCGTTCAAGCATATCGCCATCGAGGGCGTTTTCAGGTCCCGGAAGACCCAGCTGGCCAACATCTTGGCCCAGAGGATCGGCGGCAAGGTCGTCTTCGACCACGTCGGCAACCCCTACCTCAAGGACTTTTACAACGAGAAGGAGGGGTCCTCCTTCCTGACCCAGCTCGTCTTCCTGGCCAACCGCTACAACCAGCAGGTCCGGCTCCTCCAGCGGGACCTGTTCGTCGACCGGCATCATCTGCGACTACCTCTTCGAGAAGGACAAGATCTACGCCTACCAGACGCTCTCCGACGACGAGCTCCTCGTCTACGAGAAGATCTACGGCATCCTCTCCGAGCGGGTGCCCAAGCCCGACCTCGTCATCTACCTCCAGATCTCCCTGACGACGCTGACCCGGCGCATCGCCAAGGAGGGCGACTCCGTCGAGAAGAACATCTCGGAGAAGTACCTCGAGGACATCGTCGAGGCCTTCGATTATTTCTTCTTCAACTACCAGGCGGCGCCCCTGCTCGTCATCAAGGCCGACGACCTCGATTTCAGCCGCGAGGACGACGTCCAGGACCTCATCGGCCAGGTCCGGGACATGAAGAAAAGCTCGCTCTATTACGTCCCCCAGAGCTACGGGGCCAAGGCCCCGAAAAAGACCTGAGGGGACGGCGGCCCGGACCCCGCGAAGCGCGGGGCCGGGACCGGGCCGCGAAGACGGCGACAGCGACTTTACCTCAATCCCGCCGCGAGGCGGGGTGGGGAGAAAGGACGGAACATGCCGGAAACTTGCGACGTCAGCGCGTCACCATCCCCTCCCTCCGGGCCCGGAAGGCCGCCGGCCCGAAGATCGTCTGCCTGACGGCCTACGATTTCCCCACGGCGGCGATCCTGGACGAGGCCGGGGTCGACCTCATCCTGGTCGGGGACTCCCTGGGCATGGTCGTCCTGGGGTACGAGAACACGGTCCCCGTGACCATGGACGAGATGATCCACCACACCAAGGCCGTGACCCGGGCCGTGCGGCGGGCCCTCGTCGTCGGCGACATGCCCTATTTCTCGTTCCACCTCGAGCGCCGACGAGACGGTCCGCAACGCCTCGCGCTTCCTCAAGGAGGCGGGCGCGGCCGCGGTCAAGATCGAGGGCGCCTCGAAGAAGCGGCTGCGCCTCGTCGAGGCCATGGTCGAGGCCGAGATCCCGGTCATGGGCCACGTCGGCCTGACGCCCCAGTCGATCCACGGCCTCGGGCAGTTCCGGGTCAGGGGCAAGGACGCGGAGGAGGCGCGGCGGATCGTCGAGGACGCGGCGAACCTCGAGAAGGCCGGGGCCTTCTCCGTCGTCCTCGAGTCCGTGCCGCTCGAGGTCGCCCGGGCCGTCACCGAGAGCGTCGGCATCCCGACCATCGGCATCGGGGCCGGGCCGCACTGCGACGGCCAGGTCCTCGTCTTCCACGACCTGCTCGGGTATTCCACCGGCTACCTGCCGAAGTTCGTCCGGAAGTACGCCGACCTCCACGGCACGATCAGCCGGGCGGTCGGGGATTATGCCGCCGATGTCCGGGCCGGCCGCTTCCCCGACGACGCGACCTCCTACCACCTCAAGCCGGGCCCGCCGGCCGCCGGGGCCGGGAACGGAGCGGACCGCGGCGCCCGAAGCCGGGGGCGAAGGCATGAAGGTCGTCACGAGCGTCGCCGGGATGAAGGCGCTCGCCCGGCGGTGGAGGAAGGACGGCAGGACGATCGGCCTCGTCCCGACCATGGGCTATCTCCACGAGGGGCATCTGAGCCTCGTCCGGGAGTCGAAGAAGCGGGCCGACGTCACCGTCGTCAGCATCTTCGTCAACCCGACCCAGTTCGGGCCCAACGAGGACTTCAAGAAATACCCGCGCGACCTGGCCAAGGACTCGGCCTACCTGGAAAAGGGCGGGGTCGATTGCCTCTTCCGTCCCGACGCCGCCGAGATCTATCCTCCCGGCTACCGGACGTACGTCCGGGTCGAAGGCCTCGAGGACCGGCTCTGCGGGCGGTCCCGGCCGGGCCACTTCCGCGGCGTGGCCACCGTCGTCCTCAAGCTCTTCGACATCGTCGGCCCGGACCTGGCCTTCTTCGGCGCCAAGGACGCCCAGCAGGTCCTCATCATCCGGCGGATGGCCGCCGACCTCAACCTCGATGTCGAGGTCGTGACCTGCCCGCTCGTCCGCGAGGCCGACGGGCTGGCCCTGAGCTCCCGGAACGCCTATCTCTCGGCCGAGGAGAGGACGGCCGCCCTCTCCCTCTCGACGGGCCTGCGCTGGGCGGAGAAGGCGGTCCGGGCGGGGGAGAGGGACGCCGGCCGCCTCGTCGCCGGCATCCGTTCGGTCCTCGAGGCGGAGCCGCTGGCCCGGGTGGATTACGTCGAGGCCGTCGACCCCGAGACGCTCGAGCCCGTGGCCGAGGTCCGCGGCGAGGTCCTCATCGCCCTGGCCGCCTATTTCGGGACGACGCGGCTCATCGACAACACCCGCGTCCGCGCCTGAAGGGAGCGAACGCGGGTCAGGGAGATCCGTCAGTCCAGGGTCCCGGCGCGCAGGAAGAAGTAGCCGGCGGTGATGAGGAAGATGACGACCGTCAGGACGAAGAGCGTCATCCCCAGCGCCGGGGCGTACCGTGCGAACGACTTGTAGACGCGGACGACGAGGACCTTGAGGACGACGACGGCCAGCAGGACCGCGGCCAGGACGAAGTGGAGGACGCTCCGCGCGGTCAGCCCCTCGCCGAGCTCGCGCAGGAAGCCGCCGCCGAGATAGGCGAGCGGCAGGAGCAGGACGAGGTAGGCGATGCCCGAGGCCCGGTGGACCTTCCGCAGCCGGACCGGGTCGCCCGTCCGCTCCGGCTTCCCCATCAGGGACATCATGCTGAAGAAGGAGACCAGGGCGACCCCCAGAAAGACGACGGCGATGAGAGATTTCAGCAGGTAATCCGACATCCGTCCCCTCCTCTGCCCTTCGGCCCGCGCGCCCGCGCCCTGGCGCGGCGCGTCCCGCCTCAGTCGAGGTGGTAGTTCGGCGCCTCCTGGGTGATGACCACGTCGTGGACGTGGCTCTCCTTGAGGCTGGCCTGGGTGATCTTGATGAACTCGGCCTTGGCCTGGAGCTCCTCGATCGTCCGGCACCCGGCGTAGCCCATGCCCGCCTTGAGGCCGCCGACGAGCATCTGGACGATGGCCGTCGTGCTGCCCTTGTAGGGGACGCGGCCCTCGATGCCCTCGGGGACGAGCTTGCTCGTGCCGGCCTGGACGTCCTGCATGTAGCGGTCCGAGCTCTTGCCTTCCTTCATGACCGAAATGGAGCCCATGCCGCGGTAGAGCTTGTAGGCGCGGCCCTGGTACATGACGACCTCGCCCGGGGATTCCTCGGTCCCGGCCAGCAGGTTGCCGAGCATGACCGAGTCGGCCCCGGCGGCGATGGCCTTGGTGATGTCGCCCGAGTACTTGATCCCCCCGTCGGCGATGACCGGGACGCCCTTCGGGCCCGCCACCTTGGCCACGTCGGCGATGGCCGTGACCTGGGGGATGCCGGCGCCGGTGATGATCCGCGTCGTGCAGATCGACCCGGGGCCGACGCCGACCTTGACCGCGTCGACGCCCAGGCCGATGAGATCCTCGGCCGCCCGGGCCGTGCCGATGTTGCCGGCGATGAGCTCCTGGTCGGGGAACTCCTTGCGGAGGAGCGCGACCGTCTCCAGGACCCGCTCGGAGTGGCCGTGGGCGTTGTCGACGACGAGGACGTCGCACTTGGCGGCGACGAGGGCGCGGGCCCGGTCGAGGCGGTCGGCCCCGACGCCGACGGCCGCGCCGACCCGGAGACGGCCCAGGCTGTCCTTGGCCGCGTCGGGGTACTGGATCCTCTTCAGGATGTCCTTG
>CAWDTC010000029.1:0-31230 GCA_963805045.1 Candidatus Aminicenantota bacterium
TTGAGGACGACGCCGGCGCCGAAGGGGAGCATGAGGAGCACCGCCGTGGCGACCGCGATCCCCGAGTCGACGGCGATCCGCCCGAGCGAACGGAGGTCTCTGCGGTCGAACCCGTGCCAATAGTACGCGGCCATGAGCGGGATGACCAGGAACTTGGTCAGGAGGCCGGCGCCGAAGAGAACGGCGATGGCGTAGCGGCGGCCCGGCCGCGGCCGGTGCTCGTCGCGCCGGGCCAGGAGCAGCACGAGCCCCGTGACCAGGAACGTCATGGCCGGGTTGGTCTTGACCTCGAGGAAGAGGAAGAGAAGGAAATAGGGCACGAGATAGCGCCGCCGGACGCCTGGGAACATCAGGGCGAAGACCAGGCAGGCCAGGGCGTTCAAGACGATCATGGCCGCGGTGAAGACGACGGAGTTCCACCGCCCGGCCAGGCGGTAGGCGAGATAATAGGGATAGATCTCCATCGGCGGGTAGTTGAAGTTCCCGTAGACGACCCGCCCGCCCTCGCCCATGTGGAAGATCGTCCCGCTCGTGTAGGGGTTGCCTCCGGCGTCCATCGTCTTGAAGACGCTCTCGTAATGACGGACGAGCTCCAGGTTGAAGTCGGGTGTCAGCAGGACCCGGAGGCCGAGGCCGACGCCGAGGACGAGGACGAAGGCGAGGACCGCTTTCTTGAAGACCCAGGCCGGCGGCGCCAGGATAGAGGGCCCAGACGAGGCGAGAGGCCCAGCGAAAGAGTCGCGGCCAGGTCGTACCGGTAGGCGTGCGGGATCGGCTTGAGGGCCCAGAGGAGGAGGGCGACCGCGACGGAGGCGGCGAGCGACGGCCGGGACGACGAAGCGCTTCACCACCCGTTCGAGGGCCGGCGGCCGCTTTCGGCCAGCCGGGGAGCGGGGAAGACGTCATGGCTCGGGCCTCGACCTCAGCCCGCCGGCCGGACCCGGTGGTGCCGCCGCCAGACGCCGGCGATGCCGGCGGCCGCCTCGAGCTTGACCTTGAGGCTCATCTTGGAATCGCCGACGCGGCGGTCGGCGAAGTAGATCGGGAGCTCGGCGATGCGGAGGCCCAGCCGCTCGCTGAGGTAGATCATTTCGACCATGAAGAGGTAGCCGTTCGCCCGGATGCGGCCGAGGTCGACCACCTCGAGCGCCGACCGGCGCCAGGCCCGGAAACCGCCCGTCACGTCCCTCGTCGCGAGCCCGAGGATCGTCCGGGCGTAGGCGTTGGCCGACCGGCTCAGGAGGAAACGGCGAAGCCCCCAGGTGTCGTCGATGCGGCCGCCGGCGACATAGCGGGAGCCCAGGGCGAGGTCGTTCGTCGGCGAGCTTTTCGAGCAGGCGCGGCACGTCGGCCGGGTCGTGGGAGAAATCGGCGTCCATGTGGACGACGGCGTCGGCGCCCCTCTCCAGGGCCAGGCCGAGGCCCTCGACGTAGGCCAGCCCGAGGCCGCGGCGGCCGGTGCGGTGCAGGACCTCGACGCGGCCGGCCGAAGAAGCGGCGATCGCATCGGCCACCTCCCCCGTGCCGTCGGGCGAGGCGTCGTCCACGATGAGGACGCCGAGCTCAGGGACCGGCAGCGCCAAGAGCGCCTCGGCCATGGCCCGGACGTTGCCGGACTCGTTGAAAGTGGGGACGACGACGGTGACCCTCATTCTGCCGCTCGCATCGGTGATGGACGAAAATTATACACGATTCTCCGGGGCCCGGCCATCCGGCTCCCCGGCGCCCGGTCCTCCCCTCTCTAACTTCGCCGCGCGAGGTTCGGTTTCAGGCGGGCGAAACCCAGGCCTGAGTCCGGGCGCGCGGCGTAGGCGGCTTCCATGACGCTCACGCGGGCCGCGGCCTCGCGGGGTGTCACGAGAGAGGTCACCCTCTTTCCGGCGACGGCGTCCACGAACTGGTCCATCGGCGCGGGCAGGGCCGGCGGCAGGTCGGTCCAGGGCGCCTGGCCGTCCGCCCCCTTGACGTGCGAGCTCCGGAAATAGAGCTTGTCCCGGACGACCGCGGCGTGCCCCTCGGTGCCGCTGATGAGCAGGGTGACGGGATTGTCGACGTCGACCCAGCCGGCGGCCAGCGTGCCGATGACGCCGCTCTTGAACTTGAGCAGCGCCTCGCCGGTCTCGTCGCAGTCGCCGTACCGGCCCGTCACGACCTTGATGTCGGCCGCGACGGAAGCGATATCGCCCAGGAGCCACATCAGGATGTCCAGGGAGTGGGTGCCCAGGTCCCCGAAGGCGCCGACGCCGGCGACCTTCGGGTCGGTCATCCAGCGCCACTCGGTGCCGAACCAGTCGCCGAGCGAGCCGCTGTGGCAGTTCGAGCCGCGAACCCGGGTGATCTTGCCGAAGGCGCCCTTCTCCACCTGCTCCCTGAGGAAGAGATGAACGGGCTGGGTCCGCATGAAGTAGCCGGTCGTGAAGAGGAGGCCGGCCTTCTCGATGGCGGCGGCCATGTCCCGGCTTTCCTTGGAGGTGATGCCGAGCGGCTTCTCGACGAACATGGGTTTCCCGGCCCGGGCGGCGGCCAGGACGAGGTCGTGGTGGCGGTTGGTCTCGGAGCAGATGACGACGCCGGAAATGGCGCGGTCCGACCAGATCTCGGCCGCGTCGGGAACGACCTTGGCCGCGAGCTCGCCCGCGCGCTTGGCGGCCCGGGCGGGGTCGTGGTCCCAGACGTACTTCACCTTGACGTCGGGGCGCTTGGCGAGCAGGCCGGCGTAGCTCGGCGTGTGGATGTGGGCGCAGCCGACGAGGGCGAGCGTGACGGGCTTGGGGGCGTCCTGGGCAAGCGAAAGACCCCCTTCCCCGGCGACGGCCGCCGTTGCCGCCACCGTGGCCGCGGTTCGGATGAACTCGCGGCGGCTCAGATGCGGTATCGCCGAGGCAAAGAGGCTTGGGTCTTTGGGATCTTGGATAGGCATAGCCGATAGATAGCACCCCCGCCGGCGGGTGTCAATACGCGCCAACCCCAAAGCCCTTGACAAGAACCCTGTAAGAGCCTAACACTCTCTCTTAAGTCGCCGCATCGTTCCTCTGAGGAGGTCCACGGATGTCCCATTCGAATCGTCGGCCCGCCGTCATCGTCCTGGTTCTGTCGGCGTCCGTTCTTGCGTCCCATCCGCAGGCCGCCCGACCGCAGACAGGATCGGTCACGGAGGGCGTACCCAAGGAGGCCGTAGATCTTCATGCCAAGGTTATCGCGAGCGTCCCGGCGGGCACTCGTCAATGGATCAAAGGAGAGGCGAAACGGGTGGCCCGGACTCCGGGCGCGGAGAACACCCCCGGGTTCCTCAATTCCGTGAAGAGCCAGGCGGGTGCGATCCCGGACGGAGACGTCATGAGCGTCTCGTTCGCCATCTTCGAGGAGTCGGTTGAGCAAGCGAACGCCGACAAGCGATATTTTCTCGAACGCCTCGCGGAAATGAACAGGATCTCCCAGGCCTTGGGTGATTATCTGGGCTACCTGAACAACAGCTCGGATAAGCTGACGGGGAAAAACGATTCCGACGGCCTGTGCGACCAGGGCCGCGCCGAGACCCGCAAGGGCATGAAAGACCTGCAGGCCCTGCAGAGCCGCATCCCCTCGGGCCCGTCCCCCACGATCCATGAGCCGACCACGATCGGGGCGCTCAAAGCCGCGATCAGGGTCGCGGCGGCCGACCTCAGGACCCGGGCCGCCTGGGCGCAGAAGTCGACCCAATCGGACTCCGCGGGCCTTCAAGCCGCCCAGGCCCGCGCGAAGGAGCTCTTCCCGAAGATGATGGAGACCATGAGGAAGGTCCCGCCCAATCGGTATATGAAGAGAGTCCCGCCCATCATAAAATAACTCGGACTCGGATCTCGAAACCGTCACGGAGGAAGCATCGTGAAAAGAGACAAGCGTCGTTCGAGGATGGCCTTTCTCTGCTGTTTGATCACCGCTCTCGTCGTCGGGCCCGGGGCGGCCCAGCGTCAGCCGCAGGAGCCCCGGTCCGCTCGAGGGACTGAAGTTCCGCTTCATGGGCCCGGCCGTCGGCAACCGGATCTCGGCCGCCGCCGGCATCCCCGGCGACCCCAACACCTACTACGTCGGGGCGGCCTCGGGCGGCGTCTGGAAATCGACCGACGGCGGCGTCCGCTGGGCGCCGGTCTTCGACGACCAGCCGGTCGCCGCGATCGGCGCGCTGGCCGTCTCGCCGGTCCGAACCCGAGCATCGTCTGGGCCGGGACGGGCGAGGCCTGGGCCATCCGCGACGTGGACATGATGGGCGACGGCATCTACAAGTCGACGGACGCGGGCAAGACCTGGACGCACATGGGCCTCGACGAGACGGGCCGCATCGGCCGCATCGTCGTCCACCCGACGAACCCCGACATCGTCTTCGCCGCGGCCCTCGGCCGGCTGACCGGCCCGCAGCAGGAGCGCGGCGTCTTCCGCACGACCGACGGCGGCAAGACCTGGAAGCGCGTGCTGTTCGTCGACCCGAACACGGGCTGCTCGGGCCTGGCCATGGACCCGAACGACCCGCAGCGTGCTGTTCGCCGGCATGTGGCAGGTCGAGATGCACACCTACGCCATGTTCAGCGGCGGGCGCGGGAGCGGCATCTACGTCTCGCGGGACGGCGGCGACGACCTGGAAGCGGCTCGAGGGGCACGGCCTGCCCAAGCCCCCGGTCGGCAAGATCGACGTCGCCATCGCCGCCAACGGACTCGAAGCGCGTCTACGCCCTCATCCAGACGGCCGACCAGGGCTCGGTCTGGCGCTCGGACGACGGCGGGGAGAACTGGAAGGTCGGGAGCTGGCAGCGGGCCCTCATCGGCCGCGCCGGCTACTACATCCGGCTGGCCGTCTCGCCGGCCAACCCGGACGAGGTCTTCGTCGCCAACAGCAGCTTCCACCAGTCGACCGACGGCGGCCAGTCCTTCCGCGACCCTGGCCTGGGGCGGCGACACCCACGACATCTGGATCGACCCGACCAACGCCGACCGCATCCTCGTCACGGACGACGGCGGGATGTACATGACCGCCGACCACGGCAAGACCTCGCGGCGCGTCACCCTGCCCATCGGCCAGATGTACCACGTGGCCGTGGACAACGACGTCCCCTACCGCATCTACAGCAACATGCAGGACGACGGGACGATGCGCGGCCTGAGCACGACGCCCGGAGGCCGCGCCCGGCGCGGCGGCGGCCGGAGGGGCGGGAGGCTTCGGCCGCGGCGGGGCCACGGCCGCCGGCGTCTGGGACCACGGCCTCGGCGGCTGCGAGATCGGGCTTCACCGTCCCCGACCCCGCCGACCCGAACATCGTCTGGGCGACCTGCTACGGCAACGAGGTGACCCGCTACGACCACCGGACGAAGCTCGCCCGCTCGGTCAGCCCGTGGATGCACACGCTCGACTCGGCGCCGGACACGATCGAAGTACCGGGCCCACTGGACGCCGCCGCTGGCCATCGACCCCTTCGACCACAACACCGTCTACTTCGGCGCCCAGGTCATCTTCAAGACGACGAACGGCGGCTCGAGCTGGAGCGTCATCAGCCCGGACCTCTCGACCCAGGACCCGCGCCGCATCGTCTCCTCGGGCGGCATCGTCGGCGACAACCTCGGCCAGTTCTACGGCGAGGTCGTCTTCGCCATCGCCCCGTCCGAGGTCCAGAAGGGGCTCATCTGGGCGGGGACGAACGACGGCAAGGTCTGGAACACGCAGGACGGCGGCGGCACCTGGAACGACGTCACGAAGAACATCGCCGGCCTGCCCGCCGTGGGGCGTCGTCTCGAAGATCGAGCCGTCGCACTTCGACGCCGGGACGGCCTACATCGCCGTCGACTTCCACCTGATGGACAACCGCGACCCGTGGCTCTACAAGACGACGGACTTCGGCCAGACTTGGACCAAGATCACGGGCGACCTCCCGACCGGGCCGCTCGCCTACGCGCGCGTCGTCGCCGAGAACCCGAACCGCAAGGGCATGCTGTTCGCCGGCACCGGCAACGCGCTCTATTACTCGCTCGACGACGGCGGCCACTGGAAGCGGCTCAAGGAAGGGCTGCCGCCGGCGCCGGTGTCCTGGATCGTCGTCCAGAAGCAGGCCCACGACCTCGTCGTCTCCACGTACGGCCGCGGCCTCTACATCATGGACGACATCACGCCGCTCGAGCAGGGCGCGATGGAAGGGACGCCGGCCGCGGGCGGCGAGCTCGTCGCGCCGCGTCCCGCCTACCGCCTGGCCAGGGGCGGGCGGGCTGCGGTCAGCTATGTGCTCGAGGCGGCCCCGCAGAACCCGCCGACGCTCGACATCCTCGACCAGGCCGGGACGGTCGTCCGGAACATGGGGCAGGTGGCCGGGGTCGCCGGCCTCAACCGCCTGTCCTGGGACATGCGCTATGGCGAGGGGGCGCGCCAGGTCGCGCTGCGCACGACGCCGCCCGAAAACCCGCACATCTGGGAGGAGCCGCGGTTCAAGAACGCCAAGACCCGGCCCATCACGCACTGGGGGGTCCGGCCGATCCCGGGCCCGGTCGTCGCCCCGGGCGTCTACACGGTGCGGCTCACCGTCGACGGGCGGACGATGACCCAGCCCCTCGAGGTGCGGCTGCCGCCCGACGCCCACGGCACGGACGCCGAGATCCAGGACCTGGTGAGGCTCCAGCTGCGCGTGCGCGACGACATCAACGCGGTCGTCGACATGACGAACACGATCGAGTGGCTGCGCCGACAGGTCGAGGACGCGCGCACGGCGCTCGCGGGGCAGAAGGGCAAGGCGGCGCTGCTCAAGCTGCTGGCCGCCTTCGACAAGAAGGCGCAGGACATCGAATACGCCCATCTCATCTCGAGGTCCGAGGCGCTCAGCGACGACAAGTACTTCGTCGAGCGCTACAAGCTCTACCTCAACCTCGTCTGGACGTACCAGATGATCGGGCCGGGCGGGGGCGACGTCTCCGGCGCCGCCGATTACGGGCCGACGGAAACGGCGCTCGGGCTCGTCGCCGACTTCGAGAAGGAGATCCGCGAGACGCAGGACCTCTATCGCAACCTCATCGAGAAGGACCTTCCGCTTTCAACGCGGCCATCGGCGCGAAGGGACTCGCCCCGATCAAGACGACGGGCGCCCCCGCGGCGACCGCGCCGGCGGGTCCGGAGCGGTATTACTGAAGGTCGGCACGAGTCCCGGCCGGAGTTCGAGCCTTCCGCGCGGGCCCGCTCCTGTGCCTTGACACGCAGTTTCTTTTCCATTAGATTCCCCGAAAAGAGGGAGAAATGCGAAAAATCATCACAAGGGTCTTGACCGTCATCGGCTGTCCTGGTCGTGCTCTGCGGCTCGTTGGCTTCTCAGGGACTGGTCATCACCGCTCCCGCCGGCGGCGAGCGATGGGCCCTCGGGAGCGATCATGCGATCACCTGGAACCCCGGCGGCGTGGGCGGGAACGTCCGGCTCGTCCTCGTGCAGAACGGCCGCGCCGTGGCCGTGATCGCCGAGAATGTCCCGGCCGCGGCCGGCAGCTTCAAGTGGAAGGCCGGCGCCGTCCCCAGCGGCACCGTTCAGGCAGGCACGGGCTACGCGATCCGCCTGCAGACGATGCAGGGGAACGTCCTGGCCGACTCGGGCGGCTCGTTCGAGCTCCGCCCCGCCTCGGCGCTGGCTGTCGCCGCGCGGGGCCTGCTCCGCCCGGCGAAGCCCGCTCAGCCGGCGGGAGCCGCTCAGGCTCAGCCCACATCCGCCGCTCCCGCAGCCGCCGCCCCCGCATCCGGCTCGTCCGCGGCCGCGCCGACGAGCCCGCAATCGCAGCCGTTAAAGCTGGCCAATCCGGGCGCGAGACTCGCCGCCCGCCCCCGGCACTACCAGATCCAGCTCGCCCGCGAGACCGTCGGGATCAACAAGCTCCCCCCGATCACCCAGTTCCGGGCGTTCCGCCTGGAGGAGTTCCGTGATCCGAAGACCAACGCGCCGATCCGCGCGGAGCAGACGATCACTCTTCGCAACGGCAAGTCGATCACGGGGAAAGACTACGTCGACCAGCTCAACACCCTGGAAGGCCAGCTGAACGCCTACGGCTACTCGATGCACGACCGCCGGACTCAGCCGCTCGAGCTCCAGCGCTCGCCGGTTCGATGTGAGCCGGCTGAACCTGCAGAGGACCCAGCTCGCGCAGCTCCGGCAGGTGGCCTGGAGGGTTCCCCTGGCTCCCGCTTTCGCGGCCCAGATCCAACGGCACGATTTCCCTGTCCTGCGCGATAAGTTCGCCAGCCGCGTGCTCCAGGCGGGCCAGCAGCCTCCGACGAAGCTCCCCGACGACTTCAACCCGCTGGACTATCCTTTCCACTGGGAAAAGGACATGGGCGACTCCCAGTACTTCAAGGCCAGCATCTCCGCGGACATGGACCTGAGCATCCAGAAGGAGCTGGCCAAGGCCAGCGCCGACGCCGCGGCGACGCGTCTCGGTCTTCGGGCACCAGGAGGACCTCCTGAAGATGTCCGCGGGGGCCCAGGCCCCGCCCAAGGGCTCGACCGAGCCGATGAAGGTCCACTTCTACGTCAAGGCCCTGGGCGAGGACCTCTTCACGCCGATCGACGAGGAGAGCAAGGACCCGATCAAGAAGGAGGACGACCTCAAGGAGGACTACCCGGTCGACTACGAGATCCCGTTCACGATCGGGCCGATCCCGTGCTCCATCAAGTTCGGGTTCACGGCCACGATCGGCGTCAAGTACGGCCTGTATCTCACGCCGCTCTACGTCGACGCGAAGGTCACTCCGTATGTCCATACCGACGCCTGGGCCAAGTGCGGCGTCGACCTCATCATCGTCTCCGCCGGCGTCCGGTTCGACCTCGTCCTCGTCAACGAGGACCTCGAATTCGGCGGCGAGCTCGGCCTGGCCACGGACAAGCCGGACCCCTACGTCCACATCCTGCTTTACGGCAAGCAGAACCTGACGGCCCTGGCCGGCAAGTTCAAGGCCTTCGTCAGCGTCGACCTCTTCTTCTGGAGCGACGAGTGGGATTGGACGATCTTCGACTGGGACGGCTTCCGCTACAGCGACTTCATGTTCCAGTACGGCAGGGACATCGACCTGCGGACCGGCCAGGTCTCCGACATCACCGTGACCAAGGGGGTCCGGGTCAAGATCCGCCACATCGCCGTCGACCACAACGCCCTCAAGAACTGGGTCAAGGACAAGGGCTATTTCGCCTACGCCTTCATCGTCCCCTCCGGAACCCAGATCAACCGGGACAACGACCGCGATATCACGGACTACTACAAGAACAAGAGCTGGGACGGGCAGGGCCAGGAGAACCTCTATCCCTTCCCGACCTGGATCCTGGCGAAGAAGGTCCTCACCGCGCCCGGGCAAGGCCGTCATCTCCGTCTACGTCTGTTACGCCACGAACAAGACCTCCAATCTGCAGAAATGGCAGATGGGTCCCGACAGCAAGTACGGAGGCGGCGTGCTGCGCATGACCCAGGAGGGGTCCGCCAACATCATGCTGACCTACGATTTCGCGACCAAGACAATCGCCGACCGCAAGGGCCGGGTCTTGGGCAAGGCGGGAGAGTTCGTGACCCTGACCGGGCCGGACGGGCAGGTCGAGCTCGCCGTGCAGGAGTACTGAGCGCGCCGGCCCGGCGGCGAGGCCCGCGGGGATGGCGCGCCCGAGCGACGACGAACGATGAGAGCGGCCCGCCGGAACGCCATCGTCCTCTGCCTCCTCATCGCCTCGGGCTGCGCCCGGTCGCGGCCCGCGGGCCCCTACCGCTTCGTCACGGGTGAGCGCCTCTCCTACGCGCTCCAATACGACAGCACGTCCGCCTCGGACTTCGGCGCGGTCTTCGCCAAGGCGGGCGGGCAGGCGCCGACCGTCCCCTCCCCCATGAAGCAGTCCTTCGTCACCACGGTCCGCGCGACGATGACCGTCACGGTCCTCGGCCGTGACGGCGACGGCGTGACCGCGGCCGTCCGCTTCGACCGAGGCCGAGGTCGCCTTGAAGGTCAACGGCCTGGACGCGGAGAGCGACGCGGCGCGCATCGCCGCGGACCTCGGGAGGCCCGTGTTCGCCCGGATCAGCCGGCGGGGCCGGGTCGTCTCCGTTCTCAGCGACCCGGCCCTCGGGACGACCTCGCGCGGCTATGTCTCGTCGCTCCTGGCCGCCGTCCAATTCGTCTTTCCGGACGACTGGAGCCCCTCGAGCGGGCGCATGGACCGTCGAGGAGGATGGGCCGAACGGGACCGCCGTCGCGCATTATCGCCGGGCCGGGCCCGGGGAGAGCCCCGAAAGCGGCGGATGCCCTGATCACGCTCGTCAAGAGCAAGGAGAAGTATCTCCCCGCGCCGAAGAAGGCCTTCTCCAAGACCAGGGAGGTCGCCACGGCCATCCAGCCCAAGGGCGAGGTCAAGGCGGCCTTCGACACGTCCAAGGGCCGGCTCGTCTCCCTCGACGGCACGGAGACGGAGGATTTCCTGGTCAACGGAGAGCCGGTCGGCTCGGCCCGGAACGAGATCCATCTCGCCTATCCGCGGCGCGGACAGGCCGAGCGCCGGCGAGATGGCCGCGCTGGCGGAGGCCGAGCGGGCGATGGCCGCCGTGGCGGCCCCGGTCCCCCTCTCGACCGAGCTTCGCCAGGGAGGAGCTCGAGGCCGCCTCCTATCGACAGGACCTCGGCGACGCCACGCTCGAAGCCTCCTCGCCGAACTGAAGGCCGCGGAGGAGACGGGGCGGGCCCCGGTTCGATACGACACCGCTCTACCTGAAGTTCAGGGCGCTCATCTTCCTCCATCCCGAGGCGTGCGCGGCCCTCGGCGATGTCCTGAGCCGGGCCCGGACGGACGGACCGGCCATGAAGGTGCTCACGACGGCGCTCAACGCGATCGGCCATCCCGAGGCGCAGTCCGCGCTGGCCGCCGCCGTGCTCGCGCGTCCGTCGGACGAAAAGGCCCTGTTCAAGCTGCTCTTCGCCCTCTCGACGGTCGAGCGGCCGACCCCCGAGGCCGAGCGGGCCTTGCGAACGTTGATGGAGAAGACCCCCGACCCGAACGTCGTCGTCATGGCCAGGCTGTCCCTCGGCTCGATGGCCCGGCGGCTGGCGGAGACGGCGCCCGACCGGGCGGCGGACATCGTCGCGGAATTCTGCCGCGGGCTGGCGTCGGCCCGGACGTCCGATGCCAAGAAGTCCTATCTGCTGGCGCTGGGCAACGCGGGGTCGGCCGCGGCGCTGCCGGCCGTCCGGCCGTTCATCGGGGACGCGAATGCCGACCTGCGCGCCGCCGCCGTCCGGTCCCTGCGGTTCGTGACGACGGCCGAAGCGGAAGGCGTGATCCTCCGAGCCCTCTCCTCCGACCCGGAGGCCGAGGTGCGCGCGCAGGCAGTCGAGGCGCTCGCCGACAGGGACATGACTCCCGAGGCGTTCGCGGCCGAGAAGAGCGCTGTTCCTGAACGATGCGTCGGTCCGGGTCCGGTTGGCGCTCCTGAGGAGTCTCTGGAAAGTCCGCGACCAATTCCCCGAGGCTCGCAGTCTTGTCGAAGGGGCCGCGCGGAACGACACGAGCAAGGACGTCCGCGAGGCGGCCGCCGCGCTGCTCAAGAGCGATTGACCGCCGGGAGTCGTCGGAAAGGAGCCTTGAGGCAAGCAGGGCCACGGGGATTCGAACCCCGGTCTGATGGCTGAGAACCACCTGTCCTAGGCCTCTAGACGATGGCCCCGCGAGGTCCATCAAAAATAGCAGAATCCCCCTGGGGTGTCAATCGGAGCCGGACGCTTTCCGGCGTCCTCAAGGAGCTGCGTGAAGGGTCGTCCTCCCCTACCTCCGCCCGGCCAGCATCATCTTCGCCGCCGTCTCCCCCCCGTTAATGCGGTAGAGCATCGGCAACGGCCGGTCGAGCCCCTCGACGTAGTCGGGCGCGTTCTCCCACTTGTAATTGAGGATATTGGCGTAGTCGGAGAAATGCTGCCAGCGCCGCCGCGCGAGGCCCGTGACCATGTGGATGTGGTTGGCCGGGACACCCATCTTGGCCAGCCCGGCCGGGACGTGGTCGAACGTCAGGAGCGTGTGCGGCCAGGTGTAGTCGGAGGCGTGGCAGACCTTCTCGGCGAGCTCGGCCGGGAGCTCGACCGTCCGGGCCTCGTCCTGGACCATGGTGAAGAGCCCGCCGAGGTCCGAGTAGGCGATCCGGCCGGCCATCCCCTGGAGGCCTTTCGGCGAAAGATAGCTCAGGGAGAAGCCGAGGCCCGGGAAATAGTATTCGACGGCCTTGAAAAGGAAGGCCTTCCGGCAGTAGTCGAGCGAGGCCGAGCCGGAGTTGTTGCCGTCGATGAAGCCCCGGACGAGCCACGGCTCGCCGCGGTATCTCTTGAGGTCGAGGCCGAGGGCCGCGGCGTTCTTTTCGATCTCCCACGGCTCGTAGACCTTGCGGAAGTCCATGAACAGCGTCGGGTTCCCGCCCGAGAGGTAGCAGTGGGCGATCATCGTCAGGAGGCCCTGGAGGTCGTTCTCGGTGGCGAAGGGAATGACCGGTTTCTTCCCGGTGTGGTCCTCGGTCGAGTTGAAGAGGGACTCGGCGATGTCGGCCGTCGAGAGCGGCAGGCCGCGCCGGTCCGAACCCCAGGCGAGCTGGTTCGTCCAGCCGCCGCCGACGGCGTTGATGTCCCGCATGTAGTTGCGGAGGATGAGGTAGAGGGCGAGACCCTCGTCGAGCTTGGCCTTGTCCGCGTCCGTCAGGGCCGGCGGCCTTGACCGCCGGTCCGGTCAGGATGGGCCGGCCGCTCTTGACGATCTCCTCCGTGTTGGTGAAGATCCGGCCCTTGAACTTGACGTCGACGATCCAGTCCCGGAGGGCGTCGAGCTCCTTCGGGTCGTAGCCGCCTTTCTTGCGGAGCATGTCGGCGAAGAGCTTCATCGACTCGCGCGTGCTCTCGAGCCCGAAGAAGCGGCGGGCGGCGTGGACGTGGTTGAGGGCCGTCTCCATCTGCATGGAGTCGGTGTCGGCGGCGAGGTAGCGGCGGCCCCGGAGGGCGACCTTCGTCAGCACGGCGTAGGCCAGGTCGACGATCTCCTCCTCGGTTTGCCTATCGAACTGCGGGTCGAGGCCGGTCTCAGGCATGGTGCCGATGACCATGGGGCAGAGCCGGCCCGTCTGGGCGTAGGCGCCGACCAGGGCGTCGATGCCGACGACGCCGGGCTTGGGGGCGTTGTTGCCGCCGACGCAGGCCAGGGGGGTCGACGGGGCGAAGTGGGCCGTCAGGGCGAGCGCCGTCTTGCCCGGGAAGAACCACGTATCGGGGACGATGAAGAGCGCCTCGGCCCCCGCCTCCTTGAGCTCGCGGGCGCCGCGGTCGGCGCCGGCCTCGCTGTCGACGAGACGGGAACAGGAGAAGACGTTGGGCGCGCTCCCGTCGGGAAGTCTCAGGCGCCGCGCCAGGAGGCCGGCCGTCGTCCGGCCGATATTGAAGGCCCGCGTCCTCGATTCCTTGTCGATCCGTGGATCGCACGGCACGAACACCCCCAGGGTGGGGGCCCCCGGTCTCTTCCGGCCCGCGTACGGCATGGCTCCTCCTTCGCCTCGTCTAGATGTACTCGATCGTCGCCGGCGGCTTGGAGGTCAGCTCGTAAGCCACCCGCGTGACTCGGGGGATCTCCTTGGTGATCCGCTTCGCCATCTTCGTCAGCGTCTCGAACGGGACTGGCGTCGGCTCGGCCGTCAGGGCGTCCCGGCTCTCGACGGAGCGGATGATGACGATGTCGCCGAAGGCCCGCTTGCCGTCGACGACGCCCGTGCCCTTGTCGGCGAGCAGGACGGCGAACGCCTGGAACGGCTTGAGCGCCGCGATCTCCTCCTCGACGATGACCGTGGCCGCCCGGACGACGGCCACCCGCTCGGGCGTGACCTCGCCGATGATCCGCGTCGCCAGGGCCGGCCCGGGGAACGGCATCCGGTTGTAGACGCGCTCGGGCAGGCCGAGCTCCTTGGCCACCTGGCGGACCTCGTGCTTGAAGAGCTCCTTGAGCGGCTCGACGACCTTGAAGCCGAAGCCCTTCTCCGGGTCGATGCCGATCTGCTCGAGGATGTTGTGCTGGGTCTTGACGCCCTGCTGCGTCTCGATGATGTCGGCGGCGATCGTCCCCTGGATGAGGAACGGGGCCTTGCTCCGCAGGACCTCGCGGCCGAAGGACTTGTAGAAGGCATAGCGGAAGGCCTTGCGCTTCTCCTCCGGGTCGTCCTTGCCCTTGAGGGCGGCGAAGAACTCCTTCTTCCTGTCGACGATGTCGACGGCGATGCCCAGGCCGCCGAAGACCTTGGCCACCTCAGCCGGCTCGCCCTCCCGCATCAGCCCGTGGTCGATGAAGATCGACTTGAGCTGGGGCCCCAGAGCGCGGTGGGCCAGGACCGTGCAGGTGGCGCTGTCGACGCCGCCCGACAGGGCCGAGATGGCCTTGCCCCCGCCGACGGTCTTGCGGATCTCCTCGACCTGGGTCTCGATGATCTTCTTGACGTTCACGGCCACCTCCCTCTCTCGATTGGACCTCATCATAACCGAATTCGAAAGAGGGGGTCAAATCTTCATTCTGCCGACCGGCCCCGCCCGGGGTCATCGCCAGGGGTGAGGCCAGCGGCCGATTTATCCCCCTCCGAATAGCCCGGGGAGACGATTGACCGGTCCGCGGACCCCTGCGACGATGGGTCCATCGCAAGGAGGGCCTTTCATCCAAGGCTATTGCGAAAAGCGGAGCAGGACAACGGGGATTCCTCTCCAAGGCCCTCCTTGCCCCCTTCACCTCCTCAATATCCTCAAACGGGTCCCGAAAGGACCCGTGCACATTTGAAAAGTCCTCCCCACCCTGCTAACCTAGAAGGCAGAGGCCGACCGGCACGGCCCCGGGAGGAACGGCAATGAAAAAGATCCTCGGCGGCTTTCTCGTCGGCGCTATCGTCCTTTCGGGCGCGAGCTGCGCCACCATGGACAATTCCGAACAGGGCGCCCTGGTCGGGGCGCTCGGCGGGGCCCTCATCGGAAGCCTCATCGGCGACTCGACGGGCGACGCCACGGCCGGCGCCATCATCGGCGCGGCCATCGGCGGGATGGCCGGAGCCTACATCGGCGGCTACATGGACCGCCAGGCCGCCGAGATGCGGCAGTCGGTCGGGGGCGCGGACGTCGAGCGGCTCGGCGAGGGCATCCTCGTCGCGTTCGACCTCAATCTGCTCTTCGGGCCCGGCGGCTTCGAGCTCCTCGTCGGGGGCCGCGACTGCCTCGACCGGCTGGCCGTCGTCCTCGACCGCTACCCGGAAACGCACGTCTTCATCGAGGGCCGGGCCTTCCGCCCGGGGACCTACGAGCCCGACTATCCTCTGGCCGAGCGGCGGGCCAGGGTCATGGCCGATTACCTGCAGAACCGGAACGTGCGGCCCGACCGCTTCACGGTCAGGGGGTACGACCGGAGCCGGGCCGGCTCGAACGACCGCTTCCAGAACCGGCGCATGGGCCTGGCCATCATGGCCGACGACAACCTGAAGAGGACCGCGCGCGCCCACGCCAGATGAGGCTCCTCAAGATCGGCCTCTCCGGCGGCAGACAACGGCGGAGGCCGCGAGGGACGCCGCCCCGGGTCAAGCGGCGGATGGCGGCTCTTCCGAAATGATCTTCTCGACCTCCGCGTAGGCCTTCTTCAGCACCTCGCCGATCCGACGCAGCTTATCGCGGTTCATGCCGCGGGCGCGGCGGCCGATCAGCCGTCCGAGGTCGGCGATCTCCCCCATCACGTCGCGGAACTGGTCGCGGAGGTCGGAGCTCCACAAATGCTCCCAGCCGTGCTTCATCCGGCCGCAGACGTCCTCGACCGTCGCGGCCTCGGTCTCCAGGAACTTGAGCCCGTCGGCGGTGATGGTGTAGATCCTCTTGCCGTCCTGTTCGTGCGAGGTCACGTGCCCCATGTCCTCGAGGTACTGGAGGGTCGGATAGACCGTGCCGGGGCTGGGCGAATAGAAGCCGTGGAAGCGCTCCTCGAGCTCGCGGATGATCTCGTAGCCGTACCGCGGCTTGTCCTTGAGCAGGTCGAGGATGAGGTACTTGAAATCGCCCTTCTGGAACATCCGTGCGGTCCCCAATGCCGGAATTGATGCCTGTCGAACATGTCGTCCTCCTTGGTAATATCAATATATCACGATATATCTTATTATATCTTTTTAGTCTCGTCAACCCCCGGGACGCCCGACAAGTCCGGCGACAGTCGCTATTTCCCCCGGGGAGGCGAAGGCCAGCCCGTCGCCCTACGTTGGCCGGCGGGCGCACTTGCGCCGGGCCGGGATTTGTACTAATTATTCGCTGAACCCGGTCAAGGACGGTGGCCATGAAAACGAAGGCTCGGCTCATCCCGGTCATCCTGGGGCTCGCCCTGGGGCTCGCGGCGCGGCCCTCGCCCGCTCAGACGCCGGAGGCGGACCGCGAGACGGACCCTCTCGTCCTGGCCAAGCTCGACCGATGGCAGGACTGGAAGTTCGGCCTGATGATGCACTGGGGCCCGTACAGCCAGTGGGGCGTCGTCGAGTCCTGGAGCATCTGCTCCGAGGACGAGCCCTGGTGCCGCCGCAACATGCCGAACTACGTCGAGTACAAGAAGGCCTACGAAGCGCTGCCCCGGACTTTCAACCCGACGAGATTCGACCCGGCGAAGTGGGCGGCGGCGGCCAAGGCGGCCGGCATGCGCTACGTCGTCATGACCACCAAGCACCACGACGGCTTCACCATGTACGACACGAAGCAGACGGACTACCGGATCACCGGGCCCGACGTCCCCTTCCGCACGAACCCCAGGGCCGACGCCTTCCGGGCCGTCTTCGACGCCTTCCGGGCCCAGGGTCTTCGGGATCGGCGCCTATTTCTCCAAGCCCGACTGGCACCACCCGGACTTCTGGGCGCCCGAGTGGGCGACGCCCGACCGCAACGTCAACTACAGCATCGACAAGTACCCGGAGCGCTGGCAGCGCTTCCGCGACTTCACCTACCGCCAGATCGAGGAGCTCGTCACGGGCTACGGGCCGCTCGACATCCTCTGGCTCGACGGCGGCTGGGTCCGGCCGCAGCCGATGATCGAGGTCGCCCCCGGCACGTTCGTCAAGTAACCCGAAGAACATGGACATCGACATGCCCCGCATCGCGGCCATGGCCCGCGCGTCACCAGCCCGGCCTGCTCATCGTCGACCGCTCGGTCACGGGCCGCTACGAGAACTACCGCACGCCCGAGCAGGAGGTCCCGGAAAGACCCCTCCCCTACGCCTGGGAGACTTGCATGACCATGGGGACCTCGTGGTCGTACAATCCCAAGGACGTCTACAAATCGCCGCACCGGCTCATCCACCTTCTCGTCGACATCGTCTCCAAGGGCGGGAACTTCCTGCTCAACATCGGGCCGAGCCCCGAGGGCGAATTCGCGCCCGAGGCGCTCGACCGGCTGCGCGCGATCGGCGAATGGATGAAGGTCAACGGCGAGGCGATCTACAAGACCCGGCCCGTCGCGCCTTATAAGGAGGCCAAGACCTGCTTCACCTCGCTTCCGGACGGCCGGTCTTCGCGATCTATCTCGCCGACGAGGACGAGAGCGCGCCGCCGGCCGAAGCTCATGATCTTCTCCATGGCGCCGAAGGCGGGCACGGAGGTCCGGATGCTCGGCGTCCCGGGCGCGGTGCGCTGGGAGCGGGCGGGCAAGGGCGTCCTCCTGACCCTGCCGGAGCGGGCGGTCAAGGCCCCGCCGTGCCGCCACGCCTGGGTCTTCGAAATGCGGCCCGGGCGTTGAATTCCCGGCGTTTTGGCCGGCCCGGCCGAATTGGTATAATGGACGCATCCAGACATGTCCAGCCTGCGTTTGGAACGGATGAACGCCTTGGATCCCCACCCGGAGGTGTCATGAACAGACCGCACGCGGTTTCCCTCAGGAAGATCGGTCGGGCCGGCGCCGTCGCCGCCCTCATCCTCGTCTCGGGCGCCTTCTTCGTTTCCGCCCAGTACGGGGCAGGCAGATGATGCCGGAACAGGGCCGCGGCCCGCAGATGATGGGCGGGGCCTTCGAGCGCTCCGTCACCCTGAACGACATCTGGTTCCTCCAGTCCTCGGAGAAGCTCAAGGCCGGCGGCGAGGCCATCTCGCAGACCGGTTTCAAGCTCGACGGCTGGTACCCGGCCGTCGTCCCCTCGACCGTCATGGGGACGCTCGTCCAGAACAACGTCTATCCCGACATCTTCGTCGGCGAGAACCTCAAGGCCGTCCCGACCAAGCCGTTCGAGGTCTCCTGGTGGTACCGGCGCGAGTTCGTGGTGCCGCCCGGCCGGGGGACGCGCCATGTCCGGCTCGAGTTCGACGGCATCAACTACCGGGCCAACGTCTGGCTCAACGGGAAGAAGGTCGCCGACGCGGCCGAGACGTTCGGGCCCTTCAGGCGGTTCGCCATCGACGTCACCGGGACGGCCAAACCGGGCGACCGGAACGTCCTCGCCGTCGAGGTCTTCCCGCCCCGCAAGGGCGATTTTACCATCGGATTCGTCGACTGGAACCCCAAGCCGCCCGGACGCCAGCATGGGTCTCTGGCGGGACGTCCGCGTCCGGACGACCGGCGATGTTGCCGTCGAGAACCCCTTCGTCATGACCAAGCTCGACCTGGCCACGCTCAAGGAAGCGCGGCTCACGGTCTCGGCCGACGTCGCCAACCTCTCCTCCCGCAAGGTCGCGGGCACGGTCGAGGGGACGATCGCCAGGGTTGAGACGCGCCCCTGGATGGCCGAGGGACCGATGGGCAGGTCCGAGACCCGGGGCGGGATGATCAAGTTCAGCGAGGAAATAACGCTCGAACCCGGGGAGACGAAGCGCGTCCTCCTCACCCCCGAGGCTCATGCCGAGCTCGTCGTCAAGGACCCCCGCGTCTGGTGGACCCACGACTGGGGCAAGCCCGAGCTCTACCAGCTCGCCCTCGGCTTCCGCGAGAAGGTCGACAGGGCCCGGGCCGAAGCCGAGGCCAAGGCCCTGGCCGACGAGCGGGCCAAGGAGGCGGCCGAGGAGAAGGGCAAGGAGCCGCCGAAGAAGCCCGTCGAGGGGCCGTGGGGCGGCGGGCGGGAGCAGCGTCCCCGGGGCCTGCCGACGAGCCCGTATTCGGACGCCC
The DNA here is from genome assembly GCA_963805045.1 of Candidatus Aminicenantota bacterium. Lineage (GTDB taxonomy): Bacteria > Acidobacteriota > Aminicenantia > Aminicenantales > Saccharicenantaceae > DATKJS01. The sequence goes on from CAWDTC010000029.1 coordinate 19,125, forward strand.
GCAGCGTCCGCTTCGGCATCCGCGAGGTCGGGACCTATCTCGACGACCAGGGCCGGCGCGGCTTTCTCCTCAACGGCCGGAAGATCCTCGTCCGCGGCGGCGGCTGGACCGACGACATCTTCCTCGACAACAGCCGGACCAAGGTCGAGGCCCAGGTCCTCTACGCCAAGCACATGAACCTCAACGCCCTCCGGCTCGAGGGCTTCTGGGGGACGGGCGAGGACCTCTACAACCTCTGCGACGCCAACGGCCTCCTGCTCATGGCCGGCTGGAGCTGCCAATGGGAATGGGAGGACCTCGTCGGCAAGCCGAACGACGACTTCGGCTGCATCAAGGACCCCGAGGACATCAAGCTCATCGCCCGTTCGTGGCGCGACCAGGTCCGCTGGCTCCGCAACCACCCGAGCCTCTTCGTCTGGATGGAGGGGAGCGACACCAATCCCCGGCCGGAGCTCGAGAAGGAATACATCGGCATCCTCAAGGAGGACGACCCGACCCGGCCGGCGGTCGTCTCGGCCAAGGCCCGGACGAGCGCCCTGACCGGCCCGTCGGGGGTCAAGATGGCCGGGCCCTACGATTACGTCCCGCCGGTCTACTGGTACGTGGACAAGGAGAACGGCGGCGCGTTCGGCTTCAACACGGAGACCGGCCCCGGCCCGCAGGTTCCGCCTCTCGAGAGCCTCAAGCAGATGCTCCCGGAGAAGGACCTCTGGCCGATCGACGACGTCTGGTACTATCACTGCGCCCGGGGCGAGTTCTTCGGGCTGAAACGCTACAACGAGGCCATGGCGAACCGCCTCGGCCCGGCCAAGGACGTCGAGGACTACGCGACCAAGGCCCAGTTCCTGAACTACGAGGGGATGCGGGCCATGTTCGAGGCCTTCGTCGCCAACCGGCCCAAGGCCACGGGCATCATCCAGTGGATGTACAATTCGGCCTGGCCGAAGCTCTGGTGGCAGCTCTACGATTATTATCTCAACCCGACCGGGGCCTTCTACGGCGCCCGGAAGGCCTGCGAGCCCCTCCATCTCATCTACAATTACGGGACGCGCGAGGTCGTGGCCGTCAACAACACCCTCGAGCCGGCCGCGAAGCTCAAGGCCGTCGTCCGGGTCCTGGACCTCGGCCTCAAGGAGAGGTACGCCAAGACCTTCGACCTCGCGCTGGCCGCCGACGAGGTCAAGGCGGTCGTCCAGTTGCCCGAGATCGCCGGATTGTCCGCGACCTATTTCCTCGACCTGCGCCTGCTCGGGGAGAAGGAGGCGCTCGTCGACGCCAATTTCTATGCCCTGTCGACCAAGCCGGAGACCCTCGACTACACGAAGAACGAGTGGTACGTGACGCCGGTCAAGGACTACGCCGACCTCACCGGCCTGGCCGGCCTTCGCCCGGTCCGGCTCAAGGTCCGCGAGAAGTTCTCGCAGGACGGGCCGGCCTGGAAGCTCTCGGCCGAGCTCGAGAACCCCTCGGCGGACCTGGCCTTCCAGGTCGAGCTCCGCGTCGTCCGCGACGCGACCGGAGAGACGGTCCTGCCGATCTTCCTCGACGACAACTACATCACGCTGCTCCCGGGCGAGAAGCGGAAGATCGCCGGCACCTTCGCCGCAGAGGACCTGCGCGGGGAGCAGCCCCTGCTCAAGGTCAGGGGCTGGAATGTCAAGCAATAGGACAAGGAGAGGGGCGGTCCCCCCGGGGGGGACTGTCCCTCTTTCGCCGCTCTCGTGGCCGTACTGCTGACGATCGCCCTGGCCGTCGGCGCGTCGCCGGTCCGCGACGGCCGCACTCCCGTCGGGGCGGACCTCTGCCGCGTCTATACCTGCGACCAGGGGGCCATCGTCCGCGGCGACACGTCGGCGAAACGCCTGGCCCTCGTCTTCACCGGCGGCTCCTTCGCCGACGGCGGCGCGCACATCCGGGCCGTCCTCAAGAGGAAGGGGGTCCGGGCCTCCTTCTTCTTCACCGGGGACTTCTACCGCGCGCCGGAACTCTCGGGGCTCATCCGGGAGCTCGCGGCCGACGGGCATTACCTGGGCCCGCACTCCGACAAGCACCTCCTCTACTGTGACTGGAACGACCGCGGCCGGACCCTCGTCACGCGCGAGGCGTTCCGGGCCGACCTCGAGGCCAACTTCCGGGAGATGGCGCGGTTCGGCATCTCCCGCGGCCGGGCGCCTTATTTCATCCCTCCCTACGAGTGGTCGAACGCCGCAATCGCCGACTGGACCCGGGAGATGGGGCTCGTCCTCTTCGATTTCACGCCGGGGACCTCGTCGAACGCGGACTATACGACGCCCTCGATGAAGGAATACCTTTCCTCGCAGGCGATCTACGACCGCATCCTGGCGTACGAGAAGAAAGACCCGCACGGCCTCAACGGCTTTCTTCTCCTCATCCACATCGGCACGGACTCCGAGCGGACGGACAAGCTCTACCTGAGGCTCGATGGTTTGCTGACCGAGCTCGAGAGGCGCGGTTACGCGTTCGTCCGGGTCGACGAGCTGCTGAAGGTTAGGTAGAGGGTCCCGCTATTTCTTCTTGAGCGACTCGACCAGGCCCCGGATCTTCTCCTGGTCGGGGCTGATCTCCAGGGACTTCGACCAGGCCTTGAGGGCCTCGTCTTTATTCCCCAGCTGGAAATAGCACGTGCCGAGGTAGTTCAGGATGTCGATGTTCGCGCCGTAGCGGGAGAGGTAGGAGGAGTAATAGGTTACAGCCTCCCGGAATTGGTTCAAGGCATGGCAGGCCCTGCCGAGAAGAGAGAGGACGTCGGCGCCGGGCTCGTCGCCGGCCGAGAAGGGCAGCAGGGCGTCCTTCGCCTTCTGATACTCGCCCTGGGCGAAAAGGACCTGGGCGTAGGCCACGGCGAACTCGAGACGCGCCGGGTCGAGGCGGCAGGCCTCGGACAGGCGTTTCGCGGCCTCGGCCCGGTCGCCGCTGTTGGCATACTGGAGGCCCGCCTCGAACAGGACGTCCTCCCGTTTCATGGCGGGCCGGACCTTGGCCATGACCATGGGCCGCGGGTAGGTCGGCACGGTGATGACCTCGAAATTCCCCTTGCTCGCCGCGACCTCCCGGCCCTGGCCGTCGTAGAGGGTCACGACGGCCAGGTAGTAGCCGGGCGGGAACGTGGCCAGCTCCTCCGTCTCGATAAAATCGTCCCCCGGGCCGGCCTCGCTGATCTTCCGGATGCGGGTCGAGAACGGCTTGTCCTCCTTGAGGAAGGAGATGTGGAGAGAGCCGTTCGCGCGCAGCCCGTCCGTCATCCCGTAGACCTGATAGAACAGGACGAGGGTATCCTTCGTGCCGTAGGACTTGCGGGACTGGCAGAGGAGCTGCTCGCGCCCGACGGCGAAGGGCACGCCGCCGGCCCCCTCCGGCTTGGCCTCGGCCTTGTAGGCCAGGAGCAGGGCGCTCATCTGCGGCGCCGCCCCCGGCCCCGGGACGACGACCGGGCACTCGGCGCTGGCGAACTCCTTGGAGGCCGTGTTCCGGACGAGGAGGTCGAGCTTGTAGCTTCCCGGGATGAGCGGGAACGTGTCCTGGAGCGAGATCGACTGGGCCTTGACGGCCTGGAGGGCGTCCGGGGTCAGGCTGAACGGGAACTCGCGGTCGAACTGGGTCACCGTCCGGCCCGAGGCGTCCGAGACGCGGCCGGTGACGAGGAAATGGACGTCGTAGCGGCCGCCGGCGTCCTCGACGGTGACCTTGCCCGGCTCGATCGAGTAATGGACCATGAAGGCGCCTGAGCCGTCCCGGATGACCTGAAGGGAGGCGTCGCTCGGGACGTAGTTGGCCGTGTATTCGACGTCGACGAAGTCCTTGTACTTGAGGATGGCGTCGGCGTAGGAGTCCTCGACCTTCTTCTGGGGGGAGGCGAAGATCGTGGCCATGAGCTTGGTCGAGGCCAGGGAAAGCGAGCCGGGCATCAGGCGCTCGCCCGGGATCAGGCTCTTGACCTGGTAGGCCAGGTTCGGTTCATAGGTCTTGAGGATCGAGGCGGCGTTTTCCATGTCCTCGCCGGAGACGAACGCGTCGGCGATGAGGCTGGCCGGGCCGTCCTGGACGGGCGAGTAGAAGATGTAGTCCCCGGTCCCGTTCCTCTTGAAGAAGATGACGTTGAAGGCCGTCGGCAGCCCCAAGGAGGGATCGCCGTAGTAGAACCAGATCTCGACGGGATAGACGTTCTGAACGTGGTCGTAGGAGTCGATGGTCTTCGGCGGGCCGAGGACGATGTAGGTCCGGCCGCGGTCGGTCCTCCAGCCCGGGACGGGCGAGCTCCGGCCGTAGAACTCGTTGGCGTACTTGAGCCGCTGGTAATGTTCCTCCCGGAACTCGTTCTGGGGCGTCCCGGGCGTCGGGTCCCGCTGCTTCCAGAAGGCCTCGATGAACATGTCCCGCTCCCGGTCGGTCTGGAGGTGCAGGAAGACGTCGCGCTCGTGCGGCGTGATGATGTAGACGACCTCCTCGTCGAGCCACTGCCGGAAGCGCTCGGGAAGGCCGACTCTTCGGCTGGGCCGGCGCGGCCGGGACGAAAACGAGGGCGGCGAGGACGGCCGCGACCGCGGGGAGCGTCGATCCGTTCTCTTCATACTGCTTCTCCTCTTCCCCTAATCTAGCGGTATATCTGCCCCGGGCGGACTTCCACAAGACGGGCCGCCGAGGGCAAAAAAAGAGCCCGGAGGGCGCCGGCCCTCCGGGCTCCGGAGTTCAGCGTGCGACTCGGGCCTAGAACTGGTACAGGAAGCTCAGGCGGAAGGTCCGCGGGCTCAGGATGCCGCTGACCCTTCCGAATTGCCACTGGTAGTCGATGCTGGTCGGCGTGTTCGAGTCGAAGAGGTTGAAGACGTCGAGGACGACGTTGAACGAGCCGTACCTGGCCAGCTTGAAGGTCTTCTCCAGCCGGAAGTCGACGATGGCCTGCGCCGGCAGGTACTTGGGCGTTGTGGCCCCGACGATCGTGCCGATGCCGCCCTCGAGGACGCCGTCCGGGGGGCCCGGGTAATTCCATGGCGTAATAATATCGTTGAGGCTTCGAGCTGCCAGACGGGACGGCCCGTGTGCATCCGGAAGCGGAGGCCGAGGTCCATCTCGACCTTGGGGATGGTGTAGGAGCCGGAGATCTTGAGCTCGAACTTGGGCGTGAACGGCAGGGTCCCGGTCATGTCGTTGATCGTGTAGTTCAGCGAGCCCATCCAGTTATTGTCCGTGACCATCGGCCCTCGAAGTTCATGTCCTGGGCGAAGATGCGGTCGGCCAAGCCGGTCGAATGGGAGAAGAGGAGCGAGGCCAGGGCCTGCCAGCGGTTCGAATATCTCTTGTTGAAGACGAGCTGGTAGCCCGTGGTAGTTGCGCTTGGCCTTGGCCCCGATGAGAGACTGGACGGCCGGACGTAGTTCATGACCTGGGAGCCCGAGTGCGCGCTGACCCAGGCGACGTCGCTGGGCGTCGACGACCCCGTCGCCGTTGTAATCGAGGACTTGGATGCTGTAGAGCTGGACGGTCTTCCCGTTGAGGTCCGTGAAGGGGACGCGGTCATAGGGCCAGAATCCCCCTGCTGCAGTCCGAGAGCAGTGTTCGGACGGGGTCCGCCAAGGACCGGGATGTTGGCGAAGAGGTTGGCTCGAATGCTTGTAGATGAACGTCGCGCTGACCGAGAAGTCCTTGAAGAACTCGCGCTCGAGGTTGATCGTGAACTGGTCCGTGTACTGGTCCTTGAGGTTGTCTCGACGTTGAGCGGTAGGAGAAGATGTCCCTCGGGTTAGGGCTGCCGTGAAGATGGGGCTCAGCGTCCCGTCGGCGACTGCCGCGGCGAGCCAGCGGGCCGAGTCGTAATTCCGCGGCGTCGATGTAGCCGTCGCCGTTGGCGTCCGCGACGCTCCAGGGGACCTCTACATCTGGTGGATCGGTCGTCACGAGCGGGCATGTCCGGGCCCGTAGCGGCGGAGGTACTCGACGGTGATCGGCATGTAATACCGGCCGTAGCTCGCCCGGGCGACCGTCTTGGCGTCCTTGGTCAGCTGGTAGGTGAGGCCGATGCGCGGCGACCAGGTCTTGAAGTTGAAGATGTCGGGGGTGTCGGCCCTCGTCGCGGAGGACCGTCGGGTTGGCGATGTCCTCCGGCGAGGCCAGCGGCGCATACTCATAGCCGTGGCCGTACTTCGCCGTCATGTGGTCATAGCGGAGGCCGAGGTTGACGGTCAGGCGCTTGCTGAGCGACCACTGGTCGTCGAGGAAGAAGGCCAGGGAGTCGGACGTGCCGACGGTCAGGAACGGATTGACGTGCTGCTGGTACTTGTAGAAGAGCAGGCCGGTGTCGCCGTAGCTCTGCATGTCGGCGACGTACTGTGTCCAGCGGTAGGGATAGAGGAAGTTGACGTAGTTCTGGAAGTAGCCGCCGAGCGAGTTGCTGCGGCCCTTCGTCCACTGGGCGCCGAACTTGAGGTCGTGCTCGCCCAGGAAATTCTCGGCGTAGTGCGAAACGTCCGCCTGGATCGTCTGGCGGTTGGAGTGCCAGCCCTCGATCTACGGGAAAGCTCCCTTCGATGCCGTAGGAGGGGCACCATTTCCACCAGTTGATGAAGAGGGGGTGGTCGGGGCCGCCCGACGGGATGAACGGCGTGTCGTTCGTCACGAAGCCGAGGTACTTGGCCGTGACGATGGTCGTGCTCAGGGGCAGCCACTGCCACTGGGCCGAAACGGTGTTGTTCTTCGACTTCACGCCGTAGCTCGTGGTCGGGTCCCAATCCGGCTGGCTGCCCCAGCTCCCGCCGTCGTAGTAGTTGCCCTCGTTGTGGTAGGCGATCCAGGCCCGGTTGTTCTTGAAGGGTTCGGCCGAGACCTTGAGGTCGGCGTAGCGCCCCCAGCTGTGGCCGATAACCGTCGGGCCGAGAGCGCCCGGCGCGGCGCTGTTGAGGTAGTCGAAGGCGCCGAAGAACCAGACCTTGTCCTTGAGGATCGGGCCGCCGAAGGTCGCGTTGGCCTCGTAGTCGTGCTTGGGGGGGCCGCTCGTAGAGCAGGACGTCCGGGTTGATAGAGAGCCACGACGTCCCGTAAGTATCGGTCAGGCGCCCGGCGCGTTGCTCCTTTCGCCACCTCCGGCTCGAAGTAGAAGGCCGCGTTGCCGTGGAACGTGTTGCTGCCGGACTTGGTCAGGACGTCGATCGCGGCGCCCGAGAAGCTTCCGTACTCGGCCTTCGAGCCCAGGGCCACGACGCGGACCTCCTCGACGGCGTTGTAGTTGACGTGGACGAGGGTCCCGAAGGACGAGCCCCTCGGGTTCGTGGCGTTGACGCCGTTGACGAGGAAGACGTTCTCGTTCGACGAGCCGCTGTAGGCGGTCGGGCTGGGCAGCCAGCCGCCCGAGCTGCCGTGGTCGAACATGCCGGGCGTCGTCAGGGAGAGGTCATAGAACGCGTCGCGGCTCGTGGGCAGCTTGGCGATCATCTCCTTCTCCAGGCGGGAATCGACCGTCGAGGTCTTGGCGTCGACGGTCGGGCTGGCGCCGACGACCGTGATCGTCTCCTCGATGCCGCCGAGCTGCAGCACCGGGTTGATCTCGATGACCTTGCCGGCGCCGAGGATGATGCCCTCCTGGAGCCACTTCTTGAAGCTGGGCATGGTCGCCGTCAAGGTGAACGTTCCCGGAGGCACGTTGAGGAAGACGTACGTCCCCCTGGCCGAGGTGACCGAGGCCCGCTTGCCCATGATGCTGGGCCCGGTGAGCTCGACCGTCACCCCGGGAAGCGACTCGCCCTTGTCATCCGTGACCGTGCCGGTGATCTTGCCTTCCAGGACCGACTGGGCCCGGGCGGCGGTCACGGTGACCAGGGACAGGGCGAGCGCAAAGACGCAGGCTGTGCTGAGGATCTTCTTTCTCATCGGTTTTCTGTTCCTCCTGTCCTCACTGCGTGTTCCAAACCCCGGTCCCGCCGGCCCGGCCGGCGCAGACCTCCCTCCTGATCTCGTTTTCTCTGGGAACCCCTCGCGCACCTCCCCTTGATCTTATGAAATTTAATATTCCGAAAAGGGAAAAAAGGAAACGTCGGCCCCTGATGGCGCCTCCTCTCCGAAAGAATCTATTCTCTTTTTATAATCACTCGGGGGGCGTTGTCAACCCCCCGGGCCGGGCGCGGCTGACTCACTTCTTGATCTGTTCCTTGAGCTTCGCGATGAGGTCGTCGAGGAACTTGACCTTCTCCGGGTCCTTGGCATAGCCCGCCTTGGCCTTCTCCAGGCACTCGACGGCTTTGGCGAAATTGGCCTGGTGGACGTAGCAGCGGCCGGCCATCTCAAGGGCGGCCGGGTCGTCCGGCCGGACGGCCAGGGACTTCTCGAAGAGGGGCAGGGCCTCGTCGACGCGGTTCAGGCCGAAGAGGATGAGTCCCGCGTTGTAGGGGCTGTCGGGGTTGGCGGGGTCGAGCTCCATGGCCTTGGTGTAGGATTCCAGGGCCTTCTCCGGCTCCTTCATCTGCTCCCGGCAGACGCCCAGCTGGTAGTGCGCCGGGGCGAACTTCGGGCTGAGCTCGGTCACCTGGACGAACCTCGCCGCCGCTTCCGGGGCTGGCCCTTCTTGAGGAGGGCGACGCCGCTCAGGTAGAGGGCGTTCGGGTCCTTGGGGTTCTTGTCGAGGACGCCCTTGAGGCCGGCCAGGGCGCCGTCGAAGTCGCCCTGGCCGGATCTTCTCCGCGGCCCCCTTGACCGCGGCCTCGGCCTCCTTCAGGCGGTTCGTCTCCTGGATGAGTTCCTCGCTGGCCAGGACGACCGGCGGGATCTCGACCTTCTCGATGTTCAGCTGGGGGCTCCGTGAACTTCCACTCGTCTTCCTTGACCGCGTAGCCGGACTTCTTGAACGAGACCTTGTAGGCGCCATGCGGCAGCCCGGCGAACTTGAACGTCCCGTCCTTCTTCGTCTTCAGCGAGTAGCTGCGGCTCGTCGCCTCGTCCCGGAGCGTGATCTCCACGCCCTCCAGGGGCTGTTTCTGCGGGTCGACGACCTTGCCGAGGATGTAGTATTCGCGGTACTGGCCGAGCGCGGGCCGGGCCGCGAAGAGGCCGGCCAGGACCAGGCCGGCGGCGAGGATATGGAACGCCGGGTGTTTCATGGTTCACTCCTTCCGCGACTGATAGGAATTGGCTTTCCGCAGAGCTTCGTTCATCCGGGCCGCGTCGCCGCGGCGGTTGTAGACGTCCGCGAGCAGGTAATAGCCCAGGGCCTTGATATCGGGCGTCTCGGCCAGGGCCAGGCCGCGCTCGACCTCCGCCTGGACGTCGTCGAGAGGGACGGACTCGTAGAGCAGGCCCCTGGCGAGGAGGAGATGCCCCTCGGCGAGCTTCGGGGCGATCCGGACGACCTCCCGCATCTGGTCCAGGGAGCCGGCCTTGTCGCCGAGCTTGAAGAGGAGCTTCCCCAGGTTGAAGCGGGCCTTGTACTCGGTCGGCAGGGCGGCGACCTCCTCGGCGTAGGCCGCCCGGGCCTCATCGAGTCTCCCCTGCTCCTCGTAGAGCAGCCCGAGGTTGAAGTGGGCGAGCGGGAATTTCGGGGAATCCCGGATGACCGCCTTGAGCTCCGTCTCGGCCCGGTCGAACTGCTTGAGCGCCGACCAGGCAGGCGGCGAGGTTGAGGCGGGTCCGGGTGATCTTCGGCTGGGTCTCGACCGCCTTCTCCATGTACGGCAGGGCCTCGACGTATTTCTCGCCGCCCAGGTAGACCTCGCCGATCAGCGTGTAGGCCTGGGTGTTCCGCTCGTCGACGGCGAGGGTCCGCTTGCACAGGGCGATGACGTCGTCGTCCCGTTTCTCCTCGAGGAGGATGTTGGCCAGGCTGATCAGGGCCTGGACCGACTTTCCGGGTCCTCCTTGAGGAGGACGTCCAGCTTGGCCTTGGCCTCCTCGCTCCTCCCCGTCTCCGTGTAACAGGTCGCGAGAAGGAGCAGGGCCTGGGGGATCGTCGGCTCTTCCCGGAGGGCCGACTCGAGGAGCCCGGCGGCTTCGCCGTACTTCTCGTCGAGGATGAGCTCCCCGGCCCGGGTCACGGCCGTGAAAACGGGCAGCTTGTCCTTGGGGTCGGCCAGGGGGCCTGAGGTCCCCGAGGCCGTCTTGGCCGGGACGGGCGCTCCGACGTAGCCCAGGGCCGAGAGCCTTTCCATCGTCTCCTTGTCCAGGTTCGCCGCCTGCGGCTTCGGGGCCCCGACGCTCGTCTCGGCCATGAGCCTGTCGAGCTCGCCCTTCATCCGCCGGGCCACGTCGGGGAATTCGGCCAGGAGGTTCGTCCTGCTCGTCGGGGTCGCGGACGAGGTCGTAGAGCTCGGCCCGGGGGGCGTCGATGTACTTCCAGCGCGGCGTCCGCAGGGCGTGGAGGCCGCTCCAGCCGAACTGGATGTTCGAGGCCATCGCTTCGCCGTAGGCCGGGACCTCGTCCTTGCGGCCCGGATGGAACATCAGCGGCACGAGGGACCGCCCCTGGACCTTGAGCGGAGCGGCGAGGCCCGCGAGCGCGAGCAGGGTCGGGAAGACGTCGACCGTGCCGACCTCGAGCCGACGCGCCGCCCCCGCAGCTCGGCGAACGGCGTCACGGCCAGGAAGGGCACGTGGAGGGCGTAGTCGTAGACGAAATAGCCGTGCGTCCCCTCGCCGTGGCTGCCCAGCCCCTCGCCGTGGTCGCCGACGAGGATCATGACCGTCGACTTGTCCAGGCCGTTCTGCTCGAGCCAGGCGACACAGCGCCCGATCTGCTCGTCCATGAAGGCGATCTCGCCGTCGTAGAGCCCGGCCGGGCCGCGGCGGCCGTACTCGGAGGCGTAGGGCTCCGGCGGGGCGTACGGGACGTGCGGGTCGTAGAGATGGATCCAGGCGAAGAACGGCTCCGATTTCTTCTCCTCGAGCCAGGCGAGCGCATGCGTCCATGATCTCGTTCCCCGGCCGCTGGACCTCGCCGAGGTCGAGGTGCTTGTATTTCTTGAGGTCGAACTGGTCGTCGTAATGCTCGAAGCCCTGCTTCAGGCCCCAGCGCCCGTCGAGGACGAAGGCGGCGATGAAAGCGCCGGTCTCGGTAGCCCTGGGCCGGCGAAGACCTCCGCGAGCCGTCGTCTGTTCGTCGCTCAGGGCCGTGTTGCCGTTGACCCGGACGCCGTGATAGGTCGGGTACATCCCGGTCATGATCGTGCAGTGCGACGGCGAGCGTCAGCGGGGTCGCGGTCGCCGCCTGCTCGAAGACGACGCCCCGGCCGGCCAGGGCGTCGAGCGTCGGCGTCCGGATGTCCCGGTAGCCGTAGCAGCCGAGATGGTCCGCCCGGGTCGTGTCCATGGTGACCAGGATGACGTTGGGCTTGCGGACGCCGGCGCGGGCCCAGAGGGCCTTCATCGTGTTCGGCCCCTCCGCGCCCGGGCGGAGGAAGACCCAGACGAGGACCGCGACGATGACGGGCATCGCCGCGAAGCGGACCGGGGAAGCTTCGCTCTGTTGCTATGGTTGCTTTTCATCCCGAGCTATCAAAGATAACGCTTCGCGGCCCGATTTTCAATAACGCTCCGCCAACCGCCTTTTTCATGAGGGCGGGGCGCCGGCTTCTTCGCCCGGCGCCGGACGAGGATGAGCAGGAACAGGACCATGGCGCAGTTCGCGGCCGGGACGAGGAAACCGTGCCGGAGCGACGAGGCCTGGGCGATCCGGCCGACGAGCCACGGCGCAAGCATCCCGCCGGCCAGGCCGACGGAGATGACGACGCTGAAGGCCGTCCCGGTGAAGTCCGGAAAGCTCTCGCCGACGACAGCCAGGACCGTCGGGTAGATCGTGGCGAAGCCGAGGCCGAGGGCGACGGCCCCGGCCATGGCCAGCGGCCCCGACGGGGCGAGGACTAGGATGGCGGCCGCGGCAAGAGCCAGGGCGGCCCCGGAGAGGGCCATGCTCTCGCCGCTCACGCGTTTCCCGAGCCGCGCCGAGAGGAGGCGGCCGGCCATAATCGCTGCCCAGTAACCGGCCAGGGCGAGGGCCGCCGCCGGCGGCGCGACGTGATAGGTCTTCTGGAGATGGGTCGAGAGCCAGCCGCCGGCGGTGAACTCGTTCCCCGACTGGAAGAAGAGGAGGAGGGCGCAGAGCCAGAGGACCGGG
>CAWDTC010000030.1:0-147639 GCA_963805045.1 Candidatus Aminicenantota bacterium
CTGCTAGACGTTTGGATTTTAGGTATACAAACAATTCTGGATTATGCAGATATTTATTCGAGATGGTCACGGGAAAGCCGGCAAAACGGCTCTCACATTTTATTAATGCCAAGAAGGTTGTCTCAATTAAAAGCCGCATTCCTCTGCCGGTTCAAGCGGATGGGGATATTATTGGAACAACGCCTGTTGAAGTAGAGGTCCTCTCAGGTGCGCTCTCAGTACTTGTACCTGAAAAACCTTTAGCTACCTCAGAAACTGCGCTAAAATAGACGTGTGTTTGAAAAACTCTTCGCTATTACCGTATCTACCAATTGAAAATGCAATAATGACACCAGGTTCGTCAATGTGGACTCCGTCACGGCTGGATGCATATCCAATAACCCAAGTATCAGTGTCCCCAAGCGCTCGATTCAGAATATGCACCTTACCACCTTCATAGATTGCTGCTGGGTTGAAGACGGTTTTCGATTCCCACCCATGCGTGGATTCTGATCGAAGAATGGGATTTCCCTCGAACCTTTTCAGGACCGGTGGGAGTCTTCCCTTGATCTGATTGCTCTTTTTCGTTGCCATAATTCTGCCTCTGTTTTCCTGTTTGGTCAAACCGTCTTATCCATAAATTTGGCCTTTTTCAAGTTGCCCCGTCCGATTTATAAAGAAATTAATTTGCTTAATATTAATTCTGGAAGTAGCGAAGGCTTATTGCTATTCGACACTTCCTGGAAGTCTGAATTGGGTCGTAAGTTTGTTGGTGACGTTTCTGCTATCTCGAACAAAAACCTTAATAAATTATCGGAATTATACCAAAAGTGGCTTAATATTATTAGAAAACCCATGGCACTTACCTGCAAGTTTTGCTTTAATTAGGGCTTTCGTTCACCCACGGATAAAATCGGTTTGATTCTACCCTTTGGTTCAATTCCGAAACACAAATCCCTATTTGGACAATCTTGCCCACCACTTAGATGCACCGTACCATGAAAACCGCTAATACGCGGTGGTATCAAGGAATATTCAACATCACCATCAATATCAACTTTACAACCCTCCAAAGAGGTCGCGCTACCATGTACATGTTTGATACCCATTATAGACTCCCTTTAACCAAATATGTGGCCATCAGACTATGTAAGTGGACATGTCTAAATGGTCTTATCTTATGGTTTCTTATTTTTCATTACAACTTTTATAGCCATAAATGTAGTATGGATTGTTTTAATAGATTCCTTGGTTTTTGGTTGGTCTTTTATTTTCATAAACGTTTATATTCCTTTATACTCTCCCATTACCTTAGCAGCTATGTATTACCCGATTACCTCAGGTGATAGAAGTCCGCCCGACAGCACCATCTTCATGGCATCCTCAATAGACATATCAGTGTCAATTATCTGTTCCGCAGACAGCAACACAAGAAACCCGGTCATCGGGTTAGGTGTGTGTGGGATAAAGAGGGGGATTTTCTTTTGTCCCTTGAAATCGACAGGTTGACCGGTGACGAAAGCTAAGGAGTACATCCCCGCCTTAGGAAACTCAACAATTACCACCTTCTTAAAAGGCACCCCTTGAAGTCGACGTAAAGAGTCCACAACCTGTTTTGCGGCAGAATAAATATATTTAATTACAGGAGTTCGGGACATGCCGGCGTCGAACCAACGAATTAAAGTTCGGCCAATCACGTTGGCTGCGATCAGACCAAGTAGATAGACTAGAATGATAAGTGCTACTAGCCCTACTCCAGGCAGTGAATGCCCAAGGAAGAACTTGACCACAGGTTGGAAGATACCATCGAGCGCTACAAAAAGAAATCTCAGTACGAAATAGGTCGCTACCAAGGGGATTGCTACTAGGATACCGGCTAGGAACGTTCTCCCTAAATGTCGAAGCCAGCCGCTTGTTTGTTTTTGACTTTTCTTTTCCAATTGTCTCCCTCCTTTCCTAAGAAATTATTTACTTACATTGATTCTAGGCAGTGAAGCTTGTCGATAGCCTTTCTGCAGAAATATAGTTTAAATTGATAGACTTCATGGTTTCGGAATTGGTATCACCCGCCATTCTTTCTTGTTCGGGTTCCAGGTCATTTGATGAAACTCAATGTCATCTTCTATCGTAAAAGTCGAACTGTGTCTCATATCTCCATCATTAAGCAAGAACATTAATTCGGGAGACCGCTGAAAAAGCGGTAAATGGGTGTGGCCGAAAACAATCCCTTTACATTCCTGATGTTCCTTTTTTACTTTGTTCCTGAAGATTGATTATAGCCCTTGATTGAACCAGATATACCAACATCATATATCGTTCCGTGATGGAATTGATTTTAAGATTACCGGGTGTTATTTTCTTTTGCGGTAGATGATTCCATAGCCACATTAATTGGTGGGGAATATATTGCACCGATGGGTCATATTCATGGCCATGACAATACCAGATATCACCCTCCATAAAGGGCTTTATCAGCTTGATTGGACTAATCGGATTAGCAAGAGTCGGATTATCACGATATTTCTCCAGTACATGGTCATGGTTTCCGGGTAAAAGCATGGTGGGAATCCGCGTGGCGAGGTCACGAAATTTCAGCGTCATGGGGTGAATGAGACAATTTTCAAAACCGTTTTCATACATATGAAACCAGTCGCCCAAGTCCCCAGATTTCATCGCCGGGCTTAGCCTCTTGTTTGATATAAATTATCGCTTCGTCCATCGCATTATATTGGGCATCCTTATGTCCGATATGCAGGTCGGAAAGAATGAATTTTTTCAATCTCCCTCCTTTTACAACTATTTACGTTATAATGGGTAAGTCTATTCTATTTAGTTAGTAGCATAAGAGGTGTAAACCGCCACTGATATCTCACGATTCTAGTGACACCCTCTCAAAATCGATAAATCCTTGATTCACATCAACATGAATAAGCTTTACTTTCAGCCGATTGACCGACATCAATGCCTTCATAACCCGTGCAGTAATCGTCCTTCAATAGGAGGTTGAAAGATGCGGACCCATGTTCCTTTATCCGCAGCGCCTGTACAGATGGCATCAAACTGGTCCTCCGATCCTTGAAGAAAGCAACATAGCTGCAGCCGACTTTGGCAACTTGTCGCTCAACTTTATTGGCATCATCTTCCTTTCAACGTACAATGCTTGGCCAGTTCGATCAATTCAGACTGACTGTACGGAGCGGTATGTCCACCGAGAGTTGCCTTCAGGATACGTTGAGTAATCAGGTCCGGGAACCGGCGGTTTGGTGCGGTGGAGTGGGTGTAGTCTTTGACAGCAAGCCCGAAGTGGCCCGGCGCCGTTTCATTCGGTAGTTCAACAACATATTCCCCGGAACCGAGCAATTTAATGATGATCAGAGATAAGTCGGGGAAACGGAGAGGGTCGGCGGCTTTTTGTTTAATCAGGAAATCTGCCAGCGCCTTCGAATCCGGCTCGGGAGGAAGCTGGCGAATTATGCTGGGCAGCAATTTCAACGATTCTGTCCCACCGCTTCGGGGAGCGAACTACCCGTCTTAAAGATGGAATTTGTTTACCTTTGAGAAAAAGTGCCGTGATATCGTTTGCGGCAATCATAAAATCTTCAATTATTTGTTTTGCCCGGTTCGTCTCGTCTACCTGTAAATCCTTAATCTCATCGCCTGCAAAAACAGGGCGGGCTTCCAGCGTCTGTAATTCCAGAGCGCCGCGCAGGTGTCTCTTTCCCCTTAGTTTTTGCGCAACCTTATCCTGAATACGGAGATTATCGGCAATGGAAGCGTCAATGGTTAGGGAATCAGTTACTTTGCCTTCGAGCCAGGCTGCTACCGCGTTATAGGCGAGCTTAGCATGATTTCGGACCATGGCCTGATAGATATCCGAGCTTTGTATATCTCCTGCGTTGGTTATTATCATTTCGATGACCATAGCCGGGCGGTCTTCCTGATAATTAAGAGAAGTCAAATTCGTGGATAGGTTGCTCTGGAAGCATGGGAAAAGTCTTTCCGGCAGTGTATATTGAAGTTGTGTTCTGATGGGCGTGTTGGTCAATCGCCGAATTCTTTTTTACCAGGGTATCCACATCTGCTACTGCCACGAGAATCTTCACGTTATTGTCCGGCAACAATTCCGCTACCGTAAGTTGGTCGAGGTCTCTGGAATCGTCGTTATCAATCGATAGCCATGGTAGTTGCCGTAAGTCTTTTTTTATTGCCGCTGTTTCTGCAATCATATTCTGAATGTTTGAAAGTTGGTCCAGGGCAGCTACCGAAAAATCGGGTAGAAACCCATGTTCCTGCATGACCCGGCGGGCAATCTGTTCCAAAATACTTTTATCGTTTTTTATATTTGAATTTTGCATGTAGTAATTATGAATCCTGCCTTTTATTTATTCAATTTAAAAAACACTTATCATGTGGTAAGGATATAATGAAAGCAAGGATGATGATTCTACAGTCATCGAGGAGGTGTGCCATGGCTGATAATGAAGGACAATCCGAACGGGAAGAATTCCGTGGAGCTCGAATCCAAATCTTAGGTACTAATCCGGACGATCCTGAAAATGGAAGGGTATTTGTCTGGACAAAGATGGGTTGGTTCGAACGTTTGGAAGGACAGTGGGGCGATATTGCTTTTACACCTGTAGCTGAGTCCGAAGAAGAATTAAGGGAATTGATTTCACGCGACAATCCCGAGGCAGATTTAAACGAATTGGGCGGTGAGTTTAGAAAAAAGGTCTCGGAGGAATTCATAGAACAATCCCCCTCTTATCCGGATTCTCCTGAAGATTCGAGTGAAGAGACTGATGAGGACAACGAAGACGAACAGGAAAACCACACGCATGATTTATAATCCGTGTTTTTAGCAATATTTCACCTCAAATTAATGAATGAAACCGGATCGGTTAAAATAGTTTGAATACCGCTCTCAATAGCCAGATAATTAATAGAATCACTCCAACAACAAGCGCTATATGGATAATAGCGCCTATACTTTTAAAGAAGATAAATCCCAATAGCCATAAGACCAAGATAATAATACCAATAATTAATAAGATACCCATGTTTCCTCCCTTTTATTTATCGGTGCTACTCCCTGTAGTCACCGGATAGCGCATGCGACTATATTGAAAAGTGAATTCTGCTCCCAGAATCATGATGAATGCCGAATAATAAATCCAGACGAGCAGGATAATAATAGAGGTAATAGAACCATAAATAAGCTGGTAATTAGCAAAGTTATCAAGGTAGAAAATGAATAGAGTCCTGGCGAGTTCGAAGAGAACCGCAGCCAAAAGAGCACCAGGCCAAACACTCCGCCAGTATGTCTTTGTATTCGGAACGAATTTATAGAGCAGTAAGAAAATTGAGAACATTAGCAGGAATGCTACCAGTTTGGTACTCGTATAGACTATTATCAGGTCAGCGGCGGGGAGATTAAGCGCACCATGCATAATTGTAATGATGGTGCTAGCTCCCAGTGATAGCAGAAAGAGAATACCGGTGCCAAACACCATGCCCAGTTCGCTGGCTTTTCTAATAAAGAAATGGCGGGATATACTAATATCCCAGGCGCGATTAATTGCCAAACTTATCGAACTGAACAGCGCGCTCGCGCTCCAAAATAGGATAACTATACTCAATATACTCATGACGCCGCGTAGTCTAATGACATTGGCAATATTCTCCTTCAGAATATTGGTAGCACCGGGAATATTATTACCGACAAATTTCAGTAATTCATCTTGTAGATTTAATGAAGGCAAGAAAAAACCAAAAACAGCAATGAGCCCCAATAGTAGTGGAAATATGGATATTATTGCGTAATAGGCTACACCGGCGGCTCTTTGTCCGGCATCGTGATTGCCTGATTCCTCTGCCGTGCGGGCTATCAATTGCACAATCGGGATTTTTAGCAGATAGCCCTTTGTTTTCTGCAAACCTGCTTTCCAGTGCTCCATTCGGTTGACCATTACCAAAATAAATTTCTCCGGGGCATTTCCCCCCTCTTAATCACAGGAACCTGACGGGAATTACGAAAATTCCCTTCTGACGCCCCGTAACATTTCCTGAGAACGTCTGCGTTCGGTGATGTCTTTAACAAATACAGATAAACCAATTATTGTGTCTTTTTTGCGTATTGGATTCCAATTAAACTCCCACCAGATACCTAACCCCGGTTGATATTGAGCTTCAATGAAATGTTCTCCGGCAAGCGCCCGGTTCATGCTGCTCATGGCAGCAGCCCTTAACTCCGGCACAGTTATACATTCCGGGTAGCTCATACCGATTTGAATATCGATTTGCCATAGCTTTTTCATCGCTTTTCGGTGGTTTTCATTAAAACTGGTATAGCGGTATTCCCGGTTCAATGAAAATATCAGGATATCTTCGGGATTGTTAATGATGGCACTCAGCCGTGCATTTTGCTCATCTAACGTTATATTACTTTGCTTTAATGTCTCGGTCATATTGATTACCTCGGACTCCAGTTCATTCCGGTAATTACTCATCAAGTCATTGTAGGCTTTTACCTTTAGAAGAGACTGTACCCTGGCTAAGAGTTCCATTTTATCAAAAGGCTTTGAAATATAATCATCACAGCCGGCTTGAATTCCTTTTATCCGGTCTTCCGTTTCCTTTAGTGCGGTAACTAAAATTATCGGCATCAGCTTGGTTTTCTTATCTTGCCTGATCCTTCGGGTAACCTCAAAACCATCCATGCCGGGCATCATTACGTCCAGCAGAATCAGATCAATTTGATTACTGGCAAGTTTCTCCAGCGCCTCTTCTCCGCTTACCGCTTTGATTATTTCATAACCCTGCGGCACAAGATATGCTTCGAGAAGGTCGTTGTTCTGGGATATATCATCGACAACTAAAATTACCGGTTTGTCTTTCATACTCTTCTCCTATGAATTATGGCGTTCAACATACATGAAACTCACTTAATAAATTGACTGATTTCTTTCGCAAAGGTTCGCGTATTTATCGGCTTCCCTATAAATCCGCTGTTAGTTATATTTTTTATCTCTTCTTTGCCTTCTGCCATTACCGAAGCAGTTACAAAAATTATGGGAATATCTCGTGTCTCTTTGTCTTGACGTAATATCTGTGCGGCTTCGGAACCACGCATATCCGGAAGCCGCACATCCATAAGAATAATATCCGGTTTTTCTTTCCTGGCAATGGCAATTCCACTGGAAGCATTTTCAGCTACAAATACTTCAAAGCCGGCGACCTCTAAAAGGTCTTTTTCCAGCATCAGATTGCTTCCATTGTCATCAACCACTAATGCTTTTTTCTTCATCTTTAACCTCCTTCTGGAGATAATCGGCAAAGTAAAGCGGACCGAAGTGCCTTTATTAAGTCCCTTCGATTCTACAGAAAATTTCCCGCCATGTAACTCAACCAGCTTTTTAGAAAGTGGTAAACCCAGTCCGGTCCCCTCAGTTACCCGGGAATATGGGGTATCGACACGGAAAAATCCTTCAAATATTTTCCCCATGTTTTCAGGTGCGATACCGACTCCCGTATCCCAGACCACTACTTCTATCTCGGAATCGGCTTTCTTCGCCCGCATGCCAATTTTACCACCCTCGGGGGTAAACTTAACTGCGTTTGAAAGCAGGTTGTAAATTATCTCTTTTACCTTGAGCTCATCTGCCTCAATATTCGGCAGATCTTCGGCTATTTCAAGCAACATTTCAATCTTCTTTTTGCTGACCATATCCGCTACCAGCATGGAAATATCATTTAATAAGCTTTTCATCGGTAAACTGGATAATGCCAGCTTCATCTTTCCGGCTTCAACTTTTGCCATATCGAGAATCTGATTAATCAGCAAGAGCAGGTGTTTTCCGCTGGTTAAAACATTATTAACGTACTGCTTCTGCTTCTCATTAAGCGGCCCGAAAGTCTCGTCGTATAATACCTCGGAGAAACCGTTAATAGAGTTAAGCGGGGTCCTGAGCTCATGCGACATGTTGGCTAAAAATTCAGATTTTACCCGAGCGGTGCGTTTTAACTCGGCGGCCAACTCCTTTAGCTCTTCATGGGCTTTTTCCAGACCATTTTCTATCTCCCTGCGCTCGGTGATGTCCTCGATAGCCAGCAGGATGATCCGTTCTTTCCCAACACTCTGTGAATTTGCCGGGCATTCAGAAGCATTATGCGCCTGCCAATGGTAGCAAAATCGTGTTCAACCTCATAATTATCAAAGGTTGTTTTTTGGGGAAGGATGGTTTCCAGCAGTTCCCGCAGCTTGGGGATATCCCACTGTTTATTGCCCAGGTCATAAATAAGCTGTCCCACGGTCTCTTCGGGTTTTACCTTAAAGACTTCATAGAAGGAGCGGCTGACTGAAACCACCCTTAAATCCTGGTCCAGAGCGATTAATGGTTCACGCACAGTGTTGATAATGCTCTCGGCGTATTCGCGGGCTTCATCTTCGGATATGTTTAATTACTTCCAGTTCTTTACGGGCTTTTTCCAGACCATTTTCTATCTCCCTGCGCTCGGTAATATCTTCGATGGCCAGGAGAATAATCCGTTCTTTACCCAACACTCTTTGAATTTGCCGGGCATTCAGCAGCATTATGCGCCTGCCAATGGTGGCAAAATCGTGTTCAACCTCATAGTTATCAAAGGATGTTTTTTGGGGAAGGATGGTTTCCAGCAGTTCCCGCAGCTTGGGGATATTCCATTGTTTATTACCCAGGTCATAAATAAGCTGTCCCACGGTCTCTTCAGGTTTTACCTTGAAGAATTCATAGAAGGAACGGCTGACCGTAACCACCCTGAGGTCTTGATCCAATGAAATTAAAGGTTCACGCACGGTATTGATAACACTCTCAGCGAATTCGCTGGCTTCATCTGCGGATTTTTAATAACCTCCAGTTCTTTACGGGTCTTTTCCAGACCGTTTTCTATCTCCCTGCGCTCGGTGATATCTTCAATGGCCAGGAGGATAATTCGTTCTTTGCCCAACACTCTTTGAATTTGCCGGGCATTCAGAAGCATTATACGTCTGCCAATGGTAGCAAAATCATGTTCAACCTCATAGTTATCAAAGGTTGTTTTTTGGGGAAGGATGGTTTCCAGCAGTTCCCGCAGCTTGGGGATATCCCACTGTTTATTGCCCAGGTCATAAATAAGCTGTCCCACCGTCTCTTCAGGCTTTACCTTGAAGAATTCATAGAAGGAACGGCTGACCGTGACCACCCTTAAATCCTGGTCCAGAACGATTAATGGTTCACGCACGGTGTTGATGATGCTCTCGGAATATTCACTGACAGTTTGTACCTGTTTTGCTTTTTTTTGTTCGGTGATGTCGTGCATAATAGCCGATACGCCGTAAATATTTCCTGATTTGTCCTTGATTGACAGAAAGACTCAAAGAGATATCAATTACTACACCATCTTTTCGGACACGTTTTGTTTCATGATTTTTAATCAATTCTCCGGCTTGCAGCTTTTTAAGTTGGTTAAATATTTCTTCTTTGTAACCGGGAGGAGCTAAAAGAGAAATATTTTTGCCCTGCATCTCTTTTTCAGTATATCCGTATATTCTTTCTGCTCCTTTATTCCAACTAACAACATCTCCATCGCAAAGTTTTCCCGATAATGCCCTCAACAGATGTATTTACAATTGCTGCTAAACTAAGATCAGATTCCTCCATTTTCTTGCGCTTGGTGATATCTTCGATAGCCAAGAGAATAACTTTTAGCTTTTCCGGTGGATTGGGAATTCTTCGGGCATTTAAAAGCATGGTACGTCTGCCAATGCCAGGAAAATCGTGTTCTACTTCATAGTCATCAAAGGTTGCTTGTTGGGGAAGGATGGTTTCCAGCAGTTCCCGCAACTTAGGGATATCCCATTGTTTATTGCCCAGATTATAAATAAGCTGCCCCACGGTCTCTTCAGGATTTACCTTGAAAACTTCATAGAAGGAACGGCTGACTGTGACCACCCTTAAATCCTGGTCGAGAACGATTAAAGGTTCACGCACGGTATTGACGATGCTCTCTGAGTATTCCTGCGATTTATTTTCGTTTTTTCTTTTAACATTTCCCCTCTCCTTGTGCTCGATTATGATTTAGCGCTTCGTGACCGAGTTTATTACACTAGGTTCTATTTCAGACCGAAGATTTTTGATCTTTCTTTAAATTCTTCCGGAGATTCATCTTCCCACGGAATATATCTTATAGCTGCCGGACTGCGGAAGGCATAAAGTAAAAGATTGATTACCTCGGTTGAAGGATTGGCGATTTTCATGACCGTATCTTTCCTGGCGGCGAAAACCTGTCCGGTAACGAGAGTTGGAACGTTTGGGAAATAGACGTTAATTATAGGGAAACCAGCGTCTTCTTCACTTATTTTGACCTTTTCCTCCGAGAGTATCCAGCCGTAAGAAATACAGGTTGATGAATATAAGAACATGCAGGCTTGCATGTGACTCAGTCTGCCAATAGTCATTATTTCGCCCTGCCCAAAAAAGATTCCGATAACCGGAATCTTAGAAACATTTTCCCTACTTTTGTCAGTTTCAATAACATTCCTGATAAATATATAATCAATATGCAAAGAACAAAACCTAAACCGGTGTATAAAAACTTATCCGGCACAACAACTCCCAGAATCATTCTCCCAACCTTTTCCCCATTACTGAAAAGAAGAATCGCTATATAGACTACCAATATCACCGGAAGCCAGAAAACAAAACCGTAAAGAATAAAAGTAGATTGTTTTTTAATAAATTCTTTCATTTTCCCCTCCTTTAATTGGTACTGAGTCAAATTCCTAATGACCCAGCCGGAGTCCCTACAAAGAAGAGCGCCAGTCCGAGAACAATAGCTGCGCCCACGATACATATCACAGCCCTGGTCGACCAGTTGCTTCAGGTGATGAACATACTTCTCCACGCCTGAAACATCGGCGCGTACTTGCATCTCACCCCGCTCAGCTGTCTTCATCATCCTGTCCAGCCGCTGGGGTAGTCCCCCAGCCAGACTCGCCAGTTCCGCTGCTGCCGCAGGCAATCGGCGAAGGGCAGCAATAATAGAATACTTCTTTTTAATTGCCCGTATGACACTGGATTGTAACAATGGGGCAATATCAAATTCCGGGTCCAATCCTCTCCCCAGGCTTTGCGCCATGACTATCGTTTTCAACAGCAGGAAAGTATTAGAGGGAAGCTGTATATGATTGCGACGCAACAGGGAAAAGAGCTGCTCCAGGTTAGAGCTCACACTTTCTGAGCGTTTTTGTAAATGGATAGTCGGGAAATGACCCATAACATATTTCATGTCTTTTCGCAGGCGGGCGCGGGACCCTTCAAGGCGCAGGCTTACCGCCCCTAATTCTATCAGTGCATCTATAAGCAGATCCGCATTTCGGTCCAGAATGGCTTTAAGAGCGTTGGCCAGGTGCCATCGTACCTCGTCATCTACCATGCAAACCATCCCAAAATCGACCAGACCCAGTCGCCCATCAGGCTCTACAAATAGATTTCCCGGATGGGGGTCCGCGTGAAACGCCTCACCCTCAAAAACCATTTTCAACCAGAGACTTACGCTGCGCTTGGCCAATTCTTTACGGTCAAAGCCCGCTTTGTCCAGCGCCTGTACATCCAGAATACCTATCCCGCGAATCCGTTCCATAGTAATTACCCGTGCTGTCGTGGACTCCCAGAAAATCGTGGGAATGTGAATGGTTGGGTCTTCCTTAAAGAATCGGGCGAAGTACTCGGCACTATGGCCTTCCTGAATGTAGTCCGTTTCTGTCTTAATGGTATCGGCTATCTCCTGGACGATCCCCACAAGATCGTATTGTTGTGCCCCTTTCCAATGTTTCGTTGCGGATACTGCCGCACGACCCAAAATGTACATGTCTTCCTCTACCAGTTCCGGCACACCGGGCTTTTGCACTTTCACTACCACCTCTGTGCCATCAGTCAGTGTACAAGCATAAACCTGTCCAATAGACGCAACGCCAATAGGATGCGGGTCAAATGAGCTGAATACCTCATCAGTCGAACGACCCAAATCGTCACTAATTACCTTTTTCATCACCTCTACGGGAAGCGGTTTCAAAGAACTTTGGAGTTTCGATAGCTCTTTGGTATATTCCGGCGGCAGCAGGTCAGCGCGGGTCGAAAGGATTTGTCCCAGTTTCACGAAAGATGTTCCCAACTCCTCTATCGCCATGCGCATACGCTCCGGCTTGGTATAAGCCATTTTGCGCAAGGGATTGCCGCGGAGCAGCCAACCGACAAGTAAATAATTTTGCAGGCCGACGTAGCGTCAGCACTTCCTCAAGCCTGTACTTGGCCAGGACCATCGCAATCTGTCGGTACCTGGCGAAATGGCTTTTGTTCTTACGCTTTTGTTTTGCCTTATCGTTAAACAATTTCGTGCTCCCTGAATTTAGACTGTGCGGGTCTGCGATTCTTTCATTTAGTCTGTTGATGCCGAATCCCGATGTGCTGCCGCCAGCTCTTTTCCCCTAACTCGTTACGCATGCGAGAGAACACAGAATTGACTACATCCCGGACGGCGCGGTCTACCTCTTCGCTATCTATTATTTCCACAATGGCGTCATATGTCCGTTCTTCGGCGCGCTCCAGCGCTGCATCCAGCCCCACAATATGTGCGAGACTCGGCACAAGCCCTTCATGAGGAGTTGCTGCCCGGACGCGCTGCAATACGGCGGACTTATTATTTACGAAGGCCTCTGCAACCCCGTGACTGAAGCCAGCCCGGTCCATATCCGCTTGGACGCGGGCAATAATGCGCTGGAGTACCCTATCTGTTATCTCTTCCTCAAAACCCTCCACCAATGCCCAGATATTACGCTGTACGAACCCATCCCCGAGAAGCCGGTCCACTACGCGGACAAAGCGCGCAACCAGGATAATCCATACCCAAACTCCTTCGATGGCGAACCCATGGTGGACAAGCGCCAGCGCCGGAACGATGGCGACGAAGTCGAAAAAGTGGGTACGCAAGTACGCAGCCCGGTTCCAGCTAAATCCGCTGCGGGTAAAGAACTCAACAGCCGTAACGATACCGAGCCCGATATCAAATATTACCCAGGCAGTGGGCACAGGTCCGTGGGAGCTGAAGACCCAGACGGAAAGTAAAATCAATGAAATTAAAGAAAGAACAAACGCAATCCAATGCAGAATCGGATTACGCCGCGGCAGCGCCTCTAGTTCTTCGAGACGCGCTTCCAATGACCTACCACCATGAGGTGCATGCGTTTTTAGTTGTATTATTCTTTCCATCAATCTCGATCAATTTATTTTGAGGTTCAACTTTCTTTTGTAAAGCCATCTTTTATATCCTCCGGAAGCGCTGATGCCATATTAAGAGAAAACCATGTGATATCTCTAATTTTGTATTACTCTTTATCCTCTGACTCCCAATTGATTTCAACAGTAGTCTTCTTGCCGCTTGCAAAATTAAGTTTGATTTCTACGTCGCCCTGAACTTCCATGAGTTTTTGTGCCAGTTCCTTGGCACTTTTTAACGGTAGTGGAACAGTGATGGAATTATTGATTTTCAACCAATCCGGGAGAAGAGCTCGTCGGGGACATCCAGGACGAGCACGACGGCCGGGTCGAGGACTGGTACGCGCGCCTCGACGGCGGGCGGTACCGTGTTGCGGGCGCTGCGCCGGTCAAGTCCGTCAACGCCCTCGTCCCCCTGGGCATCCCCGAGAGGGGCGGCTACACGACCCTGGCCGGCTTCTTCCTCGATCAGTTCGGCCGCCTGCCGCACGAGGGAGACGGCCTCGCGTTCCACGGCTTCCGGCTGACCGTGGAGAAGATGAACAAGCGCCACATCAGCCTCATCCTGGTCGAGCCCGCCGCGGCCCGGGGGGCCGCCCAGCCGTGAAGTCAGCCGTCCGGACCGTCGCCGTCAACAAGCACGTCTCCCACGACTACACCGTCCTCGAGAGGTTCGAGGCCGGCCTGGCCCTGCTCGGGAGCGAGGTCAAGAGCGTCCGCGAGGGCCGGGTCAGCCTGAAGGAAAGCTACGGCGAGGTCAGGAACGGCGAGGTCTTCCTCGTCAAGTGCCATATCAGCCCCTACGAGGCGGCCAACATCTTCAACCACGAGCCGCTCCGGGACCGCAAGCTCCTCCTCCACCGGCGCGAGATCAAGCGCCTCGCGGGCAAGATCCAGGAGCGGGGGCTGACGCTCGTGCCGACCCGGGTCCTCGTCAACGACCGGGGCAAGATCAAGCTCGAGCTGGCCCTCGTCCGGGGCAAGCGGGAGTACGAGAAGCGGGAGGCCCTGAAGAAGAGGGACACCGACCGGGAGATCCGGGCGGAGATCAAGAAGCGCTTGCGGTGAGGCGGACGGCCAGCCGGACGGCCTCGGCCATGCTGCGGGGGTCGGCCCGGCCCCGCCCGGCGATGTCGAAGGCCGTGCCGTGGTCGGGCGACGTCCGGACGAACGGCAGGCCCAGGGTGACGTTGACCCCGACTTCGAAAGCCTCCAGCTTGAAGGCGATCAGTCCCTGGTCGTGATAGAGGGCGGCGACCATCGTCTCCGGCCGGCCGAGGGCCATGCGGAAGACCGTGTCGGGCGGGAAGGGGCCGCGGATGTCAATCGCCTCCTCCCGCGCCGCAGTCACGGCCGGCCGGATCTCCCGTTCCTCCTCCCCGCCGAGAAGCCCGCCCTCGCCCGCGTGCGGGTTGAGGCCGGGGACAAGGAACTCGCGGGGCCCGCCCGCGAGGCCCCCGGCGCCGCGGTGGAGGGCCCGGAAATAGGCGAGGAGGGGTTCCCGGCGGACCCTGTCCAGGGCCTCCCTCAGCGGGACATGGTGGCTCAACAGGGCGACGCGGAGCCGGTCGGACCAGAACGACATGACGGCGCCCGGATAAAGGTGTTCGAGGTACTCGGTGTGCCCGCGCCAGGGCAGTCCGGCCAGGCTCCAGGCGGCCTTCGAAACTGGCGCCGTGACCACGGCCTCGATGGCCCCCTCGCGGGCAGCAGCCACGGCGGCCTCAAAGGACCGGAAGGAGGCTGCGCCGTTCATCGCCTCCGGCCCCGGCCGTTCGCCTCGCCCGGCTCCGGGAGGGGCCGGGACCTCGGCCAGGGACAGGCCGGGGCCGTCCGCCGCGCCCGGACGCCACGGCCCGATCCGCAGCGTCAGGCCGAGGGCGCTGGCCTCCTCGGCCAGGACGCGGGGATCGCCGAAGAGGACGTAGGAGGCCGGGGCCGGCGGCCCGTCCCGGACGAGGGCCTTTAGGACGACCTCGGGCCCGACCCCGCCGGGATCGCCCAGGGTCACCCCGATCCTGGGAACGGTCATCTCTTCTTCTTGGCTTCGTCCCCCGCCGGCTCGGGCGTCTCGCCGGCCTTGTAGAGGCAGCGGATGTTCGACTTGTAGATGAGGAGGTTCGGGGCGTTGTTGCGGTTGAGCTTGATGCAGTTGCGGTCGTACCACTCGATGACCCCCTCGACCGTCTGGCCGTCCGAGAAGACGACGGCCATGGGGGTCTTCTTGTTCATCTGCTTGAGGTAGTAGTAGTTCTCGGCGAACGTGTCGCTCGGCGGGTGCATCTTCCGCCGGTCCCCGCCGTGGTCGACGTGCTTCTCTCGTTCCCTCTCCTGGCTCATTTGCTCTTTGATCTCGGCGAGATTGGGCCGGATGAGCTTTCTGTTCATCGGGTCTTCTCCGATCGTGGCGATGGAAGGAGGGTTGTCTCCCCCTTGCCACGGATGATAGCACGCCCGGTCGGCGAATGCAAGCGTCCCGCGGCCGCGCCGCGGCTCAGTCCTTGGTGAAGTCCGACAGCTTGACGTTCCTGTTCCGCAGGCTCGTGCCCATGGAATGGTCGAGGGCCGCCAGGGAGATGCTGTAAGTGACGATGGCATTGAGCTCGGAGATACGCGCATCGGTCAAATCCCTCTGATAGGTCAGGACGATGTAGTTCGTGCTCTGGCCGACGGAGAGCTTCTCCTCCTCGGCAGCCAGCTTCTGCTCGGCCAGCTCGCGCGCCACGCGGTAGGCCGTGATCCGTTTGAAGTTGGATTCCACGGCCCGCACGGCGTTCTTGATCTCGAGGTACAGCTGCT
Organism: Candidatus Aminicenantota bacterium; assembly: GCA_963805045.1. Lineage (GTDB taxonomy): Bacteria > Acidobacteriota > Aminicenantia > Aminicenantales > Saccharicenantaceae > DATKJS01. The sequence continues at coordinate 16,065 of CAWDTC010000030.1, forward strand.
GCTTCTGGTTCTCGAAGGTGAGCACTTGCTGGCGCAGGCCGACCTTGGCCAGCACGTAATTGGCCTGGGAGGTGAAGTTGGCGACCGGGATGTTCAACGTCAGGCCCAGAGACCAGTTGGGGTACTTGAAGCGGAAGGAGTCCTTGAGGGCCCCGGAGATGCCGCCGGGGATGGTCCCGATGACGATGCCCGTCAGGGGGTTGTCGTCCTGATAGATGAGCTGGGTGCCCGAGAGGCCGCCGCCCGAGAAGGAAGCGGAGAGGTTCAGGTCGGGCAACATCTGGTTCCTCTGGTACCTCACCGCGAGGGCCTGGATGTCGACGCCGATCTTCGTCGCGGCCAGGTCGGGCCGGAGCTCGAGGGCCGTGGCCAGGGCCTCGTCGAGGTCGACCTTGCGCTCCTCGGCAGGCGGCGTGTCGAGCGGCTTGACCGATGCGATGGCCCGTGCTTCGTCCTCGGGCAGGTTGAGGAGGACCTTCAGCTGGTCCTCCGCGTTCTTGACCGCGGTCTCGGCCTGGATGAGGTCGGCCTCGCGGGTCGCCACCTCGGCCTGGGCGCTGAGGATGTCCATGGGGGCGAGCGTGCCGACCTCGACCGACCTCTTGTTCTTGTCGAGCAGGTCCTGGGCGAGCTGCACGGAGAGCTGCCTGTCCCGGAGATTCTCGATGGTATAGACGAGGCTCCAATAGGCGTTCTCAACGGAGCAGGATCGTATCGGCGATCGACTGTTTGAGCGTGTCGTCGGAAACCGTCAGGTTGCCCTTGGCCACGAGGATGCTGTACCGGCTGATGTCGTAGCCGAAGTTCCGGAGCAGGGGCTGGGTGAAGTTGAAGGCGAGGGTCGTGCCGAAACGCGGGTTGACGCTCTGGTAGAGCGTGGTGCTGTTGGTCTTGTAGGCGGTCGCCGACAGGGTCAGGGTGCCGCCGAAGGGGAGCGACTCGATGCCGCGGAACGTGTAGTTGTCCGTCTTGCTGACGACGCTCCCCGAGGATTCGAGGAAGGAGTACGAGGGATTGTTCGTGTACTGGTGGTTCGCCCCGAGGCTGAACGTCGGCAGGAACTTCTCCTTGGCCGAGGCCAGGGACGCGTCGGCCAGCTCGGGATTGAGGACCTGGATGGCCACGCCGAGGTTGTGCTGGAGGGTGTTCGCGATCGCGTCCTCGAGGGACAGGGACAGGACCTTGGGCTGGTCCTGGGCCCCGCCCGAGGCGGCCAGCAGGAGGATGAGGACGAGCCCGACGGCCCAGCGGTTTCGCGTTTTCATGGTCGACCTCCTCATGGTCTGTGCGTTTCTTCGATGGATGCCCGTGCGCGGCCGGCGTTATTCGTACCTCAGGGCTTCGATCGGGTCGAGCTTGGAGGCCTTGCGGGCCGGGTAGAACCCGAAGAAGATGCCGACCGAGGCCGCGAACAGGAAGGCCAGCAGCACGGAGCCCGGGGAGACAACGGTCTGGAACTGGGAGAAGATCTTGATCTTGCCCAGGACCTTGGACACGCCGTAGCCGAACATGATGCCGATCGTCCCGCCCAGGAGGCTCAGGACGACGGCCTCGGCCAGGAACTGGAGCAGGATGTCCCGCTCGCGGGCCCCGACGGCCATGCGGATGCCGATCTCCCGGATCCGCTCCGTGACCGAGACGAGCATGATGTTCATGATGCCGATGCCGCCGACGAGGAGCGAGATGCCGGCGATGCTGCCGAGCAGGATGGTCATGATCTGGGTCGACTCGGCCGCGCTCTCGGCGACGTCCGACATGTTCCGGACGGTGAAGTCGTCATCGCTCCCGGGCATGATCTTGTGCCGGTCGCGGAGGAGGACCTCGATCTGGCGCTTGGCTTCGGCCATCATGTCGCTGCTGACGGCGGAGACATCAACGGAATTGACGTAGTCGATGCCGGCGAATCGGTGCATGCAGGTCGTGTACGGCACGGCGATCATGTCGTCGCGGTTAAAGAAGCCGCCCGATTCGCCCTTGGACTTGAGGACGCCCAGGACGCGGAAGGGGATGGCCTTGATGCGGATGACCTGGCCGACGGGGTCCTGTCCCGCGTCAAAGAGGTTCTTGGCGACCTCGCTGCCGAGGACGCAGACCTTGCCCGCGGCCCGGACCTGGGCGTCATCGAAGTAAGTCCCGTCCTCGACCGGCCAGCTGCGGATGTCGGGATAGTCGGCCCCGGTTCCGGAGATCTGAGTGTTCCAGTTCTTGTTGGCGTAAACAACTTGGCCGCGCGAGTTGACCGAGGGCGAGATGGCCTGGACGGCGTCGCAGTACTGGAGGATGGCCTTGGCGTCGTCCTCCTTCAGGCTCGTCCGGCTCCCGGCCTGGCTGCGCACGCCCTGGACGTTCTGGTTGCCGGGGTAGACAAACAGCAGGTTCGTCCCCATGGAGTTGAAGCGGTCCTGGATGCCACGCTTGGCGCCCTCGCCGATGCTGACCATGGCGATGACGGCGCCGACGCCGATGATGATGCCCAGGGCCGTCAGGAAGGTCCGCATCTTGTTGCGGGTCAGGGCCCGGACCGAAACCTTCATGATCTGCAGGAAGTGCAGGAAAGAGCTTTTCATGTTCAGTCCTCCCGGACGATCAGTCCGTCCTTGAGGTAGATGCGGTGTTTGGCCCAGGCGGCAATGTCGGGCTCGTGGGTGACCATGACGACGGTCATGTGCTTGGCCTCGTTGAGGTTCTTGAAGATGTTCATGACCTCGTAGCTCGTCTTGCTGTCGAGGTTGCCCGTCGGCTCGTCGGCCAGGATGAGGGTGGGGTCGTTGAGGAGGGCCCGGGCGATGGCTACCCGCTGCTGCTCGCCGCCCGAGAGCTGGTTCGTCTTGTGGTGGGCCCGGTCGCGGAGCCCGACGGAAGCCAGCGCTTCGAGGGCCATCTGAGTCATGTTCCGCCCGTTGATGTGCGAGTAGAGGAGGGGGAGCTCGGTATTCTCCAGGGCGGTCGTCCGGGGCAGGAGGTTGAAGCTCTGGAAGACGAAGCCGAGCTTCTGGTTCCGGATGCGGGCCAGCGTGTTCTTGTCGAGCTTGGAGACCTCCTCCCCGTCCAGGATGTATTGCCCCGAGGTCGGCTTGTCCAGGCAGCCCAGGATGTTCATCAGGGTCGACTTGCCCGACCCGGACGCCCCCATGATGGCCATGAAGTCGCCGTCCTCGATGGTGTAGGAAACGCCCTTGAGGGCCTGGACTTCGGTCTCGCCGATCTGGTAGACCTTGACGAGGTCCCGGAGTTCGATGATCTTCTTTGCCATGGTCCGCTCCTTCGGCGATCGATAGGGTCTTACCGCATGAACATCATCGGCGGCCCGCCCGGCCCCCGGTTCTGGCCGGTCGTCGTCGTCGTTCCCGTCGTGCCGTTCTTGCCGATGATGACCTCGTCGCCTTCCTTGAGGTCGGACCGCAGGATCTCAGTGTAGGTATTGTCGGTGATGCCGGGCCTGATGAAGACGACCCGGAGCTTCCCGTCCTTGTCCTGGACCCAGACGCGGCTGATCTGCTGGCGGCGCTGGCCGCTGCCGGTCCGCGCGCCCCCGGTGAAGCCCTGGCCCTGCGGCCGCTGACTATCGCCCGTCCGGACTTGGGCCTGGGCCGGGTCCGCCGGCCCGCCGGCAGCCTGGCCCGGCTGTCCGGCCGGCCCGGCCTGCTGCTGGCGCTGGGCCATCATCCGCTCCCCGGCTTCCTTCATGTACTTTTCGAGCTCCGCTTGGGTGATGTCCGGGGTGAAGCGCAGGGCGGCATTGGGCACCCGGAGGACGTTCTTGGCCTCGTTGGCGATGATGGATACGGTCGCCGTCATCCCCGGCCGCAGCTTCTTCTCGGGGTTATCGACATTGATGACGACCGAATAGGTGACGACGTTCGATACGGTCGTCGCGGCATAGCGGACCTGCTGGACGACGCCGTTGAAGGTCTCGGTCGGGAAGGCCTCGACCGTGAACTGGGCCTTCTGCCCCTCCTTGAGCCGGCCGATGTCGGCCTCGTCCACGTTGCATTCGACCTTCATCTTGGTCAGGTCCGTGGCGACCTGGAAGAGGACCGGGACGGTCATCCCGGCCTGGAGGGTCTGCCCGACGCTGACCTTGCGGGTGATGACGATGCCGTCGACCGGGGCCTGGATGATGGCGTGGCTCAGGTCGACCTTGCTCAGGTCGAGCGTGATCTTGGCCTGGGCCAGGTTGGCTTCGGCCGAGGTGACGTCGGCCTTGGCGGATAGGTAACTGGCCTCGGCCGCCTCCTTATCCTCGATGGACACGAGCTTCTTGTCGAAGAGGCTCATGGCCCGGTCGTACTTGTTCTTGAGGTTGGCCAGGTTGACATTGGACTGTTCGAGGGCGGCGACACGGCTCTTGTAGTTCGCCTCGTTCTGCTGGATCTTCATCTGCAGGGGCTCGAGCTCGACCTCGGCCACGAGCTGGCCCTTCTTGACCACGGAATTGTAATCGGCATAGAGGGCGGTGATCTTGCCGGAGACCTGGCTCCCGACGTCGACGAGGTCGATCGTGTTCAGGTTCCCCGAGGTGACGACCAGGGCCTGGATGTCCCCGCGCCCGACGGCTTCCATCCGGTACTTGACGGCCCCGTTCTTGCCCTTGCGGACCAGGGTCACGCCGAGGACGGACCCCGCGATGATGACCAGGATGACGATCATCCAAATAAGTTTCTTCTTCATTGGCCTTCTCCTTTTATCGTTCTATCCTTGCGCTGTTTGTCCCTGCGTGGTTCATTTCTTGTCCGAGGGAGCGTTCGCCGGTCCCCCCGGGGGCGCGTTGTCGGACCTCTTGGGCTGGTGCTTGGCCCGCTCCTTCTGGATCATGTCCTCAAGCTTGGCCCGCTGTTCGGGCGTGAGGATGGCGTCGACCTCGCTCTTGAGCTCGGCCCGCATCTCCCGCAGCCGGGTGTGGATCTCCGCGTCGAGCGTCTTCATCCGCTCGTCGCTCCGCTTGAAGATGTCGCGGAGCGAGGCCTGCTCGTCCGCCGTCAGGCCCAGGGCCTTGACCACGGGGTCGAGGAGGACGAACGGCGTCCGCGGCTGGGCCGGCCGGCGGTCCTGCCCGTGCATGAGGGAGCGTCCCCCGAAGATGCCCGCCGCGACCCCGAGGCCGAAAACGGCGACGATGGTCAGGGCGACCCAGAGCTTGTATTTCTTGAGCATGGCGGTCATCTCCTGGCCTGCGGTTTCTCGTCGAGGGAGGCGAAGATGAGCATGAGGCTCTTCTCTTCGGGGCGCTTCGCCTCGAACAGGCTTCGCGTCTCCGAGAACGGGTTCGTGTTCTCGATGAGCAGGGCCTCCGACTGGCTCATCTCCCGGGCCGGCGGGGTGAAGAGGAACAGGCCCGCGGCCAGGGCGACGAGGGCCGCGAAGGCCGGGATGGCCCGCAGGGCCCACCGCTCCCAGAGGACGTAAGGCACGATCTTCTGCTCTTCCTTCAGGCGCGGCTCGAGCCGCTCCCAGAACCGGGCGGGGGGGGTCTCCTCCCGCTCGGGCCGGAGGAGGGCCAGCATCGAACGGTACTCGGCCGCGGCCTTTCGGCAGGACAGGCAACCCGCGAGGTGCTCCTCGAGGAGACCCCGGGCGGGGGCGTCGAGCCGGCCGTCAAGGGACATCAAGACCATTTCTTCGGCCTTCTTACAGTTCACGGGACCCTCCTTCCTGGCTCAGCACGGGAGCCAGCTCGCGGCGGAGCATCTTCCGGGCCCGGTGGAGCCGGGAATCCACGGTCCCCTGGGAGAGGTGCAGGACCTGGGCGATCTCCTCGTAGGGGAGGCCCTGGATGTCTCGGAGCGTCACGATGACCCGGTACTTGTCCGGCAGGGCCTGGACGGATTTCCGGACGAGGGCGCGCCGGGTTTCGGCTTCGCGCTCCCCCTCGGCCTTCTCCAGGGCGTTCTCGTCGGTCACGGAGACCTCCGCGACGTCGTCGAGCGGGACTTCCTTGGCCCGGCCCCTCTTGCGGAGGACGTCCTTGACATGGTTGACCGCTATCCGGTACAGCCAGGTGCCGAACTCGGATTTCATGTGGAACTTGGGCAGGGCCAGATAGGCCTTCAGGAAGACCTCCTGGGCCGCGTCGTCGGCCGCTTCCCTGTTCCGGATGAAACTCATCGCCATGCTGAACACCTTGGACTGGTACTTCGCGACCAGCTCGGCGAAAGCCTCCCGGCTCCCGTCCTGGGCCAGCCTGACCAGTTCTCTTTCGTCCATGCGGTTTTGCTCACTTGTCCTCCGCGTTGTTTTAGACGGGAGGACGGGGAAAATCTTCCAAACGCCGGCCTTCTCCCTGAGGAGCTTCCCCTCGCGCCGGCCCGTTCGAGGAGCCGGGGTGGGGCGGACCGGCCGCACGGGGTCGACCCGGGGCTCGAGCCTCTCGGACCCGCCCCTCATCCGGCAAAGAACAGATTATTATAGCGGATTTCCCCCGGGTGCGGAAGGGGCCGGCCGGCGGCCGGATGGGGCAAAAAAAAGCCGGACCCCGTGGGGTCCGGCTCCAACGTAGGTCTGGGGAGGCGCCTCCCCCGGGCCGCCTCGCTCCGGGCGCGCGGCCCTCGGGGAGAATCGCTGAAAGGGCTTAGCTCGCCTTCTTGACGGCGCTCCACTCCATGCTGCGCTCGCCCATCTGCATCGTGCCCGACATCTTGTTACCATCAACCTTGCCCTTGTAGGTCATGGTGAACTCGCCCTGGGGGGTCGTCCGGGTGATCGTCCACTCGACGTCGTTGCCCTTGACGGTGCCGCTGCCGGTGATCTCCTCGCCGTTCCGGCCGGGCATCTTGACGGTCAGCTTCTCGCCGTCCTGGGTGAAGGTGACGGTCGAGGTCTGGTCGCCCCGCGGGGTCTTGCGGGTCATGTCCCACTGGCCGGTGATGTTGGCGGCGGCCAGGACGACGGCCGAGGCCAGGAGGACGACGAGAGCCAGAGAAAATAGTCTTTTCATATATCAATACTCCTTTCCTCTATTGTAGACGGTTCGGCGGAGAATTTCTTCCCCGTCCGGCTAACTCTTTTATTATCAAGAGATCTTGACCGTCCGGCGGACGACGCCTCCCCGCGTCGAGGAGAGTACGACCTCGGCCGCGGCGCCCTCCCCGCCGGCCTTGACCCGCCACCTCACTTCCCGCCGCTCGCCGGACTTGAGCCAGCCGACCTCCTGCCGGGCGCGCACGCCCTTCCCGAGCTCGGCCCCCGGGCCCGTGAGCCGCAGGACGGCCGCGTCCGGCCGGACGATCTTGACCCGCTTGGCCATCTCGAGCGCCGTCGGCAGGAAGCCGTCGTTCGTGACCACGGCGACGACGTCGACGAAGCCGGGCTCTTTCTTGACCGGCTGGACGTCGAGGGAGACGACCCGGACCTGCGGCAGGGACTCGGCCAGCAGCAGATTGAAGCGGGCCTCCTTGGCCGCCCATTCCTCCATGATCTCGGGCGGGGGGTTCTGCCGGAAGAACTTCGGGTTGAAGCCGCCGATCTCGACCTCGCCGAGCTGCGGATGGGTGAACTTCGTCCAGGGCTTGAAGTACTTGCCGGGGAAGTTCTCGTCGAGCCAGCGCAGGCACTCGAGGTCGGTGACCCGGCCGTCGCCGTCGTAGTCCTTCATCCGGCCGCCGTTCCAGAGCTCGTCGCCGTACCATACGGCCCCGAACTGGAAATAGCCGAAATCGGGCGAGTGGCCGAAGAGCGGGACGCCCTGGGGCTCGCGGGGAACGTCGAAGCCGGAATCCGCGGCCAGGGCCCTCGCGTCCCGGCTGTCGCGGCCGGCGTTGGCGTAGTCCCAGTAGACGTCGCCCGCGTAGGGATAGCCGGTGATCTTCTTCCCCTCCAGGTCGAAGTGCCGGTAGATCTTGAGGTCCTCGGGGAACATGGACTCCTCGCCCCGGGAAGTGGACGGCGGCCGGAGGTGCATCGGCACGCTCGTGTCCATGGTCTGGACGACGGAAACGTTGGGGTGGTCGAGGAGGAAGAGGACGACGGCCCGCGTTTCCGTCTCGGAGAGCGGGAACTCGCCCGCCCCGCCCTGGGTCCAGCCGCGGCCGGTCGCGTCCTCGCCGGGCTCGGGCCGCCAGTTCTCGGGATAGTTGCGGTGGAGGTCGATGCCGCCGACGCCGTCCTCGTTGAAGCGGCCGTCGCCGTCGTTGTCGACGCCCTCGCTCCAGATCTTATAGTCCCCCTTCCCCTGGCCGACACGCTTCATCAGGCGGCCGGAGGCGTCGCCGGGGTCGACGACCCAGTCGCCCTTCCCGTCCCCGACCTTCTGCCGCATCTGGAGGATGAGGCCGTCGCCGTCGAGGTCCTCGGGCGGGTCCTCGTCGAGGAGCCCGTCCCCGTCGTCATCGTGCGGCCGGACCGTGCTGCGGTTCGACTGGGCCGTGTTCAGGTAGAGCTCGGAGCCGTCGGGGTTGTTCTTGACCCGGACGTAGAGCGCCTTGGTGTCCACGAGGGCCGTGATGGCGGGCTCCTTGTCGTAACGGGTCAGGACGTACCACGCGAAATAGAGGGCCGATTCGGCCGCCGTGACCTCTCCCGAATGCCTGTTGCCCTCGATATAGAAGGCCGGTTTTTCGGTGTCCGGGCCCGTGGCCTTGTTGGTGATCGTGACCTGCCAGATGTCGCGCCCCTCGAAGCTCCGGCCCACGGAATAGAGGGAGACGAGGTTCGGGTAGTCCTTGGCCCACTGCTCGAGGAACTCGACGACCTCGCCGTAGGTATGGTAATGAGCGAAGTCCATCTGGCCCCTGACCTTGGGGCGTGTTGCCTCGTAATCAACGCGGGGGAAGAAGCTCACGCCGTGCCTCAGGCCGCCGACCGTGTAGAACCGGGACGGCTTCCTCTCGTCGGCAGCCGCTCCGAAGATGAGCAGGGTCGCGGCGGCCGCGGCCGGGACGATGCGGAACGGGAAGGTCTTCATGGCCCCTCCTCTTGGGGATATCAGGGGGAGGATAAACAGAACGGGGGGTCAAGTCAACACGACCCGGCGAAAATAAATGGAACCTTTTCGCGGGGGGCGACGTCTAAGAGGGTGTAAGAAACGAAAGAACAAAGAGAACAAGGAGAAATCCATGAACGCCAAAAGCAAGATCGCCATCTTCCTCGTGGCCGTGCTGGTCAGCGTGGTCGGGTTCAACCTGATCGCGTCGCCCTCGGCCGTGAGCCTCGCCAAGGCGGGCCAGCTCAACGGCTACAGCATCGACGTCGTCGCTTCGGCCGAGACGGTCCCGGCCGCTCCTGCCGTCGTCCGCACCAACGGCTGACACGCGTGGCGGACCCCCGAGCCACGAGCACACAGGCCGGGGCCGGGCCTCCCGGCGGTCGGCCGACCCCTGCCGTCTGAGAGGCCGCCGCGCTCCCCTGAGGGACCGGCGGCCTTTTTCTTCAACCGGAACCCGCTCCCTGACGGACGGGTGGCCGGTGCTCGTCCCCGTCAGGCCGTCGGGGAATCGGGCGGGGACGAGCGCAGGAGGCGCCGAGGCCGGCCGAAAGCCCCCGTTTGGAAGGGGGCCCGTCGGGATTTCCGACGGGGGAACCGGGACAGGTTCCCGGGGCCGGGGGATAAGGTCGGCCTTGGTGCCACCGCGCCTGGCGAGACACGCGGACAGGACCCGTCCGGGCCGCTTCCTTTCGGAAATGCAGACATGCGCCGTCCGTTTCAGGACGTTTTTTTCTCAATGAGCGCCACAGCGAAGCAGGCGATGGCCCGGCCCTCGCCGACGGCCCCCAGGCCTTCGTTGGTCTTGCCCTTGATGCCGAGCGCCTCGCGGCCGACACCCAGCACGGGGCAGAGGACATCCCTCATGCCCTCGGCCAGCGGCGCGATCCTCGGCGCCTCGGCCACGACCACGGCGTCGACGTTGACGACGGCCCACCCGGCGGCCCGGAGCCGGCCCATGACCTCGCCGAGGAGGCGGAGGCTCGAGACGTTCTCCGTCCGCGGGTCGGTATCCGGGAAGAGCCGCCCGATGTCGCCCAATCCCGCCGCCCCGAGCAGGGCGTCGATGACGGCGTGGACGAGCGCGTCGCCATCGGAGTGGCCGGCGAGCCCGCCGCGGGCCGGGCACGACGAGGCCGCCGAGGACGAGCGGCCGCCCGTCGACGAGGGGATGGATATCGTAGCCGAAACCGATTCTAGGCATGGAGCAGCGCCTCCGCGATCTTGAGGTCCAGGGGGGTCGTGATCTTGATGTTCCGGGGGTCGCCCTCCACGGCCCGCACGGGCAGGCCGACCCTCTCGACGAGCGCCGCCTCGTCCGTCCCGTAGAAGCGGTCGCGGCGCGCCGCGTCCAGGGCCTGCTTCAGGACGGGGTAGAGGAAGCCCTGCGGCGTCTGGACGCGGCAGACGCGGCTCCGGTCGGCCGTGCCGACGACCCGGCCGCCGCGGACCTCCTTGAGCGTGTCGTCGACCGGCAGCACGGGGACCGCCGCGCCGTCGGTCCGGGCCGCGGCGACGACCCGGTCGATGAGGGCCGGGCCGACGAGCGGCCGGGCCCCGTCGTGGACGAGGACGAGCTCGGTCGCGACGGGGTCGAGGAGGCGGAAGCCCTGCCAGACGGAATCCTGGCGTTCCTCCCCGCCCCGGACGACGTCGAGGATCTTCCCGTAGCGCATCTGGTAGTGCTTCCGGTCCTCCTCGTCGGGCAGGACGAGGACGATGGCCTCGATTTCCGCGTGGGCCTGGAAGGCCTCGAGCGTCCACTCGAGGACGGGCTTCCCCTCGAGGTAGACGAACTGCTTCCTCTGCCCGAAGCGCGTGCCCGCCCCGGCCGCGACGACGAGGACCGAGGCCCGGCTCACCGGCCCTCCCCGTTGTAGCGGCCGAAGATCATCTTCCCCACCGTCGTCTGGAGGACCGAGGTGACGGTGATGGCGAGCGTCTGGCCGATCATCCGCCGCGAGTTGTCGACGACGACCATCGTCCCGTCGTCCAGGTAGGCGACGCCCTGGTCCTTCTCCTTGCCCTCCTTCAGGATGAAGACCTTCATGGACTCGCCCGGCAGCACGACCGGCCGGAGGGCGTTGGCCAGCTCGTTGACGTTGAGGACCTGGATGCCGTGGATGCGGGCGACCTTGTTGAGGTTGAAGTCGTTGGTGACGATCTTGGCGTCCAGCGCCTTGGCGCACTCGATGAGCTTGGAGTCGACGTCGCGGACGTCGGGGAAATCCAGGTCGGAGATGATGACCGAGACCTGCGAGGACTTCTGGAGGTGGTCGAGGACGTCGAGGCCCCGGCGGCCGCGCTGGCGCTTGAGGGCGTCCGGGGAGTCGGCGACGAGCTGGAGCTCCTTGAGGACGAACTGCGGCACGACGAGCGCCCCCTCGATGAAGGCCGTGTCGCAGAGGTCGGCGATCCGGCCGTCGATGATGACGCTCGTGTCGAGGAGCTTGGCGCTGCCGCCGGGGGTCTTCTCCTGGAACATCCGGGCCAGGTGGGCCGGGTCGAGCCACTCCGGCTTCTGCGTCCCGACGAGGAGCCCGAGGTAGGGCAGGACGACGAGGAAGAAGATCCGGACGAAGGCGGCCATCTCCGGCGCGTGGACGACGGATTGGTAGATGGAGCCGATCATCCACCCCAGGAGGATGCCCAGGATGAGGCCCACGGCCGAGCTCCAGACGGCCTTGAACTGGGCCTTCCGGACCCGGACCTCGAGGGCCATGAAGAGGAGGCCGAGGACGAGGGCCGCGGCCGCGCCGTAGGGGCGGGCCAGGCGGAAAGGCGGATAGAAATAGCCGGTCACGGTGAGCAGGCCGAGGATGAAGAGACGGAAAACGGCGATCCCCATCGCATCATTCCTTTATATGAATGCGTTCCTTAAAAAACGTATTGAAGCGCCTGCTTGACCGTCCGCGCGCCGAGGCACTCGATCCCCGGCCGCTCCGCTTTCTCCAGGGCCTCGAGGTTCCCGGCCGGCAGAACGACCGTCCCGAAGCCCAGGCTCTGCGCCTCCTTGACCCGGGCCAGCGGCTGGCCGACGGAGCGGATCTCGCCGCGAGAGCCCGACCTCGCCGAAGAAGGCCATGTCGTTCGGCAGCGGGCACGTTCTTCAGGGAGGAGACGACGGCCATGACGACGCCGAGGTCGGCCGCCGGCTCGTCGATGCTCATGCCGCCGGCGACGTTGATGTAGATGTCCTCGCCCGCCGAACCCGTAGCCGAGCTTCTTCTCGACGAGGGCCAGGAGCATGGAGGTCCGGTAATGGTCGACCCCGATGCTCATCCGCCGCGGGTTCCCGACGAAGAGGGTCGAGGAGACGAGGGCCTGGATCTCGGCGAGGAGCGGCCGCGTCCCCTTGATCGTGCACACCACGGCGCTGCCGGGCTCCTCGCGGGGCCGCTCCCGGAGGAAAAAGGCCGAGGGGTTCGGCGATCGGCTGGAGGCCGGCCGCGGTCATCTCGAACACGGCCAGCTCCGAGACGGGGCCGAACCGGTTCTTGAGGGCCCGGAGGACGCGGTGGCTGTGGTCCCGCTCGCCCTCGAAGAGGAGGACGACGTCGACCATGTGCTCCAGGGACTTCGGGCCGGCCAGGGACCCCTCCTTGGTGATGTGGCCGACGAGGAAGGCCGGGATCTGGTTCCGCTTGGCGAAGCGGAAGACCTGGTTGGCCACTTCCCGCACCTGGCTGATCGTGCCGGGGCTGGAGGACATCTTGGCCGAGAAGACCGTCTGGACGGAATCGACGACCAGGGCCTTGGGCCTGAGGCGCTCGGCCTGGGCCACGATCCGCTCGAGGGCCGTCTCCGACAGCAGGTAGAGGGCGCCGTCACGGACGCCGAGCCGGTCGCCCCGGAGCTTGACCTGCTCGAGCGACTCCTCGCCGGAGACGTAGAGGACACTCTCGCCCGCCTGGGCCAGGCTCCGCGAGACCTGGAGGAGGAGGGTCGACTTGCCGATGCCGGGCTCGCCGCCGATGAGGACGACCGAGCCGGGGACGACCCCGCCGCCGAGGACCTTGTTGAATTCCTCGATGTCGACCGTGATGCGGGGGGTGACGAGCTCCTTGATGTCCTTGTAGAGCACGGGGTCTGAGGCCGGGAAGGAGATCTCGGTCGGGGGCCTCCTCCTCGACCTCCTCGATCATCGAGTTCCACTCGCCGCAGCTCGGGCACCGTCCCATCCACTTCGGCGAGCGGAAGCCGCAGCTCTGGCAGATGTAGGCGCGTCTTGTCCTTCATCAGAGACCCGCGCCCAGGCCGAAGAAGACCTCCCTCCGGGCGGCCAGGGTGAAGTCCTCGAGGCCGACGACGATATAGACATTCTTCTGCGGGAAGAATCTGGCGAAGGTGCGGAAGACCGGGCTCGTCGCCCGGTTGAAGTCCGCCCCCTCGATGCTCAGCGACGAGCCGGTCGTGGAAGGCGTAGATAGTCGAGGCCGGCGCCGAAGCGGGACTCGATGATCCCGGCCCGGGGGGCGAAGCCGCCGAAGCGCATCCCGCCCTGGGCGGAATAGGTGAAGCGGTCCGGGTCCTGGCCGCGGACGGCCTGGGCCAGGACGAAGGCCGTGTTCTTGTACCACAGGCCCACGCCCAGGAAGCCCTTGAGGAAGCGGCTGCGGGCCAGGTACTCGCCCCGGACGTCGAGCGTCGGCCGCAGGCTCGAGACCGTGTCCGCGATCTTCCGCACGCTCCGCACGGCGCCCTGGGCCTCGTTGTAGAGCCCCTCGTCGTTGACGGCCTTGCCGACGGAGCCCTCGCCCTTCTGGATCTTGTCGAGCGACTTGTTGAGGAGGGTCACCGACTCCTCGATCTTCGACAGGACCTCCTTGAGCTTGGCGACGTCGTCCTTGATGTCCCCCCGGTTCTCCTGGAGGATCTTCTGGATCTCGCCCAGCGTCGCGTCGAAGTTCCCGGCTAGCTCCCGGACCCGCTCGTCGAGGCTGCGGGCCGTGTTCGAGGCCGCGGTCAGGGTCTGGCTGACCTTGCCCCGGTTCTCGGCGACGAGCTGCTCGACCTCGGCCGTCAGGCGCGGACAGGTTCTTGACCGCCTCGGCGAAGTGGTCCCGCGTCTCCTTCCCCGTCATCTCCCGCAGGTTCTTGGCGACCTGCTGGAGGTCGTTGCCGAGGGCGTTCAGCATCGGCGTCAGCTGGTCCATGCCCGCCGACGGCCCCGGCACGAGCTCGTCGCCCGGCTTGAGGTACTCGTCCTCCATGCTCGGCTGGACGTCGACGTACTTCTCGCCGAGCAGGCCCTGGACGGACTGGATGGCCTTCGAGCCGTGCGGGATCTTGTACCGGGGGTAGATGCTCAGGATGACCTTGGAGCGGCGCCCCTCGAGCTGGATGTCCTTGACGTAGCCGATCTTGATGCCGGCCATCTTCACCGCGGCCGTCTTGTCCAGGCCCAGGGAGGACTCGTACCGGATGTAGATCGGGTAGCCCGGCCGCCGGAAGAGGTTGGAAAGGTTGCCGACGACGAAGATGAACACGGCCAGGACGAGCAGCGCCCCGGTGAAGAAGATGCCGATCTTGATGTCTCTTCTCATGCTGGACCTCGTTCCTTCACCAATCCGTGATCGGGCCGGCGGCCTGGCCGGAGATGAACTGGCGGACGACCGGGTTCGCCGTGGCCTGGATCTCGGCCGGCGTCCCCGTCTCGATGATGACGCCGTTATAGAGCATGCCGATCCGGTCGGCGACCTTGTAGCAGCTGACCATGTCGTGGGTGATGACGACCGAGGTCACGCCCAGGTCCCGCTTCATCTGGTTGATGAGGTCGTTGATGGAGTCCGCCCGGATCGGGTCGATGCCCGTCGACGGCTCGTCGTAGAGGATGATCTGCGGCTTGTAGGCGATGGCCCGGGCCAGCCCGACGCGCTTCCGCATCCCCCCCGACAGCTCGTGCGGCATGAGCCGCTCGACGCCCCGGAGGCCGACCTTCTCCAGGCTCTCGGTGACGATGGCCTCGATCTCCGCTCTGCTGCGTTTCGTGTAGCGCCGCAGGCCGAAGGCGACGTTCTCGCCGACGGTCAGCGAGTCGAAGAGCGCGGCGCCCTGGAAGAGCATGCCGAACTTGCGCAGGGTCTCCGGCATCTCCCTCGGCCGGAGGTGGGTGATGTCGACGCCGTCGACGAAGACCTCCCCGCGGTCGGGCTTGAGCATGCCGATCATGTGCTTGAGGAGGACGCTTTTCCCCGAGCCGCTCTGGCCGATGATGACCATCGTCTCGCCGGCGTCGATCTCGAGGGAGACGCCGCGGAGGACGGGCTTCGTCCCGAAGGATTTCCAGAGGTCGACGATCCGGATCATCGGGCCGGTCACTTGGGCAGCGCCTTGCTCAGGAAGAAGTTGAGGATGAGGACGGAGATGCTGGAGATGACGACGCTCCGCGTCGTGGCCCGGCCGACGCCCTCGGCCCCGCCCTCGGCCTTGAGGCCCTGCCAGCAGCCGACGGTCGAGATGACGAAGCCGAAGACGACGGCCTTGATCAGGCCGACCGAGACGTCCCAGAAATTGAAGTAGAGGAGGGCGTTCCGGATGTAGACGACCCGGTTGACCCCCATGCCGACGATGTTGTAGAAGAAGCCGCAGAAGATGCCGATCATGTCCCCGTAGAGGGTCAGGATCGGGACCGTGATGAGGGCGGCCAGGGTCCGGGGGACGACGAGGTAGCGGGAGGGGTCGGCGCCCAGGCTGGCCAGGGCGTCGATCTGTTCCGTGATCTTCATCGTCCCGAGCTCGGCCGTCATGGACGAGCCGACGCGCCCGGCGATCATGAGGGCGACGAGCAGCGGGATGAGCTCCTTGCACAGCCCCACGGAGATGATCGGGCCGCTGTAGACCTCCGTCCCCGCCCCGACGTACTTGTGGAAGCCCGTGTAGGTCTGGAGGCCGAAGACGAGCCCGCCGAAGGCCGCCGTCAGGGAGACGACCGACATCGAGTCGACACCGATGCTGGCCAGCTGCTGGACGAAGATGCGGACCTCGAACGGCGGCCGGAACGAGGTCCCGGAGGGTCCGGCCCATGACTTCGGCGACCTCCCCCATCTGGTGGAGGAAGCGCATCGTCAGGGAATTGTAGCGTCGGGTCGCGGCGGCCATCCGTCAGTACTCCGGCGCGAACGGCTCCATGTCGGCGAACCGGGCGTACTCCCGGATGAAGGCCAGCTGGATGTTGCCGATGGGGCCGTTGCGCTGCTTGGCGATGCTGACCTCGGCGACGCCCTTGAGGCTGTCGTCGTCCGGGTGGTAGAACTCGGGCCGGTAGATGAAGATGACGACGTCGGCGTCCTGCTCGAGCGCGCCGGACTCGCGCAGGTCGGAGAGCTGGGGCTTGGGCTCGCGGCGCCCCTTCTCCGGGGCCCGGCTGAGCTGGGAGATGCCGACGACCGGGATCTGGAGCTCCTTGGCCAGCTCCTTGAGCGAGCGCGAGATGAAGGACATCTCCTGGTTGCGGTTCTCGAACCGGCCGCCGGTCCGCATGAGCTGGATGTAATCGACGAAGACGATGTCCAGGCGCTGCTCCATCTTCAGCCGCCGGCACTTGGCCTTCATCTCCATGACCGTGAGGGCCGGCGACTCGTCGATGAAGACCCGGGCCCGGGACAGGGCCTCGCCGGCGAGCTTGAGCTTCTCGAACTCCCGGTCGCTGATGAAGCCCGTCCGCGTCCGCTTGATGTCGAGCTGGGCCTCCGGCGCAGAGGAGCCGGATGACGAGCTGCTCCTTGGCCATCTCCATGGAGAAGAAGCCGACGGCCTTGTCCGTCTTGAGCCCGACATGGTGGGAGATGTTCAGGGCCAGGGCCGTCTTGCCCATGGAGGGCCGCGCGGCCAGGATGACGAGCTCCGAGGGATGAAAGCCGGCCGTCAGGCCGTCGAGGTAGCGGAAGCCCGGTCGGCACGCCCGGTCACGGCCTCCTTGCGGTCGACCATGACCTGGATCATGTCGAGCGTGGGGCCCATCAGGGTCCCCATGGACTGGAAGCCCGGGCTTGAGCCGCTGCTCCGCGACCTCGACGATGGCCGCCTGGGCCGCGTTGAGCAGCTCGTCGGCGTCCTCCTTCTGCTCGTAGCTCGTCGGAGATGATCTTGGTCGACGAGATGATCAGCCGCCGGAGGAGGGCCTTCTCCTTGATGATCTGGGCGTAGTACTCGACGTTGAGGTTCCGGGGGACGCCGTCGAGGAGGCCCGAAAGATAGGCGGCGCCGCCGGCCTCCTCCAGGACCCCGCTCCGTCTGGAGCTCGTCGGCTCAGGGAGAGGAGGTCGACGGGCAGGCCCTTGTCGACGAGGACGATGATGCCCTCGATGATCCTGCGGTGGGCGTCCTTGTAGAAATCATCGGGCGAGATCGTCGAGAGGACGACGTTGAGGTTCTCCTTCTGGACGAGGATGCCCCCGAGGACGGCGCGCTCGGCCTCCAGGCTGTGCGGCGGCGTCTTCTTCAGGAACATCAGGTCGAGTTCCATGGTCCCCTCGTCAACGCCGGGGCGGGACGGCCCGCCCGGGCTCAGGCCTTCTCTCCGGCCTTCTCCGGCTCGCCCTCGCCCGACTCCTCCTTGACCACGACGATCCTCACCTCGGCCTTGTCGTCGTGGTAGACCTTGACCGGGACGGCGAAGTTGCCGAGCCGCTTGATCGGCTCGTCGAGGTGGATCTTCTTCTTGTCGACCTCGAAGCCCAGCTTGTCCAGGGCCTCCTTGATGTCGGAAGCGGACACGGAGCCGAAGATGACGTCCTTCTCCCCGGCCCGGCGGGGGAAGGTCAGCGTGACCTGGTTCAGCTTCTGGATGAGCCCCTGGAACGACTGCCGCTCCGCTTCGACCTTCTTCTTCAGCGCCTGCCGCTCGATCTCGATCATCTTGACGTTGCTGGCCGTGACCTCGAGGGCCAGCTTCCGCGGGATGAGGTAGTTCCGCCCGTAGCCCGGGGCGACGTTGACGATGTCGCCCTTCCGGCCGACCTTCTCCACGTCCTGTTTCAGAATGACCTTCATGTTGCCTCCGCAGCCCGCCCCGGTCAATCCTCGACGTAGGGGAGGAGGGCCATGAGCCGGGCCCGCTTGACGGCAAGCGACAGCTTCCGCTGGTGGAAGGCGCAGGTCCCGGTCACCCGGCGCGGGGAGATCTTGCCGCGGTCCGGGATGTACTTCTTCAGGATCTCCACGGCCTTGTAGTCGATCGTCCGGACGTTCCGCTGGCAGAACCGGCAGAACTTCTTCTTGGGCGCGAAATACTTGCGGTAGGGTCCGCGCTCGCTTCTCTCGGGTCTGTCTTCTCTGGCCATGTCACTTCTCCTCGGGGCGTTCCGCCGCGGGCGCGGCGCGGGTGTCTCGGCGGCGGCCGCTTCGGCGGCGGCGCGGGCGGCCTCCTCGGCGGTCTTCTTCCGCTTCTTGCGGGCCTGGATCCGGAGGTCCTTCTTGACCGTCAGGAAGCGGATGACGGCGTCGGACTGCTTGAAGCGGCGCTCGAGCTCGCCGGAGACGTCGCCCGGGCCATCGTAGGTGAAGAAGACGTACTGCCCCTCGCTGAACCTCTTGATGACGTAGGCCAGCTTCCGCTTCCCCCAGACGTCCTGCTTGACCATCCGGCCCTTCTTCTGCGGGATGATCGCGGCCATCTGCTGGATGAACTGCGTCGTCTCTTCTTCGGAGAGGGTGGGGGAGAGAATGAACCCCGTTTCGTACTGACTCATGCAGTGCTCCTTTTGGATGTGATAGCTCCTTCTCTTGCGGAAGGAACAAGGAGAACGGCTCCTATTGTAACCGATTCCGTTGAATAATCAAGCGACCGGATGGCGGCGGTTGAAGCGGGCCATGGCCCGGTCCAGGCCGCCGGCCAGGATCATCTCCAGGGCCTCCTCGGCCTCGTCGAGGCTGCGCTCGAGGAGGGGCCGCTCGTCCCGGTCGAACGGGGCGAGGACGTAGTCGGCCGCGTCCTCGCCGGCGGGCAGCGGGCCGATGCCGATCCGCAGCCGCGGGAACTCGCGGCTGCCGACGGCCTCGACGATCGAGATCATGCCCTTGTGGGTCCCGGGGCTTCCCCGCTTGCGGACGCGGATCTCGCCGGTCGGGATGTCGAGGTCGTCGTAGACGACGACCAGCCGCTCCGGCGGGAGGGCGTTCTTGGCCACGATCTCGCGGACGGAGACGCCGCTGCGGTTCATGAAGGTCTGCGGCAGGGCCAGCAGGACCTCGTCATCCCCGCTCCGGACGACGGCCGTCCGGGCCTTGAAGGCCCGGCCCCGGAGCTCCACGCCCCGGGCGCGGGCCACCCGGCGGACCAGCAGGAAGCCGGCGTTGTGGCGGGTGGCGGCGTACTCCTCGCCGGGATTCCCCAGCCCCACGACCGCCCACAAGCCTTATTTCTCCTGCTTGCCCTTCTTCCGGCTTCTCGGGCTTCTCGGGCTTGCCCGGCTTCTCGGGCTTTTCGGGCTTGCCCGGCTTCTCCTCCTCGCCCTCCTTGGGGGCCCGTTCCTTCTTGATGACCTCGGGCTCCTTGGCCTCCTCCGCGGCGACCGCCTCCTCGGGCTTCTCGCCGGGGAACTCCTCTTCCTTGTGCGGCAGGGAGACGAGGACGAGGACCGTCGCCGGGTCGGTCATGATCTGGACGCCGGCCGGCGCCGTCATGTTCTCGACCTTGAGGGACTGGTGGACGTGGAGGCTCGCCGATCTCGACGGCGAGGCTCTCGGGGATGGCCCGGGGCAGGCACTCGACCTCGACCTCGCGGGTGGCGAAGTCGACGAAGCCGCCCTCGGTCTTGACGCCGATGGGCTCGCCGCGGAGGACGACCGGCACGGTGACCCGGATGGGCTTGTCCATGGAGATCCGGACGAGGTCGGCGTGGAGGATCTCGTCGGTCGTCGGGTCGACCTGGAGGTCCTTGATCATGGCGTCGGTCTCCGCGGCGCCGTCGGCGAGCTTGAAGATCGTGTTCTCGCGGGTCTCGAGCTTCATGATCTGGATGATGTCCGTCTTCTTCAGGACGAGCGGGACGCTCCCGCCGCCCTCGCCGTAGAGGATGGCCGGGACGAAGCCCTGCTGGCGCAACCGCCGGGCCGCGTTCTTGCCGAGGCCCTCGCGTTTTTCGCTTCGGACGACGATGGTGTTCATGTGTTCCTCCTCAGGCGAACAGGGAGCTGACCGAGCTCCCCTCGTTGATCCTCCGGATGGCCTCTCCGAAGAGCTCGGCCACGGAGAGGACGGTGAACCGGCCGGAGGCCTTCGCCCGCTTGGTCAAAGGGATGGTATTGGTCACGAAGATGTGTTCGAGGTTGCTCTTGACGATCCGGTCCACGGCCGGGCCGGAGAGGATGGGGTGGGTGCTGGCGGCGAAGATCCTCTTCGCGCCCTTGCGCGCCAGGGCGTCGACGCTCAGGGTCATCGTCCCGGCCGTGTCGATCATGTCGTCGAAGATGACGACGTTCTGGTTGCGGACCTCGCCGATGACGTGCAGGACCTGGGCCACGTTGGGCCGCGGCCGCCGCTTGTCGATGATGGCCAGCTTGGCGTCCAGCCGCTTGGCGAAGACGCGGGCCCGGCCGACACCGCCGGCGTCGGGGGAGACGACGGTCAGGTTGTCGAGCCGCATGTTCCGGATGTGGCCGGCCAGGACCGGGGCGGCCTGGAGGTTGTCGACGGGGATGCCGAAGAAGCCCTGGATCTGGGGCGAGTGGAGGTCCATGGCCAGGACCCGGTTGGCCCCGGCCGTCTCGATGAGGTCGGCGACGAGCCGGGCCGAGATCGGCACCCGCGGCCGGTCCTTCCAGTCCTGCCGGGCGTAGGCGAAATAGGGGATGACGGCGGTGATCCGGCCGGCCGACGCCCGCTTGAAGGCGTCGATCATGACGAACAGCTCCATGAGGTGGAAGTTCGCGTCGAAGCAGCCGGATTGGATGACGAAGATGTCCTCGCCGCGGACGTTCTCGTCGATGTAGAAGTGGATCTCCCCGTCGCTGAAGCGGTCGAGGACGCACCGGCCGAGGTCGATCTGCAGGTACTTGACGATCTCCTTGGCCAGGGCCGTGTTGGAGGAACCCGCGAAGACTTTCATCGTCTCTCCCTTTCCGATATCTCCAGAACTGGGGCGGGAGGATTCGAACCTCCGAATGACGGAGCCAAAGTCCGTTGCCTTACCGCTTGGCTACGCCCCAGCACCGACGCGCGCCCAATAATCCTCGCGCGGCAAGGTCTCCGCCAGCCTGGCGTCCGCCGTCGCGCGGAGCCCCTCGAGCGCGTCCCGGGCCTCGTCCGGCCCGGAAAAGAGCCCGAAGACCGCCGAGCCGGAGCCGGTCACCAGGGACGCCATCGCCCCCCGCTCCCTGAAGAACCGCTTCAGGCCCTCGAGCTCGGGGTGTCGCCGGAGGATGACCTCTTCCAGGGCGTTTTCCAAAAGGCCGAAGTCCCCGGTCTCCAGAAAACGCATAATTTTACTGTCTTTGCCCCCGGAAGTCAAGGACGGGCCGACCCCGGCATAGACCTCGGCCGTCAGGATGGGATAGGGGGGGAAGGCCAGGACGCAGGGCATCCGGCGCGAGGTCGGGGAGCGGGGTCAGGGCCTCGCCCCTCGATTCCCCCAGGCAGAGGCCGCCCCGGAGGAAATAGGGGACGTCCGACCCGAGGCGGAGGGCCAGGCCGTCGAGCCCGTCCGGGCCGAGCCCGGCCGACCACAGCCGGTTCAGGCCGATGAGGGTCACGGCGGCGTCGGCGCTCCCGCCGCCCAGGCCCTTGCCCGGCGGGACGGTCTTCGAGACGCGGATGAAGGCCCCGGCCGCCGTCCCGGCGGCCTCCCGGAGCAGCGCGGCCGCCCGGTGGACGAGGTTCGTTTCGTCCCACGGGATCCGGGGGTCGTCGCCCTCGAGCCGGATCCGGCCGTCCGACGTCGTCTCGAGCTCGAGCCCGTCCGCCAGGTCGATCGACTGGAAGAGGGTCCGGATATCGTGGTAGCCGTCCGGTCGCTTGCCGACGACCTCCAGGCCGAGGTTGATCTTGGCGCAGGCCCTAAGGCGCATCGTCCCTGATCTCCTCGAGCTCCTCGACCGGCCTGCGGGCGAACGTCTTGAGGAAACGCGGTCCCGAAGGCCTCCGGCCGCGGCGCGGGGTTGAACTCCAGGGACAGGACCGCGAGCCGGCCCGAAGTTCCCGGCCGGGAGAAGACGACCGTCCGCGGCACGCCGCCGCCGGGAAAGAAGCCGGCGACCTCGAAGACGAGGCCATCCCGCTCGCCCCGGACGACCCGGCCCGGACCGTCGCGGCGGAGGGCCCAGCCGTCCGCGGCGCCGCCGGCGTCCTCGGGCCACTGCCCGCTCAGCAGCTCGAGCGCCTCGTCCGGGCCGAGGGCGAAACCCAGGAACCGGGCGACCATGGCCGCCGGCCGGTCCTCGGCGTAGGCCTTCCGATTCGGCACGACGAGGTAGGCCGTTTCGCCCGGTGAAAACGATGTAGTAGACGGTCCGTCCGAGGGGGTCGAAGACCTCGACCCGGCCCAGGCCGGGCCGGCGGAAGAGGAAGGCGAACTTGCCCTTGACGTCCGCCGCCTCGCCCCGGACGGAGGCCGAGGCGTAGCCGGCCACGGCCTCGACGCCCGAGGCCGGCGGCACGAGGACGGGCGGCCGGCGGGCGCAGGAGGCGAGGAGGAGCGCGGCGACGCCGGCGCTCGCGGCCAGGACCGCCGCTCGGCGGGCGGACGTGCGCGGCTCTGTCAAGGGCGTGGGCGGGCGGGGCGGGGCGCGGTCGCGGCCGTGGGGACGGCCGTCAGTCCAGGCGGAAGCCATAATCCTCGGTCTTCTTCGTCCGGCGGTTTCTTGTCGCCGGAGGCCGGCCCGGGCGTCTTCTCGCCCGGCGCCGCCGGCGGCCCGGACGGACCGGCGCCGAGGTCGAACTTGTAGTCGGTCATCTTCTTCTTGAGGTCCTCCGATGCCTCCCGCCGCGCCGCCCGCTTCCGCTTCAGCGGATAGAACGGCGAGCGGAGGCGCTTGCCGAAGCAGGACATGTTCGGGTTGATGATGAGCAGCAGCACGAAGGCCCCGAAGATGATCAGGATGGCGTAGGCACCCCAGCTCATGGCGTCCGTCCTCTCTCGGGTCTCGCCGCCCGAGGCCTTGCCACGGGCGGCTCCGGGGTCATTATAGTCCGCGGTTCCGCGGCAAGTCAACGCGGGCGGCGAAGGCAGGGGCTCGGGGCCCGAAGCCAAAGGTCTCCCCCGGCGGGGACGGGGCGTGACGTTCTATGCTGGACCGGAGGCCGGTTCCCGGGCCTCAAACGTTGCTTTCGGTCTCTTCCTGGAACTTCGGGATCTTGGCCTTTTCCTTTCTCTTTGCCCAAGGAGTAACCCAGGAAGAACACCGACCCGAGCGTCGCGAGCGCCAGCAGGAATTTGAAGAAGCCTTTCATCTCAACCTTCCGCCCTCCCTTTATATGCAAAACGCGGCGAAATGTCAATTTGCATTTTAGCCGGAAGGCCGCTATATTGAAAAAAGACGATCCCGAGCGAACGAGGCCTCTCATGAGAACAATCCCCTATCCTGATTCGCGGCGGTCCTCCTCTCGGCGCAGCTCGCGGCCGCGGCGGAGGACGTCCGGCCGGCCCGCGTCGCCGGCCTGTTCTACGAGAAGGACCCCGTCCGGCTCGCCGCCCAGGTCGACCTCTTCCTCGCCAACGCCAAGCCGGCCGCGCCGCCGGCGGGGGAGGTCCGGGCCATCATCGTCCCGCACGCCGGCCACGTCTATTCCGGGCCGACCGCGGCCTACGCGTACGCCCTCGTCAAGGGGATGCCCTTCGAGACCGTCGTCGTCATCGGCCCCTCCCACCATGCCGCCTTTACGGGGTGTTCGATCTACACGGGCGCCGGCTTCGCGACACCGCTCGGCATCGTCCCGGTCGACCAGGCCCTGGCCAGGGCCCTGACCAAGGCCTCCGGGTTCGATTACGTCCCTGAGGCTTACGACAACCCCGGGGCCGAGGTCCAGGAGCATTCGGTCGAGGTCCAGGTCCCCTTCATCCAGAGGGCCCTGCCCGGGGCCAAGATCGTCCCCGTCGTCATGGGCTTCCAGACGAGGCGGACGATCCAGGCGATGGCCGCGGCCCTGACCAAGGCCTGCGCCGGGAAGAAGGTCCTCGTCGTCGCCTCGACAGACCTCTCCCATTTCCTGCCCAAGGCCGAGGCGGCCGCGGTCGACGCCGCGACGATGGACCTCGTCCGCGAAGCCAAGACCGAGACGCTCATCCGCAAGGTCGAGGCCGGCGACAACATCATGTGCGGCGGCGGACCCGTCGTGGCCGCCCTCCTCTACGCCCGGAAGCTCGGGCCGGCGCGGGTCGAGATCCTCCATCATGCGGACTCCTCCGAAGCCGGCGGGCCGGCCTCGAACGTCGTCGGCTACATGGCCGCGGCCGTCCTCTCGGAAAAGACCGACCGCCGCGGCCGAGGACGCGCTCTCGGCCGAGGACAAGGCCCAGCTGCTGCGGCTGGCCCGCTCGGCCGTGACCGAGTTCGTCGGCCGAGGCGCGCTCATCGAGGACCGGACGGCGAACCCGAAGTTCCTCGAGCCGCGGGGCGTCTTCGTAACGCTCAAGAAGCGCGGCGAGCTGCGGGGCTGCATCGGCTTCATCGAGGCCGTGGCGCCGCTCGGCCAAGCCGTCGTCCGGGCGGCGGTCTACGCGGCGACCGAGGACCCGCGGTTCCCGCCCGTCGCGGCGGACGAGGTGGCGGGGCTCGAGTTCGAGATCTCCGTCCTCACGCCGCCCCGGGAGATCGCCAGCCCGGAGCTCGTCCGCGTCGGCCGGCACGGCCTCATCGTCACGCGGGGCGGGCCAGAAGGGCGTCCTCCTGCCGCAGGTCCCGGTCGAGAACGGCTGGGACCGCGAGACGTTCCTCGAGCAGGGCTGCCTCAAGGCCGGGCTGCCCCCCGACGCCTGGAAGAAGGGGGCCAAGCTCGAGGTCTTCGAGGCCGTCGTCTTCCACGAATCGAAATAGGCGCCGGAGGGATCCTGTCCGTGTGCGTCCCCGTCCGTTTTCGGTCCGGCACACTCCCCGCATCCCGCTTGAGTCCGTCGCCACATTCTCTCGCGGATAGCGTGCCCATCGGTCCGTCACGGCTCTGCGCCATGCGCTATCGATGCCATACTCTGCGCGAGAGTACGTCGCTGCGGCGAGCGAGACTGCACCGGCCACCCCTCCGGCGGGGAGCAACTTCTGAGCGACTGCAGGAGGAGAGCCGGAGGCTGAAGGGGAATGGCCGGAACGTGATGTGCGGCTTAGCGCAAGCCGCACTCTGGAGTGGAGGCCATCCCCGAGGCCTCCGGCGTTCTCGGGCAGGACCCCTGTGGCGGGGCGCTGGTGCTCCGCGCCCCGGACTGCTATAATAGACGTCAATCATCGGCCAGAGGATCACGGAAGCGACACGAAGATGCCCATCCACGAATACAAATGCACGAAGTGCGGTCACCGGTTCGAGGCCCTGCAGAAGGCCAAGGACAAGCCGCTCGAAAAGTGTCCGAAGTGCGGCGGCCCGCTCCGCAAGCTCATCTCCTCGCCGGCCATCCAGTTCAAGGGAAGCGGCTGGTACATCACGGATTACGCCAAGAAGAACTCCCCGTCGCCCGAGGGCAAGGCGTCGGCCGCGCCGGAGGCCAAGCCCGCCCCCGCGGCCGGGAAGAAGGACGCCGGCCAGGCCCCGGCCAAGGCCAAGGACTGAGGGCCGGTCTGCGCCCCGGCTTTTGACAGGGGCGGAAGCCCCGGGATAAAATGCCGCTGCGGCCGGCCCGCGCGGACGTCCCGCCGGCCGGCCCTCGCCATGAACAAGAAACGGGCCGTTTTCCTCGACCGCGACGGGACCCTCAACCGCGACGTCGGTTATCCCGCCGACTGGAGCCAGGTCCATCTCTACCCGTTCGCCGTCGACGCCGTCCGCCGCGTCCGCGAGGCCGGGCTGGCGGCCGTCGTCGTCACGAACCAGGAGGGGGTCGGCCGCGGCTTCTTCGGCCGGGCCGAGGTCGAACGCCTCCACGTCGAGTTCGCCGCGGCCTTCGCGCGGGCCGGGGCCCCGATCGACGCCTTTTACTATTGCCCGCACGCCGCGCCGGACGTCGCCGGCGGGCCCGGATGCGCCTGCGCCAAGCCCGCGCCCGGGCTCGGCCTCCGGGCCGCGGCCGAGCTCGGCCTCGAGCTCGCGGGGTCCTACATGGTCGGGGATAAGGCGAGCGACATCCTCTTCGGCCGGGCCATCGGCGCCGTCCCCATCCTCGTCCTGACGGGGTACGGCCCGCGGGCCCTCGCCGAGCTCGAGCGGCGCGGCCTCCGGCCCGACGCCGTGGCCGGCGACCTCGCCGCGGCCGTCGATTGGATCCTCGAGCGCGAGGGGAGCGGTCCGGGCCGCCGGAAAGGGACCCCGCCATGATCCGCTTCGACGACGTCCTCGAGAAGGCCTCGGCCTACATCGGCGACAAGGACGCCCTCGTCCTCCAGAAGGCCTACGTCTTCGCGGCCCGGGCCCACAAGGGCCAGGTCCGGCGCTCCGGAGAGCCCTACCTCAGCCATCCCCTCGAGGTCGCCAACACCCTGGCCGACATGGGCCTGGACCGCACGACCCTCGTCGCCGCCCTCCTCCACGACGTCCTCGAGGACACGGAGGTCACGGCCGCCGAGGTCCGCGAGGCCTTCGGCAAGGAGGTCGCCGACCTCGTCGAGGGCGTGACCAAGATCGGCCGCGTCCAGGACACGCCTCCCGAGGACCGCCGGGCCGAGGCCATCCGCAAGGTCATCCTGGCCATGACCGACGACATCCGGGTCATCTTCATCAAGCTCGCCGACCGGATCCACAACCTCAAGACGCTCGAGTTCCTGGATGAGGACAAGCAGAGGCAGGTCGCCCGCGAGACGCTCGACGTCTACGCCCCGATCGCCAACCGCCTCGGCATGGGCCGCATCCGGGCCGAGCTCGAGGACCTGTCCTTCCGCTACGTCGAGCCCGAGGGGTTCGCCAAGGTCGACGCCCTGGTCGGCCCGGAGAGGAAGGCGGCCGAGCGGGACCTGCGGCGCATGGCGAAGACGCTCGCCGCGCTGATGAAAGCCAACCGCATCCCGGCCGAGGTCTTCTCGCGGACCAAGCGCCCCTACAGCATCTGGACGAAGATGAAGAAGCGCGACATCCGTTTCGACCAGGTCTACGATTTCCTGGCCCTGCGGCTCATCACCGGCTCCATCAAGGACTGCTATGCGGCCCTGGGCGTCATCCACCAGCGCTGGCCCCACCTGCCGCAGCGCTTCCGGGACTTCATCGCCATGCCCAAGCCGAACCTCTACCAGTCCCTTCACACGACGGTCATCACCGAGGGGCGCAAGACGTTCGAGATCCAGATCCGGACGCGCGAGATGCACGACCTCGCGGAGAACGGCATCGCCGCCCACTGGCGCTACAAGGAGGACTCGCCGCAGACCCTCGTCCGCGAGGACCGGCGCCTCCACTGGCTCCGCGAGATGGCCGCCCTCTACAGGGAGCAGAAGAACCCCCAGGAGTTCCTGCGCAGCCTGAAGGCCAACCTCGTGCCCGAGGAGGTCTTCGTCTTCACCCCCAAGGGCAAGGTCATCAACCTGCCGGCCGGGGCGACCGCCCTCGACTTCGCCTTCAAGATCCACTCGGAGGTCGGGCTCCACGCGGCCGGGGCGCGGATCAACGGCGCGCCCGCCCCGCTCAAAACGGCGCTCAAGACCGGCGACATCGTGGAGATCGTGACGGCCGAGGACCGGGGCCCGACCCGGGCCGTGCTGGGCGCGGCGAAGACGAGCGGGGCCCGCCACGAGATCAAGCGGTGGCTGAAGCTCAAGGGGCGGCCGCCGGGCGCGCCCGCGGCCGCGGGCATGCCCCGGCCCCGGAAAGTCCGCATCCGGGCCCTCGACGACCCGTCGCTGCGCCTGGCGAAGTGCTGTTCGCCGATCAAGGGAGAGCCCGTCGTCGGCTACGTCACGGCCGGGCGGCGCGTCACGGTCCACTCCCTCCGCTGCCCGCGCGTGACCAAGGAGATCCTCGACGGTCAGCGGCTCGTCGACGCCTCGTGGGACCCGGCCCTGACGGGGACGTTCAAGGCCCGGCTGCTGGTCCGGGCGCAGGACTCGCCGGGCGTCCTGGCCAACGTGGCCGCGGCCGTGTCCCGCTTCGACGGGAACATCGCCAAGGCGGAAGTGGCCACGTTCGCGGGGGGGAAGGCGCGCATCGGACTCGACGTCCTCATCCGCGACCTGCGCCACCTCGAGGAGATCTCGAAGCGGATCGCGGCCCTCAAGGAGGTCCTGTCGGTCGAGCGGGTCTGAGGGAGCGCGGCCGTGCGGGAAGACCGGCGTTCTGGGGGTAGGGAAGACGACGCAGTGCGAACGGGGCCGGGCCCAGCGTCAGCGGGCCTTGACGACCTTGCCCGTCCGCAGACACCTCGTGCATACCCAGATCTGGCGGACGCCCTGCGGCGTCTGGGCCTTGACATGCTGGAGGTTGGGCTTCCACTTCTTCGGCGAAGACTTGTGGGAATGGCTGACGCTATGCCCGAAGACGGGCCCTTTTTGGCAGATTTCGCAAACTTTCGGCATGGTCGTGGCTCTTTCGTTCCGATTCGAAGCCAAGTTTATATCATAAAAAAGGGCCGATGGCAAATCCCCGGCCGCGGGCGCTTGACGCCCGCCGGCCCCCGGCGTAAGTTAAGCGTGTCCCGGCCATGAACGCGAGGACTGTCCGTTTCCCTCTTCAATCGGCCGCGTGCCTCGTGGCGGGCGCCCTCGCCGGGCTCGCGCTCCTCCTCCCCGGCTGCGCCTCGGCGCCGCCCGCGTCCCCGCCGGCGGCCGGCGTCCGGGCCGTTCCCGCCGCCGTCCCGGAACGGCTCACCGAGCTCCTCGTCCCGGACTTCGCGGAAACGAAACCCGTCCCCGACCTCGCCCTCGGCCGCACGATCGCCGAGGACCTCGCCGCCGGCATGCGCGGCGCCTTCAAGGGCAAGGTCACGCGGCTTGCCGTCCCGCCGGGCCCCGGGGCCTCGGCCCTCGACGCCGGGTACTGGAAGGCGGCCGGCGCGGGCCATGTCTCCGCCGCCATTCTCTTCGGCACGGCCGGCCTCAGCGAGCGGGCCCAGAAGGCCCTCCTCGAAGAGGACCTGCCGAAGGACGGACCCTTCCGGCTCGAAGGCCACGGCCTCGCCGAGCGGAAGCTGTTCGTCCTCAGCCTCGACCTCACCCTCATCGACGCCGCGACCGGCGAGGTCCTTTGGAAAAACGAGTTCAAGGAGACCCGGGTCTACACCTACGCCGGGGAAGCGGCCGAGTTCGCCCTGGCCGACCTCCTGCCGCTCCTCAGGGCCCGCATTTTCCCGCTCCTTTTCGGCCGTCCGCCGGCCTGAAAACGGCCCGCCGGCACGCCTTCGCCGCGCCCGCGCGACGGCCCGCTTGGGGGCGCGCCGAAGGGCAAAAAAAGGCTTGAAATCAGGGGGGCAAAGTGCTAACATGGCCGAGCCTTCCCCGCCCCGACCAGTGTCGGGAGAGGCTTTTCCACAGATGTGGAAAAATCTGTGGAAATTTTGATGGCCTCCATGGAACCTGAAGAAAAACAAAATCCTTGGAATCAAATCCTCAAGGCCGTCGAGGAGAAGGTCGACCCGAACAGCTTCGAAACTTGGTTCGAGCCGACGACCTTCATCGGCCAGGACCAGGAGTGCCTTTACGTCAAGGTGCCGAATTCCTACTTCCGGGACTGGCTGTCCTTCCACTATTCGACCGTCATCAACGAGTGCTCGAAGGACCTCTTCCAGAAACCCCTCGAGATCCGCTACATCTACGAGGACACCCCCTCGTCCTTCATGCGCCGCTCGCCCGACGACCGGAAATCCAAGCAGGCGGCTCCGGCCAACCCCAACCTCAACCCCAATTACACGTTCGAGAACTTCGTCGTCGGCAGCTCGAACCAGTTCGCCCACGCCGCCGCGCTCGCCGTGGCCAAGAACCCGGCCCGCTCGTACAACCCTCTCTACATCTACGGCGGCGCCGGCCTCGGCAAGACCCACCTCATGAACGCCATCGGGCATTTCACGCTCGAGCGCAACCACCGGCTCAAGATCCTCTACGTCACGACCGAAAAGTTCATGAACGACCTCGTCAACCATCTCCAGTACGGCAAGGTCCTCGAGTTCCGCGAGAAATACCGCAGCGTCGACGTCCTGCTCATGGACGACATCCACTACCTGTCCGGCCGCGAGCGGACGAAAGAGGAGTTTTTCCACACCTTCAACCACCTTTACGACAGCCAGAAGCAGATCGTCATCTCCAGCGACTGTCCCCCGAAGGAGATCCCCCACCTCGAGGAGCGCTTCCGCTCGCGGTTCGAATGGGGCCTCATCGCCGACCTGAAGCCGCCGGACATCGAGACCCGCATCGCCATCCTCAAGAAAAAGGCCGAGACGGAGGCCGTCTCCCTGCCCGAGACCGTGGCCCTTTACATCGCCGACAAGGTCCAGTCCAATATCCGCGAGCTCGAGGGCTATCTCCGCCGGGTCATCGCTTTCGCCTCCCTCAAGGGCGAGAAGATCGACCTCGACCTCGCCAAGGAGGCGCTCAAAGGCCTCCTCGATTCCTCCTCGACCATCATCACTGTGGAAAAGATCCAGAAGCTCATCTGCCACCAGTTCAAAATCAAGTCCTCGCAGCTCAAGAGCAAGAACAACTCCCCCAAGGTCGCCTTCCCCCGCCAGGTGGCGATGTATCTGGCCAAGGAGCTGACCAATTCCTCCCTGCCCGAAATCGGCAAGAAATTCGGTGGAAAACACCACACGACGGTCATCCATACCGTCCGCAAGATCGAAAAGCTGCGGCAGGACGATCCCGAATTCAACAAAGAAATCAACAGCCTCATCGCCTTCATCCAATGAGCCCGATCAGCACGTTGCGCCCGATATGCACATTTCCACAGGACTTTCTTATTTCTCTTCTTGATTTTATATGTCTTTATAAAAAGAATATAAAGATAAAGAATAGGAACGCTCCGGGAAAGGTGATGCCATGAAATTTTCTCTGCCCAAAGAAACACTTCTCGACGAACTCCAGCTTCTCCAGGGGATCGTCGAGAAGCGGAACACGATGCCCATCCTGGCCAACATCCTGATGACCGTGACCGGAACGGAGGTCGAGCTGACCGGGACGGACCTCGAGGTCGGCCTGAAGACGCATTTCGCGGCCGACATCGAGAAGCCGGGGGCGATCACGGTCAACGGGAAAGAAGATCTTCGAGATCGTCAAGTCCCTGCCCGATGGGCAGACCGTCGACGCTCGAGCTCAAGGGCGAGGCGATCGAGATCACGTGCCGGCGAGAGCGAGTTCAAGGTCCTCTGCATGCCCAAGGAGGACTACCCTCAGGTGCCCGAGGCCGACATTCGAGAAGGGCATCCGGCTGCCGCTCGCGGACGTCAAGGCGATGATCGACCGGGTCTACTACGCCATCACCCAGGAACAGCGGTACTACCTGAACGGGGCCCTGCTCCTGCTCAAGCCGAAGCAGATGGAGTTCGTCAGCACGGACGGCCACCGGCTGTCCTACACGGCCAAGACGGACGACGGGATCAAGGTCGACAAGGAGCTCAGCGTCATCGTGGCCAAGAAGACCCTCGGCGAGCTCCGCAAGTTCGAGGACGAGACGGTCGAGTTCGACCTCGACGAGAACAACCTCTTCTTCCGGGTGGGCTCGCGGACGCTCATCTCCCGGATCATCGAGAGCAAGTTCCCCAATTACCAGGCGGTCATCCCCAAGGACAACCCGAACCTCCTCTCCATCGCGCGCGAGGAGCTGGCCGGGGCCATCCGCCGGGTCTCGCTCCTGTCGGCGGAGCGGTCGAAGGGCATCAAGTTCTACCTCGAGAAGAACCGGATGAAGCTCTTCTCCTCGAACCCCGAGATCGGCGAGGCCAGGGACAAGCTGGCCGTCGAGTACAAGGGGCGCGACCTCGAGATCGGGTTCAATTCCCAGTACCTGCTGGATTTCCTGACGACGGTCGCGTCGGAGCGCGTGACGTTCGAGATCAAGGACGAGAACAGCGCCGTCCTCCTCAAGCCCGAGGCCGAGGAGACGATCCGGAACATCTACGTCCTGATGCCGATGAAGATCTGAGGCGGCGCCCGGCCAGGGCGGCCAGGTACGACGCGACCTCCCCCACGGCCCGCCGCACCGGCGCGCTCAGCGGCGCGCCCGGGGCTGAACGCCTTCGGCTCGATCCCGAGGACGAGGACCCGGCACCCGACCGTCCTCTCCAAGTAGTCCGCCAGGGTCGAGAGCGGCGTCCGGTGCGTCGAGACGTCCTCGTCGGGCACGGCCGACGGGTCGACGGGGAAGACCGTCCCCGGCGGAAAGCCGGCGGAGGCCGCGTCGAGGACGAGGACATGGGACGGGGCGAAAGCGCGGACGGCCCCGGTGAAGTTCTCCGGCGCCTCCTCGGTCACGAAGACCTTCAGCCGGCCGCGGCCGCCGCGCCGGTCCGGCGGGCGAGGGCCTCGGCCGCCCGCACCCCGGCCGCGTCGTCCCCCTTGGCGACGTTGCCGACGCCGAGGACGGCCAGCCTCTCCGGCCGGCCCAGCTCCCGCGCCAGGCGGGCCTTCCACGCCGCGGGCTTCCTCATCGCCTCATCATTATACAGGAGAGAAGCGACGAGGGCGGACGTCCGCGCGCTGTGGCCCGAGGCCGTCCGCAAGTCCCCGTTTGGAAGGGGGCCGCGTAGCCGGACGGGTGGCCGGTGCCGTCTCCGCCTGCTCACAGCGGAGTTGCGCTCCCATTCAGAGTACGCGAGCGGAAACCGCTCATGGCGGAGCCGGCTTCATGGTCAGAGGCGCGCCACCCTGAGCGAAGCGGGTGGTCAAGCCTGGGGATCGACCTCCGAGATGGGCCGCGGAGTGTAAGCCGGAGCGAGGACGGACGGGGACGCCACGGACGGGACCCGTCCGGCCTTGCGACGGGGGAACCGGGACAGGTTCCCGGGGCCGGGGGATAAGGGTGACCCCGGTGCCACCCCTATTGAGTGTGTTTAAGCCTTGGGGGCGGGCTCGGGCTGGGCGTCGGGCTTCGGCGCGGCCGGCTTGGGCTTGAGGACGGCCCGGACGTAGACCCATTCCTTCTTGAGACGATGCCGGTCGAAGTCCGCCAGCTCGAACTGGCTGTCGATGGCCATGGCCTTGGGCGTCGTCGGGCACGAGTCGACGCACTGGGCGCAGTGGATGCAGCGGTCGTTGTGGATGACCATCCGGAAGCGCTTCTCCGCCTCGTCGACCGAGGTGATCTCGATGGCCTCGGCCGGGCAGTCGCGCTCGCAGGCCTTGCAGACGATGCAAAGCTCGGGCTGGAGGAACGGCGTCCCCCGGAAGTCCTTGGGCACCTCGAGCTTCTTGAAGGGGTAGTCGACGGTGGCCGGCTTCTTGAAGAGATGCCGGAGGAGTTCGGGGAGGAAGGCCGCGATTCTCATTTCAGGAATCCCTTCAGGAGGATGACGATGAGGAGCTGGAGGACGGCCAGCGGGGCCAGGACCTTCCAGGCGAAGGTGACGACCTGGTCGATGCGGATCCGGGAGGTCAGGGCCCGGAGGAGGGCCAGGAGGAAGATGACGAAGAGCGTCTTCACCACGAACTGGACGAACCCGAGGAGGGCGCCGCCGGGGAAGCCGGCCAGGAAGACCGTGGCCAGCAGGCCGCTCGCGACGACGAGCTCGATGTCGAGCATGAGCCGGAAGAGGGCCAGCTTCTTGCCCGAATACTCGGTGAACGTGCCGCCGACGATCTCGGTCTCGGCGTGGGGGATGTCGAAGGGCGTCCGCTCGAGCTTGGCCTGGACGGCGATGACGGCGACGACGAAGCCGAGGAGGTTCGGCAGGATGAGCAGGGGCCTCCTCTGGTAGAAGGCGGCGATCTCGGCCAGGCGCCAGGAGTTGGCCAGGATGGCCGGGCTGAGGACCGAGAGGAAGAGCGGGACCTCGTAGCCGAAGAGCATGGTCAGGACGCGCGAGCCGCCGATCGTGGAGAAGAGGTTGGTCGAGGACCAGGCCGGCCAGGAACATGACCAGCGTCGGCAGGCTCAGGAGGTAGAGGAGGACGATGATGTCCCCGGAGAACGAGGTCAGGCTCGGGACGGCCAGGTCGAAGTTCCAGACGGGGAGGAGCAGGGCGGCGGTGGAGACGATGGCCAGGCCGACGACGGGCAGGGCGTTGAACATCCGCTTGTCCGCCGCGTCGGGCACGACGTCCTCCTTGGCCATGAGCTTGACGAAGTCGGCGACCGGCTGGAGGAGGCCGAAGCGCCCGGTGTGCGTCGGGCCCATCCGGTTCTGGAGCCGGGCGTAGACCTTGCGGTCGAACCACTCGCAGAACGTCGAGTAGAAGAAGAGGAACAGGATTCCCGGGTAGACGAGGAGGTAGAGGAGGGTTTTCAGAGCGGCCATGCGGCATTCCTTTTCAAGGGAGGCGTTCGGACGCGTCTCGGCCGCCCGCCGGCGGAGGTCGCTCAGGCGGACGGCCGTTTCCTCGCCGCTCCGGACGTCGACGAGGGTCACGGCCCGCTCGGCGCAGCAGATGCAGGGGTCGATGGCGGCGAAGATAAGCGGGATGTCGGCGATGAAGCCGTTCCGGAGCATCTCGACCGTGGCCGGGTAGTTGGCCAGCGTCGGGGCCCGGACCTTGAGCCGCTCGGGCTTCTCCGAGCCGTTGGACTTGATGTAGTGGATGTTCTCGCCGCGCGGGGCCTCGTAGCGGCTGACGACCTCGCCCGGCTTGGCCTTGCGGGGGGCCTTGACGGCGATCGGGCCCTCGGGCAGGTTCCGGACGATCTGCTCGATGATCTTGTAGGACTCGAGGAGCTCCTTGACGCGGACGACGACCCGGCCGAGGACGTCGCACGTGTCGGCCGTGCCGACCTCGAAGTCCATCTCGTCGTAGACGGCGTAGGGGTCGTCCTTGCGGACGTCGCGGGTGATGCCCGAGGCGCGGGCCGTCGGGCCGACGGCGCAGAGGGCCTCCGCCTGCTCTTTCGTCAGGCGGCCGACGCCGGCGATGCGGGCGACGAAGCTCGGCTCGCTGGCGCCGATATGGAAGTAGTATTCGCTGCGCGTCCTGAGGGTCGCGATGCCCTCGAGGATCTTGGCCTTCTGGCCCTCGTCGAGGTCGCGGCGGACGCCGCCGAGGGTGTTGATGGCGTAGTGGACGCGGTTGCCGGAGATCATCTCCAGGAGGTCCATGACGATCTCGCGGTCGCGCCAGGTGTACATGAAGAACGAGTCGAAGCCGGCCTCGTGGCCGGCGACGCCCAGCCAGAGGAGGTGGCTGTGGACCCGCTCGAGCTCGGAGACGAGGTAGCGGATGTACAGGCCGCGCTTGGGCGGGGCGAGCTCCATGAGCTTCTCGACGCCCTGGACGAAGCACGTGGCGTGGGAGTGGGAGCAGATGCCGCAGATGCGCTCGGTCAGGTAGATGTTCTGGATGCAGGATCTTCTCCTCGGCCAGCTTCTCCAGGCCGCGGTGGTTGTAGCCGAGCCGGATGTCGGCGTCCCGGATGACCTCGCCCTCGACGGTCATGCGCAGGCTGATCGGCTCCTTGAGGGCCGGGTGCTGGGGGCCGATGGGGATTTGGAACTTCATGACTTGCCTCCGGGGATCCTTTCCTCGGGCCGTTCGTACTTCCAGTCCTTGCGCAGCGGGAAGTTCCCGGCCGGCCAGTCGTCGGGCGTGATGAGGGGACGGGCGTCGGGGATGCCGTCGACGACCAGCCCGAACATGTCCTGGAGCTCGCGCTCGTAGAGGATGGCGCCGGGGATGACCGGGCAGATCGTCGCGACGTGGGGCGAGGCCTTGGGGACCTCGGTCCGGACGTTGATGTTGGCCGCCCGGCTGGCGAAATGGTAGAGGATCTCGAAGGTCTCGCCCTTGTCGACGCCGCTGATCGTGGCCAGGTGGGCGCAGTCATAGCGGTCGCGGAGGAGGGTCGCGGCGGCGACGAGGTCGGCCGGCGCGACCTTGAGGAAGATCCGCCGG
Organism: Candidatus Aminicenantota bacterium; assembly: GCA_963805045.1. Classification (GTDB taxonomy): domain Bacteria; phylum Acidobacteriota; class Aminicenantia; order Aminicenantales; family Saccharicenantaceae; genus DATKJS01. The sequence continues at coordinate 52,006 of CAWDTC010000030.1, forward strand.
CGGTCGGGGTTGGTGAGCTCGAGGGCCTTCGCCCCGAGGTCGCTTTTGGAGCCCTTGGATGATGTCGGCATCGCTCATGGCGCGTCCTCGATAGCTAGAGTGTTCCCAGGAGTTTCACGACGGCGTCCAGGATGGCGTCCGGCCGGGCCGGGCAGCCGGGCACATAGACGTTGACCGGGATGACCTGGTCGATCCCGCCCATGATATTGTACGCCCCGCGGTAGACGCAGCCGGACATGGCGCAGGCGCCGACGGCGATGACGAACTTGGGGTCGGGGATCTGGTCGTAGATGCGGACGATCCGGTCCTTGATCTGGCGGGTGACCGGGCCGGTGGCGATGATGACGTCGGCGTGGCGCGGCGTCGCCTTGAGCAGGACGCCGAAGCCGCTCGACGTCGAAGCGGGGCGTCAGGGCGGCGACGACCTCGATGTCGCAGGCGTTGCAGGCGCCGGAGTTGAGGTGGAGGATCCATGGCGACTTGATCCTCGACCAGCGCGTGAGCTTCGTCAGCATGTTAGCTCCTTGTGACGAGGGCCATGACGGACAGGAAGATCATGAGGAGGTAGAAGACGGCGAAGAGGGTGATCCGCCCCGCCGGGACGGTGGCGATGACCAGGGTCGCGACGTGCATGATGGTGAAGAAGAGGGCGACGAAGAAGAACAGCCGGTAGCCGAACTGGATCTTGACGCCCGGGATGTCCTCGCCGCAGGCGTAGGTCGCGAGCTTGCCGCCGGTCTTGGTCAGCTTGGGGCCCATCTTCGACCCCAGGGCGTAGAGGAGGAGGGCGGCGGCGAGGAAGACGAAGAAGGCGACGGGCGGCGAGAGGAGGATCGCGATTCCCTTCATGGCTTACCCTTTCAGCTTGGCCAGCTTCCGGATGTCCAGGCTCTTCGTGTGCCGGTAGACGTTGATGATGAGGGCCAGGGCCGTGGCCACGACGCTGACCTCGATGACGATGTAGGTGACGACCAGGGCCTGGGCCAGGAGGACGTTGTCCCGGGCGAAGCCCGGTGGCCAGGAGGAGGAGGCTGACGCCCTTGCCGATGACCTCGATCCCGATGAACAGGCGGATGAGGTTCCGCTTGGCCAGGAGGGCGTAGACGCCGGCGCCGATGAGGCCGAGCGAGAAGAACAGATAGAGGAACCAGGTGTTACTCATGTTTGTCTCTCTTCCGGAACAGGGCCAGGACCGAGAAGACGCCGGCCAGGATGACGGCGATCTGGCCGACGAGGTCGAGCGTCCGCCCCTTCCAGAGGACGTCGCCGAAGGTCCCGGACTCCGCCGCGGCGGGCAGGGCCGGGATCTTCTGGAGGAGGCCCTTCATGACGAAGGCGTCGATGGCGATGAAGACGACGAAGAAGAGCGGGAAGACGACGTTCGCCAGCCGCGACTCCCGGACCTCCTCGCCCGTGTTCGTCAGGGCGATGGTCAGGATGAAGAGGACCGTGATCAGACCGGCGACGACGGAGATCTCGAAGACGCCCGCGTAGGGGGCGCCCATGCGGAAGAACACGATCCCGAGGAGGAGGCTGGCCACGGCCAGGCGAGATGGCCGCCCGGATGAGGTCCTTGAGGAAGAGGGCCAGGACCGAGAAGAGAACCATGCCGACGAGAAGAGCGGTTTGAACGATCATCGTCTTACAATCCCCACGAACGGATCACGGTCTGGACCCCGTCGGCGAGCGACGCCGGCGGCGGGCTGGACCCAGGACTTGAGAGCGAACGAGAAGAAGACGCCGATGGCGATGCAGAGAGTGGCCAGGATGACGGTCGCGGCCGTCATCCAGAACGGCGCCTCCTGGACCGCGGCCCACCTCTCGTTGAGCGTGCCGAAGAAGGCCTTGCGCTGGATGATGAGGTAGTACCAGAGGGTCAGGACCGAGGTCAGGACGGCGATCACGGCGAAGACGGGGTGGCCCGCCTGGACGAGGGCGATGATGATGATGAGCTTCGACCAGAAGCCGTTGAGCGGCGGGACGCCGGCGATCGAGAGCGAGCCGACGAGGTTCGTCGCCGCCGTCACAGGGCATCCGCTTGGCCAGGCCGCCCATCTCGTCGAGGTCGCGGGTGCCGGTCGACTGCTGGATGCGAGCCGGAGGTCAGGAACAGGAGCCCCTTGGCCAGGGCGTGGTTGAAGAGGTGGAAGAGGCCGCCGGCGATGCCGAGCGGCGTGCCGATGCCGATGCCCAGGACGACGTAGCCGACCTGGCTGATCGAGGAGTAGGCCAGCATCCGCTTGATGTCCTTCTGGCCGAGGGCCAGGAAGGCCGCGGCGACCATGGAGACCGTGCCGAGGACCATGAGGACCGTCGACAGGGCCGGGGTCAGGCCGAAGACGTTGAGGAAGACCCGGGTCAGGGCGTAGACGCCCGAGACCTTGATCAGCAGGCCCGACAGGACGGCCGAGATCGGGGCCGGGGCCGACGGGTGGGCGTCCGGCAGCCAGGCGTGGAAGGGGACGAGGGCGGCCTTGAGGCCGAAGCCCAGGATGAAGAGCGCGGCGGCGACCCCGACGACCGGGCCGGCGGAGAGGTCCCGGAGGCCCCGGGCGACGCCGGCGAAGCTCAGGCTCCCGGTCATGCCGAAGAGGAGGGCGATGGCGACGACGATCGCCGCCGAGGCGACGACCGAGAGCATGAGGTACTTGAAGGCCGCCTCGAGCTCGTCGTAGCCGCGGCCGTAGGCGACCAGGGCGTAGGAGGCGACGGCGGCGACCTCGAGGAAGATGTAGACGTTGAAGAGGTCCGTGGACAGGACGAGCCCGTTCATCCCGGCGACCATGACCAGGAGCAGGGCGTAGTAGTTGGCCTTGGCGCCGTAGTGCTCCATGTAGTCGATGGAGAAGAGGCCCACGCACAGCCCGACGAGCGAGACGGCCAGGAGCATGAACAGGCTGAACCCGTCCAGGGCCAGGCGGATGTTCACGGACTCGCCGAGCCAGGCGATCTGCTGGAAGACAGGGCCGTTCCCGATGAGCGGGCGGCCGCCGACGACGGCGGTGACGGCGAGAAAGAGAAGGGCCGCGTTGGCCAGGATGTCCGGCACGACCCTGCGGGAGACCTTGCCGACGAGCGGCAGGACGCCCGCGACGACAAGCGGCAGCGCAACGAAGAGACTGATCAACGCTCCTCCTCGATCTTCAAAGACTCTCCCGAGCGATCTATCCGATCAGGCGTTCATTTCACGAGCAGAGAGATGGCGCCGGCGACGAGGATCAGGCCGGCCAGGCACCAGGCCAGGTAATTCGCGTAGTGGCCGTTGTGGGCCTTCTTCAGGATCCCGGTGAACCGCTCCCCCGTCGCCGTGACGACCTTCTCGAAGACGAAGTCGATCGGCCGGTCGACGCCCTTGAAGAGGACGAGCGACAGCCCGCGCAGGAACTTCACGCCCTGCTCGTAGAGGTCGAACACCCGGGCCTCGGACAGGTCGTAGATCTTGTGGACGACCGGCAGGTTGTGGACGGGCTCGGAGGCCAGGTAGGGCTTGCGCCCGGACTTCCGGAAGCCGTAGGCGTGGAGCAGGAAGGCCAGGACGAGGCAGCCGAGGGAGATGCAGGGCGATCGGGGTTCGCCGAGCGAGAGGGCGTGAGCCGTGAAGTCGGCCGACTCCCCGGCCTCGACGTGGCCGGCCAGGATAGGCTGGATGAAGAGGGTCAGGGGCAGCTTGTTGTAGACGCCGAAGATGATGCAGAGCAGGGCCAGGACGAGGATCGGCAGGACGATCGGCGCCGGGCTCTCCTTGACGGCCGGGACCTCGCGTCGTCCGCTCGCCGAAGAAGACGGAATGGCCGGCCTTGAGGAACGAGGCGAAGGTGAAGATGGCCCCGACCCAGGCCGCGACGGCGAAGACGACGTAGCCCGTCTCGACGGCGCCGTGGAAGACCATCTCCTTGGAGACGAAGCCGTTGAGCGGCCAGACGCCGGAGATGGCCAGGGCGCACACGGTGAAGCCGGCCGCCGTCAGGGGCATCTCCCTCCAGAGGCCGCCGAGCTTCCGGAGCTCGGTCGTCCCGGTCCGGTGCTCGACCGACCCCGCGCTCAGGAAGAGCCCGCACTTGTACATGGCGTGGTTGATCATGTGGAAGAGGCCGCCGGCGATGCCGATGGGGATGCCCGTGCCGATGCCGAGGACCATGTAGCCGACCTGGCTGATGGCGTGGAAGGACAGGAGCTTCTTGAAGTCCTTCTGGACGAGGGCCGCCAGGACGGCCAGGACGATGGTCACGGCGCCGATCGTCATCATCAGGATCGACAGCCCGCTCCCCGCCCGGACCTTGAAGAAGTCGAGGGAGATGCGGGCCAGGAGGTAGATGCCGAGGAGCTTCTCGAAGGCGGCCGGCAGGAAGGCCATGAAGGTCACGGGCGCGTCCAGGGCCGCGTCGGGGATCCAGGTGTGGAACGGCATGGCCCCGGCCTTGCCGATGGCGCCGACCATCATCAGGACGAAGGCCGCCGCGGCCAGTCCGGTCGGCTCGAGCGAGACCTTGGACAGGGTCAGCGTGCCCGAGATCGACCAGACGAGGCCGATGCCCATGATCATCGAGAAGTCGCAGAAGCCGCTGATGAGGAGGGCCTTGACGGCCGTCCGGCCGGAGGTCGGCTTGGCGCCGATGGTGATGAGGCCGTAGAGCGTCACGAGCAGCCCCTCCCAGAAGAAGAGGAGGGGCACGAAGTTGTCGGCCAGGACGGCGCCGTTGGCGAAGGCGGCCGTCAGGAAGACGTAGGCGTAAGAACTCCCGGGCCCGGGGCGCGTCCTTCATCTTGGCCGTCAGTAGAGCGCGATCAGGACGAGGAAGCCCGCCAGGGCCAGGAGGATGAAGGCGGAGAACTGGTACAGCCGGAGCTCGAAGTCGATGCCCATGCCGAGCCAGGGGACGCGGAACTCGAGGTTCTTGACGGCGAACAGGGCGAACGCGACGTAGGCCAGGGCGGCGGCGCCGGCGACGGACAGGACCTCGCGCAGGAGCCGGACCCGCGCGGGGGATGAGGAGGAGGACGACGGCGAGGGCCGCCGGCAGGAGGATCGGGACGAGGAGCATCTTGGGCGTCATCGGAGCCACCAACTCATCTGTGCCGTCGCGACGTTGATGAGCTTCATCGGGTACGGCGACGAGCAGGCCGGCCGCCAGGCTGAGGACGGCCAGGGCCGCGACGACATAGACCATGGATTTCGTTCCTTCGGGGGCCGGGCACTTGGCCTCGCCCAGGAAGACCAGGCTGAAGACCTTGAACAGGTAGAACATCGTCAGGACGGCCGTGAAAAGGGCCGCCGCGGCGAGCCAGACCTGGCCCGCCTGGAGCGTGCCCATGATCACGAGGAACTTCGAGAAGAAGCCGCCGAACGGCGGGATGCCGATGACGGAGAAGGCGCAGAAGAGGAAGGCCACGGCCGTCACGGGCATCGTCCGGATGAGGCCGCCCATCTCGCGGATGTCCCGCTGGTGGGTGGCGTGGATGACGATGCCGGCGCAGAGGAAAAGGCCGGCCTTGGCCAGGCCGTGCATGAGGATGAAGAGGAGCGAGCCGGAGATGCCGGCCGCGTTGGCCATGCCGAGGCCGAGGAAGATATAGCCGATCTGGCTGACCGTCGAGTAGGCCAGGATGCGCTTGAAGTCGTTCTCCACGGCGGCCGCGCCCGCGGCGACGAGGCTCGAAAAGACGACGAGGACCGGGATGGCCTGCTGCCAGCCGGCCGGGAGCTTGAAGCCGTAGACGAAGAGGCGGGCGAAGGCGTAGACGCCGATCTTGACCAGGACGGCGGCGTGGAGCAGGGCCGTGACCGTCGTCGGGGCGACGCCGGCGTCCGGGAGCCACGTGTGGAGCGGCACCGTGGCCGACTTCGAGAACATGCCGAAGAGGATGAGGAGGACGGCCGTGCCGGGGATGGCCGTGCCCCGCATGGCCGTGATGTCGAAGGTGTTCGTGGCGCCGTAGACCTGGATGAAGCCGAGGAGCATGACCACGGCGCCGAAGAAGGTCACCAGGAAGGCCTTGTCGGCCTTGATGACGAAGTCCGGCCGGCGGTAGAAGCCGATGAGCCGCCAGCAGCAGATGGCGATGATCTCCCAGAAGAGGTAGAGGAAGATCAGGTTGCCGGAGAAGACGAGGCCCATCATCGAGCCGATGAAGAGGAGGACCATCAGGTAGTATTCGTTCTGGTGCTCGTCGTGATGGATGTAGCCGAGGGAGTAGACGATGATGAGGAAGCCGACGAACGAGGAAACGCAGGCCATGAAGATGGACAGGGGGTCGAGGATGAGGATGAAGTCGAGGCCGAGGACGAGCGGCCAGCGGAGGACCCGGTCCCCGCCGCCCAGGGCGAACGGGATGAGCGTCAGGGGCAGGACCGCCGTCGCGGCGCCGACCAGGACGGCCCAGGCCGATCGGGCCGGCCGGCCAGCGAGGTTCGCCAGGGGGACCGCGAACGAGCCGAGGATGGGGACGAAGACCGTGAGGAGGACAGTGGTTTCGACGTTCATGGTCAGGGTTTTATTCCTTATTGTTAAGAGGGGGTAGTATATTGGGGGTCCCTGGGCTTGTCAAGGATTTCCACACCCGCCGGTCGGGTTTTGAACAGGGATTTCCAGAAGAAAAAAAGGATTGATTTTTGGCCCGGAATCCGGGAAGATAGAGGGCGCATTCGAGCGGCGACGAAAGGACAGGGCCATGGCCATCGAGCTCAAGGAAGTCCGTCTCGAAGAGGGATGTGGGGACGTTCATCTACCTCCCCGAAAAACTCCACGCGGGGCACGCGAACTGGGTCCCTCCGATCTACATGGACGAGAAGAAGTACTTCGACCCGGCCAAGAACAAGGCCTTCGGCTACTCCGACACGCTCCTCCTCCTCGCCCTCAAGGACGGGCACTGCGTCGGCCGGGCCATGGGCATCATCAACCGCCGCTACAACGAGCACCGGAACGAGAAGACGGCCCGCTTCGGCTACCTCGAGACGACCGAGGACCAGGAGGTCGTCCACGCCCTCCTCTCCCGGGTCGAGGGCTGGGCCCGGGAGAAGGGGATGACCCGCGTCGTCGGCCCCTACGGCTTCTCGGACCAGGACCCGGAGGGCTTCCTCATCGAGGGCTTCGACCACCGGGCGACGATCGCCACCTACTACAATTTCGAGTGGCTGCCCAAGCTCGTCGAGAACGAGGGCTACACCAAGGACATCGACTATTTCGTCTACAAGATCGACGTCCCCAAGGAGATGCCCGAGTTCTACAAGAAGATCTACGAGCGGGCCGAGAAGAGGGGGAATTTCGAGGTCCTGGAATTCAAGTCCAAGAAGGAGATCAAGCCCTGGATCCGGCCCGTCCTCTCCCTCATGAACGAAACCTACATGCAGAACAACATCTACGGCTACGCCCCCCTCGACGAGAAGGAGATGGACGACCTGGCCAAGCGCTACCTCCCCGTCCTCGACCCCCGGTTCGTCAAGGCCGTGGTCAAGGACGGCGAGCTCGTCGCCTTCATCATCGGCATGCCCGACATGGGCGCGGGCATCCAGAAGGCCGGGGGGCGGCTCCTGCCGTTCGGCTTCATCCACATCCTCCGGGCGGCGAAGAAGACGAAACAGCTCGACCTCCTGCTCGGCGCCGTCAAGGATAAGTACCGGGGCATGGGCCTCGACGTCATGATGGGCGTCAAGATGATCCAGTCCGCGCTCGAAGCCGGTTACGAGCTCATGGACACCCACCACGAGATGGAGACCAACGTCAAGGTCCGGGGCGAGATGGAGCGGATGGGCGGCAAGGTCTACAAGAAGTTCCGCGTCTACCAGAAGACGCTGTAAAAGCGCGGCCCTCGGGGCCTTGGGGTTGGCCTTCACTCCAGAGTGCGGTTCTCGACGCCTCCCCGAACCGTTCTTTCTCGGGCTCTGCGGAACTCGCTCAGCACTGTCCGGCCCGCCCCGGGTCTGAAAAAACGGGTTTCCCTTCTCCCGTTTTTTCCAATCCCTCGCACCCCGAGGGAACATGCTCAGACATCCTCGACGTCCGACGGAGCGGATTCCCTCGAAAAACGCTTCGGGGAGGCTGAACCGCACATGACGTTCCGGCCAATCCCCGAGTCCCTCTAGGCCGGGGGCTGGCGTAGGTGGCGCCGGGGCCGGGGGATAAGGACGGCCTCGGTGCCACCGTGATTGGTGACGGGCTGTGCCAGGACCCGTCCGGTCTTACTTCGCGTCGGCCCAGTTCGCGCCCCAGCCGAGGTGGACCTTGAGCGGGACGCGGAGGTCGCAGACGTTCTCCATGCGCTCCCGGACGACGGCCTCGACCTCGGCCTCCTCGGCCGCCGGGACCTCGAAAACGAGCTCGTCGTGGACCTGGAGGATCATCCGCGTCCGGAGCTTCCGGGCCCCGAGGTCGTCCCAGATGCGGAGCATGGCGACCTTGATGATGTCGGCGGCCGAGCCCTGGATGGGCATGTTCAGGGCGATGCGGCGCCCGGCCTGCTGGGTCGCCTTGTCCGCCTGGCGCAGCTCGGGGACCTGGCGCTGGCGGCCGAAGATCGTCTCGGAATAGCCGCGCTCCCGGGCCTCGTCGACGATGCGGTCGAGGTAGTCCCTGACCCCCGGCCGCTGCTCGAAGTAGCGGTCGATGAACTTCTGGGCCTCGGCCGTCGACGTCCCGAGCTCCTTGGCCAGGGAGAAGGCCGACGTGCCGTAGATGATGCTGAAATTGATGACCTTGGCCCGGCGGCGCGTCTCCTCGGCCGCGAGGCCCGAGTCCGTCGCCGAAGACGAGCCGGGCGGTTTCGTCATGGACGTCCCGGTCCCCGACGAATGTCTCGACCAGGGCCTCGTCCCGGCTGAGGTGGGCCAGGATCCGCAGCTCGATCTGGGAGTAGTCGGCGGCCAGGAGCCGGCAGCCGGGGTCGGCGATGAAGGCGCGGCGGAAGCGCGGCCCCCATTCGCCCCGGGCCGGGATGTTCTGGAGGTTTGGGTCGCTCGACGACAGGCGGCCCGTGGAGGCCACGGTCTGGTTGTAGGACGTGTGGATGCGCCCCGTCTGCGGGTCGATGAGCTCCGGCAGGGCGTCGGCGTAGGTCGACTTGAGCTTCGTCTTCCGGCGGAACTCGAGGACGAGCCGGGCCAGGGGGTGGAGCGGCGCCAGCTCCTCGAGGATGTCGAGCGAGGTCGAGAAGCCGCGGGTGACGCGGGTCTTCCGCGCCGCCGGGAGCCCCAGCTTGTGGAAGAGGACGTCGCCGAGCTGCTGGGGGGAGTTGATGTTGAACGGCCCGCCGGCCAGCTCGTGGATCTCCTTCTCGAGGCGCCGGAGCTCGGCCTCGAACTCGCGCGGACATGGCCCGCAGGACGTCCGGGTCGACCCGCACGCCCCAGATCTCCATCTCGGCCAGGAGGCCGATGAGCGGCCGCTCGATCGTCTCGTAGAGCCTGTCGAGCTTCCTCTCCCGGACCTTCTCCCAGAGGAGGTCGCCGAGCTCGAGGGCCAGGTCGGCGTCCTGGCAGGCGTAGGGCACGACGCGGTCGACGGCGACCTTGTCCATCGTCGTCTGGTTCTTCCCCTTGCCGACGACGCTCTCGTAGGGCGCCTTGGTCTCCTGGAGATAGGTCAGGGCCAGGCGTTCGAGGTTGTGCTTGCCCCAGTTCGGCTCGAGGAGGTAGGAGAGGACCATGGTGTCGCGGTCGATGCCGGCCAGCCGGACGCCCTCCCGGCGGAGGACGATCGTGTCGTACTTGATGTTCTGCCCGGTCTTGCGGACCGCCGGGTCCTCGAGGACGGGACGGAGGATGCCGAGGGCCCGTCCGAGCGGGACCTGGGCCGGCGCGCCGAGGTAGTCGTGGCCGAGAGGGAGGTAGAAGGCCTCGCCGGGGACGAGCGCGAACGACATCCCGACGAGCCGGGCCCGGGTCGGGAACGCGCTGTCGGTCTCCGTGTCCAGGGAGACCGACCCGGCCGCGGCGATCCGGTCGCGGAGGGCCTCGAGCTCGGCCGCGTCGAGGATGGCCCGGTAGTCCTTCTTCTCCGGCCGCGTCCTCTTCACGAACTCCCCGGCGAGGGTCGTGAACTCGAGCGCTCTGGAAGAGCCGCAGGACCTCCTTCTCGTCGGGGGGCTTGAGGGCGAAGGCGTCGAGGTCGAGCCCGACGTCGAGGTCCCGGTGGACGGTGACCAGGCGCCGGCTGAGGTCGAGGAGGTCGCGGTTCTGGACGATCCGCTCCCGGGTCCGCGGGTTGCGGACCTTGTCCAGGCGGGCCAGGAGCGCGTCGAGGGAGCCGAACTCCTGGATCAGGGCCTTGGCCGTCTTCTCCCCGATGCCGGGGACGCCCGGGACGTTGTCCGTCGGGTCTCCCCAGAGGGCGAGGACGTCCGGTGACCCGGTCGGCGGCGACGCCGAAGACCTCGCGGACGCCGGCCTCGTCGAGGGTCGTCTCCTTGGCCGGGTTGTAGACGACCGTGGCCGCGTCGACGACCTGGAGGAGGTCCTTGTCCGTGGTCACGATGACGGCCCGCAGGTCCCTCGCCTCGGCCTTGCGGGCCAGGGTGGCCAGGACGTCGTCGGCCTCGTACCCCTCGTATTCGGCGGTGGGGATGCGGAGGGCGCGGAGGACTTCCTTGAGGACCGGGACCTGGACGACCAGGTCGTCGGGCATCGGCTTGCGGTGGGCCTTGTAGTCCTTGAAGGCCTCGTGCCGGACGGTCGGCCCCTTGACGTCGAAGACGACGCCGAGGTAGTCCGGCTTCTCCCGGTCGATGAGCTTGCGCAGGGTGGTGACGAAGCCGTAGATGGCGTTGGTCGGGAAGCCGGCCGACGTCGTCAGGTGCCGGATGGCGTAATAGGAGCGGTAGAGGAGGGAGTTGCCGTCGACGAGGAAAAGCCGCTTCGTCTCCATGACCTGCGCCCGGGGGCCCCTCCGGGCCTCAGTCGAACTTGCCCTCGACGATCTCCTCGAGGATCTTCTTGTGCTGGGCCTCCATCATCCGCTCGATGACGGCCTTGACGTCCGGGCTCGAGAGCGAGGAGGTGTAGAACGTCTTCTTCGAGGTCAGGAGCTTGCCGGCCTTGTAGATCAGGGACTCCACGTACTGGGCGGCCAGGCCCTTGTCCTGGGTCTGGACGATGTAGGTCGAGCCCTTGTACTCGACCCGCGTGTTGTAGCCGCCCATGCCGGAGAATCCTTCCCTATTATACCCGAACACCTCCCCGGCGCAATAAAGAAACCGGGGGACTGTCCCCAAGGAGGCGACAGCCCGGCCCCCGCCCCTTATTTGACAAAGAGGGTCAAGTTGATATAATAAGCAACGATTTTGAGGACCGCACTGTGGACACTCCGATGTTGATCGACATCGACCGGCTTCCCAAGGAAGGGCTCAGCGTGTCGTCCGAGTTCGATTTCCTGAGCCTGGACCTGGTCGAGGAGAACGCCGTTTTCCTCGAGCCCGCCCACGCCGACGTCGTCGTCCGCATGCTCGGCGACGAGGTCCTGGTCCAGGGGGAGCTGCGGGCCAAGCTGAGCTTCGTCTGCAGCCGCTGCCTGACCCCCTTCGAGTTCCCCGTGCGGAGCAAGTTCGACCTCGTCTACCTCCCCGAGGAGCTCGACGCCATGACCGACGAGCTGTCCGACGAGGAGATCGACCGGATGTACTACCGGGATCGCCAGATCGACCTCCGGGAGGTCATCCTCGAGCAGCTCAACCTGACCTTCCCGGCCAAGCCCCTCTGCTCGAAGGGCTGCGAGGGCATCTGCGCCGTCTGCGGCGAGATCGTCCGCGACGGGGCCTGCTCCTGCGTCGTCCGGGGACCGGAGGCCCGCCCGGGCAAGCTCAAAATCATCGTGAGAGATAAATCCTAACATGCCAAATCCGAAGAGGAGACACTCGCCCGCGAGAAAGGGCAAGCGCCGGGCCCACGACGGGCTTGTCCTCCCCTCCTTCTCTGTCTGCCCCAACTGCGGCAACCCCAAGCTGCCGCACCGGGCCTGCCCCGAATGCGGCTACTACAAGGGCCGGCAGGTGACGGAAGGGAAAGAAGACTGACCCCGGGGGGCCCTCATGAAAATCGCCGTTGACGCGATGGGGGGCGATTTCGGCCCCAAGGTCACGGTCGAAGGGGCCCTCCGCGCCGCCGAGGATTTCGGCCTCGAGGTCCTCCTCGTCGGCATCGAACACCAGATCAAGAAGGAATTCGACCGGCTGGCGCCGAAGCCCGGCCGGGCGACGATCATCGACGCGCCCGAGGCCATCGGCATGGGGGAGGGCCTGCTCGCCTTCCGCAAGAAGAAGGCCTCGTCGATCCGCGTCGGCGCCCAGCTCGTCAAGGACGGCCAGGCCGCGGCCTTCGTCTCCATGGGCAACACGGGCGCCGTCGTCTACATCTCGCGCGAGGTCCTGGGGACCCTGCCGGGCGTCGACAGGCCGGCCCTGGCCCTGCTCGTCCCCGGCGTCGCCGGGCCGACCCTCCTCATCGACGTCGGCGCCAACGCCAACTGCCAGCCCCGCAACCTCGTCCAGTTCGCCGTCATGGGCCGGACCTTCATGGAGAGCGTCATGGGCGTCGCCGACCCGCGCATCGGGCTGATGAGCATCGGCGAGGAGAAGACGAAGGGCAACGACCTGTCCACGACACCTTCGAGCGGCTCCAGGCCTCGCCCCTCCGCTTCATCGGCAACGTCGAGGGCAAGGACCTGTACTCGGGCGTCGCCGACGTCATCGTCAGCGACGGCTTCACCGGCAACGTCGCCCTCAAGGTCTCGGAGGGGGTCGTCGAGAGCGTCCTGTCCATGGCCAGGCACGAGATCACCAAGAACATCTTCGCCAAGATCGGCTACATCCTGATGAAGCGCAACCTCAAGAAGATCTACAAGAAGATGGATTACTCGGAATACGGGGGGGCCCAGCTCCTGGGCCTCAACGGCGTCTGCGTCATCGGCCACGGCCGGTCGAACGTCCGGGCCGTGCGCAACGCCGTCGCCCGCGGCCGGGAGTTCGTCGAGAACCGGGTCAAGGAGCGGATCCAGGCGGAGATCCTCCGCACCGAGCAGGCCCTCCAGGGAGCGGGCGGATGAAGATGTTCGAAGGACGGGTTTCGATCGTCACCGGCGCCTCCCAGGGCATCGGCGAGGCCATCGCCCTGGACCTGGCCGCCGAGGGCGCCACGGTCGTCCTCGTCGACGTCCAGAAGGACAAGCTCGAGGCCGTGGCCGGGGCCATCGCCGCGGCCGGCGGCCGGGCCGACGTCCAGTGGCCGACGTCGGCGACGCCGCCCGGGCCCAGGAGATCGCGGACGCCGCCGTCGCCGGCCCACGGCCGGATCGACCACCTCGTCAACAACGCCGGCATCACCCGCGACGCCTCCTCATGCGGATGCGGGAGGAGGACTGGGACGCCGTGCTGCGCCGTCAACCTCAAGGGCGACGTTCAATTTCTCCAAGGCCGTCGTCCGGGCCATGATCGGCGCCCGCTACGGCCGGATCGTCAACATCGCTTCCGTCGCCGGGCATGATGGGCAACGCCGGCCAGGCCAACTACGCCGCCTCCAAGGCCGGGGCTCATCGCTTTCGCCAAGTCGCTGGCCCGCGAGGTCGCGTCCCGGGGCGTCACCGTCAACTGCGTCGCCCCGGGCTACATCGCCACGGCCATGACGGACAAGGCTCCCCGAGGAGATCAAGAAGACGTTCCTCGAGAGCATCCCGATGAAAAGATTCGGACTTCCCAAGGACGTGGTATCTGCGGTAAGATTCCTTCTTTCCGACGATGCCTCGTACATCACAGGCCAGGTGATCGGTGTCAACGGCGGCATGTACATGTGAGCCGGTCGCCGGCACCCCTGGAATCCCGACTTAAGGAGGAGGGCAGCATGGAAAGAGACGAACTGCTCAAGAAGGTCAGGACGATCGTCGCGGACAAGCTGAGCATCAGCGAAGAGCAGGTCACGGAGGACGCGTCCTTCATCGACGACCTCGGCGCGGACTCCCTCGATACCGTGGAGCTGGTCATGGCCCTCGAGGACGAATTCGGCCTGGACATCCCCGACGACGAGGCCGAGAAGCTGACCACGGTCGGCAAGGCCATCGACTACATCACGAGCCACAAGAAGTAATCCGCTCTCCCGTTCCCCGAAGGACACGTCCGGAAAGAATGAGCAGGGGGATTCCCGCGCGGCGGGTCGTCATCACGGGCGTCGGGCTGGTCTCGCCGCTGGGGACGGGCACGCGACAAGAACTGGCAGGCCCTGCTCCGCGGCCGGAGCGGCATCGGCCCCATCACCCGGTTCGACGCGTCGCGCCACGCCACCCGGTTCGGCGGCCAGGCCCGGGACTTCGACCCGCTGGCCTTCATCGACCGCAAGGAGGTCCGCAAGATGGACCTCTTCATCCAGTTCGCCGTGGCCGCGGCGGACACTGGCCGTCGGCCGACTCGGGCCTGCCGGCCGGCGACCTGCGGAGCGAGCGGGCCGGGATCTACGTCGGCTCGGGCATCGGCGGGCTCGGCTCGATCGAGGAGTGGCACAAGGTCCTGCTCGAGAAGGGACCGGACCGGGTCTCGCCGTTCTTCCTCATCCCGACGATCATCAACGAGGCCTCGGGCCAGATCTCCATCCGCTACCGGGGCCAAGGGCCCGAACTCGTCGGCCGTCACGGCCTGCAGCACCGGGACCCACTCCATCGGCGACTCCTTCCGGCTCATCGCCCGCGGCGACGCCGACATCATGATCGCCGGCGGGGCCGAGGCCCCGATCACGCCGCTCTCGGCTCGCCGGGTTCTGCGCCATGAAGGCCCTCTCCGAGCGGAACGACGAGCCCGGAGAAGGCCTCGCGGCCGTTCGACGCCGAGTCGCGACGGCTTCGTCATGGGCGAGGGGGCGGGCATCCTCATCCTCGAGGAGCTCGGCCAGGCCCTGCGGCGGGACGCCCGGATCTACGCCGAGGTCGTCGGCTACGGCATGATCGAGCGACGCCTACCACGCCGCCGCGCCCGCACCCGACGGCGACGGCGCCGTGCGGGTCATGCGCAACGCCCTGGCCGACGCCGGCGTCCGGCCGGAGGACGTCCAGTACATCAACGCCCACGGCACCTCGACGCCGCTCAACGACAAGATCGAAACGACGGCCATCAAGAAGGTCTTCGGCGCCCACGCCCCGCGGGTCGGCGTCAGCTCGACGAAGTCGATGACCGGCCATCTCCTCGGCGCGGCCGGCGGCGTCGAGGGCGGGATCACGCGCCCTCTGCCTCTACCACCAGGTCATGACGCCGACCATCAACTACGAGAACCCCGACCCGGAGTGCGACCTCGACTACGTCCCGAACAAGGCCCGGCCGGCCGAGATCGTCCACGCCCTCAGCAACTCGTTCGGCTTCGGCGGGACGAACGCCGCGCTCCTCCTGAAGAGGTTCGAGAAGCCCTGAGCCGGAGAGCCGGCCCGCCCTGGGACGCGGCCGCCCGGCCGCCGGCGGGGGAACCGGGACGGGCCCATAAAGGAGACGACGCATGAACATCCTTGTATTCGTCAAGCGCGTGCCGGACACCGAGTCCAGGATCCGGATCCAGCACGAGACGCACTCCGTCGTCGAGGACGGGCTGAACTTCGTCATCAGCCCCTACGACGAGTTCGCCGTCGAGGAGGCCCTGCGGCTCAGGGAGGCCAAGGGCGGCGCGGTCACGGTCGTCAGCGTCGGCCGCGACGAGGCCATGCCGGTCCTCCGCAAGTGCCTGGCCATGGGCGCCGACGAGGCCGTCCTCATCAAGGACGAGGCGCCGGAGACCTACGACGGGCTGCGCACCGCGCGCATCATCGCCCGCGCCGTGGAACGTCCGGTTCGCCGGGACGGACCTCCTCCTCTTCGGCAAGCAGGCCGTCGGCGCGGACAACGGCCAGGTGCCGTCCATGGTCGCCGAGCTCCTCGGCCTGCCCCAGGCGAACGTGGTGACGAAGCTCGAGATCGAGGGCGAGCTCGGGAACGGCCTACCGCGAGATCGAGGGCGGCGACGGAGAAGGTCGTCTTCTCCCTGCCGGCCGTCGTCAGCGCCCAGAAGGGCCTGAACGAGCCGCGCTACGAGACGCTCAAGGGCATCATGGCCGCGAAGAAGAAGGACATCCCGGTCGTCAGGCTCGAGGACCTCGGGCTCGCGGCCGGGGACCTCGCGCCCATGGTCGTTGTCACGGGCTGGATGTCCCGCCGCAGCGCCAGGCGGGGAAGGTCCTCCGGGGGGATCGCGGCCGAGACGGCGCGCGAGCTCGCGGCCCTGCTCCACGCCGAAGCCAAGGTCATCTGAGGGAGGACGCGATGATCGCCGTATTCATCGAGACGCGGGACGGGAAAACGAAGAAGAGCTCGCTCGAGGCCCTGGCGGAGGCCAAACGGAGGGCGGCGGAGCTCGGTGTCGGGACGGCCGCGCTCCTCGTCGGCGGCGGGGCCGGCGCGAGCGACGCGGCGGCTGACGCGGCCTCCTTCGGCCCGGCGCGGGTCTACGTCCTCGAGAACACGGCCCTGACGGACTACTCCGCCCAGGGCTATGCCAAAGCCGTCGCCGATTTCGTCGCCGAGGCGCATCCGTCGGCCCTGTTCTTCGCCGCCACGGCCATGGGCAAGGACCTGGCGCCGCGGGTCGCGGCCCGGCTCGGCGTCGGGCTCGCTTCCGACTGCACGCGGGTCGCGGTCAGGGACGGGAAGCTCGAGTTCACCCGCCCGATCTATGCGGGCAAGGCCCTCCTCTCGCTCACCCTGGCCTCGACGCCGCAGGTCGCCACCCTCCGGCCCAACGTCTTCCCGCTCGAGCCGGCCGCGCCCGGTCCGGCGCCCGAGGTCGCGAGGATGGCCGTCGATATCCCGGACGGCTTCGTCAAGGGCCGGGTGGCCGAGGTCCTGAGGGAAGCGAGCGCGGAGGTCGACGTTACGGAGGCGGACGTCGTCGTCTCGGGCGGGCGGGGCATGAAGGGCCCGGAGAACTTCGCCCTGCTGCGCGAGCTGGCCGCCGTCTTCCCGCGGGCCGCGGTGGGCGCGTCGCGCTCGGCCGTGGACTCGGGCTGGATCGGCCACCAGCACCAGGTCGGCCAGACCGGCAAGACCGTCTCGCCCAACCTCTACCTGGCCGTCGGCATCTCGGGCGCCATCCAGCACCTGGCCGGGATGTCGTCCTCGAAGTGCATCGTCGCCGTCAACAAGGACCCCGAGGCGCCGATCTTCAAGGTCGCGGACTACGGCATCGTCGGCGACCTGTTCGAGGTCATCCCGAAGCTCAAGGACGAGTTGAAGAAGATCATTGAGTAGGGGGGCGCGACCCTCTGTCCCTCTTTGAACAATCGCGGGGCCGCAATCGTCTTCCGGTCATCGTCTCGAGCCTGACGAGGAAGCTCCCCTCACCCAGCCTTATGATTTTTCGCCGGAGACCTGGAGAAGCAGGCGGTTCGTTTCCGAGCGCGTTTCGCCGACGCTCGTGACGAAGATGGCCGGGTCGTCGACGATGGGGCACTTGTTCTCGCAGATGCCGCAACCCGTGCACAGGTCGAGGTCGATGACCGGCGCCTTCTGGACGACGACCTTGCCGTCCGGGAGCTTCGTCTCGACCTCGACGAGCCGGATGGCCTTGGGCGAGACGGGGCAATGCTCTTCGCAGACGATGCAGGGCTTGCCGAGGACGTAGGGGATGCAGCGGCTCTTGTTGACCCAGGCCGAGCCGATCTTGATCTTGTTCTTCTCCTCGATCGTCTGCTCCCGGATGGCCCCCGTCGGGCAGACCTGGGTGCAGAGCGAGCAGTAGTACTCGCAGTAGCCGATCTTCGGCACCAGGACCGGGGTGTAGATGCCCTCCGGCCCGGCCTGGCCCAGGGCGGGCTGGAGCCCGTTCGTCGGGCAGGCCCGCATGCACTGGCCGCACTTGACGCACTTGGCCAGGAATTGCGGCTCGGGCAGCGCTCCCGGCGGCCGGATGAGCTTGAGCGAAGCGCGCTTGCGCGACGGCGTCAGCCGGAAGAAGGGCACCGCGACGAGGCCCAGGAAGGTCGTCAGCAGGATCTTCCGACGCGAGAGGTCGACGTTCGAGACGTTCGAGAGCTTCTCCGGCGCGGCCTTGGCGGGGAAGCCGATGGCCCCCGTCGGGCAGATGGCGGCGCAGGTCTGGCAATAGACGCATTCGCCGCTCTTCCATTTCTCGTTCGGATAGGGCTCGGCCTGGGTCTCGCAGTGCTGCGTGCAGAGGCCGCACTTGATGCACTTCTCGTCGTCGACGCGGAGCTTGAGGACGTTCCACCGCGAGAGGAGGCCGAGGAGGGCTCCGGTCGGGCAGAGGTAACGGCACCAGAAGCGCTCCTTCCAGGCGTTGAGCCCGAGGGCGCCGAGGAAGAGGAGCCCGACCGCGAACCCCTGGATGAAGGTCTCGTTGAGCGTCCAGTTCTCGAGGAACTGGGAGATCGAGCGGCCCGCGCCGGTCAGTCCGAGGGCATAGAGGCCCGCCTTCAGCCCTGCCAGCGCATAGGCCAGGCCGGGGAAGACCGACAGGGCGAAGGACCGGGTCAGGAACGAGAACGGGTCGAGGTATCCGGCCAGGTCGAGGCCGAGGACGGCCCCGGCCAAGACGAGGACGAGGACATAGTACTTCCAGGCGAGGCTCGCCCGCTCCTCCCGGGGCGGCCGGAGGAACTTCGTCTTCTTGAAGACGAAGGAGGCGAACTGGTGGACGGCGCCGAGAGGACAGACCCAGCCGCAGAAGACGCGGCCGAAGACGATCGTCGCGACGACCGTGATCAGGGCATACGCAAAGAGGGCATAGACGAGGCGGCCGGCGATCGTCGTGACCAGGGCCAGGAGCGGATCGAAGTGGAAGAAGCGCTGGACGGTCGAGCTGATGTAGTCCTGGCCGGTGTAATGGGCGCCGACGAAGAGATAGAGGAAGAGCCCGAAGAAGGCCGCCTGGCTCGCGACCCTGAGGTCCCGCAGGACCCGGTACTTTCTAGATCTTTCTCTTTTCAATGCGGAGTTTCTCCAGCTCGTATTTTCCCAGTCCGCGCTCCTGGGCCAGCTTCAGGTACAGGAGCTCCTGGGGCTTGATGTCAAAGAAGGTCGCGCCCATGGCGTCCACGGCCACCGGGTCGGTCCCGGCCACGACCGTCTTCGTGAGCTTCGTGTCGGACAGCCGCCCGCCCTGCGGCCCGTTCCGGACGAGGATGCGGTAGGCGTCGAGGACGGTCAGCGACGGCTTGAAGAAGGCCGTGAGGTCGACCATGGCCCGGTCGAGGTCCTGGTGGAGCTGGTTGCGGGCGCCGCCGATGGCCCCCAGCCAGTTCTTCATGCCCATGGTCAGGCGGCAGAGGGAGTGGTGCTTGGCGATGGGCACGTTGATGATCTTGTCGGCCTCGAGGACGTCGAGGAGGATGTCCCATTCCTTGAGCCACTCGCCCTTGAGGGCCGTGCGCTTGACGCGCGTCTCGTCGACGTACGGCATGGCCGCGCCCGCCGCCTTGGCCGCGTCGAGGATGCCCGACCGCACGTAGCAGCGCTTGGCCTGGTTCGTCGTGTTGTCGATGACGGTGACGCTCTTCGCGCCCGCCTCCTGGGCCAGCTCGACCAGGGCCTTGACGACGTCCGGGTTCGTGCAGGCGGCCATCTCGGGCGTCCGGTCCCAGCCGATGTTCGGCTTGATGAGGACCTTGTCGCCCCGCCGGACGAAGCGCTTCATGCCGCCGAGGGCGGCCACGGCCTCCTTGGTGATGAGGGCGGGCGACTCGCCCTCGACGACGGCCAGCACCGGTGTCCCGGCCGGGGCGGCCGCCGAAGCCTGGCCGGCCAGGGCGCGCGGCGCCCAGTGCAGGACCGCCCCGCCGACGGCCAGGTCCCTGAGGAAATCGCGTCTGTTCATGCGGCTCATCCTTTGCCGAGCGAGCGGACATAGTCCATGATCCCGTTGTAGATGCCCTGGACGGCCAGTTCCCGGTACCTCGGGGTCTTGAGCCTGGCCTCCTCCGCGGGGTTGCTGAGATGCGAGATCTCGACGAGGACGGAAGGCATTTCGCTCCCGACGAGGACGTAGAACGGGGCGCCCCGGACGCCGAGGTCCTTGATTTTGGGGTTCGCCGCGGACAGAGATTGCAGCAGATTTTTCTGGATTCGTCCGGCCAGGTCCCGTGACTCGTCAATCTTGCTGTTCTGGGCGATCTTGAGGATGATGTCCTTCATCTGGCCGATGTTCTTGCTGGACGTCGCGTTTTCGCGGGCCGCCAGTTCGACCACCGCCGGGTCCGGGCTGAAATTCAGGAAAAAGGTTTCGACCCCTTCGCGCTTCCTGTCACGGTGGGCGTTGACGTGGATGGAGACTGAGGAGGTCGGCCCGCTTCTGGTTGGCGATGACCGGAATGGTCTCGAGGGGGACAATGATGTCCGATTCCCGGGTCAGGATGACGTTCAGGCCTCGCCTTCTCGACGAGCATCTTTTTCAGGGCCAGTCGCAACGTCCAGCGTAATGGCTTTCTCCTCGAGGCCGCTCTTGCCGATGCAGCCGGGGTCGCCGGCCGCCGTGGCCGGGGTCGAGGACGATCGTGCGGACGCCGAGGCCGAGCTGGCGGGCCATAGAGTAGCCGGACGGCAGGGGATCGGGCGGTCTTGACGGGCTGGCCGGCCGTCGGCTGGGCCTTGGCCCCCAGCGCGTTTGCGGCCTGCCGGGGATAGATGTCGATGACGATGCGGAAGGGATCGAAGAGGTGGTACGCCCGGTAGGACTTGACCTTGGTGAAGTCGACGTCGACGACGACGCGGGCCGTCGAGGGCGTCTTCTGGAAGACGACGATCTGGCGTCAGGTAGTCGGTCTTGACGGGATAGGACTGGCCGTCGAGGATGGGGTTGAGCTTGGCCTGGAGGATATCGAGGTAGATCCGGCCCGGCTGCTGGAGCTCGCCCGAGGTGTATTCGCGGAGCTTGCCGATGTCGAGGACGATGCGCGTGAAGTTCGGGTGCGTGTAATAGCGGAGATTGGCGATCTCGGTCCGGTTGTCCTGAGGCGCCGCCCCGAGGAAAAAGACGGAGAACGAGGGCGAGGAGAACCAGGACGCGGGACCGTTTATTGACGCGATTCAATCCGCTTCAATTCTAGCCGACCCGCTGGGCGTTGTCCACTTGAAGCGGCCGGAGGGCGTCCTATCCGTGTGCGTCACCACGTGCGGTGGCGCTCAAGGCCGCGCCGTTGGCCCCCGACTCCGAGAACCTGTCCCGGTTCTTCACGCCGGAAATCCCGCCGGGCCGCCCTTCCAAACGGCGTCTTGCGGACGGCCTTGGCGCCGCCTTCGTTGAGCCCCGCCCGATGTCCAAAAGAGCGGGCCTCGGGGATTGACCGGAACGTCATGTGCGGTTTAACCTCATCCGAAGCGTTTTTCGAGGCAGACATCCTCAGCGAGGAGATCCTACTAGAAGCGGCTTCCTCTCGTGAGGCGCGGCGAGGATGTCTGAGCCTGAACCATCAGGGTCCGGGGCAAACCCCGAGGACCCGCTTGAAACGCGGGGCGGGTGCAGGGAGTGCCGAGGCGAGTTCCGCAGAGCCGCCGAGAAAGAACGCCTTCGGTGAGGCGTGAAGAACCGCACTCTGGAGTGAAGGCCAACCCCGGGGCCCGACGGCCGGACAGGGACGCACATGGACAGGACCCGTCCGCGCCGGAGCGGATTCGGATCAGGCGCCGTATTTCTTGAGCTTGAGCGCGTGGGCCAGCATGAGCGGCATGGCGTAGAGCGCCCGGAAGCGTCCGAGAAGCCCCTTGGCGCAGGCCCGCTCGGTGAACGCGGCGACGTCGTCGACGCCGGCCGTCTTCGAGATGAGCATGAACGGGTTCGGGTGCCAGGAGTGTCCCGCAAGGAGCGCGGGGGTCGAGTGGTCCGACGTCACGACGAGGACGTCGGGGTCGAGGGCCGCGAGGCGCGGGATGAAGGCGTCCAGGGCCTCGATGGCCGCGACCTTGGCCTCGAACTTGCCGTCCTCGCCGGCCGAGTCGGTCTTCTTGTAGTGGACGTAGAAGAAGTCGTGGTCCTTGTAGCTCTTTTCGAGGGCGTCGAAGAGCTCCGAAGTCTCGGCGCCGACCTCGAGGACGGTCATCCCGAGGAGCCTGGCCAGGCCCTTGTACATCGGGTAGTTGGCGATGGCCGCCGGCCGGAGCCGGAAGAGGTCCTGCATCGTCGGCAGGTGCGGGAACTTGGAGAAGCCGCGGAGGAGGGCCGTGTTGGCCCTGGGCTCGGCCTTGAGCGTCTCGGTCAGGTCGTCGAGGAAGCGGTTGACGACGGCGGCGGCCTTGGCGGCCTCGGGCGTGATGGGGTTCGCTGGGAGGCGCGGCTTCCCCTCCTTCTGGGGGTCCGCGTCGGTCAGGGCGTCGGACAGCCCCTCGGCCGTGAAGCGGGCCACGAAGCGGTGCTCCTTGCCCGGGAAGACCTTGACCTCGACGCCGTCGCGCCGGGGCAGCCGTGCGTTGAGCGCGGCGCAGATGCGGACGTTCTCCTCGGTCGGGATGCGGCCGGCCCGGCGGTCGGAGATGAGGCCGGCCTTGACCGTCGCGAAGTTGCCGCGGGCGACGAGGTCGTTGCGGCCGACCTCGACGCCGGAACCGAGGGCCTCGAGGATGCCGCGCCCCAGTTGGTACTTGAGCGGGTCGTAGCCGAAGAGGGCCAGGTGGGCCGGCCCGCTCCCCGGCGTGATGCCCATGAAGACCGGGTCCGAGAGGCCGCAGACGGCCCGCTTGGCCAGCGCGTCGAGGTTCGGCTTGCGGGCCGCCTCGAGCTCGGAGCGGCCTTCGACGGGCAGGCCGCCGACGCCGTCCATGACGAGGAGGACGATCTTCGTGTCCGTCGTCTGGCTGAGTTCTCTGGCGAGGTCTTCCCATTCCATGGTCGTTTCTCCTGCGGGAATTCTCCCCCTAGTTTATCACAAACGGCGGCCGCCAACGGCGGGGCCGCGGACGCATTGAATCTCCCCGACCGGTCTGCTAGAATCTCACCATGCACAAGGTCCTCATCCTCGATTTCGGGTCGCAGTACACCCAGCTCATCGCCCGCAAGGTCCGGGAGCTGGGCGTGTACTCCGAGATCCTGCCGTTCTCGACGCCGCTCCAGGCGATCCGCGAGGCCGCGCCTTCGGCCCTCGTCCTCTCCGGCGGCCCGCAGAGCGTCTACGAGAAGGGCGCGCCGCACCCGCCGAAGGGGATCTTCGACCTCGGCCTGCCCGTCCTCGGCATCTGCTACGGCGTTCACCTCATGGCCTACATCCTCGGCGGCGAGGTCATCCCGGCCACGGAGCGCGAGTACGGCTTCGCCTCGCTCCGCGTCCTTGACCGCACCGGCCTCCTGGCCAAGGTCAAGGACCGGGAGCAGGTCTGGATGAGCCACGGCGACCGGCTCGAGAGGGTCCCGCCTGGCTTCGTCATCACCGGCAGCACGGCCAACACGCGCGCCGCCGTCATCGAAAACCGGGCGCGGCGGTTCTACGGCGTCCAATTCCACCCCGAGGTCATCCACACGCGGGAGGGCCAGAAGATCCTGGCCAACTTCCTCTTCGCCCTGGCCGGGCTCGAGGCCGACTGGAACATATCATCGTTCATCGAGCGCAAGGTCGCCGAGATCCGGGCGACGGTCGGGGCGCGGAAGGTCATCTGCGGCCTCTCCGGCGGCGTCGACTCGCTCGTCACCTCGCTCATCATCCACAAGGCCATCGGGAACCGGCTCCTCTGCATCTTCATCGACAACGGCCTGCTCCGCAAGGGCCAGTACGAGGCCCTCATGGAGGCCTTCCGGCGCAAGTTCGCCCTCAAGGTCATCGGCATCGACGCCTCGGACCTGTTCCTCGACAAGCTGCGCGGCATCATCGCCCCGGAGAGGAAGCGCAAGACGATCGGCCGGCTCTTCATCCATCTCTTCGAGCGGGAGGCGACGCGGATCGGCGGCGCCCAGTTCCTGGCCCAGGGGACGATCTACCCGGACGTCATCGAGTCGAACCCGGTCAAGGGGCCGTCCTCGGTCATCAAGTCCCACCACAACGTCGGCGGGCTGCCGAAGGGCCTCCGCTTCAAGCTCATCGAGCCGCTCAGGGAGCTCTTCAAGGACGAGGTCCGGGCCCTGGCCCTGGAGCTCGGCGTCGACCAGGAGTTCATCCACCAGCACCCCTTCCCCGGGCCGGGGCTGGCCGTCCGGGTCGTCGGCGAGATCGACCGCGAGAGCCTGGACATCCTCCGGGCGGCCGACGACGTCGTCGTCTCGGAGGTCCGCCGGGCCGGGCTCTACAAGAAGCTCTGGCAGGCCTTCGCCGTCCTCCTCCCGGTGCGCTCGGTCGGGGTCATGGGCGACCAGCGGACCTACCAGCGGGTCGTCGCCGTCCGCCTCGTCCAGAGCACGGACGGGATGACGGCCAACTGGTATCCGGCCGGGCCGGGCCTGCTCTCGCGGATCTCGACGCGCATCGTCAACGAGGTCCCGGGCGTCAACCGCGTCGTCTACGACATCACGACCAAGCCGCCCGGGACGATCGAGTGGGAATAGCCGGCGGCCCGCTCGGCCCCGCGCCGCCTCTCGGGAAAAGGGAATGATGGAACCGACGTTCGTTCACCTCCACAACCATTCCGAGTACAGCATCCTCGACGGCGCCCTGAAGGTGCCGGACCTGGTCGAGGCGGCCGTGCGGAACAACATGCCGGCCGTGGCCATCACCGACCACGGCAACATCTTCGGCGCCGTCCAGTTCTTCAAGGAGGCCAAGGCCCGCGGCGTCAAGCCCATCCTCGGCTGCGAGGTCTACGTCGCGCCGGGCAGCCGCTTCGACAAGAAGCCCGGGGCGGCGAACGACGTCCACCATTTCCACCTCATCCTCCTCGTCCGGAACGAGCAAGGGCTACCGGAACCTCTGCCGGCTCCTGACGCAGAGCTATCTCGAGGGCTTCTACTACCGCCCGCGGATCGACAAGGAGCTCCTGGCCGCCCACGCCGAGGGGCTCATCGGGCTCTCGGCCTGCCTCAAGGGCGAGCTCTGCGCCTGGCTCACGCGCGGCTTCGCCGAGAAGGCCGAGGACGCGGCCCGCGAGTACGCCTCGATCTTCGCCAAGGGCGACTTCTACGTCGAGCTCCAGGACCACGGCCTCCCCGACCAGAAGGCCGTCGAACCCGCTCCTCGTGGACCTGGCCGGGCGGCTCGGCCTGCCGCTCGCCGCCACGAACGACATCCACTTCGCCCGCCGCGAGGACGCCGAGAGCCAGGACGTCCTCGTCTGCATCCAGACGAACAAGAAGATCTCCGACCCGGACCGGCTGAAGTTCTCCTCAGACCAGTTCTACTTCAAGTCCGGCGACGAGATGCGCGCGCTCTTCCCGGAGACACCCGAGGCCCTCCAGAACACCTTCCGCATCGCCGCCCGCTGCGAGTTCGACTTCCCGACCAAGAAGTACTTCCTGCCGAACTTCACCCCGCCCGAGGGCACGGCCCTGAGCGAGTATTTCGAGTCCGTCGCCTGGGAGGGCTTCCGGCGGCGGATGGAGGCTCGGGCCTCCCGGACCGGACGCGTCGAGCCCGCCCACACCGAGGCGGAGTACGAGGACCGGCTGAAGCGCGAGATCAAGCTCATCCGGCAGATGGGCTTCGAGGGCTATTTCCTCATCGTCTGGGACCTGCTCAAGGCCGCCCGCGAGAAGGGCATCCCGGTCGGGCCCGGACGCGGCTCGGCCGCCGGCAGCCTCCTCGCCTACGCCCTCGAGATCACCGACGTCGACCCGCTCGAGTACGACCTCCTCTTCGAGCGGTTCCTCAACCCCGAGCGCATCAGCCTGCCCGACATCGACATCGACTTCTGCGGCCGCCGCCGCGGCGAGATGATCGAGTACGTGACCCGCAAGTACGGCCAGGAGAACGTCTGCCAGATCATCACCTTCGGGACGATGGCGGCGCGCGGCGCCATCCGCGACGTCGGCCGCGTCCTCGAGGTGCCGCTGCCCGAGGTCGACCGGGTGGCCAAGATGATCCCGTTCGGCCCCGACTCGACCATCGCCGAGGGCCTGAAGAACGTCCCCGAACTGCGCGAGCTCAGGGACCGGAACTCGAAGATCGCCCAGCTCCTGGCCATCGCCCAGAGGATCGAGGGCCAGGTCCGCCACCCCTCGATCCACGCCGCCGGCATCGTCATCACGCCCAAGCCCCTGGTCGAGTTCATGCCCCTCTACCAGTCGGTCAAGGGGGAGATCACGACCCAGTACGCCATGGGCGACGTCGAGGCCCTCGGCCTGCTCAAGATGGACCTCCTCGGGCTGCGGAACCTGACCGTCATCGACGACGCCCTGCGCCTCATCCGGAAGGACACGGGCGAGGACGATCGACGTCAACGAGCTCCCGCTCGACGACGCCCGGACCTTCGAGCTCTTCCAGGCCGGGAACGACGGACGGCGTCTTCCAGTTCGAGAGCCCGGGCATGAAGGACCTCCTCCGCCGCTTCCGGCCGGAGCAGTTCCGCGACCTCATCGCCCTCAACGCCCTCTACCGCCCCGGCCCCCTCAAGAGCGGCATGACCGACGAGTTCATCCACCGCCAGCAACCACCCCGAGCGGATCGCCTACGAGTTGCCCCGAGCTCGAGCCTGTCCTCCGCGAGACGCGCGGCATCATCGTCTACCAGGAGCAGGTCATGCGGATCGCGACCGAGCTGGCCGGGTTCACCCTGGCCGGGGCCGACCTCCTGCGCAAGGCCATGGGCAAGAAGGACAAGGAGACGATGAAGGCCCAGAAGCAGAAGTTCCTGCAGGGGGCCAGGAAGAAGGGCATCGCCGCCGCCAAGGCCGACAAGATCTTCGAGCAGATCAAGGAGTTCGCCGAGTACGGCTTCAACAAGTCCCACGCCGCCGCCTACGCCCTGCTCGCCTACCAGACGGCCTACCTCAAGGCCCACTACCCCGAGCACTTCCTGGCCGCGCTCCTCACGTCCGAGGCCGAGCGCGGCGCGACGCCGCAGGTCGTCAAATACATCGGCGAGTGCCGCGACATGGGCCTGACCGTCCTGCCGCCCGACATCAACAAGAGCGAGTTCCCGTTCACCGTCGAGGGCGGGGCCATCCGCTTCGGCCTGGCCGCGGTCAAGAACGTCGGCCAGGCCGCGGTCGAGGAGGTCCTCGCCCTGCGCCGCAAGAACGGGCCCTTCGGCTCGCCCTTCGACCTGTTCCTCGACCACGACACGAAGGTCCTCAACCGCAAGGCCATCGAGAGCCTGATCAAGGCCGGGGCCTTCGACTCCCTGGGCTG
Source organism: Candidatus Aminicenantota bacterium (assembly GCA_963805045.1). Taxonomy (GTDB): domain Bacteria; phylum Acidobacteriota; class Aminicenantia; order Aminicenantales; family Saccharicenantaceae; genus DATKJS01. Next base: position 79,202 of record CAWDTC010000030.1, read on the forward strand.
GCGGCGCTCGCAGTGCTTCCACATGCTCGACCGGATGCTCGAGTTCGGCCACGACGTCCAGAAGGCCCAGGTCGCCCGCCAGAACCTCCTCTTCGGCGGCAGCGTCCTCGAGACGCCGCCCATCCCCCTGGAAGTCCAGGAAATGCGCGAGTGGGACGAATCCCACGTCCTCTCCTACGAGATGGACGCCCTCGGCTTCTACGTCACCGGGCACCCCCTGGCCCAGTACGAGGCCCGGCTGCGCAAGCTCGTGTCGCACAGCTTGGGCGAGCTCGACGACGACCGGGACTTCGACAAGGAGATCCGCGTTGCCGGCATCATCGCCTCGGTCAAGCCGCTGCGGACAAAGAAGGACGAGCGGATGGCGACCTTCGTCCTCGAGGACATGACCGGCCGGATCGAGGTCGTCGCCTTCCCCGAGGCCTTCGGCAAGCACGGCGCCTACCTGCGGGAGGGCCAGCTCGTCCTGGTCAAGGGGAAATACCAGGGGGAGGGCGAGAACCGGCGCATCACCCTCAACCAGGCGACGCCCCTGGCCGACGCCTTCGAGACGCAGGCCAAGCGCGTCGTCGTCCGCGTCTTCCTGCCCGGGCTCGAGGAGGCCACGATCAGCGAGCTTAAGACGATCCTCGACGCCCACGAGGGCCGATGCCCGGTCTTCTTCGAGCTCGAGACGCCCCACTCCTACCGGGTCGTGGCCCGCAGCGCCGAGGTCCAGAAGGTCGCGCCGACCGACGACCTGCTGAAGAAGATCGAGGCCCTGCTCGGCGAGAATTCGGTTTCGGTGGAGTATTGACGCGGCGCGGCGGGTCCGGGGAGCGGCCCGCGGTCCCCGGGAACCGGCCTATTTCCCGGCGCGGTCGTCCCGGGCGTTCGGCGCCGCGGCCGAGGCCCACGCCGAGCCGTTCCAGTAGCTGACGCCCGCGCGGAACATCTCCTTGTAGGCCGGGTCGTCGCGCGACGAATGGATCCGGCCCTCGGCACGGAGCTCGTTATGCCGCATCATGTATCCGTGGCCGAACTCCACGCTCAGACAGCGAAGTTTGAAGTCCAGCTCGTAAATGACGCCGTGGTCGTTGTAGGCGGTGATGTGCCGGTTGCGGGTGACGCCGACGTGCTGGAGCCCCTCGACGATGTCGCCGAGGGCCAGGCTGACGTCGGAACGGGGAAAGCGGACGTAGTATTTTTCGGAGCCCGCGGGCAGGGTGTCCGACCGGAACTCGCCGGTCTGCGGAGAGCATCCGGAGACATGGGCGGGGTCGAGGACGATGATGCATCCCCCGTACTCGTTGTTGACGCCGCTGACGATCAATTCGTCCTTTCCGTCACCGTCGATGTCCTGGATGGCGAGGTCGTTCAAGTAGCCGGAGTTCCAGAACTCGCCGGTCGGCCGGCCCCGGGCGTCGAGCACGGCCAGCTGGCAGGGCCACATCGGATAATGGTAGGAGATGACGACGATCTCCTCGCGGCCGTCGCGGTTGAAATCGTGGAGGGCGAAGCCGTAGATGCGGTAGTCAGGCGAATAGGTCAGGCCGCCGAATCGCGTCTCCCGGCCGGCGTCGAAATGCCACCTCTCGTTCCCCCGGCTGTCGAAGCAATAAAGACGGCCCTCGCCGTAGGCGTCGTCCTTCTTCTGGACGGCGAAGAGGACCTCGTTGCGGCCGTCGCCGTCGATGTCCCTGATGACGAGCGAGGGGAGGCGGACCGGGGACTTCGAGGAGTCGACCGACTGGAAAACGGCCCGGTAGCTGTCCTCGTCGATCAAGCCTTCGACGTTCGTGTCCCGGCGCCAGAGCTCCTTGCCGCGTTCGTTGACGACGACGATGGACCGAGCCGTGAATGTGGAAATCGGCCGGCTGGGCGCTCGCGGACCTGCGGGCGTGGATGACCACGAAGGCGACGGCGGCCAGGACGGGGATGAGGCCGGCCAGGAGCCAGCGGGCCGAGGGCCGAGGCGCGGGCTTGGGCGGCGCGGGCCGGCTCGAGTTGGTGAAGGTCGCCTGGAACCAGCGGTCGAGCTCGTCCTTGTAGGCGACGACGTGGGACTTCGAGCCACCGCCTTCGGCCCGGTGGACGGGCATGCCGAACCTTTGCTCCCAGCGGTAACAGGTCCGCTGGTCGTAGCCGAGGTAGGCGGCGATCTCCTTCCAGGAGCGGAGGAGGTTGTCTTTGGCCGAGTTTTCCATCGCCGATGCCTGGATAATTAAACTATTATCATAAAGATATCGGCACAAAAGTCAACCCTCCGGCGTGCGGCCGCGGGCGGCGAAAAACAAGGAGGTGGACGCGCCCCCCTCCCGACCTGGCCCGGGGATGCGCTCCGCCTGCGGCCTGTCGATAGACTGCTGGTGGACAGCGATGCACGGCAGAATGTGTAGCCCTGCGGTCGTTCTTAGGAGGATCGGCCGGTTTTGCGAGGCCGGACACGGCGGTGAGGGTCTTCCCCGGCGACACGGGCGTCTCTGCCCGGAGTCGCAGGTTCCGTCAGGGCTGGCGATCGAGGGGAGGAACGCCCAGCCGTTCCGCGTGGATGATGCCGAGATTCGCCACTCTTTGCACGACGAGGCGCGAGCCGTCCCAGTAGCGGATCCCTTCCTTCATGCGCCGGCGGTAGGCGTCGTCGAGGTCCCACGGGACCTTGCCCGCCGTCCGCAGCTCCTCATGCTTGCTGACGAAGCCATGGCCCCAGTCGACATACAGGCACCGAAGGTCGAAGCCCAGCTCGAAGATCATGTTGTAGACCGTGTTCGCCATCAGATGCTTGTTGGCGGTGATGCCGACATCCTGAAACCCTTCCGCACCATCGCCCCGGGCCAGGCTGACGTCGGACCGCGGGAAGGTTAGGTAATATTCCTCCGAGCCCGGGGGCAGGGTGTCGGACCGGAATTCCCCGCTCTGGGGGGAGCACCCGCTGACGCGGCCCGGGTCGAACACGGCCAGGCAGGGCCCGTACTGGTTGTTGATGCCGACGGCGACGATCTCGTCGCGGCCGTCGCCGTCGATGTCTTGGAAGGCGATGTCGCGCAGGTAGCCGGAATTCCAGAATTCCCCCAGCTTCCGGCCGCGGCAGTCGAGGAGGGCCAGCTGGCAGGGCCACTGGGGGAATTGATTAGAAATTACGGCGGTCTCGAGGCGGCCGTTCCCGCTGAAGTCGTGCGTGGCGAATCCGGAAATCCGGTAGTCGGGCGAGTACGACCGGCCGCCGAAGCGCATCTCGCCGCCGGCGACGAAGCGCCACAGCTCGACCCCGCGGTTGTCGAAGCAAAAGACGATCCCCCGGCCGTAGCGGTCCTGGCGCCTCCGGACCGCGAAGAGGACCTCGTTGCGGCCGTCGCCGTCGATGTCCTTGATGGCGAGGACGGGGAGGCGGTCCCCCGCCGTCGAGTTGAGGTCGACGGTCTGAAACCGAGCCCGGTAGGACGCTTCGTCGTCCAGGTCGTCGATCTTCAGATCTTTGCGCCAGATCTCTTTCCCGTTCTCGGCGAGGATGATCAGGGTCGAGCCTCTGAGATGGAAGTCGGCCGGCTGGCCGTCCTTCGAAGCGGAGGGGCTGACGATCAAGAAAACGGCGGCGGCGGCGAGAGGGATGAGGCCGGCCAGGAGCCAGCGGGCCGAGGGCCGAGGCGCGGGCTTGGGCGGCGCGGGCCGGCTCGAGTTGGTGAAGGTCGCCTGGAACCAGCGGTCGAGCTCGTCCTTGTAGGCGACGACGTGGGACTTCGAACCACCGCCCTCGGCCCGGTGCACGGGCATGCCGAACCTTTGTTCCCAACGGTAACAGGTCCGCTGGTCGTAGCCGAGGTAGGCGGCGATCTCCTTCCAGGAGCGGAGGAGGTTGTCCTTGGCCGAGTTCTCCATGGTCAGTACCGGGCTAATTTAGCCATTATCATAGAGATATCTGGGCAAAAGTCAAGCCTCCGCCGCGGCGGGGCGACAGGGCTCCGAACGGCCTTCCGGAGGCGTCATCCATCGCTGCGCAGGCCGCCGTCGATTGACAGCCGGGGACGAAAAGGGTAAAGTAAATCGATTATTCTCTGGATGTTGGATCGGTTTTCCGAGGCCCGACGTGCCGTACAAGGTCATCATCGCCGACGCGAGCGTTTCGGTCCAGAGGACCGTCCAGCTCGCCTTCCCGGAGCCCGAGTTCCGCCTTTTCCCGGTCGAGGACAGCGCGGCCCTCCTTGATCGGATCGATGAAGGTCGCCCGGACGCCGTGCTCATCAGCACGTCCCTGCCCGGCCGCGACCCTCTGGAGCTCGGACGGCAGCTGCGGGCCCGGGAAGACCTCCGGCGCGTCCCGCTCCTCTTCCTCAAGGGGACCTTCGACGCCCCGGACCCGGCCCGCCCCGTCCCCGACAACGACGGCGTCTTCGAGAAGCCGTTCGATTCGGACCGGCTGGCGGCGGCCGTCCGCGAGCTCATCGAGGCCAAGTCGGCCCCGCCGACGCTGCCCGAGGAGCCCGTCTTCCCGCCGGGCGGGAACGGGCGGGAGCCGAAGGCCCGGGCCTGACGCCCATCCGGAACCCCGGTCCCGAGTGGTGATCCCATGAACGAAAAGCGACAGCTCGAAAAAACCTATGACCCCCAGCCGGTCGAGGCGAAGTGGGTCAAGTTCTGGCAGGACGAGGGCCTCTTCGTCGCCGACGCCCATTCGACGAAGCCGAAGTTCTCCATGGTCCTGCCGCCGCCGAACGTCACCGGCATCCTCCACATGGGCCACGCCCTGTGCTTCACCCTGCCCGACATCATCACCCGCTGGAAGCGCATGCAGGGCTACAACTGCCTCTGGCTGCCCGGCACGGACCACGCCTCGATCGCCGTCCACAACGTCATCGAGCAGAGCCTGGCCGAGAAGGGCCTGACCCGGGAGAAGGTCGGCCGCGACGAGTTCCTCCGCATCGCCTGGGACTGGAAGGCGAAGTACGGCGGCGTCATCACCGGCCAGCTCAAGCGGCTCGGCGCCTCCCTCGACTGGTCGCGCGAGCGCTTCACCATGGACCCGGGCTTCAGCCGGGCCGTGAAGCACGTCTTCGTCTCCCTCTACAACGAGGGCCTCATCTACCGCGACTATTACCTCGTCAACCGCTGCCCGCGCTGCGGCACGGTCCTCTCGGACATCGAGATCGAGCACCGCGACCTCCACGGCAAGCTCTGGTACATCCGCTACCCCGTCGAGGGCTCGGGCGATTCCGCCGCCGCGCAGGCGGAATTCGTCACCGTGGCGACGACGCGGCCCGAGACGATGCTCGGCGACACGGCCGTCGCCGTCCATCCCGACGACGAGCGCTACCGGCACCTCCACGGCAAGAAGGTCCGCCTGCCGCTCCGGGACCGCCTCATCCCCGTCATCACGGACGAGCGGGTCGAGCGGGACTTCGGCACGGGCGCGGTCAAGGTGACGCCGGCCCACGACCCGGTCGACTTCGAGCTCGGCAAGCTCCACGGTCTCGAGCAGGTCATCGTCATCGACGGCTCGGGCCGGATGACGGACGCGGCCGGGCCCGAGTTCAAGGGCCTCGACCGCTTCGCCTGCCGGGCCAAGGTCGTCGAGAGGCTCGAAGCGCTCGGACTGCTCGTCAAGACCGAGGACTACGACCACGCCGTCGGCCACTGCTACCGCTGCAAGAGCGTCATCGAGCCCTACCTCTCGTGGCAGTGGTTCGTCCGCATCAAGCCCCTGGCCGAGCCGGCCATCCGCGCCGTCGAGTCGGGCGAGATCCAGTTCATCCCGGGGAACTGGACGAAGACGTATTTCGAGTGGATGTACAACATCCACGACTGGTGCATCTCGCGCCAGCTCTGGTGGGGCCACCGCATCCCGGCCTGGTACTGCCGGGACTGCAAGCACACCATGGTCGCCATGGAGGCGCCGGGGAAGTGCGAGAAGTGCGGCGGCCCGCTCGACCAGGACGAGGACGTCCTCGACACCTGGTTCTCCTCGGGCCTGTGGCCGTTCGGCACCCTCGGCTGGCCCGACGAGACCGACGACCTGCGGACCTTCTACCCCACGGACCTCATGTCCACCGGCTTCGACATCATCTTCTTCTGGGTGGCCCGGATGATCATGCTGGGCCTCAAGTTCCGGGGCGCATCCCCTTCCGCCACGTCTTCATCAACGGCCTCGTGCGCGACGTCAAGCGCCGGAAGATGAGCAAGTCCGAGGGCAACATCATCGACCCCCTGGAAATGATCGGGAAGTACGGCACCGACGCCCTGCGCTTCACCCTGGCCGCCCTGGCCGTGCCCGGCATGGACCTGGCCCTTTCGGAGGAGCGCATGGCCGGCTACCAGGCCTTCGCCAACAAGATCTGGAACGCCTCGCGCTTCGTCCTGATGAACCTGGGCGAGACGCCGGCCGAGGTCCGCGAGAGCGAGCTCTCGCTCGCCGACCGCTGGATCCGCAGCCGGACCGCGGCCGTCACCGAGTCCCTCGACAGGAGCCTCGAGCAGTACAAGTTCTACGAGGCGGCCGATACGCTCTATCACTTCGTCTGGCACGAGTTCTGCGACTGGTACATCGAGTTCGCCAAGGTCGGCCTGCGGGAGGGGAGCCGGACGACCGAGGCGGTCCTGGCCGATACCCTCGGCCGGATCGTCCGGCTCCTCCACCCGTTCATGCCCTTCATCACCGAGGAGATCGGGCAGCAGCTGCCCGGCGCCGGCCGGTCGGTGGCCGTGGCGCCCTTCCCCGAGGCCCGGCCCGAGTGGGCCGACCCCGCGGCGGAGCGGGCCATGGCCCTCGTCCAGGAGGTCATCGCCGAGACGCGGAAGGTCCGGACGGAGAACCGGATCGCCGCCCAAGGAGAGGGTCGAGCTCTGGGTCAGGCCGGCCGGAACCGAGGAAGCCCGGGCCCTGGCCGGCCACGCCGCGCTCGTCCGGACCCTGGCCGGGGTCTCGCGGCTCGAGTTCGCCGACTCGCTCCCGGCCGCGCGGCGGGTCCTCAAGGGGGTCGCCGGCCCCTTCGAGCTGGCCATCCCCGTCGAAGAGACCGCGGCCGGCCTGGCCGGGGAGCGCGAACGGATCGAGAAGGAGCTCGAGAAGGTCCGGGCCGAGCTGGCCAAGGTCGAGCAGAAGCTCGGGAACGCCGATTTCGTCGCCCGCGCCCCCCGGGCCGTCGTCGACGAGAACCGCTCTCGGCTCGAGGCGCTGCGGGAGCGCCGGGGGAAGCTCGAGGGGAACCTGGCCGGCCTCGGCCCGGCGGCCTGAGCGTCGGGAAGGCGCCGCCGGCGGGCGGGGAGAATGACCATCGGCAACGACATCCGCAGGTTCGAGAGCCTGCCCTCGACGAACGACACGGCCCGGGAGCTCGCCCGGGCCGGCGCCGCCCACGGCACGGTCGTCGTCGCCGACGCGCAAACGCGCGGCCGGGGAACCAAGGGCCGGAGCTGGCATTCGCCGCGCGGCCTGGGGCTCTACGCCTCGTTCATCCTCCGCTGGGACGGCCCGGACGGCTTCCGCGCGCCGTTCTCCCTCCTCCCGCTCGCGGCCGGCCTCGCGGCGGCGGACGCCGTGCGCGACGCGGCCGGCCTCGAGGCCCGGCTCAAGTGGCCGAACGACCTCGTCCACGGGCGCAAGAAACTCGGGGGCATCCTGACCGAGGCCGTCTTCGCGGCCGGCCGGCCGGGTTTCGCCGTCGTCGGCGTCGGCCTCAACGTCAACCACGGCGAGGCCGACTTCCCCGGCGGGATCCGGGAGACGGCGACCTCGATCCGCCTGGCCACGGGCCACGAATCGGACCGCGAGGCGCTCCTCGCCTCGCTTTGCCTGGGGCTCGAGCGCTGGTATAATCCGCTCGTCCAGGGAGACGGCGGGACCGATCCTCCGGAGCTACGAGGAGAGGATGGCCTTTCCGCCCGGGACCCGGCTGCGCATCACGGAGGCGCGGGGTGAGACGTCCGGCCTCTTCCGGGGGCTCGAGCCGGACGGGCGGCTGCGCCTGGAGCCGGACGGGGGGACGACGTCCCTCGCCCTCGAGGACGTCCTGGCGCTCGACTGGGAGTGAGAAGGAGGAGCCGATGCTGCTCGCGTTCGACGTCGGGAACACGACCGTCGCCGTCGGCCTGTTCCGCGGCCCGAAGCTCGTCCGGGGCTGGAAGATCAAGACCGACCGGGAGAAGACGAGCGACGAGTACGGGGCCGTCCTTCTCAACCTCTTCCAGGTCGCCGGGCTCCAGCCGAAGAGGATCGAGGCGGCCATCCTGTCGAGCGTCGTGCCGCCGCTGACGCCGGTCTTCGAGGAGACCTGCCGCGCCTACTTCGGGCTCGACCCCCTCGTCGTCGGGCCGGGCCTGCGGACCGGCATGCCCGTCCTCTACGAGAACCCGCTCGAGGTCGGCGCCGACCGGATCGTGGCCGCCGTAGCCGCCTTCGAGAAACACGGCGGGCCGGTCATCGTCGTGGACTTCGGCACGGCCACGACCTTCGACGCCGTCTCGGCCAAGGGCGAGTACCTCGGCGGGGCCATCGCCCCGGGCATCCAAATCGCGGCCGAGGCCCTCTACCTCAAGACGGCCCGGCTGCCGCGGATCGAGATCCGCAAGCCGAAGCGGGCCATCGGCCGGACGACCGTCTCGAGCATGCAGTCCGGCCTCTATTTCGGTTACATCGGCCTCGTCGAGAACACGATCGCCGAGGTCCGCAAGGAGCTCGGACGGAACGCCAAGGTCATCGCCACGGGGGGCTTCGGCGGCGAGATCACGCCCGAGGTTCCGGCCATCGATTGCTACGAACCCGACCTTGTCCTCGAGGGGTTGAGGATCCTCTACGAAAGGAACCGGGAGGCCTGAAGCGGGACCCGACCCGGACGCCATGACCGACGAAGCACAGAGCGGGTACTACCAGGCGGTCGCCCGGGAGTTCCTCCGCCGCCGCGGCACGCCGTTCTTCCTCTCCCCCCGTGACGTCGCCGTCATCGCCGGCTGGGAGCGCGACAGCATCCCGCTCCGCGTCGTCCTCGAGGGTGTCGGCCGCGCCTTCGAGAACCTCCGCGACCGGGCGCGCGGCACGAAGGGCCTGCCGCTCGCTTTCTGCGACCCCCAGGTCCGCAAGGCCATGGCCCAGCACGCCGACAGGGGCGCCGGACGACGGAGAAGCGCCGCCGTCCCCCGCGCGGAGAAGGCGGGCCGGGCCCGCCGCGAGGTCGAGCGCTGCCTGCGGGGACTCGCCGCGGACGAGTCCGAACTCCGTGGCCTCCTTGAAAAGGCGGCCGGGCTCCTCGCCGCCGAGCCCGCCGACGAGGGCGCTCTCGAGAGGATCGACGAGGCCGTGGACGAGCTTCTCTGGCGGCGGTCCGGGACCGCCATGGCCGCCGGTCCCCCCGGCCGGAGCGCCGCGCCGCCCGCCGCGGCGGCGAGGACCCGTTCCGTCAAGGAGGAGCGGCGGAAACGCCGTGTCCCCTACGTCTCGCTCTTCTACTATTGAGCCATGGGCCACACGACGCTCCGCGCCAAGATCCTGGGTCTCCTGGGCAAGCACCGCGAGGGGCTCACCTTCGCCCGGGTCCAGGCCGAGCTCGGCCTCGGGCGCCGCGAACGGGCCAAGCTCCTCGCCGACCTCGAGGACCTCGAGCAGCAAAAACTCGTCCGCCGGCTCAAGGGCCGCTTCCTCCTCCCCGCCCGCACCGGGCTCGTCCGTGGCCGTTTCGTGACCGCGCGCCCGGGGTTCGGCTTCGTCGCCCCCGCCGACGGCGGCGAGGACATCTTCGTCCCGGCCCGCTCGGCCTCGGGCGTCGTCGAAGGCGACGAGGTCGAGGTCGCGGTCAAGGAGGACGGCCGCGTCGGCAAGCCCGAGGGCAGGGTCACGCGCATCCTCAAGCGGGGCAGCCCGACCTTCCTCGGCGTCTACAAGGAGCGCTTCGGCGCGCCCTTCCTCCAGGCCTTCGATTCCCCCTCGCCCGATGAGATCGCCCTGAAGTCCAAGGGACGTCCCGCGCCCGAGCCGGGGATGATCGTCGAGGCCGACCGCCGGACGCTCGCGGTGACCGCGGTCTACGGCCGGCCCGAGGACCCGGGAGTGGACGCCCGCGTCGTCATCCGGCGGTACGGCCTGGCCGACCGCTTCGGCGAAGAGGCGTTCCGCGAGGCCGAGACCCTGCCGGAGGACCCCGGGCCGGAGGACTTCGCCGGCCGGCGGGACTTCCGCGACTGGACGACGGTCACCATCGACGGCGAGAAGGCCCAGGATTTCGACGACGCCGTGTCCATCCGCGCCCTTCCGGGCGGGACGTTCCTCCTCGGCGTCCACATCGCCGATGTCGCGCACTATGTGCGGCCGGGCACGGCCCTCGACCGGGAGGCCTTCGACCGGGCGACGAGCGTCTACTTCCCCGGCCTGACCCTGCCCATGTTGCCCGAACGGCTGTCGAACGGGCTCTGCAGCCTGCGTCCGGCCGTGCCGCGGCTGACGGTCTCGGCCCTGATGGAGGTCGACGGCGAAGGGCGGGTCCTGAGGAGCGAGTTCGCCCCCTCCGTCATCCGGACGGCCGCGCGCCTGACCTACACGTCGGTCTTCGCCGTCATGGAGGGGGAGGCGGAGGAGCGCCGCCGCCACGCCGCGCTCGTCGACGACCTCCTCCTCATGCGCGACCTGGCCCGGGCCCTGCGCAACCGGCGGCTCGAGGAGGGGGGCCTCGACTTCGACCTCGTCGAGCCCGAGCTCGTCTACGAGGAGGGCCGGCTGCGGGCCGTCGCCGCGGCCGAGCGCAACGAGGCCCACCGCCTGATCGAGGACTTCATGGTCGCGGCCAACGTCGCCGTGGCCTCCTTCCTGACGGCGCGCGAGGTCCCGACCCTCTACCGGGTCCACCCCGTGCCGGCCGCGGCGGACCTCGGGAAGCTCCGGGACATCCTCCGGCCCATGGGCTATTCCCTGCCTGACCCGGACAAGGTCCGCTCGCAGGACCTCGAGCGCGTCCTTCGGCGGGCCGAGGGCCGGCCGGAGGAGAAGTTCGTCGCCATCCAGGTCCTGCGGGCCCTGAAGCTCGCCGTCTACTCGCCGGAGAACGTCGGCCACTACGGGCTGGCCAAGACGGACTACACCCATTTCACGTCGCCCATCCGGCGCTATCCCGACCTCGTCGTCCATCGCATCCTGAAGTCCGTGCTTGAGACGGGGAAGGGCTGGGAGATGGACCTCGAGCGGGCGGGGCGTCACTCGAGCGAGCGGGAACGAAACGCCGACGCGGCCGAGCAGGCCCTGGTCGAGTGGCGGATCTTCCGCCTCCTCAAGGAGCGGCTGGGAGACGAGTTCGCGGGGGTCGTCGTCGACGTGACCAAGACCGGGCTCGTCGTCGAGCTCGACGACTATTTCGTCGAAGGCCTGCTCGCCTTCCGGGAGCTCGACGGGGACCGCGGCCGCGGACGCCGGCCGCGGCGCCGCCGGAAGCTTCTCGAGCTCGGGGACAGGGTCCGCGTCGTCCTCGTCTCCTGCGACCCGGTCCTCCGGCGGATGGGCCTGGCCCCGGCCCCGGAACCCGAAACGGAAGGGAAGGCCCGATGAGCGCGACATCTTTCGACGCCGTCCTCGACTTCGAGGCCAAGGATCTCGGTCCGGACGGCCGGGCGATCGTCGTCCTCCGCGGCGAGCGCGAGCCCGCCGTCGTCGCCGCCCAGAAGATGCCGAAGGCGCCCGCCTCCTGGGCCCTGGTGACGGCGGCCGGGCCGCTCGACGCGCGGTGGCGGGACGCTTTCGAGGTCCTGGCCGAGGACGGGCGTCCCGTCGGCCGCGGCGTCGTCCTCTTCCCGTCGCCGGCGGCCGACCTCAAGCCCCAGCGGCGGCGGGAGCTCCTGGAGCGGCTGTCCGGAGGGGAGGAGGCGATGGTCCTCGTCCTGGCCGAGCTCGCGGGGATCCGGGGCCTCGCGGCCGAGGAGGTCGGCGCGTTCTCCCGGCTCGGGCCGGTCCGGGTCGAAGAGATCGCCCGCGCGCTCGAGGCCGAGGCGAAGGTCCGCATCCTGTCGTTCTCGCCGCTCACCTTCGTCCTCCAGGAGAGCCTCGATTTCCTCCGCCGCAGGGTCGCCGCCTACCTCGGCCAGTACCACAAGAAGCACCCGGCCCAGCGGACCGTGCCGCTCGAGAGGATCGAGAAGAGGTTCGGCATCGCGCCGAACGTCCTCAACCTGGCCCTGCGGGCGCTGGCCAAGGAAGGCCGGGTCGCGCTCGCCGGCGGCGCGGCGGAGCTCGTCGGCTACCGGCCTCCGCTGTCGGTCGAGGACGAGGCGCTCCTCGCTCGGATGGAATCTCTCGTCCTCGAAGGGGAATTCGGCCGCGTCTCGCTCGACGAGCTCAGCCGGCGGCTCCACCTGAGCGCGGGCCGGCTTCAGCGGCTCCTGGCCGAGCTCATGGAGCGCAAGAAGATCGTCGAGGGGCGGGACGGGTTCATCGTCCACCAGCGTTGGCTGGACGAGGTCGTGGAAAAGGTCAGGGGTTCGGGAAGGCGGGAGCTGACGGTGGCCGACTTCAAGGCCCTGACGGGGCTGACGCGCAAGTATGCCATCCCTCTGCTCGAGCTTCTCGACGAGATGGGCGTGACGCGCCGCAAGGGCGCCGTCCGCGACGTCCTCCGGTGATCGCTCCCGAGGGCGGGGCGGGCGTCACTTCTCTTCCGGCTCGGGCCCCGGCTCCGGCCCTGGTTCGGGCTCCGCCTCGGGTTCGGGCTTCTTGTCGTCCTTCTTCTTGAGGGCCGTCTTGAGGAGGTCGCCGAAGAGCCCGAACTTGGGCTCTTCCTTGGCCACGGGCTTGAACTCTTCCTTCTTCTCCCGGGCCCGCGTCTCGGTCCCCTCGTCCTCTTTCTCCTTGATCGCGGACAGGGCCTCCTGGACGGACTCCTCCTCGGCGATCTTCTCCTCGATGACGCGGCGCTCGCTCTTCTTCGGCCGGGGCGTCTTTTCCCCTTCGGCCTTGGGCTTCTTCTTCTTGAACGGCTTCTCTTTCTTGGCCGAGGGGGCGGCGGGGGCCTTGGCTTTCTCCATGCCGGGGACCGGGGGCTGCGGCTCGGCGGCCTCCCCGGGACCGGCCTCGAAGCCGATCTCCTCGCCCGGCAGGCCTTCCTCGCCCGCGATCGCTTCCGGCCGCGGCGCGCCGAAGGGTTCCTCGGCCGGGAAGCCGAGCGGCGCCTCCTCCTTCGGGACGTAGGGCTCCTGGTAATAGAACATCCCCTTCTTCTTGTCGGACTTGGAGAAATCGGAGGTGTTGAGGAGGACCGTCTCGACGTCCTCCTGGGTCGTCTGGCGGAGGAGGTCGACGAGATGGTAGGCGCGCAGGAAATGGAGGGAGTGGGAGGCGCCGCCGAGGGCCGGGTTCTTGAAGACGAGGAGCAGGAGGTCGCGGAGGTCGAGCTCGCCCCGCTGCTCGTAGAGAGGCAGGAGCTTGGCCAGCGTCTCGCGCTCGATGTAGATGATCTTGTTCGGCTCGGCGAAGGAGTACGCCTCCTCGCCCGTGTCCTGGAAACGGTCGTTCTCCGCGTCGTAGGCCAGGCGCGGGACGGAGATCTTCTTCTTCGATTTCTTGACCCAGAACTTGAAGGTGTTCGGTCCCGTCTTCTCCAGGGTCAGGCTCGTGCCCTGGGGGATGTTGGCCTGGCTGTAGAAGTCCCGCAGGCCGAGGAAATAATTGGCCGTCGGGAAGTAGTAGAGCGTGTGGGCCTTGTTGTCCTCGGCGTCGGTGAAAGTGTATTCCCGGTAGTGGGAGAGCTCCTTGGCCAGGCTCCGGGGGACCTTGAGGCCGCCGGAGAGGATCTCCCGCCAGGTGAGGTAGACCTTGATCGGGAAGTCCTGGACGCTGCTCATCTCCGGCTTCTCGGTCTCCTCGAACTCCGGCAGGCGGGCCGCCGGCGCCGCTAGGGGCAGCCCCTCGGGCAGGGCGTTGAGGATCCTCTTGAGGTGCCACTTGCCCCAGCCGGCGTCGGCGAGGAGGATGAACTCCTTCTTGTATTTCTTCTCCAGGAGATGGTCGAGGCTCAGGCAGGTCAGGTCGAAGAGGTCGCTCGAGGCCTCCAGCCCGAAGTGCTTCCGGACGAGGTCCTCGGTCGACGCCGACTGCTTGGTCGTCGCCGAACTCGTTCTCGATCTCGCGGATGCGGTCCTCGGGGATCTCGACCTTCTTCGCGGCGAGCTGCCAGAAATCGCCCCAGCCGAAGAACTTCGGGTTCCGCGCGAGCTCGGTCCGGAGGCGCTTCTCGAGCGTCTTGAGGTCCCGCTCGGTCATCGGCAGCTCGGTCAGCCGCGGGTCGTCCGCCTTGGCGATCAGCTCCGGGGCCTGGTCGCGGCCGTCGACGTTGGCCGGGAGGAGGACCTGGGTCCGGGTCTTCTTCATGTAGTCGACGTACTTGCGGAAAACGCCGCCGCCCGGGTAGTCGACCTCGAGCATGTCGCAGTGGAAGTTCTTGTAGTACGTCTTGACGACGACCTTCAGGATGACCGCGCCCTGGAAGTGCTCGACGGACTTGCTGCCGACGGTCAGGGGCTCGTCGTATTCCTTGTAGATGAAGTCGCCGACCTCGTACCGGCAGTTCGGGTCGTACTTCTTGACGTCCTGCGTCCGCTGGCTGGCCGTCTTCTCGAAGGCCAGCTTTTCGGTGAGGACGTTGGCGGAGAGGGGGTGGGACGTCGCCTCGAGATCCCGTTCGACGAGAGCGACGTCTTCCGGCGTCACTGTGGTCAGGTTGTTCGTTTCGCTGCTCATTTCTTGTCTTTTTTCCCCATCAACAGGTTCAGGATGACCTTCTGGACGTGGAGCCGGTTCTCGGCCTGGTCGTAGACGATGGAGTTCGGCGAGTCGATGACCTCGTCCGTGACCTCCTCGCCCCGGTGGGCGGGCAGGCAGTGCATGAAGACGGCGTCCGGTCTTGGCGTGCGACATGAGCCTGGCGTTGACCTGGAAGGGGGCGAAGATCCTGGCCCGCTCCGCCTTCTCCGCCTCCTGGCCCATGGAGGCCCAGACGTCGGTGTAGACGGCGTCGGCGCCGCGCACGGCCTCCTCGGGGTCGTCGTCAGGACGAGCCTCGAAGCCGGTGTCCTGGCCGTCCTCCCGGGCCGCCCGGACGATCTCCGGGCTTCGGCTCGTAGCCGGCCGGCGTCGCCGACGGCCATCTTCGTGCCCGGCCCTGGCCGCGGCGAGCATGAGGCTGTGGCAGACGTTGTTGCCGTCGCCGACGTAGGCCAGCTTGAGGCCGGCCAGCCCGCCCTTGTGCTCCCGCAGGGTGAAGAAATCGGCCATGGCCTGGCAGGGGTGGGAGAGGTCGGTCAGGGCGTTGATGACCGGGATTCGCGTGCTGCGGGCCAGGTCGACGGCGATCTGGTGGCCGAAGGTCCGGATCATGATCCCGTCCACCCAGCGCTCGAGGTTCTTGCCGATGTCGTACGGCGCTCTCGCGGCTCCCCATCTGGATGTCCGACGGGGCGAGGTAGATGGCCTCGCCGCCGAGCTGGAGCATGCCCGCCTCGAACGTCATCCGCGTCCGCAGGGACGGCTTCTGGAAGATCATGGCCAGGATCTGGCCCTCGAGGGCCTTGCGGAACTTGTGCGGGTGCTTCTTCATCTCGGCCGCCAGGTCGAGGACCTGGCTGAACTCGTAGAGGCTGAGGTCGTGGACCGACAAGAAATCCTTGTCCATCGCGGCTTCTCCTATGCGTCGGCGACGATCCGGGTCCCCGAGCGGTTGAGCAGGGCGGCCTTGAGGTGGGGGTCCGTGGTGATCAGGACCTCCCGCCCGCCGGCCTCGATGTACTCGACGGCCGCCCGGATCTTGGGCCCCATGGAGCCCGGGGGGAACTGGCCGTCCGCCAGGTGCTTCTTGGCTTCCTCGACCGTCAGGACCGGGGCCTCCCTCTGGCCGGGCTTGCCGAAATCGATGTAGACGCGCTCGATGGCCGTCAGGATGATGAACAGGTCGACCCGACCTCGCGGGCGAGCAGGCTGGCGGCGTAATCCTTGTCGATGACGGCCTCGACGCCCTCGAAGAGCCCCCGGCCGTTGATGATGACGGGGATGCCGCCGCCGCCCGGCGGCGATGACGACCCGGCCGGCGTGGACGAGGTCCCGGATGACCCACTTGGGGACGACGTCGATGGGCTTGGGCGAGGGGACGACCTTGCGGTAGCCGCGGCCGGCGTCCTCGACCATGGTCCACTTCTTCTCCCGGGCCGAGCATCTGGGCCCGGTACTTGGAGTAGAACGGGCCGACGGGCTTGGTCGGCTTGGCGAAGGCCGGGTCGTCCTTGTCGACGACGACCTGGGTGACGAGCGAGGCGACCTCCTTGTCGAGGGACCGGCGCCGGAGCTCGTTGGTGATGGCCCGCTCGAGCATGAAGCCCATGCTGCCCTCGGTCATGGCGTCGCAGACGTCGAGCGTGTAGGGCGGGATCTTGGTCACGGCCTCCTCCATCTGGATGAGGAGGTTGCCGACCTGCGGGCCGTTGCCGTGGACGATGATGAGCTCGTAGCCCTTGCGGACGATGTGGACCATGAGCTCGGCCGCCTTCCGGGCGTTGCGCATCTGCTCGTCCTGCAGACCCCGCTGGTTGTCGGGGAGGAGCGCGTTGCCGCCGAAGGCGATGAGGGCGACCTTCGGCTTCATCGAGCGGCTCAGAACTTCTTGAGGACGTCCTTCAGGTCGGGCGAGCCGATCTCCTCGAGCTCGTAGCCGACGCGGAGGATGCGGCTTGCGGACCTTGATGACGCGGGTGAGGTCGATGGGCGTGGCGCTGACGACCAGGTCGCAGTCGACGGCCTCGATGGTCTGCGGCCAGCTCCCGCGATCTGCTTCTCGCCGTAGCCCATGGCCGGCAGGACCTTGTCGAGGTGGTTGTATTTCTCGAAGGTCTTCTTGATGCGAGCCGACGGCGAAGGGCCGGGGGTCGACGATCTCGGCCGCGCCGTACTTCTGGGCGGCGACGATGCCGGCGCCGTAGTTCATGCCGCCGTGGGTCAGGGTCGGGCCGTCCTCGATGACCAGGACGCGCTTGCCGGTGATCCGGCCGCCGTCCTTGACGATGGTCGGGGAGTTGGCCCGGATGATCGTCGCCTTGGGGTTGACCTTCTTGGCGTTGTCGAGGACGGTGTCGATGCCTTCCTGTGTCGCCGTGTCCATCTTGTTGATGACGATGACGTCGGCCCGGCGGAAGTTGACTCGCCCCGGGGTAGTAGGAGAGCTCGTGCCCGGCCCGGTGGGGGTCGGCGACGACGATCTCGAGGTCGGACTTGTAGAAGGGGAAGTCGTTGTTGCCGCCGTCCCAGAGGATGACGTCGGCTTCCTTCTCGGCCTGGCGGAGGATGGCCCCGTAGTCGACGCCGGCGTAGACGATGATGCCGTTGTCGATGTGGGGCTCGTACTCCTCGCGCTCCTCGATCGTGCACTCGTGCTTGTCGAGGTCGGCGTAGGTGGCGAAGCGCTGGACCTTCTGCTTGACGAGGTCGCCGTAGGGCATCGGGTGGCGGATGGCGACGACGCTGCGGCCCTTCTCCTTGAGGATCGGGCGACCTTGCGGCTGGTCTGGCTCTTGCCCGAGCCGGTCCGGACGGCGCAGACGGAGACGACGGGCTTGCGGCTCTTGATCATCGTGTCGTCGGGCCCGAGGAGGACGAAGTTGGCGCCCGGCGGCCAGGACCTGGGAGGCCTTGTGCATGACGTATTCGTGGGAGAGGTCGCTGTAGGCGAGGACGACGTCGTCGACCTTGTGGCTGGCGATGAGCTCGTCGAGCTCGGCCTCGGCCTCGATCGGGATGCCCTTCGGGATAGAGCTTCCCGGCCAGGGCGGCCGGGATACTTGCGGCCCTCGATGTCCGGGATCTGGGTGGCGGTGAAGGCCACGACCTGGTAGTCGGGGTTGTCGCGGAAGTAGGTGTTGAAGTTGTGGAAGTCGCGCCCGGCGGCGCCCATGATGATGACTTTCTTCAAGGCGCTCTCCTTTCAAAAATACGAAAACTTCACCTTCCGACGTTCTGCCATATTCAGTTGTCAAGAAGGAGGGAGCAAGTATATTACAATAAGGGAGTTAATGCAACAGGGGCGGGAGCCGGTCAAAGGTGCAGGAAACGTCCCCGGTCACGGCTTCCACTCCAGAGTGCGGCTTGCGCTAAGTCGCACATGACGTTCCGGCCGTGATCGGGGACGTTCCTTTAACTAAAACCAATAGACGGACGGTCGCGTGCTATCCGCGCTTGACCGGCGGGCCCTTGTCCCCAGGCGGCTGGATCCTCCTTCTTCGGGGTTCCTGGGGACGGAGCCGGGGAGCGAGGGGCCTCTGCGCCGGCTTCCAGGCGGGTTTCTGGCGGCGATTGATCGGATGGGGCATGGGGACCTCCGTTCTGACCAGGCGGATTATACCTTTTCCTCCGCAGTATTGACAGTCCGGGTCGATTTCCTTAAGATATAACAGCTTTATACAGTGAAGTTTAGGCGCGTAGCTCAGTGGGAGAGCGCTTCCCTGACACGGAAGAGGCCGTGGGTTCAATTCCCTCCGCGCCTACCAGTGTTCCACGCGGTCAGTATTCAAGAGGCCCCGCAAGGACCGTCTTTGAAGCGCCCGCCCTGGTGAACCATCGCAGTTGGTGAGCATGAAGCGACAGATCAAGATCAGGATCGAGGATTCGTTCTACCCGGCCGACCAGGGGGTCTGCGTCTGGGACCTCCTGCCGCGGACCGGCAAGCCCGGCCGCCCTGTCGCGGCCCGGGTCAACGGCGTCCTCTGCGACCTCCGGGCGCCGATCGACGCGGACGCCGAGGTCTCGCTCCTCGGCCCGGGGTCGTCCGAAGCCCTCGATGTGCTCCGCCACAGCGCCTCCCACCTCCTGGCCCACGCCGTCCTCGAGCTCTATCCGGAGACGAAGACGGGCATCGGGCCGGCCGTCGAGAACGGCTTCTATTATGATTTCCTCCGCGAGGAGCCCTTCACCCCGGAGGACTTGGAGAAGATCGAAAAGAAGATGAAGGAGCTGGCCAAGGCCGACATCCCCGTCGAGCGGCTGGTCATGTCCAAGGATGAGGCCATTCAGCTCTTCGAGGAGCTGGGCCAGCCGCTCAAGGTCGAGCTCATCCGGGAGAAGGGGGAGGCCCGGGTCACCTGCTACCGGCAGGGCCGCTTCGTCGACTTCTGCCTCGGCCCGCACGTCCCCTCGACCGGCGTCCTCGAGAACGTCAAGCTTCTTTCCGTCTCCGGGGCCTACTGGAAGGGCGACGAGAAGGGCCGGCAGCTCCAGCGGATCTACGGCACCGTCTTCTTCACCAAGAAGGAGCTCGACGAGCACCTCAAGTTCCTCGAGGAGGCCAAGGCCCGCGACCACCGCAAGCTCGGCTCCGAGCTCGACCTCTTCAGCTTCGCCGAGGAGCTCGGCGGCGGGCTGACCCTCTGGCACCCCAAGGGCGCCCGGGTCCGCGCCGTCATCGAGCAGTACTGGCGCGAGCGGCACTGGGCCGGCGGCTACGACATCCTCTACACGCCCCACATCGGCCGCGAGACCCTCTGGCAGATCTCGGGCCATCTCGGCTTCTACAAGGACAGCATGTACTCGCCGATGGAGATCGACGAGCAGAACTACTACATCAAGCCGATGAACTGCCCGTTCCATATCCTGATCTACAAGTCGCGGGGCCGGTCCTACCGCGAGCTGCCCCTGCGCTGGGCCGAGCTCGGCACCGTCTATCGCTACGAGCGGAGCGGCGTCCTCCACGGCCTGCTCCGCGTCCGGGGCTTCACCCAGGACGACGCCCACATCATCTGCACCCCGGAGCAGATCGACGGCGAGATCCTGCGGGTCCTGGACTTCTCCCTCAGCCTGCTCGCCGCCTTCGGCTTCACGGACAACAAGATCGAGCTCTCGGTCCGCGACCCCAAGAACCCGGGGAAGTACGCCGGCAGCGAGGCCATGTGGCAGCAGGCCGAGGCCTCGCTCGTCAAGGCCCTCGAGGCCCGGGGCCTGGCCTACGAGCGGATGGAGGGCGAGGCCGTCTTCTACGGCCCCAAGATCGACATCAAGATCAAGGACGCCATCGGCCGCTACTGGCAGTGCACGACGATCCAGTTCGACTTCAACATGTCCGAGCGGTTCGACATGACCTACATCGGCGAGGACGGGCAGCCCCACCGGCCGTACATGGTCCACCGGGCGCTGCTCGGCTCGCTCGAGCGGTTCTTCGGCGTCCTCATCGAGCACTACAAGGGGAGCTTCCCCGTCTGGCTGGCCCCCGTCCAGGTGGCCGTCCTGCCCATCGCCGACCGTCACGAGGCCTACGCCCGGGAGCTCGAAGCGGCGCTCCGGGCCCGCGGCCTGCGGGCGACGGTCGACGGGAGCCGCGAGAAGATCGGCAAGAAGATCCGCGAGGCGGAGGTCCAGAAGATCCCGCTCCTGCTCGTCGTCGGGGACAAGGAGGTCGAGCGCCGGACGGCCTCGCTCCGCGTCCACGGCCAGGGCGACAAGGGCGAGGTCGAGGTCGCCCGCTTCATCGACCAGGTCGCGGGCCTCGACGCCCGCAAAGATCTCACCGTGAGTTTCTAAGGAGGACCCACATTTTCAAGCGACACTCCTTCCACCCTGTCGTCACCAAGGCCAAGGCCCACCGGACGAACGAGATGATCCCGGCGAAGGAAGTCCGCGTCATCGACGAGGACAAGAGCCAGCTGGGCGTCCTGCCGACCGCGCAGGCCATTCACCTGGCCCGCGAGCGCGGCCTGGACCTCGTCGAGATCGCGCCCACGGCCCAGCCGCCCGTCTGCCGGATCATGGACTACGGCAAGTTCCTCTACGAGGAGCACAAGCGGGAGCACCAGGCCAAAAAGCACCAGAAGCAGATCCAGATCAAGGAGATCAAGTTCCGGCCCAAGATCAGCATCCACGACTACGAGTTCAAGACGAAGCACATCCGGCGCTTCATCGAGGAAGGCAACAAGGTCAAGGTGACGGTCATGCTCCGGGGCCGCGAGAAGCAGAAGCCGGAGCTCGGCCACCAGGTCCTCGACAGGGTCTTCACCGACATGAAGGACATCGCGGCGCAGGATGGCGAAGCGCGGAAACAGGATTGGGCCGTTTCCGCCCTGCTGGTCCCCACGAAGCAAGGAGGAAAGGATGCCAAAGCTAAAAACCCACAAGGGAGCCCAAAAGAGATTCAAGGTCACGGCGAAGAAAAAGGTCCTGCACAGCAAGGCCAATAAGAGCCACATCCTGACGAAGAAGGCCTCCAAGAGGAAGAGGCACCTCGGCAAGAAGGCCGTGGCCAGCCCGGCCGACCGCAAGGCCGTCAAGACGATGCTGCCGTACGAGTTCTGAGACCGGGCCGAACGCCCAAGGAGTGAACCATGCCACGCGTCAAACGAAGCACCAAGAGGAGGGACCGGCGGCGGAAGACCCTGGCCCTGGCCAAGGGATACTGGGGCGCCAAGAGCCGGAACTACCGCACGGCCAAGGAGGCCGTCGAGAAGTCCCTGCTCTACGCCTACCGCGACCGGCGGGCCAAGAAGCGGACCTTCCGCGCCCTCTGGATCGTCCGGATCACCGCCGCGGCCGAGACGAACGGCACGACCTACAGCCGCTTCATCAAGGGCCTGAAAACGCTCGGCGTCGCCCTCGACCGCAAGGTCCTGGCCGACCTGGCCGTGAACGCCCCGCAGACGTTCTCCTACCTGGCCGAGAAGACCAAGCAAGCCGCGGCCTGAGCGGGGTGGGACATGGCCACCCTCAAGGACAGGATCGAAGGCCTGAAGAGGGAATTCGAGACCGCGGCGGCCCGCGTCAACGATCCCAAGGCCCTCGAGGACCTGAAGAACCGGTACCTGGGCCGCAAGAAAGGCCACATCACCGGTCTGTTCGATGAGCTGAAATCCGTGCCCGCTGCGGAGAAGCGCGAGGTCGGGCAGCTCGTCAACGAGCTCAAGAAGTCCGTCACGGTCCGCGTCGAGGCGCTCCAGACAAAGCTCTCGCAGGCCGAGCCGACAGCGCTGACCTCGGACCAGGTCCCGCCGGACCCGACCCTGCCGGGACGGATGCGCTACCTCGGCGCCGCCCATCCCCTCGTCCTCTTCCAGGAGGAGATCGAGCGGATCTTCCTCGGCATGGGCTACGCCATCGAGGAAGGGCCGGAGATCGAGACCGACCACTACAATTTCGAGGCCCTGAACTTCCCGCCCCACCACCCGGCCCGGGACAGTTGGGACACGCTCTACATCAAGGACGACCTGCTCCTCCGCACCCACACCTCGCCGGTCCAGATCCGGGTCATGGAGAAGAAGAAGCCGCCCATCCGGGTCATCACGCCCGGCCGGGTCTTCCGCCGGGAGACGCCCGACCCGACGCACCTGCCGATGTTCCTCCAGGTCGAGGGGCTGGTCGTCGACGAGGGCATCACCTTCGCCCACCTCAAGGGGACGCTCGAATACTTCATCCGCGCCCTGTTCGGGGAGAAGGTCCGGGTCCGCTTCCGGCCGAGCTTCTTCCCGTTCACCGAGCCCTCGGCCGAGGTCGACATCGGCTGCCTCGCCTGCGAGGGCCAGGACAAGTCGTGCCGCGTCTGCGGCGGCACCGGCTGGAAGGAGATCCTGGGGTCCGGCATGGTCGACCCCCAGGTCTTCAAGAACGTCAACATCGACCCGGAACGCTACTCCGGCTGGGCCTTCGGGCTGGGCATCGACCGGACGGCCATGCTCGCCCTCGGCATCCCCGAGATGCGCTATTTCTACGAGAACGACCTGAGGTTCCTCAGGCAATTCGAGCTCCGATGAAGATCAGCCTCGATTGGCTCCGGGATTACGTGGCGGTGGACCTCCCCGTGCGGGAGCTCCTCGACCGGCTGACGATGATCGGGCTCGTCGCCGCGTCCGTCGAGGAGCGGGACGGGGACACGGTCCTCGACCTCGAGACCTACGCCAACCGCCCCGACACGCTCGGCCACCTCGGCGTCGCGCGCGAGATCGCGGCCATGCTCGGGCTGCCGCTCGCGGAGCCGTCCTGGCCCCTGATCGAAAGCGGCGCCGCGGTGACCGAGTCGGCCTCCGTCCAGGTCCCGGACGAAGGGCTCTGCCCCCGTTACTGCGCGCGGATCGTCCGCGGCGTCACCGTCGGGCCGTCGCCCGACTGGCTGCGGAAGCGGGTCGAAGCGATGGGCCTGCGCCCGATCAACAACGTCGTCGACGCCTCGAACTACGTCCTCTTCGCCACGGGCCAGCCCATCCACGCCTTCGACTTCGGCCGGCTCTCCGGGGCCAAGGTCGTCGTGCGGAGGGCGACGCGCGGGGAGCGGCTGCGGGACCTCGAGGGCCGGACGCTCGAGCTCTCGGCGGACATGCTCGTCATCGCCGACGAGAGCCGTCCCGTGGCCCTGGCCGGGGTCATCGGCGGGGCGGAGACGGGCATCACGGACGCGACCCGCGACGTCTTCATCGAGAGCGCGACCTTCGACCCGGTCTCGATCCGGCTCACGGCGAAGAAGCTCGGCCTGGCCACGGACGCCTCCTACCGCTTCGAGCGCGGGGCCGACATCGGCTTCGCCCCGCAGGGGGCGCTGATGATGGCCGGGCTGCTAGCCCGGATGGGCGGACAGCCGGCCCCCGGGTCGATCGACGTCTACCCCAGGCCTCGCAAGCCGAAGTCCGTCGTCCTGAGGTCGGCTCGCGTCTCGGGCCTCCTCGGAGCGGACGTGCCTGAGCCCTTCATCGAGGACGTCCTCAAGCGCCTGGGCTTCAATCCGGAGGCCTCCCAGCCGGGCGTCTGGCTGGTCGAGGTCCCGTCCTTCCGCGTCGACATCGACCGGGAGGCGGACCTCGTCGAGGAGGTCGCCCGCTTCTACGGCTACGACCGCATCCCGGCCGAGATCACGCCGGCCAGGTCCTTCGAGTTCACGGTCAACCGCAAGCGCGAGCGGACATCGAAACTCCGCCGGACCCTGCTCGGCTGCGGCTTCGACGAGGTCATCAACTGGAGCTTCGCCGACCCCGAGAAGGAGGCCCTCCTCGGCGGCGGCCGCGAGCCCGTCCCCATCCAGAACCCCATCTCCGCGCGGGCCTCCGTCCTCCGCACGAACCTCCTCATGGGCCTTCTCGAGAACGCGGCCTGGAACAGGAACCGCGGCCTCGACGGCGTCCACGTCTTCGAGGTCGGGAACGTTTATTTCTGCCAGGGCGAGCGGCCCGAGGAGCGGCTGGCGCTGGGCCTGCTCTCGACGGGCCTCCTCGCGGACCGCGGCTGGCAGGAGAGGCCGGCCGCGACCGACCTCTTCCATCTCAAGGGCGCGGTCGAAGCCGTCGCCGCCGCCCTCCGCTACGAGCCCTGCTCGTTCGAGCCGGCCGGGGCGCCCTTCTTCGCCAAGGGACAAGGCCTGAAGCTCGTCTACAAGGGCCAGGCCGTGGGCCGGCTCGGCCTCCTCACGCCGGCCGTCGCCGCCGCCTACGCCCTCGACGGGCGCGTCTTCGCCGCCGAGATCGACCTCGCCGCCCTGTTCGAGAAGCAGCCGCGGCCGTTCGCCTTCGTCCCGGCGCCGAAGTTCCCGGGCGTCGTCCGCGACCTCTCGTTCCTCGTGGACGCGCGCGTGTCCTTCCGGGAGGTCGAAAAGACCCTGGAGAAGCTGGACCTGCCGCTCCTCGAGGGCTTCGAGCTCCGCGACCGGTTCGCCGGGAAGCCCGTCCCCGACGGGGAGGTCAGCCTGACCATCCGCTTCCGCTACCGCCACCCCCAGAGGACCCTGCTGGCCGAGGAGGTGGACAAGGTCGAGCAGGACATCGTCGGCCAGCTCAAATCCGCCTGTAAAGTCCAACTCAGGGAGGGTTGAATTGACAACGGAACTCGAGCGAATTAAAATACTTGAAGGAAAGATCGGCCAAGTCGTCGACTACGTTCACAAGCTGTCGGCCGAGAACGACAAGCTCAAGCAGCAGCTCAAGGAGCTCCGGACCGAAAAGAAGGAGTTCGACGAGCAGAACCGCCGGATCGCCAAGCTGGACGAGGACGTGAAGAAGTTCGAGGGCGAGCGGGAGCTCATCAAGGGCAAGATCGAGGCCATCATCAATCAGATCGACCAGCTGGGGATATGACCGAAAAGATTCTCGAGATCGAGATCTTCGGACAACGTTATAAGATCCGAGTCAAAGGAGAGGAGGATGAAAAATATATCGGCCATTTGACCTCGTACGTTGATCAGAAGATGCACGAAGTCGCCGTGAAATCCAAGTCCGCCGACCAGGGCAAGATCGCCGTGCTGGCGGCCCTGAACATCGCGGACGAACTGTTCCTGAGCCAGAAGAAGCTGGATCAACTCAACGAGGCCATCGGCCACATGGAGACGGAGATCGAACACCTGGAGGTTCATCTTTTCGAAGATGAAGATACATACAAGGGTCTGGACAAGGTTCCCTCGTGACCCGGCCGCCGGGCCCGGGGGACCGGCCGGCGGGCCGGCCCGTCGCGGCGCCGCGGTCCGGGTCCCGTGCCGGACCCTACGTCCGAGGGGCCATCCCTCCCCGCGGGACCCCTGACGACCTCCTCGGTTCCTGAAGCCGTCTCCTTCGCTCATCTCAGAAGGAGGTGGTCCACGTGACCCTGAACTGGTTGCACTACATTTTGATAATCGTCGCCGTCGCCCTCGCGGCGGTCTCGATCGCCCTCCTCGGGCGCCGCCGCAAGGGCGCCCAGGAGCTCCAGAAGACCCAGGAGGAGGCCCAGGCCATCCTGGCCCGCGCCAAGGAGGACGGGGAGAAGATCAAGCGCGAGGCGGCCATCGAGGCCCGCGAGAAGGACCTCACCCGTCAGACGGAATTCGAGGCCCAGAACCGGGAGCGGCAGCGGAAGATCAGCGAGACCGAGCGCCGGCTCGTCAACAAGGAGGAGAACCTCGAGCGGCGCTTCCAGGCCATCGAACGCAAGGAGCGGGACTTCTCCCAGAAGGAGGAGCGGCTCTTCAAGAAAGAGAAGGACATCGAGGCGGTCGAGCAGAAGACCCAGGAAATCCAGAAGCAGGCCATGGAGGAGCTCGAGCGCATCTCCGGCCTGACCCTCGAGGAGGCCAAGGCCATGCTCATCAAGAAGATCGAGGACGAGGCCAAGCTCGAGGCCATCGCCACCGTCCGGCAAGGTCGAGGAGGAAACGCGGGAGAAGGCCGCCGCGCTGGCCCGCGAGATCATCACCAACGCCATCCAGCGCTCGGCCGCCGAGCACGTCGTCGAGATCGACGGTCTCGGTCGTCGACCTGCCCTCCGACGACATGAAGGGCCGGATCATCGGCCGCGAGGGCCGCAACATCCGGGCCCTGGAGATGGCCACGGGCGTCGACATCATCGTCGACGACACGCCCGAGGCCGTCATCCTGTCGAGCTTCGACCCCATCCGCCGGGAGCTGGCCCGCCTGTCCATCCAGAAGCTCGTGACCGACGGCCGCATCCACCCGGCCCGGATCGAGGACATCGTCGAGTCCGTCAAGAACGACCTCGAGCAGAAGATCAAGCAGGAGGGCGAGTCGGCCGTCCTCGAGCTCAAGGTCCGGGACATCCACCCCGAGCTCATCAAGCTCCTGGGCAAGCTCAAGTACCGGACGAGCTACGGCCAGAACGTCCTCCAGCACTCCAAGGAGGTCGCCATGCTGGCGGCCATGATGGCCCGCGAGATCGGGGCCGACGTCAACGTCGCCCTGCGGGCCGGCCTCCTCCACGACATCGGCAAGGCCGTGGACAAGGACGTCGAGGGCACGCACACCGAGCTCAGCGTCGAGCTGACGAAGAAGTACGGCGAGACGGAGAAGGTCGTCCAGGCCATCGCCTCCCACCACCGCGACGTCGACTTCCCGTCGATCGAGGCCGTCCTCGTCCAGTCCGCCGACACGCTCTCCGCGGCCCGGCCGGGCGCCCGCCGGGAGCTCCTCGAGACCTACATCCAGCGGCTGGAGAAGCTCGAGGAGCTGGCCAAGTCCTTCGAGGGCGTCGCCAAGGCCTTCGCCCTCCAGGCCGGCCGGGAGATCCGGATCATCGTCGAGAGCCAGAAGGTCTCCGACGACCGGGCGGCCCTCATCGCCAAGGAGATCGCGACGCGGATCAAGAACGAGCTCGACTACCCCGGCCAGATCAAGGTCACCGTCATCCGGGAGATGAGGGCCGTCGAATATGCCCGATAAGTTCGGCGTCCTCTTCCTCGGCGACGTCATCGGCCGGACGGGCCGGCGGGCCATGGACAAGTTCCTGCCCGGCCTGGTCAAGAAGCACGCGCCGTCCATGATCATCGCCAACGGCGAGAACGCCGCCGGCGGCAGCGGCATCACCGAGGACATCGGCAAGGAGCTCTTCCTCCAGGTCGACGTCCTGACTTCCGGCAACCACATCTGGGACAAGAAGGAGGCCCTGCCCTACCTCGGCCGGGAGGCCGCGGCTCCTGCGGCCGGCGAACTATCCGGCCGGTCAACCCCGGCCGCTCGTCCTACGTCTTCCAGCGGGCCGACGGCGTCAAGGCCGCGGTCCTCAACCTCCAGGGCCGGGTCTTCATGGAGCCGCTCGACTGCCCGTTCCGGCGGGCCGACGAGGAGGTCGCGGCCCTGGCCGCCGTGACGCCCATCATCATCGTCGATTTCCACGCCGAGGCGACCTCGGAGAAGCAGGCCCTCGGCTGGTACCTCGACGGCCGGGTCTCGGCCGTCGTCGGGACCCACACCCACGTCCCGACGGCCGACGAGCGCGTCCTGCCCGAAGGGCACGGCCTACATCACCGACGCTCGGCATGGTCGGCGGCCGGAACGCCGTCATCGGCATCGCCACGCGAGCAGGCCCTGCAGCGGTTCCTGACCTCGCGGCCCCAGCGCTTCGAGCCGTCCCGGGACGGCCTCTTCCTGTCCTGCGTCTTCATCGACATCGACCCGGCCACCGGCCGGGCCCTGTCCATCACGAGGGAGGTCCTGGCGGAGGACGGCGACGATGAATGACGGCCTGGTCGAACGCGGCCGCATCTACACGGTCTCCCAGGTCACCGAGCTCGTCAAGGCCGCCCTCGAGACCGCCTTCCCCAAGGTCTGGGTCGAGGGCGAGATCTCGGCCTGCACGCGTGCCGCCTCCGGCCATGTCTACTTCTCCCTCAAGGACGAGAAGAGCATCCTCAAGGCCGTCCTTTGGAAGAGCGACGCCCAGCGCGTCCCGTTCGAGCTCCAGGACGGCCTCCAGGTCGTCTGCGCGCGGCCGCATCACCGTCTACGCCGCCCGCGGCGACTACCAGCTCTCCGTCGAGACCGTCGAGCCCAAGGGCAAGGGCGCCCTGCAGCTCGCCTTCGAGCAGCTCAAGGAGAAGCTCAAGGCCGAGGGCCTGTTCGAGCTCGGGCGCAAGAAGAAGCTTCCCCTCCGGCCGAAGACGATCGGCATCGTCACCTCGCCGACGGGCGCGGCCATCCGCGACATCCTCCGCATCCTCGAGCGCCGCTACGCCAAGCTCCGCATCCTCATCTACCCGGTCAAGGTCCAGGGCGAGGGCGCGGCGGCCGAGATCGCCGCCGGCCTCGATTACCTCGGCGGCCGGCCCGACGTCGACGTCATCATCGTCGGCCGGGGCGGCGGCTCGATCGAGGACCTGTGGGCCTTCAACGAGGAGGCCGTGGCCCGGGCCATCTTCCGCTCGCCGAAGCCCGTCATCTCCGCCGTCGGCCACGAGGTCGATTTCACCATCGCCGACTTCGTCGCCGACGTCCGGGCGCCGACGCCCTCGGCCGCCGCCGAGATCGTCATCGAGAAGGAGGAGGCGTTCGAGGAGCGGATCGGGACCATGACCCGGAGGCTGGGCGAGCTCGTTCGGGCCGGGCTCCGAGAGCGGCGGCTCGACGTCGCGGACCTCGCCCAGCACCGCATCTTCGAGAACTTCCGGCTCGGGCTCAAGGAGTTCGTCCAGCGTGTCGACGAACTCGACGCGCGGGCCCGGGACGTCCTCCGCGGCCGCCACAAGGAGCTGGCCGTGGCGCGGGGCGCGGCGGGGCTCCTGGCCGAGCGGGCCGGCCACCTCGTCCTGGGCAAGCTCCGGGACCGGAAGGCCGCCTGGGAGCGCCTCTCGGCCGGGCTCCACAGCCTGAGCCCCCTCGCCGTCCTCCGGAAGGGCTACACCCTCTGCTGGACCGGGGGCGGCCTGCGCCTGGCCCGGAGGATCGAGGACGTGGCCGCGGACGACACCGTCATCGTTTCGTTCCACAAGGGCGAGTTCGAGGCCCGGGTCCGGAGCGTCGACCGGGCGAAGCCCCTGGCCTCGCGTTTCCTGAAGGAGGGCTCATGACGACCACCATGACCTTTGAGAAAGCGCTGGCGGAGCTCGAGGAGATCGTGGCCAAGCTCGAGAAGGAAGGGACGTCGCTCAACGAGTCCCTGGCCCTTTTCGAAAAGGGCGTCAAGCTGGCCCGGTTCCTCCGGACCGAGCTCGACAAGGCCGAGCGGAAGGTCGAGATCCTGCTCAAGGACGAGAAGGGCGGGATGAAGACCGAGGATTTCGAGGCCGAGGAGGCCGAGGCCGCCGACGACGAGGCGGAACGGAAGGCCGACGCCGCCCGCGGGCCGCAAGAAGGGCGGCGACGACGTCCCGTTCTGAGCGGCGCCGGGCCTCAGGAGCCGACACGGGGACGAAGGAGCGATAGGGAACGGCCGATGGACGCGCGGGAGAGGCTCGACGGGATGCGGCGCGAGGTCGACGCGGAGCTCGGACGGCTCCTGGCCGGCGACGGCTCCCCGCTCTTCGCGGCGCTGCGCTATGCCGTCCTCGGCGGGGGCAAGCGCTTCCGGCCGCTCCTCCTCCTCTCGACCGGCGAGGCCTTCGGCTCGGCCGCGGCTCCCCCTCCTTCCCTACGCCTGCGCCGTCGAGCTCATCCACGCCTACTCCCTCGTCCACGACGACCTGCCGGCCCTCGACAACGACGACACGAGACGCGGCCGGCCCGCCTGCCACAAGGCCTTCGGCGAGGGACAGGCCCTGCTCGCGGGCGACGGGCTGCTGGCCCTGGCCTTCGAGACGATCGCCCGGGCGCCGTCCGACGGCGGAGGAGCCGCGCGGAAGGAAGCGGCCCTGCGGGAGATCGCGGCCGCGGCGGGCGTCGGGGGCATGGTCCGGGGACAGTGGCTGGACATCACCCTCCGGCCGGGAGAGACGGACGAGGCCGCCTTCCTCGAGCTCGTCCGGCTGAAGACGGGCGCCCTCATCCGGGCCTCGGTCGCGGCCGGGGCGCTCGTTGCGGGGGCCGCCGCGGCCGGCCTGGCCGCCGCCTCCGAATACGGCGACGCCGTGGGCCTGGCCTTCCAGCTCCGAGACGACCTGGCCGACGCCGGCCGGACCGGCTCGCCGTCGGGCCTCGACGCCCTGGCCTTCTTCGGCGCGGACGGGACGCGGGCCCGCCTCGTCGCCGAGGTCCGCCGGGCCCTCGCGGCGCTGGACCGCGGGGGGATCGAGCTCCGCCGAGCTCCGTTTTCTGGCCGAGAGCCTCGTCCGCGAGGCGGGCGGCATGACCCCCCGCACACCCCGGCTCGATTCGATCCGCGGCCCGGCCGACCTCAAGAAACTCACCGTCGAGGAGATGTCCGAGGTCGCCGCCGAGGTCCGCGGCCTGATCATCGACACCGTTTCCAAGAACGGCGGCCACCTCGGCTCGAACCTCGGCGTCGTCGAGCTGACCCTGGCCCTCCACTACGTCTTCGACTCGCCCCGGGACAAGATCGTCTGGGACGTCGGCCACCAGTGCTACACGCACAAGCTCCTGACCGGGCGGCGGGACCGGTTCTCCGGGCTCCGCCGGAGCGGCGGCATCCTCGGCTTCCCCTGCCGCGACGAGAGCGAGCACGACGCCTACAACACCGGCCACGCCTCGACCGCCCTGTCCGCGGCCCTCGGCCTGGCCGTCGCCCGCGACAAGAAGAAGGAGGGCCACCACGTCGTCGCCGTCATCGGCGACGGCGGCCTGACGGGCGGCGTCGCCCTCGAGGCCCTCAACCAGATCGGCCACCTCCGCGAGCGGCTGATCATCGTCCTCAACTACAACGAGATGTCGATCTCGCCGAGCGTCGGGGCCTGGTCGAAATACCTGTCTTACCTCGTCTCCGGGCAGCACTATCGTGCGCATGAAGGACCAGGCGAAGTCCATCCTCAGGACCATCCCCACGATCGGCTGGCCCCTCATCAAGGCGGCCCGCGTCCTCGAGGAGTTCATCAAGAAGGCCATCTTCCCCGGGCTCGTCTTCGAGCGAGCTCGGCATCCGCTACGTCGGGCCCGTCGAGGGCCACAGCCTGAGGTCGCTCATCGAGGCCTTCGAGCAGGCCAAGGCGTACAACGGTCCCATCCTCATCCACTGCGTGACCCAGAAGGGCCGGGGCTACCAGCCGGCGCGGCGGGACCCGGAGAAGTTCCACGGCGCCGGGCCGTTCGAGGTCGCCACGGGCGAGCCGCTGAACAACGGACCCGGCCACCCGCCCTCCTACTCGACGGTCTTCGGCGAGACCATGGTCAAGATCGCCCGCAAGGACGACAAGGTCCTGGCCATCACCGCGGCCATGGGCGAGGGCACGGGGCTGGCGAAATTCGCCGAGACGTTTCCCGACCGGTTCTTCGACGTCGGCATCGCCGAGCAGCACGCCGTGAACTTCGCCGCCGGGCTGGCCGTGGCCGGCTTCAAGCCCGTCGTGGCCATCTACTCGACCTTCCTCCAGCGGGCCTACGACCAGATCTACCACGACGTCTGCCTGCAGGACCTGCCCGTCGTCTTCGCCCTCGACCGGGCGGGCGATCGTCCCCGACGACGGCCCGACCCATCAGGGCGTCAACGACATCGTCTACCTCCGCCACATGCCGCAACATGATCGTCATGGCCCCCAGGGACGAGAACGAGCTCCAGCACATGCTCTGGTCCGCCCTGACCTACGGACATCCCGCCGCCGTCCGCTTCCCGAAGGGGCCGGGGCCGGGCGCGGCCCGCGACGGCGCCTTCAAGACGCCTGCCGCTCGGCCGGGCCGAGGTCCTCAAGGAGGGCCGGGACCTCCTGTTCGCCTTCGGCAGCACGGTCCCCGCGGCCCTCGAGGCGGCCGCGGAGCTCGAGCGCGTCCGGGATCTCGCTCGGCCGTCGTCAACGCCCGCTTCGCCAAGCCCCTCGACGAGGAGCTCATCCTCCGCTACGCCCAGCCGGGCCGGACGGTCATCACGGTCGAGGAAGGGGTCCTCGCCGGCGGGCTGGGGAGCGCCGTGCGCGAGCTCCTCGACCGGGAGAAGCGTTTCGACATCCGGTTCAAGGCCGTCGGCATCCCCCTCGAGGTCTACCCCCTGGGCAAGGCCGAGGAGATCCGCCGGGCCCTCGGCCTCGACGCGGCCGGGCTGGCCGGACCAGATCCGGACCTTTTACGCCTCACGGACATGAAAGAGCGCGCCGACAAGCTGCTCGCGGCACGCGGCCTCGCCCCGAGCCGGGAGAAGGCCCAGGCCCTGATCATGGCCGGGCTCGTCGCTGGCCGGGGGCCGGGTCGTCGAGAAGCCCGGCGCCCTCATCGACGCCGGACGCCGACCTCGTCCTCAAGGAAACGCTGCCCTTCGTCGGCCGCGGCGGCCTCAAGCTGGCCGAGGCCCTCGACCGGTTCGCCGTGGACGTCCGGCGGCAAGACCGCCGTCGACGTCGGCGCCTCGACCGGCGGCTTCACGGACTGCCTCCTCCAGCGCGGGGCGCGCAAGGTCTACGCCGTGGACGTCGACACGGACCAGCTCGACTGGAAGCTCCGGGGCGACCCGCGGGTCGTCATGGTCGAGAAGAACGCCCGCTACCTCGCGCCCGGCGACATCGCCGAGCCGCCGGACGTCGTCACCGTGGACGTCTCGTTCATCTCCCTGCTCAAGGTCCTGCCCGCCCTGCAAGGGCGTTCCCGGGCGAATGGCTCCTCCTGGCCCTGGTCAAGCCGCAGTTCGAGGCCGGCCGGCGCGAGGTCGGAAAGAAGGGCATCGTCCGCGACCCGGCCGTCCACGAGGCCGTCCTCCGCCGCGTCGCCGCCGGGCGCCGGCGAGATCGGCTTCGCCCTCCGGGGCCTCATCGCGTGCTCGACCCGCGGGCAGAAGGGCAACGTCGAGTTCTTCGCCCGCTTCGGAAGGACCGGCCCGGACGCCGGCCGGCGCCGCCGCCGAGACGTCTGATCAAGGAGGCCGTCAGCCATGAGAACGATCGGTAAGGTCGGCATCGTCATCAAGCCGCACGCGCCCCAGGTCGAGGAGTTCCTGAGGAGCCTCGTCGGGTATTTCGGCGAGCGGCGGATCGACTGCGTCCTCGAGGAGGCGGCGGCCCGGAAGCTCGGCCGGCCCGACGGCCTGGCCCGGCCCGACGTGCCCGGCGCCTCGGACCTCGTCGTCGTCCTGGGCGGGGACGGCACCCTGCTCAGCGTCGCCTACTGCGCCGCCCAGGCCGGGGTGCCGGTCATGGGCATCAACCTCGGCCGGCTCGGCTTCCTGACGGAGATCCCCGTGGCCGAGGCCTTCCCGACCCTGGACGCCTTCCTGGCCGGGGCGCCGGACATCTTCAGCCGGCGCTCGCTGCTCGAGGTCGCGACCGAAGGCGGCCCCGCCTACTGCCTGAACGACGTCGTCATCACCAAGGGCGCGGTGGCCCGGATGATCGAATTCTCGATCCTCATCGACGGAGAGGACGTGGCCGCGGTCAAGGCCGACGGGCTCATCGTCTCGACGCCGACGGGCTCGACGGCCTACTCGCTCTCGGCCGGGGGGCCGATCATCCATCCTCAGGTCCCGGCCGTCGTCCTGACGCCCATCTGCCCGCACAGCCTGACCTATCGGCCCCTCATCGTCCCGGCGGGCTCGGAGGTCGCGGTCAAGCTCCTGACCGGCGGCGAGGAGGTCACCGTGACGCTCGACGGCCAGCGCGGCGCCGCCCTCGTCCGGAGCGACACCGTCGCGCATCCGCCGGGCGCCGTTCGAGCTCCAGCTCGTGACCTCGCCGCGGCGGAGCTACTACGACCTGGT
Source organism: Candidatus Aminicenantota bacterium (assembly GCA_963805045.1). Lineage (GTDB taxonomy): Bacteria > Acidobacteriota > Aminicenantia > Aminicenantales > Saccharicenantaceae > DATKJS01. The sequence goes on from CAWDTC010000030.1 coordinate 113,115, forward strand.
CAAGGAAAAGCTGCGCTGGGCCGAATAGTCACCCCTTGCGGCAAGGCCTCTTGGATGAGGTCGAGCTCGGGGTGTTCCCTTCGTTCGGACGCGGGTTGGCCCCGGCGAGGCCAACCCGCTCGGGGATAGGCCTACACTCCCCCGACCCAGGGTCGGGGTCCTTGCCCGCTCCGGCCTCTCCACGCCTCCCTCCGGGAAGCACCCCGCAGCTCTATCTATCTAATAACCCGCATCGGGGAGGGAATGGCACCATGCCACCCGTCCACTCTTTTTAGGGCAAACGATATGCGTCGGGTTTGACAATCCGCCGCCCGGTCACTATCATGGACCGCGCCGGGGCCGCGGGGCGGCCCCGGACCACGTCAATCATCGAGCAATCAAGGAGCGCAGCATGTCCGAAGATATCATCGTCCACGGGACGGATGACGGATTCGACCAGGAGGTCCTCAAGTCCGACCTGCCGGTGCTGGTCGATTTCTGGGCGCCGTGGTGCGGGCCCTGCCTCATGATCGCCCCGGTCCTCGAGGAGATCGCGGCGGCCAACCAGGGCAAGCTCAAGGTCGTCAAGGTCAATGTCGACGAGAACGGCAAGACGGCCATGACCTACGGCGTCATGGCCATCCCCACCCTGATCCTGTTCAAGGGCGGCGAGCTCAAGGAGAAGCAGGTCGGCGTTCTGCGCAAGTCGCAACTCGCGGAGCTCGTCGCGAAATACATTTAGCCGGGCCCCATGGACCGCCCCTGGGACGTCGTCATCGTCGGGGCCGGGCCGGCCGGCCTCTCGGCCGCGATTTACACCGGGCGGGCCCGGCGCTCGACGCTCGTCCTCGAGAAGGGCTTCCCCGGCGGCCAGATCCTGCTCACCGACTGGGTCGAGAACTTCCCCGGCTTCCCCGAGGGGGCGGCGCCCATGGCGCTCATGCAGGGTTTCCGCAGCCAGGCCGAGAAGTTCGGGGCGCGCATCGAGATCGACGAGGTCGTCGGCGTCTCCGGCTCGGGGGGCGCCTTTGTGCTGAAGGGGACACGGAACGAGTACGCCGCCCGGGCCGTCATCATCGCCACGGGGTCGAGCTACCGGCGGCTGGGCCTCGAGAGCGAGGCCCGGCTGACCGGCCGCGGCGTGTCCTACTGCGCGACGTGCGACGGCGCCTTCTTCACCGGCCGCGACGTGGCCATGGTCGGCGGCGGCGACAACGCCCTGAAGGAAGCCCTCTTCCTGACCAAGTACGCGCGCAAGGTGACCATCATCCACCGCCGGGACCGCTTCCGCGGCGAGCGGATATACCAAGAGCGCGTCTTCTCGAGCGGCAAGGTCGAGGTCCTCTTCGAAACGGTCGTCGACGCCGTCGACGGGGCCGAGAAGGTCGAATCCGTGGACCTCCGTAACCTCAAGACCGGGAACAAGTTACGGCTCCCCGTGGACGGGCTCTTCATCTCCATCGGTACCGCCCCCCAGACGGATTTCGTCCGCGGCCTCCTCGACCTCAACGAGTGGGGCCAGGTCAAGGTCAGCCTCGACCAGGAAACGTCGGTCCCCGGCATCTTCGCCGCCGGCGACGTTTCCGACGCCTGCCCCAAGCAGATCGCCACGGCCGTCGGCACGGGCGTCCACGCCGCCCTGTCGGTCGAGGAATTCCTCTCCCGCCTCTGATTCAGGGACTGTCCCCGAAGGGGACTGTCCCTCTTGATGTCTAGACGCCCAGTCTCATTTCAAAGACGATCTTGTTCTTCGGATCAGCCTTCTTACTGACGATGATAATCCCCATGACCGACTGCCAGCCCAAGACAGTCGCCTTGAAACAATATTGGCCTTCGGATACATCCTTAACAATGAAGTCGCCATTGTCATCAGCATACGTCTTTCTGACGACGCCGCCATCCTTCTTTCGGATTTCAACCAGGACCCTGATATCTTTCCACCACCGCTGCCCGGTCTGGTTCAGGGTCCTCCCTCTGATTTCCCTCACAACAAACGGGGCTTCGATATCGTTGATGATATGTTCGGCGGGTGATTGCGTAAAACCCTCCAACCCGCAGAGAGTCAATACAGATGGATTATGTTCTGCAGGATTCCCGCTTGGGCTCGACGCATCAGGTTTCGGGGTTGGATGAGAGCAATATTGAAAAATGAAAATGCACACGATTCCGAGAACTATGATTCCTTTCGACACCCGCATCTTGCCCATGGGCAACCCCTTTTATCTAATTCTAGGCCATGCGAGAGGCAAAAGCCAAGGGGCGTTAGGCTAGCGGCTTGGCCGCCAGCGCTTGCGGCCCGTTCGCAGCCGGCGTCGCGGTCGGCGGGGCCGCCTTCGCCTCCAGCTTCTCGTTGATCAGGGCGGCCAGCTCGACACCCCAGAGCAGGATGAGCATGGACGTGGAGATCCACAGCAGGAAGAAGATGATGGAGGTCAGGGTCCCCTGGAGGAGCTTGTTGAGGACGATGCCGACGGCCGAGAAGTGGACGACGTAGAAGGCGAAGATCCGCTTGAAGACCTCGTAGAGGAGGGCCGTGACCGCCGCCGGCAGGAGCGCCGCCCTCGTGTGGACCTTCGTCTCGGGGATGAACTTGAAGAGGATGAAAAAGACGAGGAAGGTCAGAAGATAGGGGATCAGATACTGGATGAAGAAGTTGTTGACCAGGCTGACGGCGTGGGGGTTGAAGTAGGAACGGACGATCTCGCTCTCCTGGATCGTTCGTCCCAGGGCCGTCCAGACGGCCGTGACGGCCAGGGAGATGAACATGACGACGCCGATGATGAACATGACCAGGTATTCCATGAGCCGGTTGTAGACGAAGGACCGGTGGTGCCGGGTCCGGAAGATCTTGTTGATGGAGGCGATGAGGTTCGAGAAAAGGAAGCTCCCGGCGACGAGCGAGCCGAGCAGGCCGAACAGCCCGAGGTTCGCGACGCTCCCCGAGATCCCCTGGAGCTTGGTGAAGAAGCTCGGGTCGTTCCGGGCGAAGAACTCGTCGGTGAAGATGTTGAGGCTGCGCAGGGCGATCGTCGGGTTGCCGACGATCTTGGCCGTGACGTAGATGAAGAGGGCGATGAGGGGGACGCAGCAGAGGAGGGCGAAATAGGAGACGACGATGGCGGACGTGAAGCACTTGTCGTCGTTGAACCGCTTGAAGGAAGCGGTCAGTATGCGAAACGGCGAGAGCGACATCCGCCTCGAGGGCCGGACGGCCCGCGGCGGCCCCGCGGCGCCCGGCCGGTCCGGCTCAGACGTACTTGCCCCACTGGACCATCAGGATGATGATCGTGATGAGCAGGGCGTAGATGACGAGGGTTTCGATCAGGACCAGGCCGAAGATCAGCAGGAACCGGATGTGCGGCGCCCCGGCCGGGTTCCGGGAGATCCCCTCGCAGGCGCTGCTGATGGCCTTGGCCTGGCAGAAGGCGCCGGCGACGACGGCTAGGGAGATAACCGCGGCCCCGGCGATGAGCGAGATCTTGAACAGGGACGCCTTGGCCGGGCTCGGCGAGCCGACTTCCTGCGCCAGGAGCGGCGCGGCGGAGACGGCAGCGACGAAGATGAGCAGGCTCAGGATTTTGAGTTTCTTGGACATGACGGGACTCCTTTTCGTTGCCATTTAGTGTTCCTCCTCGTGGGCGATGGCCCCGGCGATGTAGATGCAGGAGAGGAGGACGAAGACGAAGGCCTGGATGAAGGCGGTGAAGATGGCCACGGCCATGAACGGGAGGGGCAGGAGGAACGGGATGATCGAGGCCATGATGATGATCAGCAGCTCCTCGGCGAAGATGTTGCCGAACAACCGCATCGAGAGCGAGACGGGACGCGAAAAATGGCTGATGATCTCGATCGGGACCATGAGCGGCGCCAGGGCCGGGATGGGGCCCATGAACTGCTTGAAGTATTTCAGCCCCTGGGCCCGGACGCCCTGGGCGTGGTAGTAGAAGAAGACGACCAGGGCGCAGCCGACGGTCACGTTGAGCTTGCTCGTCGGCGACATGAACCCGGGGACGAGGCCGATCATGTTGCACGAGAAGATGAAGATGCCGACCGTGCCGACGAGCGGAAGGTAGGGCTTGCCCTCCGGGCCGATGGTGTCGGTGAGGACGCCCTCGAACATCCCGTAGATTGTCTCGAGGAGGCTCTGGCGCGCGCCCGGGATGATCGTCAGCTTGCGGCTGGCCAGGGTGAAGATGACGACGAGCAGGGCGGCGACGATGATGACCATGACGACGTAGTCGGGGAAGAGGTGGAGCGGGTCGCGGACCTTGACCCCGGCCAGGGCGAGGAGCGAGGCCAGGGGCCTGCCGAAGACCCTGTTAAAGAGCTCGACGATGAACAGAGGGTGTTCTAAGCCTTCCATGTCTTCATGCGAAGAAGGGCCCCGACGGCTTCCGCGAGGAACACGGGGACGATCGCGGAAAAGCCGGCGCCGAAGGCCAGGATCTTCCTCGGAAAGAGGAGGATTATAGTCAAAAAGACGCCGCAAATCAAGGCGAGCCGGAGGGCGTAGAGGAGGACCGCCGAACGCAGGGCGCCCGCCCGGCCCCTGTCGAGGAACCGGGTCAGGGACCGCTTGAGCCAGAAGAAGCCGGCCGCCGCGACCGCCCCGCCGGCGAAGAAAAGCACGGCCGTCAGGGCGTCGAATAAGGGCCAGGCGGCCAGGGCCAGGACGGCCGAGAGGGCCAGGACCTCGCCGGGAATGCGGCGGAGGATCCGCTCCTCGAGAGGGTCGAACGGGCTTTCGGGCATGGCTCCTTCCTCGGGACCCGGGCGGCGGGCCGCGGGGTCCAGTATAGCACGTTCCGCGGAGCCCTTGACAAGGGCGCGGTCCCTCCCGGAGAATAGCGCCGGGACCGAAAAAGACCGCGACGGACGAGGGAGGCGCGCATGTCCACGGCGTTCCTGGTCAGGCTCATCGGCATCTTCGCGGGGGTCCTGGCCCGGACCCTCCTGCCCTGGCTGCGGAAGCTCCGCGAGGGCCGCGTCCGGGGCTTCAGCCGCCGCTACGTCGTCTCCGCCCTGGCCTCGCTCGTCCTGGGCGTCATCCTGACCCTCGTCGTCTTCCCGCGCTTCGAAGAGTCGGCGGCGGGAGCCGCGTTCGAGGAGATGTTCAAGCTCTTTTGCCTGGCCTTCGGGTTCGGCTTCGGCTGGAACGCCCTCGTCCTCGAGGGCCAGGCCTGGGCCGGGACCGGCCGGACCGGGGACGCGGCCGGAGAAGCCGGCGGCCGGCGGAAGGCGGGCCTGGAATAGCATGCCCGCCGAGAAACCCCGGCGCCCGGGCTTCGGCAGGCTCGCCGAGCTGAGCTCGCTCGGACTGATGCTGCCCTCGTCGATCATCGTCGGGCTCGTCTTCGGCTATTTCCTCGACCGCTGGCTCGGCACCCGGCCCTGGTGCCTCCTCATCTTCACCGTCCTGGGTATCGTCTCCGGGATCCTGAGCCTCTTCCGGGCCCTCAGGAAATACGACCGGGACGGGCCGGCGGACGATTGACGAGCCTCGCGCCGCCGTTTGCGTCCCCGTCCGCGGATGTGCTAAATTCCCGGGCGTGAAGGTCCGCCCCCTCAGCTTGCGGCGCCGTCTTCCCGCCGTCCCCGCCGCGCTCAGCCTCCTGCTCCTGGCCCTGTCCGCCCTGCCGCCCGCCGCCCAGGAACGCCCGGCCGCACCCGGGCCGCAGACCACCTCCCCGCCGCCCGAGGTCCGCATCGTAGCCCGGACGAAAGAGTTCGACAAGGACCGCATCTACGCCTCCGGGGACGTCGAGATCCACTACGGCGACTTCCGGCTCTTCGCCGACCGCGTGACCTACGACCCGGCAACGAAAGACCTCACGGCCGAGGGCAACGTCGTCATTCAATCGCGCGAGGAGGTGACCCGGGCCGAGCGGGCTTTCCTCAACCTGGGCACGGGCCGGGGCCGGCTCGAGAAGGCCTCGGGCCTCATCCAGCCGACGATCCTCTTCTCCGCCGGCTCGGTCGAGCGCAAGAGCGATGACCTCTACGACCTCAGCCGGGCCTGGGTGACGTCCTGCACTCAGCCCGTGCCCCGCTGGAGCTTCTCCTTCTCCCGGGCGGAGCTCGAGAAGGACGACCACATCGAGATGCGGAACGCGGTCCTCTCGGTCAAGAACCTCCCGGTCTTCTACCTCCCGTACCTCCGCTATCCCCTGAAGGACCGGGCCACCGGCTTCCTCATGCCCAAACTCGGCTATTCCGAGGCCAAGGGCTTCTCCTACTCCCAGAGCTTCTACTGGGCCATGGCCGGGAACATGGACGCGACGTTCGGGCTCGACGCCTACCCGACGATCGGCCTGGGCGCGGGGCTCGAGTACCGCTACCTCTTCGCCGGCGGGACGGTCGGGCAGGTCAACCTCTATTATTTCAGCTTCAAGCGCGACGCCTCTGGCACGCGGCCCTCTCCGGCCACGGTCGTCCGCCTCAACCACAGCCAGGCCCTGCCCTTCGGGTTCACCCTGACCGCGCACGTGGACTCGGAGAGCTCGTTCGATTTCCTGCAGAACTTCGACAGCGACTTCCGCGGCGCCTCGATCTCGAACCGAAGCGCCCAGGTCTATCTGAGCCGGTCCTGGTCGCGCTTCAACTTCAGCGTCCGGGTCTCCCGCTTCGAGACCTACTTCGCCCAGGTCGGCGACTCCATCGTCAGCACCTCCCTGCCCGAGGTCAACTTCAACGTCTTCAAGGTCCGGCTCTTCGCCCCGGTCTATTTCTCGCTCACGGGCGGCTTCAAGAGCTGGCAGTACGGCTGGCGGTCGGAATACGACGCGGGGACGGAGCGCCACGCGAGCGACCTCTTCCTCAGCCCGACCCTGAGCCTGCCGTTCTCCTCCATCCCCTGGCTCACGGCCGACACCTCCGTCGCGGGGAACTTCCACTATTACGGCCAGACCCTCGCCCCCGGCACGACCCAGATCGTCAACGAGCCGCTCTTCACCGGGAACGTCGCCGTCAACGTGGCCGTGACCGGCCCCGTCTTTTCCCGCCTCTTCTACGGGCGGAGCGGAGAGGCGCGGCTCAAGAACATCATCGAACCCTTCTTCACTTACACCTACAACAGCCCGGTCGTCGGAGCCTCGCGCATCGTGACCGCCTACGGCTTCTTCCGCTACCACCAGGTCGCCTACGGCCTCAACAGCCGCTTCTTCGTCAAGAAGGCCGGCCTGCCGGTCGAGGTCCTGTCCCTGGGCCTCGCCCAGACCTACTATTTCTCCCCGGCCACCGGCCCCCTCGGCCAGTACCTCGTCGACGGCAAGCCGCCCCGCTTCTCGGAGATCACGGGGACGGTGCGCTACTACCCGAGCGAGACCTTCAGCCTCGACGCGGCCGCCGGCTACAACCCTTATTACCACAACTTCTCGTCCCTGCGCCTGACGGCCACGGCCGGCTCTCGGTCGGACGGGCGGTTCCTGTCCCTGAACTGGTACAAGAGCATGAACTCCTGGGCCGTCGGCATCGACCCCTCGCTTGCGTCCCTTTACAACCGCCACCAGCTCGGCGCGACCGGGGGCCTGCGCCTGCCGGGGGCCGGACTGGAGATCGTCGGCGAGGTCGATTACAACCTCCAGGAGAAGAAGCTCCTCTACACGGCCGCCCAGGTCGTTTACCACTACCAATGCCTGGATTTCCAGGCCGAGGTCAGGGTCTATTATTTCCGCGTCCCGCCGCAAACCGAGTTCCGGCTGTCCGTGGGGATCGGAAACATCGGGCGGACGGCGGACTTGCTGGGCGGGCTGCGCGGCTTCGGGCTCTGAGCCTAGAGGGCGAGCTCGAGCTGGGCGTCCCGGGCGAGCTTGCGCTCCTCCTCGATGTCCGCGAGGAGGTCGGGCGTGATGTCGCCCGTCGGGTAGACGCCGTCGAAGCAGGCGGCGCAGAAGTGCTTGAGGCTGCGGGTTCTCCAGCTGGACGGCCTTCTTCAGGGCGGCCAGGCTCTGGTAGATGACCTTGTCGGCGCCGATCTTGCGGGCGACCTCTTTCTCGTCGGCGTCCTGGGCCACGAACTCCGTCTTGGTCTGCATGTCGATGCCGTAGACGCAGGGGTGGCGGAGCGGCGGCGAGTAGGAGGCGAAATAGACCTTCTTGGCGCCGCAGTCCCGGACCATCTGGACGATGGCCCGGGACGTGTTGCCCCGGACGATGCTGTCGTCGACGAGGAGGACGTTCTTGCCCTTGAACTCGGAGGCGATGGGGTTGAGCTTCTGGCGGACCGAGTCCTTGCGCTTCTCGTCGGCCGGCATGATGAAGGTCCGGCCGATGTAGCGGTTCTTGACCAGGGCCTCGCTGTACTTCAGGTTGAGCTTGCGGGCGATCTCGATGGCCGCGTCCCGGGCCGAGTCGGGCACGGGGACGACGACGTCGATCGCGAGCTTCCGCCTGCGGATCTCGGCGGCCAGGAAGCGGCCCAGGTTGACCCGGACACTTGTAGACGTTGGCCTTGTCGATGAACGAGTCGGGCCGGGCGAAATAGACCCATTCGAAGAGGCACGGGCGAATGGGCGCGGCTGACGAGCCGCTTCTTGTGGAGGCGCCGGCCCTTGTCGAGGAAGACGACCTGGCCGGCCTCGACGTCCCGCAGCTCGCCGAAGCCCATGATGTTGAGCGTGACGCGTCTCGGAGGCGAAGGCGTAGGAGGGGAGGAGGCCGTCCTTCCGCACGCCGTAGGCCAGAGGCTTGATGCCGTAGGGGTCGCGGAAGGCGACCATGCCCTGCTCGGCGATGTAGGCGACGACGGAGTAGCTGCCCCCGGACCTTGCGGTAGACGCTCTCGACGGCCCGGTAGACGTGCTCGGGCTCGAGCGTCCGGGCCCGCTCGTGGGCCAGGGACTCGGCGAAGATGTTGAGGATGATCTCGACGTCGCAGTCGGAGTTCAGGAGCCGGTGGTGCTTCTCGAAGAGCTCCTCCTTGAGCTCCTTGTAGTTGGCGACGTTGCCGTTGTGGGCCATGATGATGCCGAAGGGCGAGTTGAGCTGGAAGGGCTGGGCGTCCTCGGCTGCCGCCGCCGCCGACGGTCGGGTAGCGGGTGTGGCCGATGCCGATCGGGCCGCGGAGGTGCTGGATGGCCTCGGCGGTGAAGATGTCCCGGACGAGGCCGTTGCCCTTCTCCGTGTGGAACCGGCCGTCGTAGGTGATGATGCCCGCGGCGTCCTGGCCGCGGTGCTGCATGGCCAGCAGCCCCTGGTAGAGGTCGCGGATGACCGGGTCATTGGCCCACATCCCGATGACGCCGCACATGATTGACCATTATAGGGGATTCCGGGGGTTTTATAAAGCGGCGGCTCAGGGCCTTGACGGCGCGGGCGGGCTCGATCGTCGCCTCGTCGATGAGCATGACGGGGATGTCGTCGCGGATGGGGTAGACGCGCTGGCAGGTCGGGCACTTCAGTCCCTTCCCGTCGGCCGTGAGGCAGACCTCGGTCTGGCAGAGGGGGCAGGCCAGGATACTCAGGAGCTTCGGGTCGAGGGCCATGCGTTCTCCTCCTCTAGAAGTGGAACCTGACTCCCAAGCGGAGGGTCGTTCCGCTCAGGTTGAGCGAGGCCTTGCGCGCGCCGAGGATGTCCTCGCCCGAGGGCTGGGCCGCGTGGACGAAGACGAGGTCGTGGCCGAGGCCGTCGGCGCCCCGCTGCTGGTAGAACCACAGCGGGCCCGATTCGGTGACGGGCGGCGCCGGTCGAGTCGGTGGACGTGCCCGTGCCGTCGAGCCCGACGTCCGGGGTCAGCCGGAAGCCCGCCTCGGCGAAGCCGACGAGGTGCGGCCCGAGACGCCACTCGCCGCCGGCCGCGACCTCCATGCCCAGCGTCCCGGCCGTCGCCCGGCCGGTCCAGGCCTGCCAGTCCAAGAGCGAGACGTAACCCCGGTCGTCGTATCCGGCCCGGACGAGATAATAGACGGCGCTGGCCCGGATGTAGAAGTCCGGCCGCGGGTAGAAGCGGAAGCCGATCTTGACCGGGACGGCCTGGACGAAGACGTGGGTCGTCGTGCTCGGGCCGGACGCCAGGATGATGATGGCGCCGGGATAGGAGACATTCCCCGAGCGCCAGCCCCGCATGTACTCGATGCCTGCGGTGAGCGAGAAGTTGCGCGAGAGCCGGCAGGAGGCGTCGAGGCCGAAGAGGTAGGCCAGGTGGAGGGAGCCGATCGCGCCGCTCGGCGCCGCGTCGAGGGCGGCCGCGTCGAGACCGGCCAGGCCGCGGGCGCCCTTGTTGAGGTCGTCGGCGACGAGGGTGCTCCCGCCGGCCGAAAAAGAGACGTCGAAGGCCGGAACACCGGACCAGGGGCCGGCCCCCCCTTCGGGGACGGCCGGCGGCATCGTCCCGGGCGGCCGCCCGCCCGCGGGCCTCGGCTCCCGGCCTCCGGTCCCGCCCCCGGGGGCTCGAGGACGGTGACCAGGCTCTCGTGGATGTAGCCGGCGATGACCCCGCCGTCCTCGAGGGCGTAGCGGACGAGGTACCATTCGCCGTCCTTCCTGTCGGCCTCGAGGACCGTGCCCTCGGGGATCTGCTGGACGACGGCGCTGCCGATGTCGGGCTTCTCCCGGAGGTTGGCCTGCTCGGCCGTGACCTTGAGCCGGATGGTCCGCTCCTGGGCCGCCGCGGCCGTGACCGCGACGGCGGACAGGGTGCCGAGGGCGAGGATGAGGACGGAGAGGAGGGGCGTTCTTTTCGTCTTCATGCCGGGGACACTCTCCGACGATTATAGCCGAGAGGGCCGCGGCTCACAAGCGCCGCAGCCCCTGTCATGCCTTCCCTCGGCCGCTCAGGGCGGGGAGGCCAGGACCGTCCCCGCCCTGCGGCGCCGCGGCTTCAGAACCGGTAGCCGAGCGACGCGCCGACGAAGTTGAAGTGCGGGAAGCTCCAGTAGCCGGAGGGATCGCTCTCCGTGTACATGATCATGTAGGCGGTCAGGACGAAGTGATTGCCGATAAACCCGACATTGATCTTGGGAGCCGGGTTGCCCGAGCTGGAGCTGCCGCTGGCCGAAGGCGACCGGAATGACGGCGCCCGCCCCGACGAAGAAGCCCTTGGCCAGGTAGTTCAGCATGACGCCGGGGTAGAGGAAGCCGAAGTCCGTATGGAACTTGTACCCGGTCGCGTACATCACCTCGGGGCTGATCTCGAACGACTTGCCGATCCGGTAGCCGGCCCTCAGGTCCACCGTGGCCTGGGCCTCGTCGAAGGAGCTCCCCCGCCAGAGGTTCGTCTGGACGCCCAGGTTGACGCTGAACGCCCACTTCTTCTCCGGGGCCTGGGCGAAGAGCCCGCCCGCCAAGAGCCCCACCACCAAGAGACCGAGCATGACCTTTTTCATTCTCCACCTCCCTTTTGCATTCGCCCAGCGGGCCGGGGTCCTGGGCTCCCGGGCTCCGCCGGGGGACTTGCCGTCCCCCTCCGGACGCTCTCAATATGGGCTTCGGGGCCGGGGGAGTTGTCAGGATTCCGTCAAGATTCGGTCAACAGTCCGTCAAGACGGGGCCTACTCGTATTCGGCCCAATGCTTGACGGCCAGGCTCTCGAGGGGGTGGTCGGCGAGGGCCTGGACGAGGAGGTCTGCGACCTGGAGGTTGGTCAGGATGGGGATGGAGAAATCGACGGCCATGCGCCGCAGGCGGTAGTCGGAGTCGAACTCGACCCGCTTCTCCGGGTTGGGGATGGAGATGACGAAATCGATCTTCCGCCGGGCGATGGCCGTCGCGGATGTTCGGCTCGCGGCGCTCGTGGACCTTGTAGAGCCGGGTGTTGGGGACGCCGTTCTGCCGCAGGAAGTTCGAGGTGTGCTCCGTCGCGTAGAGGCGGAGCCCCATCGCCGTGGAGCTTGCGGGCCGGCTCGAGGAAGCGGTGTTTCGAGGTCTCGCCGCCGATCGTCAGGAGGACGTTCTTGCGCGGCAGGCGGAACCCGGCGGAGAGGAGGGCCTTGAGGAAGGCCTCGTGGATGTCGTCGCCCGAGGCAGGCGACCTCGCCCGTCGAGGCCATCTCGACGCCGAGGATCGGGTCGGCCCCCTTGAGCCGGGAGAAGGAGAACTGCGGCGCCTTGACGCCGACGTAGTTCGAGGTCGAGGGTCGATCTTGCCGTTCCGGGACGGGCCGGCCCAGCATGGCCGCGACGGCGAGCTCGATGAAGTTCGTCCGCGCGACCTTGGAGACGAAGGGGAAGGACCGCGAGGCCCGCAGGTTGCACTCGATGACCTTGATCTCGTTGTCCTTGGCGATGAACTGGATGTTGAAGGGCCCGGTGATGCGGAGGGCCCGGGCGATCTCGCGGCCGATCTTCCGGATGCGGCGGATGGTCTCGATGTAGAGTCTTCTGCGGCGGCAGGACCATGGTCGCGTCGCCCGAGTGGACGCCCGGCGTTCTCGACGTGCTCGATGATGGCCGAGGCGATGACCTCGCCGCGGTCGGCCACGGCGTCGATCTCGATCTCCTTGGCGTTCATGATGAACTTGGAGATGACGACGGGGTACTCGGGCGAGACGAGCGAGGCCTTGTTGAGGTAGCGTGTCGAGGTAGCGCTCGTTGAAGACGATGCTCATGGCCGCGCCGCTCAGGACGTAGGACGGCCGGACGAGGACCGGGTAGCCGATCGTCCGGGCGAAGGCCTTGGCCTCCTCGATCGCTCCGTCAGCTCCTGCCAGTCGGGCTGGTCGATGCCGAGCTCGTCGAGGAGCTTCGAGAACTTGTGGCGGTTCTCGGCCCGGTCGATCGACTGCGCGGCGGCGTGCCGAGGACGCGCATCCCGGCCCGGTGGCACTTCAGGGCGAGGTTGTTCGGGATCTGGCCGCCCATGGAGAGGAGGACGCCGAGCGGCTTCTCGTTCTCGTAGATGTCGAGGACGCGCTCGAAGCTCAGCTCCTCGAAGTAGAGCCGGTCGCAGATGTCGTAGTCCGTGGAGACGGTCTCGGGGTTGTAGTTGACCATGAGGGTCGAGTAGCCCAGGTCTTGCGCAGGGCCAGCGACGGCGTTGACGCAGCACCAGTCGAACTCGACCGACGAGCCGATGCGGTAGGAGCCGGAGCCGAGGACGATGACCTTCTTCGGCCCGCCGCGGCCGTTGCGGAAGGCGACGTCGTCCTCGCGGCCGTTGTAGGTCACGTAGAGGTAGTTCGTCTTGGCCGGGTACTCGGCGGCCAGGGTGTCGATCTGCTTGACCGCCGGCACGATCCCGGCCTGCTTCCGGCTTCCGCCGCACGCTCGAGCTCGGTCGAGCCGGTGAGGAGGGCGACCTGCTTGTCGGAGAAGCCCTTCCGCTTGGCCTCGCGCGAGGAGGTCGGGCGGGACCGCGGACAGCCGGCGTCCCCGGAGCCGGGCCTCGCAGTCGACGATGTTCTTGATCTTGTGGAGGAACCAGCGGTCGATCCGCGTCAGCTCGTGGATCCGCTCGACCGGCAAGCCCTTCTTGAGGGCCTCGGCGATGCCGAAGAGCCGCTCGTCGGTCGGGTGGCGGAGCTCCTTCTCGAGGTTCTCGAAGGAGTAGTTCTCGTTGGCGACGAGGCCGTACATGCCGATCTGGAGCATCCGGGCCGCCTTCTGGAGGGCCTCCTCGAAGCGAGCGGCCGATGGCCATGACCTCGCCGACCGACTTCATCTCCGAGCCGATCTTCTTCGAGACGCGGCCGAACTTCTTGAGGTCCCAGCGCGGGATCTTGACCACGAGGTAGTCGAGGGCCGGCTCGAAGCAGGCCGTGGTGACCCGGGTGATCGAGTTCGGGAGGTCGGGCAGGCGGTGGCCGAGGGCGAGCTTGGCGGCGACGAAGGCGAGCGGGTAGCCGGTGGCCTTGCAGGCCAGGGCCGAGCTCCGCGAGAGGCGGGCGTTGACCTCGATGACGCGGTAGTCGCCGCTGCGCGGGTCGAGGGCGAACTGGATGTTGCACTCGCCGACGATGCCGAGGTGGCGGACGACCTGGATCGCGATCTCGCGGAGGCGGTGGTACTCGTCGTTCGTCAGCGTCTGCGACGGGGCGACGACGATGCTCTCCCCGGTGTGGATGCCCATCGGGTCGAAGTTCTCCATGTTGCAGACGGTGATGCAGTTGTCGGCCCGGTCGCGGACGACCTCGTACTCGATCTCCTTCCAGCCGGCGAGGTACTCCTCGATGAGGACCTGGGGGGCCGAGGCGAAGGCCTTGCTCGAGGGCCTCGCGGAGCTCGCGCGGCGTCGCCGCGACAGGCCGCTGCCCTGGCCGCCGAGGGCGTAGGCGACGCGGGCCATGACCGGGTAGCCGATCTTCTCGGCCGCGCGCGAGGCCCGTCCTCGACGCGAGCGGACGGCGATGCCGCGCGGCGTCTTCAGCTCGATCTCGGCCAGGGCCTCGTTGAAGAGCTCGCGGTCCTCGGTCTTCTCGATGGCCTCGATGGGCGTGCCGAGGACCGCGGACGCCGTGCTTCTCGAGGACGCCGCTCTTCCAGAGGGCGACGCCGCAGTTGAGGGCGGTCTGGCCGCCGAAGGAGAGGAGGATGCCGTCGGGCTTCTCCTTCTCGATGACCTTCTCGACGAAGTACGGCGTGACGGGCAGGAAATAGACCTCGGTCGGCCATGCCCTCCGAGGTCTGGATGGTGGCGATATTGGGGTTGACGAGGACGACCTCGATGCCCTCCTCCTTGAGGGCCTTGATGGCCTGGCTCCCGGAGTAGTCGAACTCGCCGGCCTCGCCGATCTTGAGGCCGCCGCTGCCGAGGAGGAGGACCTTGCCGCGGTTTCTCTCATCCGGGCCGCCTCCAGGAAGTCGTCGAAGAGGAACTCCGTGTCCGTCGGCCCGGGGCAGGCCTCGGGGTGGAACTGGACGCTCCAGAAGCGGCCGGCGGCGCGTGGCGGATGCCCTCGTTCGTGCCGTCGTTGGCGTTGCCGAACCAGGGCGCCCAGCCCCGCGGGCAGGGTCCGCCGGTCGACGGCGAAGCCGTGGTTCTGGCTGGTGATGTAGCAGCGCTTCGTGCCCTCCTCGAGGCAGGGCTGGTTCTGGCTGCGGTGGCCGAACTTGAGCTTGTAGGTGTCGGCCCCGGCGGCCAGGGCGAGGATCTGGTTGCCGAGGCAGATGCCGAAGAGCGGGACGCCCTCGCGCATCAGCCGCCGGACGGTGGCGATGGTCGCCGCCGCGCGCTTGGGGTCGCCGGGGCCGTTCGAGATGACGACTCCCCGCGGCGAGAACGACAGGATCCGGGCGGCGTCCGTGTCGGCGGGGACGCGGACGACGGCGACACCGCGCCGGGCGAGGCTGCGGACGATGCCCTGTTTCGCGCCGCAGTCGATGAGGACGACGGACGTCGCGGCCCTCGGGTTCACGATGCGGATCTCGGGTGTGGTGACCTCTGCCACGAGGTCGCGGGCGTTGGGGTCGCCGAGGGCCATGGCCTCGGCCCGGAGCCGCCGGGCGTTCAGCGGGCCGTCCGAGACGGCGATGAGGCCGGGCATGACGCCGTGGACGCGGAGCTTCTTCGTCAGCGCGCGCGTGTCGACGCCGGCGATCCCCGGCACCCCGCTCTCGCGCAGCCAGTCGTTGAGGGTCTTGGTCGAGGTCGCGTGCGAGGGCTTCTCGCAGAGCTCGGAGACGACATAGCCGGCGATGCGCGGGCGGTCGGACTCGAAGCTCGCGGGGTTGACGCCGTAGTTGCCGATGAGCGGGTAGGTCTGGCAGAGGATCTGGCCGTGGTAGGACGGGTCGGTGATGCTCTCCGGGTAGCCGACGATCCCGGTGTTGAAAACGACTTCCCCCCCGACCTTGGCGGTCGCGCCGAAGCCTACGCCCTCGTGGACGGTACCGTCCGCGAGGGCCAGAAGCGCTTTTCGGATGGGGCCTTCCTCCGTTTCATTTTCGGGCTAATATAGCACAAGCCCCGCCCGGCTTCAAGGCGTCTCGCCGGGCGGGACGGGTGGCGTGACAGGCTCCCAGGGAATTGCTTCCGCTTGCGCAAGACTGAGAAAATCCGGTATAAATGGACGTGTTAGTGTGTGAGGAGGGCAAGATGCGCACCCGCACTTTCCATAGGGTCGTCCTCACGGCCGCCCTGGCCGCCGTCATCCTGGCCACCGCCTCGGGCCTTCCCGGCGCGACGAAGGCCCGGGCCGTCTTTAGGGCGACGGCCCACGATTTCGGCAAGGTCAAGCAGGGCGAGGTCCTGACCCACGAGTTTGAATTCACCAATGGCGGCACGGACACGCTCGTCGTCGAGCGGGTCGAGACGACCTGCGGCTGCACCGCGGCCCTCGTCTCCGAGAAGGAGGTCAAGCCCGGAAAGGCGGGCAAGATCAAGGTCTCGATGGACACCCACGGCTACGCGGGCCGGATGACGCGCTACGTCTACCTCGTCAGCAACGACACCGACGATTCGCGGCGGGAGCTGAGTGTCAGCGCCGACATCGAAGTGCCGCCCCAGCCCAAGATCGAGCTCGACCGCTACAACATCGACCTCGGCCTGAGCCTCGAGGGCGAGACGCCGTCGGCCAAGGTCGTCATCCGCAACGTCGGCGAGCTCGAGCTTTCGGTCGAGATGGCCCACGAGCAGGTCAAGTTCTTCGCCGGCGGCAAGCCCCTGGTCTTCCCCGCTCTCATCCCGGCCGGCAAGTCCCTCGAGGTCGAATTCCGCTTCCCGCCCCAGACGCAAGTCGGCTCCCTCAGGGACTACGTCATCGTCCGCTCGAACGACACCTACCGCTCGACGCAGACGGTCTATCTCAGCCGCTACGTCGTCACCAAGAAGGCCCTCCGGGACCTCTTCCTCAAGTACCGCACGGTCCTCGACGAGAAGCACTGAGCTCGGGGCCGTCGGGGGGAGACGATGGCGGAGATCCTTTCGGTCAAGGTCCACCCCCGGTCGAAGGCGCCGGGGGTCGAGAAGCTCGCCGAGGGCTCCTTCCGGGTCCGGGTCCGGGCCGCGCCCGACCGGGGCCGGGCCAACCGCGAGGTCCTCGAGCGGCTGGCCGCGTTCCTCGAGGTGCCCGTTTCGCGCCTCACGATCGTCCGGGGGGAGACGTCGTCGGTGAAATGGGTCAGGGTGGAGCCGTGAGGCAGCGGAGGGTTACGGGCCGTGAGCGTCTATAACCTCGTCAGTTTCCTGGGCCTCTTCGTCCTGGCGGCCACGGCCTGGCTCTTCTCGACCGACCGGAAGGTCGTGAACTGGCGCGTCCTCGGCTGGGGGCTCGGGCTCATGCTCCTCGTGGCCTTCTTCATCTTCGTCGTCCCCGCGGGGACCCTTGTCTTCCTCTGGGTCAACAACGCCGTCAGCGCCCTGCTCGATACGGCCACGGCCGGGACGAAGTTCGTTTTCGGCCGGCTGGCCCTGCCGCCCGGAGCGACGAACGAGGCCGGGGAGACCTCCCTCGGCTACTTCCTGGCCTTCCAGGGCCTGCCGACGATCATCTTCTTCGCCTCTCTCCTCGGCGGACTCTATTACCTCGGCATCATGCCCTTCTTCGTCCGGCTCTTCGCCCGGGTCTTCACGAAGTCGATGCGGATCAGCGGGGCCGAGGCCCTTTCGGTCTCGGCCAACATCTTCGTCGGCGTCGAGTCGGCCCTCGTCGTCCGGCCCCACCTCAAGGACATGACGCGCTCGGAGCTCTGCACGATCATCACCGCCGGCATGGGGACGATCGCCTCGACGGTCCTCGCCATGTACGTCATGATCCTCCAGAAGCAGATCCCGACGATCGCCGGCCATCTCGTCTCGGCCTCGTTCATCTCCGCCCCGGCCTGCATCGTCATGGCCAAGCTGGTCATGCCGGAGACGGAGAGGCCGCTGACCCTCGGCGTCGACGTCAAGCCCCACTACGAGCGCGAGGACAACCTGATCATGGCTTTCATCAACGGCGCGGGGGAGGGGCTGAAGCTCCTCGGCGGCATCGTCACCCTGCTCATCGCCTTCCTCGGCCTCCTGGCCCTCGTCAATCTCGGCCTCGGCTGGGCCGGCGGCCTAGCCAACGGCCTCTTCGGCTGGCACGCTCACTGGTCCCTCGAGGCCCTGCTCGGCTGGGTGTTCTATCCCTTCACGCTGGTCATGGGCGTCCCGCCGCACGACGCCGCGGCCGTGGCCAAGGTCCTCGGCGAGCGGACGATCCTGACCGAGGTCTTCTCCTACCAGCACCTGGCCGATCTCATGGCCTCGGGCGCCATCCGCGACCCGCGCTCGGCCATCATCGCCTCCTATGCCCTATGCGGCTTCGCCCACGTCGCCTCGCTCGCCATCTTCGTCGGCGGCACGAGCGCCCTCGTCCCGACGCGCGTCCGCGACATCTCGCGGCTGGGCTTCCGGGCCCTGCTCGCGGCGACCCTGGCCTGCCTCATGACCGGCGCCGTGGCCGGGACCTTCTACACCGGCGCCTCCGTCCTCTTCGGAAAATAGGGGCTGTCCCCGCAGGGGACTGTCCCTTTTCTATCGAAGACGTCTCTTCCGGCGCATCCCCTTCCGGCCCTCGGGGTTGGCCTTCACTCCAGAGTGCGGTTCTCGACGCCTCCCCGAACCGTTCTTTCTCGGCGTCTGCGGAACTCGCTCAGCATCTCTCGGCCCGCCCCGCGTTTCAAGCGGCATCCGTTACCCCGGACCATGACGGCTCAGGCTCAGACATCCTCGCCGCCCTCAAGAGAGGGGATACCCTCTCTTGAGGATTCCCTCGAAAAACGGTTCGGGGAGGCTAAACCGCACATGACGTTCCGGCCAATCCCCGAGGCCCCTTCGGCCATCTGGCGTGGATTAGCGCGGGTGGCGTTGAGGCCGTCCGAAAGCCCCCGTTTGGAGGGGGGCCCGCCCCGTTCCGCCACGGAACGGGACGGGGGAACCGGGACAGGTTCCCGGGGCCGGGGGATAAGGACGGCCTCGGCGCCACAGCTGCGGGAAACGAGGACATGACCCGTGCGACAAAACGAATGCGACGATTCGCGAAGCCCGGGCGTCTTTCCCTGAGGGAGACCGCGGCGTGGACGACCGGACACTGGACTGGCTGGCCTTTCACCTGGCATTCCTGTCCTGTCCGGCCGCAGGGCGGCGGGCCCTGGAGCGGTTCGGCACGGTCGCGGCGCTCCTCCGCGCTCCGGCCGGGGACCTGGCCGGCCTCCGCCTCCCTCCCAACGCCTTCGAGGCCGTGGCGACCCGGCGGGCCCTGGCCGAGGCCGCGGCCGAAGTGGAAAAAGCCCGGGGAAAGGCGTATACTCTCTTGACTTTTGAGGACCCCGGATATCCGAGGCAGCTCAGGGACATATTCGACCCGCCGCCCGTGCTTTATTGCCGGGGCCGGGTCGAGGCGCTGGCCGGCCCGGCGGTGGCCATCGTCGGGTCGAGACGGCCCAGCCCGTACGGGCAGGCCGTGGCCGGGAAGCTCGCCGGCGACCTGGCGGCGCGCGGCTGTGTCGTCGTCAGCGGCCTGGCCGTCGGCATCGATACCTGTGCTCATTGGGGGGCCCTCAGGGAAGGACGCACGGTCGCCGTGCTCGGCTCGGGGCTGGACGTCCTTTACCCGGATGTCAACCGGGGCCTGGCCGAGAAGATCGCCGAACGGGGCGCCGTCGTGACGGAGTTCCCGCTGGGGACGCCGCCGCTGGCGCCGCATTTCCCGGTCCGTAACCGGATCATCAGCGGCCTGGCCCTGGGGCTGGTCGTCGTCGAGGCCGCCGAGCGGAGCGGGTCGCTCATCTCGGCCGGCTTCGCCCTCGACCAGGGCCGCGAGGTCATGGCCGTGCCGGGCAGCGTGACCTCCGCGCTCTCCCGGGGCGTCCACGGCCTGATCAAGGCCGGCGCCAAGCTCGTCGAGAGCTGGGAGGATGTCGCCGAGGAGCTGCCGCCGCCGTGGCGGGAGAAACTCCTTGCGCAGAAGGAAGAGAAGGTGGACAATAATCGGGATTCGCTGAGCGAAGACGAACGACGGTTGATGAAGGAGCTCCCCGCCGACGCCGCCGTCCATGTCGACGACCTGGCGGAGAGGACGGACATGCCCGTTTCGGGACTGCTGGCCCTCCTCCTCGGCCTCGAGCTCCGCGGCCTCGTCGTCCAGCACCCGGGCAAACTGTTCCAGAGGAGTATCTGAGTGGGAAAGTCGCTGGTCATCGTCGAGTCCCCGGCCAAGGCCAAGACCGTCAACCATTACCTGGGCGCGGATTACGTCGTCAAGGCGTCGATGGGCCACGTCCGCGACCTGCCGAAGAAGACCCTCGGCGTCGACGTCGAGAAGGACTTCGAGCCGACCTACCAGGTCATCCCGGAGAAAAAGAAGGTCGTCGCCGAGCTCCGCAAGGCGGCCAAGTCGAGCGACCGGGTCATTCTGGCCGCCGACCCGGACCGCGAGGGCGAGGCCATCTCCTGGCACCTGAGCCAGCTCATCGCGGAGGACAACCCGAACATCGTCCGGGCCGTCTTCCACGAGATCACCGAGGAGGGCGTCGAGGAGGCCTTCAAGCACCTCGGCGGCCTCGACGAGAACATGATCCAGGCCCAGCAGACGCGCCGCATCCTGGACCGCCTCGTCGGCTACCGCATCAGCCCGCTCCTCTGGAAGAAGGTCGGCAAGGGCCTGAGCGCCGGCCGCGTCCAGTCCGTCGCCCTGCGGCTCATCTGCGAGCGGGAGAAGGAGATCAAGGCCTTCGTCCCGAGGAGTACTGGACGATCGCCGCCCAGCTCGAGGCCGGCGGCGCCGCCGCCGTTCAGGGCCGCCCTGGCCAAGATCGACGGCAAGAAGGCCAAGGTCCGGACCGGCGACGAGGCCCGCGCGGTCGTCGCCGCGCTGCGAGAAGGGGCCGTTCGTCCTCGAGGCGATCAAGGTCCAGGAGAAGCGGCGCCAGCCCGGCCCGCCCTACATCACGAGCACCCTCCAGCAGGACGGCTTCCGGCTCCTCCGCTTCCCGGTCAAGAAGACGATGTTCATCGCCCAGAAGCTCTACGAGGGCCTCGAGATCGGCGAGCTCGGCCAGACCGGGCTGATCACCTACATGCGCACCGACTCGGTCCGCATCTCCGACCAGGCCCGGGCGGCGGCCAAGGCCTATATCGAGAAGGTCTACTCGCCCGCCCACGTCCCGGCCAAGCCCCACCTCTTCAAGAACCCGAAGAAGGCCCAGGACGCCCACGAGGCCATCCGGCCGGCCCACCTCGACCTCCCCCCGGACAAGGTCAAGCCGTTCCTGAAGAAGGAGGAGTACGACCTCTACCGGATGATCTGGAACCGCTTCATGGCCTCCCAGATGGCCTCGGCCGTCATCGAGGAGACGGAGTTCGACATCGCGTCCGGTCCGGCCGGCAAGCCCGGCGGGACGCCGCGCGTACGCCCCGGCACACGTCTACGGCTTCAAGGCCAAGGGCGAGGTCGTCAAGTTCGACGGCTTCCTGGCCGCCTACCCGAACGGCAACGGCGAGAAGGAGCTCCTGCCCAAGGCCGCAGAGGGCGAGACGCTCAAGCTCCTCGGCCTCGAATCGAAGCAGAAGTTCACCGAGCCGCCGCCGCGCTACACGGAGGGGACGCTGGTCAAGGAGCTCGAGTCGCGCGGCATCGGCCGGCCGAGCACCTACGCCCCGATCATCACCACGCTCCAGGACCGGACCTACGTCATCAAGGACAAGGGCAAGTTCATCCCGACCGAGCTCGGCATGTACGTCACCGACTTCCTGGTCAAGTACTTCGCCGGGCTCATGGACTACGCCTTCACGGCCCACATGGAGGAGGAGCTCGACGAGATCGGCGACGGCGAGCAGAACTGGATCGACAGCCTCCGCGAGTATTACACCCTCCTCGAGAAGGACCTGAAGGAGGTCCAGGGCGAGGAGGGGGTCAAGCGGACGGGCATTCCGATCGACGAGAAATGCCCCAAGTGCGGCAAGCCCCTCGTCATCAAGGACGGCCGGTTCGGCCGGTTCAAGGCCTGCTCCGGCTACCCGGACTGCAAGTTCCGGGAGAGCCTGACGAAGCGGGAGTCCAAGCCGCTCGACGAGAAGTGCCCCAAGTGCGGCTCGCAGCTCGTCCAGAAGTTCGGCAGGTTCGGGCCGTTCGTGGCCTGCTCGAACTACCCCAAGTGCAAGTACATCAAGAAGGAGAACGCCGAGACCGGCATCGACTGCCCGTCCCGGGCTGCGGCGGGAAGATCCTCCGGCGCAAGACGCGGCGGGGGAAGATCTTCTACGGCTGCAGCCACTACCCCAAGTGCACCTTCGCCACCTGGGACGAGCCCGTCGAACCGGCCCTGCCCGGCCTGCGGCCAGAAGTTCCTGCTGAAGAAGCATGTCATGCGCGGCGACCCCTACCTCCACTGCTGGAACGAGAAGTGCGCCTTCAAGGAGACGCGTGCCGGCCGAGAAGATCTGGGAGCAGGCCAAGGCCGAGAGCGCCCAGGCCGAGGACGAAGCCGGAGGCGGAAAAGCCCGAGGGGGAGAACCCCGGAAGCGATGAACAAGGAACTGACTGAGTTTCTCGCCTACCTCCGCCACGAGACGCAACGCCTCCGCCCACACCATCGCCGCCTACGAGCGGGACCTCCGCCAGCTCGCCGCCTACCTCGGCGAGAGCGGCGTCCGCTGGGACAAGGCCGGGAACGTCGTCCTGCGCGGCTTCCTGGCCGACCCTCCACGAAAAGAAGCTGAAGCGCTCGACGATCGGCCGCAAGCTCGCGGCCATGCGGTCCTTTCTACGGCTTCGCGGTGCAGAAGAAGTGGCTGGCCGAGAACCCGGCCAAGGTCCTGGCGACACCCCGGCAGGAGAAGAAGGTGCCCGTCGTTCCTGTCCGAGGAGGAGAGCGGCGGCCCTGCTCGACCTGCCGGCCTCGGGCAAGCCCGTCGACGCTGCGCGACCGGGCCATCCTGGAGCTCCTCTACGGGACCGGGCATGCGGGTCAGCGAGCTCGTCGGGACCGACCTCGAGGACGTCCATCTCGAGGAGCGGCTCGTCCGGGTCCGCGGCAAGGGGAAGAAGGAGCGGCTCGTGCCCTTCGGCCGGAAGGCGGCGGAGGCGCTCCAGGACTATCTCCGCGTCCGGCCCGAGCTCCTCGGCGGCCGGCCGGCGAGAGCGCGCCGTCTTCGTCAATTATCGCGGCGGGCGGCTGACGCCGCGCTCCGTCGAGCGGATGGTCCGCAAGGCCATCGGCCGGACGGCGGTGCGCCGCAGGATCAGCCCCCACTCCCTCCGCCACTCCTTCGCCTCCCACCTCCTCGGCCGGGGCGCCGACCTGCGCGTCATCCAGGAGCTCCTCGGCCACGCCAGCCTGGCCACGACCCAGAAGTACACGCACGTCGACCTCCGCCGGCTCCTCGAGGTCTACCGGAAGAGCCACCCGCGATCCTGAGGCGCCGGCGCTCGGCGGGGCCCCGGTGAAACGCCAACCGGGTTTGCGCCGCGGCCGCGGCCCGCCGTCGACGCCGATTGTCGGCCGAGCGGCCGGCGTCATCCATTTAATACTATTATTATCAATCAGATATGACTTTGCCGGCGCCTGGCATCCGCGCTTGCATTCCCGAACGGCGAAAGGAGGTCTCATCATGACCGTCAGAACCAACAGGGGAGTGGCCCTGGGGCTGGCCGCGGCGTTCCTCGTCCTCGCCGCGTCCGCCGCCCTGGCCCAGGCCAACGCGCCGAAGGCCAAGATCAACATCAACACGGCGACGCAGGCCGAGCTCGAGAGCCTGCCGAGGATCGGCCCCAAGGTGGCCCAGAGGATCATCGACTACCGGGCCCAGAACGGGAACTTCAAGCGGGTCGAGGACATCATGAAGGTCAAGGGGATCGGCGAGAAGATCTTCGCCCAGATCAAGGACCTGATCACCGTCGGCCCGGAGGCCCAGGTCAAGTAGCGAGGGAGGTCCCCCGCCTCCTTCCTCCGCCGGGAGCCGGGCGCCTGAGCCGCCGGGACGCGGCCTGCGAGCGCGCCGCGAGGAACCGGATGAGCCCCCTCAGGGCCCGGCCCCGGTGGCTGACGCGGTTCTTTTCCTCCGGGCGCGAGCTCGGCGAAGGTCCGCCGGAGGGGCGGGTAATAGAAAGAGGGGTCGTAGCCGAAGCCGTTCCGGCCGCGGCTTTCGAGGCCGATGCGGCCGCGGACCTGGCCCCGGATCTCCTGGACGACCCGGCCGCGCTCCGAGAGGACCATGACGCAGACGAACCGCGCGCCCCGCGCGGCCGGCGGGACGCCGTGGAGGAGGCGGAGGACCTTGCGGTTGTTCTTCTCGTCGGTCGGGCCGGGGGGCGGAGAAGCGGGCCGAGCGGACGCCCGGGGCCCCGCCCAGCGCGTCGACCTCGAGGCCCGAGTCTTCGGCCAGGGTCAGGCCCTCCCATCTCCGGCTGTAGAAGAGGCTCTTGCCGCGGGCGTTCCCGGCGAAGGTCGCGGCCGCGCTCCCGATAGGCCGGACCCGGCGGGACGTCGGCCAGGCCGAGCACGGTCAAGGGCAGGCCGGCCAGGGCCTTGCGGATCTCGCGGACCTTGCCCGGGTTGGTCGTGGCCAGGAGGAGGGGGGCTCCTACTCAATCTTCAGCTCTTCGATATCGGCCAGCTCGAACAGCCCCTGGTTGAACTCCTGTTCCTTTTCTTCGGAGGCCGAGAAGAAGAAGCTGACGATGAAAGACTTGCCCTCCTCGTGGAGCGCGGTCTTCTCCAGCCGGACGCCGTGGTGGAGGGCGAGCTTGCGGAGGCTCGAGAGGATGTAGGGCCGCTGCTTGAACTTGACGTGGTAGTGGAACTGGGCCTTGCGGAGGTAGGACTCCTCGACCCTGCGGAAGAGGATGAGCGTCGCGATGGTCAGGGCGGTGATGATGAGGGCCGGCACGTAGTAGCCGGCGCCGATGACGAGGCCGAGCGCCGGCCACGAGCCAGATCGTCGAGGCCGTCGTCAGGCCGGCGACCGTGCCCCGGGCGTGGAGGATCGTCCCGGCGCCGAGGAAGCCGATCCCGGTGAGGACGCCGGCGGCCATCCGGACGAGAGAGTCGCCGTTCCCGCCCTTGGCCTGGATGAGGAGGCCGGCCAGCATCATCATCATGGCCGAGCCGACGCAGACGAGGATATTCGTCCGGAAGCCGGCGGGCTTCTGGCTGGCCTCGCGCTCGAGCCCGATGAGGCCGCCCAGGGCGATGGCCAGGACGAGCTTGAGGATGACCCGATGAGCTCCATGGTCCCCCCTTATATTAGCACCGCGGGGGGTGGTTGTCAATCGCCGCCGGCCGGCCCCGCCTCTCTGGAGAAATCCCGGGAACGTGCTAGAATCTTCGGTCCGGATAAGGAGAAGCCGACGATGTCCACCTTCATCAAGAAAGTCCACGCCCGGGAGATCCTGGATTCCCGCGGCAACCCGACGGTCGAGGTCGAGGTCACGCTCGACGACGGCGCCTGGGGCCGGGCGGCCGTGCCCTCCGGGCGCCTCGACGGGCGTCTACGAGGCGCTCGAGCTCAGGGACGGCGACAAGGGCCGCTACCAGGGCAAGGGCGTCCTCAAGGCCGTCGAGCACGTCAACATCGACATCGCCGAGGCCGTCCGCGACCTGGACGCCCTCGAACCAGGCCGGCGTCGACCGGACCATGCTGGCCCTGGACGGCACGGAGAACAAGAGCAAGCTCGGCGCCAACGCCATCCTCGGCGTGAGCCTGGCCGTGGCCCGGGCCGCGGCCGCCTCCGTGCGCCTGCCGCTCTACCGCTATCTCGGCGGGGCGCCGGCCGCGACCCTGCCCGTGCCCATGTTCAACATCCTCAACGGCGGCGTCCACGCCAACTGGCAGAGCACGGACCTCCAGGAGTTCATGATCGCCCCGGTCGGGGCGCCGAGCTTCCGCGAGGCGCTGCGCTGGGGGGCCGAGACCTACCACGCCCTGAAGGCCGTCCTGAAGGGCGGCGGCTTCTCGACCGGCGTCGGCGACGAGGGCGGCTTCGCCCCCGCCTTCAAGAAGAACTCGGACGCGGTCGAGACCATCCTGAAGGCCATCGAGAAGGCCGGCTACAGGCCCGGCGAGGACATCGTCCTCGCCGTCGACGGGGCCGCGAGCAGCATTCTACGAGGACGGCTTCTACAACCTCCGGACGGAGGGCAAGAAGGTCAAGGCCGAGGAGATGGTGAAGATGTACGAGGCCTGGGCCCGCAAGTACCCCCTCGTCGTCCTCGAGGACGGTCTGGCCGAGGACGACTGGGACGGCTGGAAGCTCCTGACGAGGACGCTCGGCGGCCGGGTCGAGCTCGTCGGCGACGACCTCTTCGTCACCAACGTCAAGCGCATCGCCCGGGGCATCGCCGAGAACGCGGCCAACGCCGTCCTCATCAAGCTCAACCAGATCGGCACGCTGACGGAGACCGTGGCCGCCATCGACATGGCCCGCAAGGCGGGGTGGGGGGCGATGATCTCCCACCGGAGCGGCGAGACCGTCGACAGCTTCATCGCCGACCTGACCGTGGCCATGGGCACGGGCCACCTGAAGACGGGCGCCCCCTGCCGCGGCGAGCGGGTCGAGAAATACAACCAGCTGATGCGGATCGAGGAGGAGCTCGGCTCGAACGCCGTCTACGCCGGACGCAAGGCCTTCGTGAGGTGATGGAGTTCACCCGAACCGCTTCCCTGTAAGCTGATAACTCCTACGAAATCTCAAGGTAGGAGTCTGGTCATGAGCGTGGTCGTCCTAATCGCGCTGCTCTTTTCCCCACTGGCCGGGGCCCTGGCCTTCATCATCACCTACATGGAATATGCCAAGCACTTCGTCGACAGGAAAAAGGTCCTGAGGCAAGCCTTGAGGGCCGCCCTGGTGGCTTTCCTCTTCTTCCTGATCGTCCCGCCGCTCCTGATCTGGCTGTTCATGGGGTTTTAAACCCCGTCCGGAAATATTTCTTGACAAGCCCCCGCGCGTTGTATTATATGACTTAGTCTATTGATTTAGTCATCTAAGCGAGGCGCGAAGATGAGGCTTTCGACAAAGGGCGAATACGCCAGCCGGGCCATGCTCGAGCTCTCCCTGCGCTACGGCCAGGGGGCCCTCCACGTCCGCGAGATCTCCCAGGCCCAGATGGTCCCGCGGCGCTTCCTCGAGCAGATCCTCCTCCTCCTCAAGCGGGCCGGGTACCTCAAGAGCCGCAAGGGTCAGAAGGGCGGCTTCGTCCTGGCCAAGCCGCCGGGGGCCATCACCGTGGCCGAGGTCATCCGGGTCATGGACGGCCCGCTCGCTCCGATCGACTGCGTTAGCGTTATGGCCCACGAGGCCTGCCCAATGGAGACGACCTGCGGCCTGCGCTGGTTGTGGAAGGACGTCCGGGACTCCGTGGCCGGCATCCTGGAGCGGACGACCTTCGCCGACCTCGTGGCCAAGACTGCCGCAACGGAAGGCGGGCCCGGAGGGGGCGCCGCGAAAAAGACCGGGCCGCCCGCGATCGGCGCGCGCACGAAGGAGGGACGGAAGATGCCAAAGACCGCGAAGCGGAAGCTCCCCAAAACGGCGGCCCTCGCCCTTATCGCCGCTGCCCTCCTTCCCGCCTCCGTTCGGGCCGACGAAACGAAAGATTCGCCGGTCGCGACCGCCCTCAAGAGCCTGACGCTCAGCGGCTACTTCCAGGTCGAGGGCATCGCTTGGGACAAGGGCGTCGACACCTTCAGCCTCCGGCGGGTCCGGCCGACGCTCTCGGGAGAGCTCCTCAAGAACCTCAAGTTCAAGGTCTCCGTCGATCTGGTCAAGTCTCCGGTCCTCCTCGACGCCCTCGTCGAGTTCGAGCCGTCCAAGGCTCTCGGCGTCCGCTTCGGCCAGTTCCTCGTCCCCTTCAGCCTCGAGAGCGTGACGCCGACCTCGGAGCTCGACATGGTCAACCGGACGGCCGTGGTCGATACCCTCTCCCCGGGCCGCGACAACGGCTCGTCGGGCCGCGACATCGGGGCGGCGTTCTACGGAACATACTCCATCTTCGAATACACCGTCGGCCTCTTCAACGGGGCCGGCATCAACAAGTCCGACACGAACAGTCACAAGGACTGGGCCGGGCGGGTCGTCCTCCGGCCGTTCAAGTTCCTGGCCCTCGGCGGCTCCCTCTACAGGGGCCGCCAGAGCGCCACGGCCACAGACCCGCTCCTCAAGCGCGACCGCGAGGGCTTCGACGCGGCCCTCGTCCTCAAGCGGATCTCCCTCAAGGGCGAATACCTCCACGCCACCGACGACCTCGTCTCTAAGTCCGGCTGGTACGTCCAGGGCGGCTTTTTCGCCCTGCCCGCGAAGCTCCAGGCCCTCGTCCGTTACGACACGCTCGACCCCGACCGCGCCGTGGCCGGGGACGCCCAGAATGTCGTCGCCTTCGGCGTCAACTGGTTCATCAAGGGCCGGACAAAGCTCCAGGTCAACTACGAGATCCACACGCTCGAGGGCGGAGCCCACCAGAAGTCCGGCCTCCTGGCCCAGTTCCAGGCGGGATTCTAAGCGGAAAGCGGAGAAAACCATGCGAAAGACCGCCCTTTTCACGGCCATCCTCGTCGCCGCGCTCGCGGCCTTCGCCGGCGCGGGCCCCGGCCCGGGCCCTGATCCCGCCCGGCCCTCGACGGCCGTCCCGGAGCTCAAGGGCCGCCTTTCTCTCTCCGGCGCCTGGGCCCTCTACCCGCATGGCCCTCAAGTGGGCCGAGGAGTTCCAGAAGCTCCACCCCGGCGTCCGCATCGACGTCCAGGCGGGAGGAGCGGGCAAGGGCATCGCCGACGCCCTGGCCGGCGTCGTCGACATCGGCATGGTCTCGCGCGACATCGACGCCGGCCGAGACGGCCAAGGGGGCCCTGGCCCTGGCCGTGGCCAAGGACGCGGTCGTAGCCGACGGTCAGCCGGGCCAACCCGTTCCTCGCCGAGATCGTCCGGCGCGGCCTCAAGCGGAACGAATTCGCCGCGATCTGGGTCGCCCAGACCCTCCGCTCGTGGGACGAGCTCTTCGGCCGCAAGCCGGGCCGGCCCATCCACGTCTACACCCGCTCGGACGCCTGCGGCGCCGCGGAGACCTGGGCCGCCTATCTCGGCAGGAGGCAGGAGGACCTGAACGGGATCGGCGTTTACGGCGACCCCGGCGTCGCCGACGCCGTCAAGCGCGACCCCCTGGGGATCGGCTTCAACAACATCAATTTCGCCTACGACGCCAAGACGAAGAGGCCCGTCGAGGGGCTCGAGGTCTGTCCCATCGACCTCGACGGCAACGGCACGCTCGACCCGCGCGAGCGGGTCTATGCGACGCGCGACGATATCATCAAGGCCATCGCCGCAGACGTCTACCCGTCGCCGCCCGCCCGGGAGCTCTTCTTCGTCCTCAAGGGAAAGCCTTCGGGCCCCGCTCCTGGCCGCGTTCCTGAAGTGGGTCCTGACCGGGGGGCAGGCCTTCGTCCCGGACGCGGGTTACCTCCCGCTCGGAAAAGAGCGCCTCGCCCAGGGCCTTGCCGCGATCGGAGGGACGGCGACAGCCCCGATGAAGAGACTCGCTCAAGGACGCGCTGGCCCGCCGCGGCATGTCCGCGCTCGCGGCCCTGCCGGGGCTCCTCGTCCTCGTCATCGTCCTGGGGCTCTTCCTCAAGTCGCGGGCCATCCTGGCCGTCCAGCCCCTGTCGCGCCTCGTCTTCGGCACGTCCTGGCACCCGCTGCGCGGCGAGTTCGGGCTCCTGCCGTTCATCTCCGGCACGGTCTGGGTGACGGTGACGGCCCTCGTCCTGGCCGTCCCCGTCTCGATCCTGACGGCCATCTACCTCTCGGAGTTCGCGCCGCGCTCCGTCCGCGAGAGCGCCCGGCCCGTCGTCGACGTCCTGGCCGGCCTGCCGTCGGTCGTCTTCGGCGTCTGGGGCGTCCTCGTCGTCGTGCCCTTCGTCGGCCGCGTCCTGGCCCCGCTCTTCGGCGCCTCCTCGAGCGGCTACAGCGTCCTCGCCGCCGGCATCGTCCTGGCCATCATGATCTTCCCGACCATCATCCACATCTCGCTCGAGGTCTTCGCCTCGATCCCGCTCTCGCTCCGCGAGGCCTCGCTCTCGCTCGGGCGCGACCAGGTGGGAGACGGCCCGCCACGTCGTCCTGCGCAAGGGGAGCCAGGGGATCCTGGCGGCCTCCGTCCTCGGCTTCTCCCGGGCCTTCGGCGAGACGATGGCCGTGCTCATGGTCGCCGGCAACGTCCCGGCCGTGCCGAAGTCGCTCTTCGACCCCGGCTACCCGCTGCCCGCCCTCATCGCCAACAACTACGGCGAGATGATGTCCGTGCCGCGCTACGATTCCGCGCTGATGCTGGCCGCGCTCGTCCTCCTCGCCGTCGTCCTCTTCTTCAACGTCCTGGCCCGGCGCATCCTCGTCCGGGCCGAAAGGAGGTCGCGGTGACGGCGAACAGGACTAACGGGACGCTCGCGCGGCGCAAGAGGACCGAGGTCGTCTTCAAGGTCCTGATGATCGCCTCGACGACGCTCGTCATCGGCAGCCTCCTCCTCATCCTCGGCGCCGTCGTCTGGAAGAGCCTGCCCGCCCTGAAGCTCTCGATGATCACCCGGACGCCGCAGGGCGGCTTCTACCTCGGCAAGGAGGGCGGCATCCTCAACGCCATCGCCGGGTCCCTCTACCTCGGCCTCGGGGCGACGGCGCTGGCCTTCCTCCTGAGCCTGCCGCTCGCCCTCTACCTCAACGTCTATAAGCAGCCGGGCTCGAGGACGGCCCTCTGGACGCGCTTCTTCCTCGACGTCCTGTGGGGCGTGCCGTCCATCGTCTACGGCGCCTTCGGCTTCCTGGTCATGCTGTTCCTCGGCCTGCGGGCCTCGCTTCTCGCCGGCATCCTGACCGTGGCTCTCCTCGAGTTCCCGATCATGAGCCGGGCCGTGGACGAGGTCATGCGCCTCGTGCCGCGAGACCTGCGCGACGCCTCCGACTCGCTCGGGGCGACGCGCTTCGAGACGGCGGCGCGGGTCGTCTTCCGCCAGTGCCTGCCGGGGATCCTGACGGCCGTGCTCATGGCCTTCGGGCGGGGCGTCGGCGACGCCGCCTCGGTCCTCTTCACGGCCGGGTTCACGGACCGCGTGCCGACGTCGCTCCTCGACCCGGCGGCGACCCTGCCCCTGGCCATCTTCTACCAGCTCGGCAGCCCCCTGCCCGAGGTCCAGCAGAGGGCCTACGCCTCGGCCGCCGTGCTGACCCTCATCATCCTCCTTCTCAGCGGCGCCGGCCGGCTCATCGGCCGGAGATACCGGAGGACACGTCGTCAAGTAAAGGACGGAACGTGCCATGAACGGCGAGACCCCGATCAGCATCCGGCACCTGAGCGTCTTCTACGGCGCGAACGCCGCGCTCAAGGACGTCAGCCTCGACATCCCTGCGAAGAAGATCACGGCCATCATCGGGCCGTCCGGCTGCGGCAAGTCGACCCTGCTCCGCTCGATGAACCGGCTGCTCGACACCGTCGAGGGCGTGCGCGTCGAGGGGGAGGTCCTCGTCGACGGCGAGGACATCTACGGCCCGCGGGTCGAGGTCACGCGCGTCCGCAAGAAGATGGGCCTCCTCTCCCAGAAGCCCCAGGTCCTGCCGATGTCGATCTACGACAACGTCGCCTACGGGCCCCGCATCCACGGCCTGCGCGACCGGGCCGAGCTCGACCGGACCGTCGAGCACCATCTCAAGGTCGCGGGGCTCTGGGAAGAGGTCCGGGACCGGCTCCACCAGCCGGCCTCGGAGCTCTCCGTCGGGCAGCAGCAGCGGCTCTGCCTGGCCCGGGGCCTGGCCGTCGAGCCCGAGATCATCCTCGGCGACGAGCCGACCTCGGCCCTCGACCCGCAATCGAGCCAGAACGTCGAGCGGCGGCTGATGGAGCTCAAGAAGGATTACACGGTCGTCACCGTGACCCACATCCTCCGCCAGGCCCGGCGGCTCGCCGACCACATCGCCTTCCTCTACATGGGCGAGCTCGTCGAGCACGGGCCGGCGGCCGAGGTCTTCGCCAACCCGCGCGACCCGCGGACGCGGGCCTACCTCACGGGCGAGATCAGCTGACGCCCTCAGGCCGGCAACTCTTTTCTCTTCAACATGTTAGCGGATGAGTAATGAACCTCGCCGTCCGGCCGTTCGGTCGTCGACCGAGCGCATCTTGACATCGCGCCTCGGTCGTCCTTACGATGGACCGCGTCCGGGAAATCTCGGGAATTCGCCCGCCTCGAGGAGGTCCCTCATGAGAAGATCGGCTCTTATGACGCTCGGATGCGGTCTCATTTTCGCGGTCTCTGGATGCTCGTCCGGGCGGCCGACCGGCTCCGTTGCTGGCGCCCCGGCCTTCTACACGCCCGCGGAGCCGCCCTCGAGCCGATACGTCATCGACGCCCGCCTCGGCGCCGGGCGACGACTCCATCGAAGGGCGCGAGACGATTTCACTGAAGAATACGGGGCGTGAGCCGCTGGCCGTCGTGGCCTTCGACTGGAACACCGGGCCCCTGTCGTCGCTCGAAGTGGCGGCGGGCGGACGGAGGCTCTTCCCTCCCGAGGGCCCTTCGCCGGCTCCCCAAAAGGGACCGGTCTTCGTCCGCCTCCCGGAACCGCTCGCGCCCGGGGCCGGCCTCGCGCTCGACGTCACGTTCAGCATGAAGACGGGCGTGCCCAGAGGACGGGCCGGATTCTCGGGCAGCTCCTGGTATCCGCGGCTCTGGTGGGACGGCCTCTCGCACCACGACTCGTTCTCGGTCAAGCTCGACGTGCCGGAGGGCGTCACGGTCGCCGCGAGCGGGCGGCTCGACCCGAAGACCGGGCGCTACGAAGCGGCCGCGGCCAGGACCTTCGGTCTCTACCTTGCGTCCGGACCTGAAGACGGCGAGCCGCGAGGTGGACGGGGTCCTGATCACGCTCGTATTTTACGGAGAAGGGCGCGAAGGCCGCCGCCGTCTGCCTGGAGACCGCCGCCGACGCGGTCCACTTTTACAAGGAATGGCTGGGCTTCTATCCCCTTTCCGTTCCTCAACATCGTTCCCGGCGGAGCCGGGCGCTGGGGCGGCTATCCCGTCGCGACGGGCATCGTCGCGATCCACGGCCTGGAGACCTATGTCGACGGCGAATCGCCGCGCCACTGGCAGCACATCACGTCGCACGAGATCGGCCACGAATACTGGGGCGAGTGGGTCCTCGACTCCGACACGCCGTCCTGGGTGTGGATCGCCCTGGGCATCTTCGCCGACACCGAGTTCATGACCGTCCGCGGCTTCGACCCGGACCGCCGGTCGGAATGGATGGGCAATTACATCAACGCGATCCCGATGTATTACGACATGACCCTCGACGCGCCCGCCGGACCGGGAAGAGGCGGTCAAGTTCGACTTCAACAATACGGTCGTCCACAGCAAGGGGCCCGCGGCGATCTTCGCTCTCGATTCGGTGCTCGGACGCGAGGTCTTCATGAGGACCTACAAGCGCTGCCTGCGCGAGTTCGGCGGAAAGCGGTTCGGCTGGCGGGACTTCCGGGCGGTCGCCGAAAAGGAGAGCGGGCGGAGCCTGGCCTGGTTCTTCGACGCGTGGGTCCGCTCGAATCAGTACCTCTGCTACGGGGTCGATTCGAAGGAGTGCCGGGCGGACGGGAACGGCGGGTTCACGACCGAGGTCCGCGTGAAACGCCTCGGGACGATGTCGATGCCGGTGCCGGTGCGGGCCGTGTTCGAGGACGGCTCGGCCGCAGACGGCGCTGGCCGACCGGACGCAGGGCCGTCACGACGCTGACGTTCAACAGCCGGTCGCCACTGCGCGACGTCGTGCTCGATCCCGAGAGGAAGCTGGCCCGGGTCGACGCCCCCGTGCCGAAGATCTCGGCCATCCGCGGCGGCGAAGCTCGCTTTCGGCTGGGAGGCGAACGCGGCGCCGGACGTCTATGCAGCGGTGAAGAGCGAAGGCGATCAAGGCCGCGGAGATCTGGTACCGCCTGGGCGTCGAACTCTATGGGGCCGGCCGCATCGACGAGGCCGCCGATTGCTTCGCCAGGATCGACGGACTTGACGCCGGACCCCATCTGGAAATTCGGGGCGCAGGGGTGGCTCGGCATCCTCGAGGACCTGAAGGGGCGCCGGACGCGACGCTATCGCCCACTACAGGGCCGCCCTGGCGATCGACCCGGGCCGGCCGGTGCGGCACGACCAGTTCAGGATCACCATGGACCGGGCCTGGCTCGAAGAGCGGCTGAAGACGCCCTTCCGCGGGAGAGCCGGATGCCGCGTGCCGGACCATCCGACCGCCGGCCAACTCGTGGAATTCGTCGACGGCCTGAATTGGAGCGGCGAAGGCGAAACGCCCCTCGCCGTCTTCCGGAAGGCGGCCGGGCTGACGATCGGGGACTCCGGGTTCTGGTTCAAGCTGGGATTGCTGCTCTTCGACAGCGGCTGCACCGGGAGGCGCTGGAAGCGTTCGCGAAGACGGCGGCGCTCGAGAAGACGCGGCGTGACGGCCTTCGCCGCCCGGGTCTGGCAGGGCCACATGAACGACCTTGCTCGGGGACCGCGCCGCGGCGCTGGCCTGCTACAGGGAGGCGCTCAAGCTCGACCCGGGCGTCCCCATGCAGCACAGCCAATGGGGAATGACGATCGACCGTGCATGGGTCGAGGAACGCCTCGCCACGCCGTTCACCTGGCGTAAACGATAGGGCGCGCCCTCCCACCCCCTCAGCGCAGGGCCGAG
>CAWDTC010000031.1:0-12801 GCA_963805045.1 Candidatus Aminicenantota bacterium
CCCTTACACCGGCCGGATCTCCCTCATGCGCGTCTTCTCCGGCCGGGTCAACCCCGACGGCGCCGTGACCAACACGACCCGGGACGCCGACGAGAAGCTCGCCGGCCTGTTCTTCCTCCAGGGGAAGGAACAGGTCGCGGCCGGGCAGGCCAAGGCCGGCGACATCGTGGCCACGGCCAAGCTCAAGGTGACTTCGACCGGCGATACCCTCTCGCGCCAAGAGCGCCGGGATCGAGTTCCCGGCCATCAATTTCCCCGAGCCGTCGATCTCCTTCGCCATCGAGCCCAAGACCCGGGCCGACGAGGACCGGATCTCCCAGGCCACGCACCGCATCATCGAGGAGGACCCGACGGTCCGGATCGAGCGCGACCCCGACACGGCCCAGCTCCTCATCTCCGGCAACGGCGAGCTCCACGTCCGGATCATCACCGAGCGGCTGAAGAAGCGCTACAACGTCGACGTCGACCTCAAGCCGCCCAAGATCTCCTACAAGGAGACGATCAAGGGCCGGGCCGACGTCCAGGGCCGGCACAAGAAGCAGACCGGCGGCCGCGGCCAGTTCGGCGACGTCTGGATCAAGATGGAGCCCCTGCCGCGGGGCAAGGATTTCGAGTTCGAGGACAAGGTCTTCGGCGGGGCCATCCCGCGCAACTTCATCCCCTCCGTCGAAAAGGGCATCCTCGAGGCCCGGAAGAAGGGCGTTCTGGCCGGCTACCCGGTCGTGGATTTCAAGGTCATCCTCTACGACGGGTCCTACCACGACGTCGATTCCTCGGACATCGCCTTCAAGATCGCCGCCACCAAGGCCTTCAAGAAGGCCATGAAGGAGGCCAAGCCGACCATCCTCGAGCCCATCATGAGCGTCGAGATCTACACGCCCGAAGCCTACATGGGCGACATCATGGGCAACCTCAACGGCCGGCGCGGGCAAGGTCCAGGGGATGGAGCAGAAGGGGACGATGCGCGTCCTCAAGGCGGTGGTCCCGATGTCGGAGATGCTCGACTTCGAGCCGACGCTGACCTCGATCACGGGCGGCCGCGGCTCGTACCTCATGGAGTTCTCCCACTACGAAGAGGCCCCGTCCCATATCCAGCAGAAGATCATCGCCGACGCGGTCAAGGAAGGCCGGGTCAGGCCCGAAGAAGAGGACTGAGGCACCGCCTCCCGCGTTGACAGCCGCGGAAAGCCGGGGATATCATACGGGCGAATTTTCCCGCGGGAGGACCTCATGATCAGGACCAAGCTCGACCTCATCGGCCTGATTACGCTCATCGCTCTCGGATCGGCCGTCACGGCCGCCGCTGCCCAAGACATGCCTGCTGCGGCGAAGGCGCAGCCCCAGGCCCCGCGCCCGGACCGAGAAACCCGACCCGACGCTCCTTCTCAAGATCGGCGACCCGCGGCTCAAGGACAAAACCATGGACGTCGGCCTCGGCGCCATCGCGGCCGGGGACACGGGACGGGCCGTGGGCTTCGACCGGATGGTCCAGGAGATGCGGCCGTGCCGGCTCGTCTACGTCGGCGAGACGCACAACTCCCTGCCCATGCACGAGATCGCAGTACCAGGTCATCCGGGCCCTCTACGCCCAGGACCGCCACCTGGCCATCGGCCTCGAGATGCTCCCGGTCACCGTCCAGGAGGCGCTCAACCGCTGGAGCGCCGGCGAGCTGACGAAGGACGAGTTCCTCCGGGAGACCCGCTGGTACGTCAACTGGAACTTCAACTTCGGCTTCTACGAGAGAATCCTCGACTTCGCCAAGGAGCACCGGCTGCCGGTCTATGCCCTGAACGTGCCGCGCGAGGTCATCACCAAGGTCCGGATGCGCGGCTGGGAGGCCCTGTCTGACGAGGAGAAGGTCTTCGTCCCCAAGGCGCCCGACCTCACGAACAAGGACCATCGGACGCTCATCCGCGCCGTCTTCGAGTCGAGCGACATCCCGCCCCAAATGAGGGGGCCCGGCCTGGACATGATGTTCGAGGGGCTCTACCGCGGGCAGTCGGCCTGGGACGAGGTCATGTCCGACAACGCCGTCCGCGGGGCGGAGAGCGAGGGCCGGCGGGTCGTCGTCTGCGCCGGCTCGGGCCACCTTCTCTACAACCTCGGCCTCAACCGGCGGGCCTTCGAGAAGAGCGGCCTCGCGGGAAAGACGGTCGTGGCCGTGGCCGTCCCGGCAGGCGCGAAGGGCATCCGGGTCTCGCGGACCTACGCCGACTACGTCTTCGCCATCGCCGAGGAGGCCAAGCCGGCCTTCCCGACGATCGGGCTGGCCTTCAAGAAGGTCGAGAGCCTCCCGAACCTGGTCGTCGAGAGCAAGCCGACGGAAGGCGCCGCCAGCCGCGCGGATTTCGAGAAGGGGGACGTCGTCCTCTCGGTCGACGGCCGGGCCTACGACGACATCAACGAGCTGAGGATGGAGCTGGCCAAGCTGCGCTGCGGCGGCGAGGTCAAGTTCAAGGTCTTGCGGGCCGGCCAGGTCAAGGAGGTCTCGCTCAAGTGCGAGAGGGCCGCCGCGGCCGCGCCGGACGTGAAGAAGTGAAGAGGAGGCCGAAGATGACGAGCAGAACGCGGAGCGTCCGGCGGGCGGCCCCGGCGTGGGCCCCCGCCCTTCTCGCGATCGCCCTGGCCGCGGCGCCGGCCGCGCTCAAGACGCCGGGCGAGGACTGCGGCTACACGCGCTACACCCAGAACGTCGATATCGGACGCTTCCTGAGCCAGGCCGACGCGCTGGCCAAGGAGCTCACGGTCCAGGTCGTCGGGCGGACGAAGGACGTCGACGAGTTCCCGGCCGCCGAGATCTTCCTGGCTGTCCTCACCGAGGAGGGCGCGGCGCGGCCTCAGGACCTCGACCGGAAGAAACCGACGCTCCTCCTGACGGCCTCCCAGCACGGCAACGAACAGTCGGCCAAGGAGGCGGCCCTCCGGCTCATCCGGGACCTGGCCCTGGGCGACATGAAACCCCTCCTCAAGCGGCTGAATGTCCTCGTCATGCCCCAGGCCAACCCCTACGGCAACGCTTTCGACGTGCGACGGAACGAGACCGGCCTCGACATGAACCGGGACCACATCAAGCTCGAGGCGGCAGGCGTCGAGGCCATCCACCGCGTGTTCCGGGCCTGGATGCCGGAGGTGACGGTCGACGCCCACGAGAAAGGCGACGGGTATTACAAGGTCAACGTCGGCTGTGTCTCGAACGCGAACATCAGCCAGGTCCTGCAGGACTACTCGCGCCGGACGCTCCTCGCCGACGTCGAGGCGGCCCTGCGGAGGCAGGGGGTGACCTTCCACGAGTACCTCGTGACCGAAGAGATGGGCTCGACGGGGGCGGCGGGCGTCGAGGCGTCCGGC
Organism: Candidatus Aminicenantota bacterium; assembly: GCA_963805045.1. Lineage (GTDB taxonomy): Bacteria > Acidobacteriota > Aminicenantia > Aminicenantales > Saccharicenantaceae > DATKJS01. The sequence goes on from CAWDTC010000031.1 coordinate 3,350, forward strand.
GGCGGGGCCGCGCCACGCGAGGAATACACGCGCTACAGCACGACGGACCTCAACGACGGCCGGAATGGTCCCGGCATCTACGAGACGCTGTCGTTCATCCAGGAAGTGGCCTCCCGGCACGACCTCGAGACGCTGGCGGCGCGGACGCGCTGGCAGTACGCCGGCCTGCGCTCCCTCATGGAGGCCGCGGCCGGGCACGGGACCGACGTCGTCAGGATCGTCCGCGACCTGCGGGGCAAGCTTCTCGAGCGGGGCAAGGCTGCGGCCGCCGACGACCTCGTGCACCTGCGCATGGACTACGCCCGCGACCCGAAGGCCCCGACATTGACCCTCCAGGATTATGCCCCCGCCGGGCCGCCCGTCATCGGCGTCCTCAAGGCCGACACGAAAGCGGGCGAGACGCTCACGGCCCAGGACGTCGTGCGCTCCCCCCAAGGCGCGGGACCGGGCGTCGTCACCGTCACGGTCAAGAACTGGTTCCCCCTGGTCGAGCCGAAGGTCAGCGTCACGCGCCCCCTGGGCTACGTCGTCCCGGCGGCGCGGACCGACGTCGTCGAAACGCTCCTGCGGCACGGCATCGCCGTCGGCATGCTCCTCGAGGACAGGATGGCGGAAGTCGAGGTCTACGAGGTCAAGGACATCGTCCCGGCCACGGACGATTACCTGGCCCCGGCCAAGATCGATGTCGAAAGGAGGCCGCTGGCGACGGTCCTCAAACGGGGCGATTTCTATGTCAGCTGCGGCCAGGAAGCGGCCAACCTCATCCCGTGCCTGCTCGAGCCGGAGTCGGATTTCGGGCTCATCCGCTACTGGAAGTTCGGGCTCGTGCCCAAGGCCGGCGATATCTACGCGCTCTACCGCGTCGTCAAACCCCAGGCCCTGCCGCTCGTGCCCTACAAGCCCTGGGCGCGGTAAAAGACAGGAGGGACTCTCCCGCAAGGGGACAGTCCCTCCTTTCCTAATGGCCGAACTTCTTTAGGGCCGCGAGGATCTCCGCATCCGGCGCCGCGGCCGTCTTGAGGAGCTCGCGGCCGGCGGCCGTGTCTCCGAGCCGCTCCAGGACGAGGCCGCCGACATAAGCGCCGGGGCCCCGCTCGTCGCGGTGCTTCAGCGAGTATTCCCGGATACTCTTGCGCAGCTCGCCTGCCTTGGCCGCGTTCCCCATCCTCTCCTGGCAGAGGGCGATGAAATAATCCTGGAGCCGGAGGTCGGGTTCGAAGGGGGTGCCGGTGCCCAGGTTCTCGGGAAAGAGCTTGGACTTCTCGAATTGGTCGACGGCCGCCGCCCAGTCGCCCCGGCCCATCCGGTCGAGGGCGACGGCGACGTGGGTCCGGACATAGAGCGCGTGAATGTCGCTCGCCCCTTCGTAGGGCAGGGCCTTGAGGCCGTCAAGGACCGAGGCCGCCTCGTCGTTCCGCCCGAGGGCCAGGAGGGCGCCGGCGTGGTCGACCTGGATCGGGACTTCCTGCGGGAAAAGGCCCGCCGCCTTGGCCGAGACGTCGAGCGCTTCGACTTTCCGGCCCAGGGTGCCCAGGGTGCCGCTGAGGTTGTGCCAGATGCGCCAGTTCCCGGCCTCGATCTCGACGGCCCGGCGGTAATCGGCCAGGGCCTTATCGGGGGCGTTTTCCCTCGACAGGGCGCCGCGAGCCAGGAAGAACGGGGCGAAGTCGGCCGCGTCACATCGGGCGAAGAGCGTTCTGGCCTCGTCGACCCGGCCTTTCCCCCACAGGATGAGTCCGAGATAATAGGCCGGTTTCCAGTCCGCCGGCCGGGCCGCGGCGGCCCATTCGAAGACGGGGATGGACTCCTCGCGGAAGGGGAAGACGAGGCGGGGAGAGAGGCCCATGGCCCGGTCGAGCCTGGCCCGGCTCTCCCCGGGCGCCGAATCCCTCAGGAGGTAGGCCAGCCACGTCCCGACCTCGGCCTGCTCGGGGGCGTTCCGCAGCAGCGTCAGGGCCTCGTCCGGCCGGCCGATGCGGATATAGAACAGGGCCATCTCGAGATAGGTCTCGTGGGGCAGCTCGTTCCGGATCATGCCCTTGAACTCGGCCAGGCGCGCCGCCGTCGGCTCGAGGAGGTATCCCTCGAAGCGGGCCAGGTGGTCGAGGGGGTCGAATTCGAGGAGGCGGTCGAGGGCGCGCCGCGCCTCCCGCGTCCGGCCGAGCTTGCGCAGGACCGCGGCCTCGATCTCCAGGGCGCTCGAGTCGAAGCGATTGGCGTCGAGGGCCTTTTCCGCGTATTCGACGGCGAGCGGACCGTCGCCCTCGGCCGCGGCGATCTCGGCCAGTTGGACGTAGGCCGGGGGCCCGGTACTCCATGGAGCGGGCCGCCCAGCCCAGCGTCTCCTTGGCGTCGGCCGGCCGTCCCAGGCGTCGGGCAGCCAGGCCGTAGACGTAGTTCGCCTCGGCGTCGTACATGGAGATGTCGAGGGCCTTGGCCGCGAACTGCCGGCCCCTCTCGTATTCGCCGCGCCGAACGTAGAGCTCGGCCGCGCGCGGCTGAGGGCCCGGAGATGGCGCGGGCTCCCGGGACAGGCAGGCCAGGTATTTCTCGAGGGCCTGGTCGGATAGAGGCGTTCCTGCTCGGCCTTGAGGCCGGCCAGGAAGAGCCCTTCGGCGCGTGCCCTCGTCGACGGCCTGGAAATGGAGCGGCCGGTCGAGGCCGCGGACGCCTCGGGTCGCTCGAATAGACGAGCCGCCCGCCGAGGCGGACCTCGAAGGCGTCGGGCCTCGCGGCGAGCGGGACCTCCTTCTTCCAGGCCTCCTCCGGCTTGAGGCGGAGGCGCTCCCGGAGGACCTCCTGGCCGCCGGCCGAGGCGACGAGCTCGTCGTCGACGGCCTCGAGGGGGAAGAGGCCGAGGGCCAGCCCCTTGTCCGTGGCCGCCGACGCTCAGGACGCCGACGGGAGAGGCCTCGGTCATCGGCCCGATGCCGCGGTAGGGGAACCAGATCTCCCGCCAGCGGTCCGTCACGGACGGGAAGAGACGGCCGTGGTCGGACTGGTTGAGGAGACGCCCGGCCTGGGGCTCGGTGTACTGGCCGTCCTTGTCGGTCAGGAGGTCGACCCAGATCGCCCCCTGGCCGCGACAGGTCCCAGATCCAGACCTTGCGGCCGGGCATGTCGTCGTAGAGGGCCCAGTGGCCGAAGCCGGCGTCGGCGTCCCGGTACCAGGCGCCGTAGAAGTCCTCGTATTCGCCGACGGTGAAATAGCTCTTCGACCCGGGCGAAGCCGTTGTTCCTGTACCAGGAGAGGTCGAGCCCGTCCTTGTCGACCGGCCAGGGCTCGAGCGGCACGGCGTAGTCGTGGCCGATCTGGATAGCGGCCGGGGAAGATGTAGCGGAGGTCGTCGGCCGTCTTGATGGCCGCGCACGACCAGTAATAATAGGACTGGCTGAAGGGCGTCGGGTTGTGCCAGAAGCCCCGGGTCTCGAAATAGGCCTTGTCCTTGGGCAGGGTGACGGTGACGCTCCAGCGCGTCCGCGAGGGCAGGTCCATGGTCCCCACGATAACAGCTCGCGCTGCCGTCGGGGTTCCGCCGGAGGACGTAGTCGACGGGCGAGGCCGTGGACGGGGCATGGCCGACGATCGCCGAAGTTGAACTCGATGCCGCCCGAGGTCCAGGGACCGCGGAGGGCGATCTCGCGGAACTTGAGGACGTGGTTGCGTGTAGAGGAAGTCGCGGCCGGAAGCCTTGTCGGCGGCGCCCCAGACCTTGCCGCCGACCTCGGGGCAGGACGTCGACGCTGAGGTAGGGATTCTCCAGCCGGACGACCGTCCATTCCCTGTCCGAGGCCGACGGCGCTGAATCCGTTATAGAAGAAATAGGGGTAGAGCCGGAGCCCCTGGCCCCACATGCCCGGAGCGGGCGAAGATGGGGACAGGGTCGGGGTCCGAGTAGGGATAGGTCCGGATGACCTCTCTCCGCTCGGTCACTCGGGCCCCAGGCGCACCGGCTCCGGCGGCGCCGCGGCAGGCGGCGGCCGCAGCGAGGAGAAGGACCAATGGAAGAATCGGCGAAGTTCGGCGCGTCATCGGAGGCTCCTTGTCGGGGCGGGCGTCTCGGCGGCGGCCGGCCCGCTCACTTCTTGTCTTTTGCCTCGGACAGTTCTTCGTAGATGACCTCGGCCAGGCTCGGGGAACGGGGGCCGGAGGCGGACGGACGGGTGTCGACCTGGAGCAGCTTCTTGATCTCCTCGAGCGACTTGCCCTCGGTCATGAAGGTCTGGACCTTGACGCGTGTCATCTCGATCTTCCGGATGAGGTTCTCGACCTCCCCCCGGGTGACCAGGTCGCCGTGGCCGGGGATGAAGTCCTCGACGTGCGGCCGGTGGTCGAGGAGGGCATGGAGCGACTTGAGCAGCCCGGTCGTCGACCCCCCCTTGGCACGGTGAATGACCGGGTCCCGCCCGACGAAGACGAGGTCGCCGACGAAGGCGGTCTTCACGGAATCGACGAAGACGACGGCGTCGCCGCTCGTGTGGGCCGGGCCGAAATACCGGACGATGATCGACTGCCGGCCCGACTTGATCTTCATCTCGTCCTTGAAGGCCTGGGTCGGGAGATAGTCCGCGAGCGCGGGCGTCTCGGCGGCGGCCTTCACCATGTCGGCCCGGGTCTGCTCCTGGCAGAGGATGGGAAGGCCCTTGGGGAAACCCGGCAGCCCGTCGACGTGGTCCGCGTCGCTGTTGGTCAGGATGATCCGGGTGACGGGGAAGGGGATGGTCTTCTTGATCTCGACGAGCATGGCCTTGATCGTCTCGGGGCTCAGCTTGGCGTCGACGGCGATGATCTCCCTCCCCCCGACGATGAGGCCGGAGTTGGCCCCCAGGCCGCTCTTGACGAGGAGGACATCCAGAGTGATGGGCTGGATGGTGACCGGCGGCGGTCCCTCGGCCTGGCCCGGCTCCTGCCGGCCGAGCGCGAGGCCGGCGAGGATGGCCAGGGCGCCGCAGGCCGCGGGGAGAAATCCGTGACGCGGGGAATTCATGCTTGGCTCTCCTTGGTCCGGATGTCCATCCCATAGGTTTTACGCGAGCGAGGGGGATTTGTCAAACGCCCCCGGCCGCCGGACGGGGCGGCGTCGTCAGATGTTGATGCGGATGGGGAGGATGACCGTCGTGATGCCCTTCCAGCGGAGCTCCTGCTGGATGGCGAAGGCCGTCTCGTTGTGGAGGAGCCGCCGGACGATGTTCGTCTGCCGGAAGACGGACTGGCCGGCGAAGACCGTCGAGCGGGGGAAATCCCTGGCCACGTTCTCCACGAGGCGCGAGGCCGTGGCGACGATGTCCGTGCCGAGGTCGTAGCGGAAATCGGCCGGGAAACCCATCCTGCGGGCCAGGTCGACGTACTTGCGGAGGTCGTCGCAGGCGCGAATGTTCCAGGCAGGACACGGCGTCGGAGCCCTTGAACGAGCCGACGTCGACCTCGGCCACGGAGACGAAGATGAAGTTCTTGTAGAGGCCCGGGAAGCTGCGGATGACGGTCAGGAAGGTGTGGACGCCGAAGCCGTTGTAGCCGTTGACGAGCTGGATGGCGGTCATCTCCTTGGGGTTCGGGGGGGTCATGTTGGGCTGGCCCGTGGTCGGGATCTTGCAGCAGCTCGTCGAGCTCCCGGACCCCGCCCTTGACCTTGTTGTAGTGGGCCCGGGTCAGGTAGCAGAGGGCGATGACGCCCGCGGTGATGACCAGGGTCAGCCAGCCGCCGACGGGGAACTTTTCGATGGTCGTGATGGTGAGGACGGTGAGGCAGACGGTCAGGCCGGTGAGGTGGACGGGCAGGTGCTTCTTCCAGTGCGGCTCGGTCTTCCGGTTCCTGATGAAGAACCGCGACATGCCGAGCTCGGAAAGGGAAAAGGTCATGAACACGTTGATCGAATACATGACGACGAGGGTCGTGATGTTGCCCTTGGAATAGACGAGCAGCAGGATGGCCGCGCCGCCCATGAGGAGGACGCCGTTCTGGATGGTGAACCGGCTCGGAGAGGGAGGCGAAGCGGTGGGGGAACCAGTAATCGACGGCCATGTTGGCCATGACGCGCGGGCCGTCGACGAAGCCGGTCTGGGCGGCGACGAGGAGCAGCGCGCCCTCGGAGAAGATCGTGACCAGGGCCAGCGACGTAGCCGATGCCCCAGCCGGAGAAGACCTTGCCGGCCAGGACGGCGTTGAGGGTCTTGCCGGCGTCGGGCTGGACGCCGAGGAGAAGATAGCAGACCAGGATGCCGCCGGCGGTGATGGCCAGCGACGACGCCATGTAGACCATGGTCCTCTTGCCGTTCTGGACCCGGGGCTCGCGCAGGATCTGCAGGCCGTTGGAGACGGCCTCGATGCCCGTGAACGTGCCGCCGCCCATGGAAAAGGCCCGGAGGAAGAGGAAGAGCATGCCCCAGCCGCCCAGGGTGACCAGGCCCGTCCGGTAGTCCGTCGCGGATCTGGTGGGCGACCGTCCCGATCTGGCCGACGTGGGAGAAGATGCCGTAGCCGATGAGCAGGACGTGGGTCACGACGAACGTCAGGAAGATCGGGGCCAGGAAGCGTCACCGATTCCTTGACGCCGCGGAGGTTGATGATGACCAGGAAGAGGATGGCCGCCACCTCGAAGGGGATCTTGTAGGGCTGCCAGGAGGCGGGGAAGAAGCTGAAGACGGCGTCGCCGCAGGAGACGATCGAGACCGTGATCGTCAGCATGTAGTCGACGAGCAGGGCCGCGCCGGAGACGACGCCGGCCTTCTCGCCGAGCGTGTGGGTGGCGACGATGTAGCCGCCGCCGCCCGAGGGGAAATACTCGATGATCCGGGAATAGGCGTAGGAGATGATGAAGACCGTCAGCGCCGTCGCCAGGGCCAGGAAGACGGCCAGATAGGTGTGGCGGCCGAGGGCCTTGAAGGCCTCCTCGGGGCCGTAGGAGGCCGACGACAGGCCGTCGGCGCCCAGGCCGATCCAGGCCAGGAGCGGGATCAGGGCGAGCTTGTGGAAGAGGGACGGGTCCTTGATGTTCCGCGGCTTGCCGATCAGGGCGTCCCGGATCCTGTGGACCAGCGACCCGTTTTCTTCCGGCATGGTTTCTGACCTCGCTGGCGCCGTCCGGGGCCGGTCCGGCCCGCCCGTCTTCTCCGGATTCGGGTCATTATACCGCCGGACCGGGGGCCGAAAAAAAGGGACCGGAGAGGGACGCGGACGGCGAGGGCCGGGGACGGCGGCGCCGCCGTCCCCGGACGCCCGGATGTTCAGCTCTTCAGAGCTTGGTTTCTTCGACGGTCTTCTGGACGACGCCGACCGTCTTCTGGAGCATGGCCTTTTCGTCGTCGGTGAGCTTGATCTCGTAGATCTTCTCCACGCCCTTGGCGCTGATCAGGCAGGGCACGCCGATGAAGAGGCCCTTGACCCCGTACTCGCCCTCGCAGAGGGCGGCGCAGGGCAGGACCCGCCGCTTGTCGCGGAGGTAGGACTCGGCGATGACGATGGCGCTCCAGGCCGGGCTGAAGAAGGCCGAGCCCTTGCCGAAGAGCTTGACGATCTCCGTCCCGGCTTCGCGGGTCCGGAGGACGAGCTTGTCGATCTGCTCCTTGGTCGCGATCTCGGTCAGGGGAACGCCGCCGACCGTGGTCAGGCGGGGCAGCGGGACCATGTCGGGGCCATGGCCGCCGAGGACCGTGCCGGCGACGTCGGCTACCGATACGCCGAGCTCCATGGCGATGAAGGCGCGCCAGCGGGCCGTGTCGAGCGTCCCGGCCATGCCGACGACCTGGTGCTTGGGGAAGCCGGTCAGCTTGTAGAAGGCGTAGACCATGGCGTCGAGCGGGTTGGTGACGATGATGCAGAAGGCCTTCGGCGCGTGCTGCTTGACGCCCTCGGCCACCTGCTTGATGATGGCCAGGTTGACGGCGAGGAGGTCCTCGCGGGTCATGCCGGCCTGGCGGGGCTTGCCGGCCGTGATGATGACGACGTCGGCGCCGGCGATGTCCTTGTAGTCGGAGGTGCCGGTGATGTTGGCGTCGTAATTGCCGTGGGGCGCCATCTCCATGAGGTCGAGGGCCTTGCCCTTGGCCGGGTTGGCGAGCTCGGGGATGTCGAGGACGACGATGTCCCCCAGCTCCTTCTGGGCGGCGAGCATGGCCAGGTTCTGGCCGATCTGGCCGCCGCCGACGAGTGCGATCTTCTTTCGCATGTCTTTCTCCTTTGTTTTATGCGAAGGCGCACCGCCATCATGCAGAGCTGCCCCGGTTCTTTCGAGCTCCCCCAAAGCTCAGCCCTTGACGTAGCCTTCCCAGGTCTGCTCGAGCTTCGGATTCTTGAGCCAGTCCATGACGTAGTCGGTGAAGGCCTCGCCGGTGGCGCCGTTGGGCCGGCCGGTCATGACGATCTTCTTCTCGTACTGCGCAGACGTCCAGGGCCATCTCCAGGTTCCTGCCCTTCTCGGCGAAGCCGATGTGGTTGAGGAGCATGGCCGCGGCGCGGATCATGCTGGACGGGTCGGCGTACTGGGCCCGGCCCTCCTTGACCATGCGCGGCGCGGAGCCGTGGATGGCCTCGAACATGGCGTACTGCTTGCCGATGTTGGCGCTGCCGGCCGTGCCGACGCCGCCCTGGATCTCGGCCGCCTCGTCGGTCAGGATGTCGCCGTAGAGGTTCGGCAGGACCATGACCTGGAAGTCGCTGCGGCGGTACGGGTCGATGAGCTTGGCGGTCATGATGTCGATGAACCAGTCGTCGGCTGATGCCCGGGTAGTCCTTGGCGATGCGGTAGAAGTCGCCAGGAACTTGCCGTCGGTCGTCTTGACGACGTTCGCCTTGGTGACGCAGGTGACGTTGTTGATGCCGTTCTTCTTGGCGTGCTCGAAGGCCAGCCGGATGATGCGGTCGGTGCCCGGCGTGGTGGTGAGCAGAAGTCGATGGCCAGGTCGTCGTTGACGTTGATGCCCTTGCTGCCCAGGACGTAGCTGCCCTCGGTGTTCTCCCTGAAGAACATCCAGTCGATGCCCTGCTCCGGGACGCGGACCGGCCGGACGTTGGCGAAGAGGTCCAGCTCCTTGCGCATGGCCACGTTGCCGCTCTCGATGTTCGGCCAGGGTCGCCCTTCTTCGGGGTGGTGGTCGGTCCCTTGAGGATGACGTGGCATTTCTTGATCTCGGCCAGGACGTCGTCCGGGATGGCCTTCTTGTGGGCGGCCCGGTTCTCGATGGTCAGGCCCTCGATGTCGTTGATCTTGACCTTGCCGGACTTGATCTCGTCCTTGAGCAGGTACTCGAGAACGCGCTTGGCTGGTCGGCGATGTAGGGGCCGATGCCGTCGCCGCCGAAGATGCCGATCTTGATCGGCTTGAGTTTCGTGTAGTCGGTCCAGTCCTGCGCGGACTTCATGTTCTCGATCCGCTTCATCTGCTCTTCGAGGAGCTTGCCGAAATGCTCTTTGGCCTTCTCGATCGCGGCGTTTCCATGATTCAGTCCCTCCGTC